>NZ_VFPG01000001.1:4281519-4893164 GCF_006716565.1 Nocardia bhagyanarayanae | reverse complement strand
TCCGGTGTCGTCGTGGTCGACGGTGCCATGGTCGACAAGCCCGTGCTCGAGCGCGCCCGGCGCATCCTGGCGCAGCTCGACGCCACCACCGACAGTGAGGAACAGCCATGACCGGACCACTTATGGCCGACAAGACCGCCGTCATCACCGGCGCCGCCCAGGGCATCGGCTACGCCATCGCCGAACGGTTCGTCGCCGAGGGCGCCCGCGTCGTCATCGGTGACATCGACGGTGCCGCCGCCCAGGCGGCCGCCGACAAGCTGGGCGGTGCGACCGTCGCCCGCGGTGTGCGCTGCGATGTCACCGTCGCCGACGACGTCCAAGCCCTGATCGACGCCGCCGCCGAATCCTTCTCCCCCGTCGACGTGATGGTCAACAACGCGGGCATCACCCGCGACGCGACCATGCGCAAGATGACCGAGGACCAGTTCGACCAGGTCATCGCCGTCCACCTCAAGGGCACCTGGAACGGCACCCGGCTGGCCGGTGCGGTGATGCGTGAACGCGGCAGCGGCGCCATCGTCAACATGTCCTCGCTCTCGGGCAAGATCGGTCTGCCCGGTCAGACCAACTACTCCGCGGCCAAGGCGGGCATCGTCGGCCTGTCGAAGGCCGCGGCGAAAGAGCTCGCGCACCTCGGTGTGCGGGTCAACGCCATCCAGCCCGGCCTGATCCGCACCGCCATGACCGAGGCCATGCCGCAGAAGGTGTGGGATCAGAAGATGGCCGAGATCCCGCTCGGCCGGGCCGGTGAGATCGACGAGATCGCCACGGTGGCACTGTTTCTCGCCTCCGACATGTCCTCGTACATGACGGGCACGGTGCTCGAGGTGACCGGCGGGCGGTTCATGTGACCGCGTCCGCCTGGCAACCGCGCCCGGAAACCTCCATCGAACTCCTCGATCCCGCGCCGGTGGCCGCGTTGGCCGCTCTGCTCGACGACGGCCTGCCCGTGCCGGGCCCCGGCGATCCGCTGCCGCCGCTGTGGCACTGGGTGGCGCTGCCGCGCTGGGCTGCCTCCGGCGTGCTCGGCGCCGACGGCCACCCTCGACGCGGTTCGTTCCTGCCGCCGGTCGAACTCCCGCGCCGCATGTTCGCCGGCGGTGAGATCCGTTTGCACGCACCACTTCTCGTCGGTTCCACGGTGCGGCGCGAGGCCGAGGTGGTCTCGGTGACCGAGAAGGACGGCCGATCCGGCGCGCTGGTCGTGGTCGATGTACGGATCCGCTTGTTCACCGGTACCGGCCAGCTCGCCGTCGAGGAAACACAGAACCTGATCTACCGGGAGGCCGCGCCCGCGCCGGATCGGCCCACACAACCGCCTTCGGCCGAGGACACCCTGCCGCGCACTCCCCTGCGCCGCACGGCGGACAACGCCTGGGATCTGCGGACCGATCCGTCACTGCTCGCGCGGTTCTCCGCGGCCACCGCCAACGCGCACCGCATCCACTACGACTGGCCCTATGCCACCGGTGTGGAGGGGTACCCGGGGCTGGTCGTCCACGGCCCGTTGCAGGCCATCGCATTGGCCGAGATCCACCGCCTGATGGGCGGGGCTCCGGTGCGGGAGCTGCGCCACCGCGGCCGGGCGCCGCTGTTCTGTGGGCAGCCCGCGCGCTTGCTCGCCACCGAGGTACCCGGCGGGGTCTCGCTCGAATTGTTCGGTCCCGGTGGCGAATCCGCCGGTCCGAACGCCACCGTCGACGTCACCACCGACTAGTCAGGAGAGACCGTGCCCCGCGTATTCACCACCCTCGACGAGATCCGCGCCGCCGTGGGTGAGCCGATCGGCCCGAGCGAACCCTATCTGGTCGACCAGGCGCGCATCTCGGCGTTCGCCGAGGTCACCGACGACGAACAGTGGATTCACATCGACCCCGAGCGGGCTGCCGCCGGACCGTACGGGACCACCATCGCCCATGGCTATCTCACGCTGTCGCTGATCTCGCATTTCCGGCCGGAGCTGCTCGATTTCAGATTCGGCTCGGCCCGGGTCAACTACGGCGTGAACAAGGTTCGCTTCCCCGCGCCGTTGCCCGCCGGGTCACGACTGCGGGCAACCGTCACGATCACCGACGTCGCGGACACTCCCGCCGGGGCCTCGGTGACGGCGAAGTACGTGCTCGACGGCGGCGCGGCCAAACCCGCCTGCGTGGCCGAGACGGTCCTACTGATTGTCGACTGATCGCCCGAGGACGGGAAGAAGGGGGCGGCCGCGGCCACCCCCTTCTCTCGTTGTCGCTGCTACGCGTTGGCTGATACCGCGTCGGCCAAGGCGATCACGCCCCGCGCCGTCTTCACGTGCGCGAGATCGATGTGCTGGCCTTCGAAGTCGACGGCCGCGCTGCCTGCGGCCTCCGCCTCGTTGAACGCCGCGATCATGCGTCGGCAGTAGTCGACGGTCTCCGGCGACGGCGAGAACACCTCGTTGGCGATCGCGACGTGCGACGGGTGGATGGCCACCAGCCCGCGGTAACCCAGCTGACGGTTGTCGAGACAGAAGCGTCGCGCGCCGTCGAGATCCTTGATGTCCTGCCACACACCGGTGACCGGGTGGTGCAGCCCGTTCGCCCGCGCGGCCAGGATGATCCGGCTGCGCAGATACAGCGTTTCGAGCCCGGCGGGGGTGAACTCGAAGCCGAGTTCGCGACCCACGTCGGCATTGGGACCGGTGGCACCGAGCAGGGAAGCCACCCGGGGGCTCGCGCCCGCGATCTCCTCGCAGTGCGCCATCGACACCGCGGTCTCGAAGGACACGATCAGCTGCACCGTCCCGACTTCGATGCCTTCACGGTGCTCGATGTGGCTCAGCACCGCGTCCAGGCGCACGATCTCGTCGGCGGTGAACACTTTCGCCAGGAACAGCCCGGCCAGTCCCGGCCGCACGATGGCTTCCAGGTCACCGCCGAGCAGCCCGCTCACCTCCGGGTTGGCCCGCACCCACAGGTCGGGGCGCACGCCTTCGGCTGTGAGACGGTCGATCGTGGCCGCGACCGTGCCGCGCGCCTCGATCTTGTCCGCGGCGGGAACCGAGTCCTCGAGGTCGAGGATCAGCGCGTCGGCCCCGGAGGCGACCCCTTTGTCAGCCCAGGAACCCTTGTGACCGGGGACGAAGAGCATCGAACGGTACGGTTTCATCGTGTGTGCCTCCCTTGGCAGCTGCGGTGCGATCCTCCTCAATATAATATATGTAATATCATCGCTGCACCGCCAGTACCGCGTTGGCGCCGTCGGCGAAGATCAGCCCAGTGTCGACGGACTGCTCCCCCGTCGGCGTGAGCCGCCCGTCGGGCGCCATCGCATACGGATGCACGCGCGCGGTGACGCCGACGGTCAGAGTGTCGATGAGGAAAACCCGTTGCGATTCCGAGTCGACCACCACGCGGCCCGGCAAGGTGCCCGCCGGCGCCGGGTACGGCGATCCGGGCAGCGGGCTCAACGACCCGTTCTCCGCGATCTGGAACCCACTGATCTGCCCCGCCATCGCCTCGGCCATGTACATCCGGCGGCTGTCAGCGGTGAAGACCGCGCCGTGCGGCAACGGCATCAGCCCGGTACGGAACGGTGTCCCCGGCACGGGGCTCAGTTTCCCGTCGGCACCGATCGCATAGCCTGAGATGTCGCCGCCCGCTTCATTACTGACATAGAGGAACCGGCCGTCCGGCGTCACCCCTGGCAGCGTCGACATCGGACCCGCCGCGACGGAATCGACAAGGGTCAACGCACCGTCGGGACCCACGGCGAAACTGAACGCCGTCGCCTCCAACCAGCCCACGGCGAACACGAAACGGCCGTCCGGCGCGATCGCGAGCTGACTGAGCGCACTCACCCCGGGCACCTGGGCCACACCGGTGAGCACCAGGCCACCGGCGGCGGTGATCGAGTAGGTGCGGATTTCGTTCGTCACCGAGCCGCTCGTCACGAACAGTCTCTTTCCGTCGGGCGCGGCAACGGCTCCGACCCCGGGACCGCCGAGCTCGAGGTTCGCCTCGGGAATCGAGGTGAGAATGCCGTCGCTGCCGAGGCGGAATCCGTTCACAGTGCCCGACACCGTGTTGACCGAATACACGTTGCGCCCGTCGGGCGTGACCGTCACCGCCAGCGAACCGGTCCCGGACGGAAAGGGTGATCCAGGCACCGTCGACAATCTGCCCGCTTCATCGAGGCCGAGCACACTGATATTCGATGATGCGGCTCCGCCGATCACCAGAAATCTGGCACCGGGATCCGCCAGGGCGACCGAGGAATTCAGCCAGCCTCCCGAGGCGAGTGCGAGCGTCACAGCGAGACCGGCGGCAGCGCGCCGGGAACGAAAACGCTGGGTAGAGAACATGGGTGGCACCTCCAACCGATCGACGAGCACCGCTGCTCCCCGATCGAATAGAACACGCGCGATATGCGCCAGGAACGAATCAGGCGGCCTTGCACGAATGCCACCCTCTTCCCGAAAGAGGTTAGAGAGATTTCCGTTCACACGATGTCCAAGAATATGGACAGTCGAGGAATTTTCGGGCAGCACAATTTCCAGATCACACCGAACAGCACAAGGCCCCGCCGACCCAAGTCGACGAGGCCTTTCCGGTGAAATGTCGGTATGGAATCAGTTGCCGAGGCCAGGGATATCGGCCGGCTGGTTTTCGAATACCAGCGTTTTGGTTTCCAGGAAGGGCAGCAGCCCCTCCGAACCGCCTTCGCGACCGACGCCCGACAGCTTGAAACCGCCGAAAGCGATCGAGAAATCGGTGCGCGGCCCGTTCTGCCCGACCGTGCCGGTACGGAGTTTGCGCGCCACGCGGTAGGCACGGTCGGTGTCGTTGGTGAAGACCGAGGCGTTGAGACCGTAAGGATTGTCGTTGGCCAGCGCGACGGCATCGTCCTCGTCCTTCGCCGCGATGACGGCCAGGACCGGCCCGAAGATCTCTTCGGTCGCGATCACCGACCGGTTGTCGACACCGGCGAAAAGGGTCGGCTCGACGAAGAAGCCGCGCTCGAGCCCGGCCGGTCGGCCACCACCGGTCACCAGGCGCGCGCCGCCGGATTTTCCTGCGGCGATGTAGCTTTCGACGCGTTCCCGTTGGCGGGCGGACGCGAGCGGCCCCATGGTCACGCTCTCGTCGAACGGGTCGCCCACCCGGATCGCGCTCATCGCGGCGCCGAGCGCGTCGGCGAGTTCGTCGTGGCGCTTTTCGGAAACGATGACGCGCGTCAGGCTGTGACACACCTGGCCGGCCAGGTAGCTGATGCCACCGGCGAGCACCTTCGCTGCCGTGTCGATGTCGTAGTCGTCGAGTACGAGAGCGGGCGACTTGCCACCGAGTTCGAGGGTGCAGCGCGCCATCCGGTCGGCACAGATCGCGCCGATCGTGCGGCCCGCCACCGTGGATCCGGTGAAGGTCACCTTGTCGACGCCGGGGTGGCGGACCAGTGTTTCCGACACCTGCCGGTCGGCGGTCACCACATTGACCACCCCCGGCGGCAGCCCGACCCGGTCGCAGACCTCGGCGAACAGATACGCCGAGGTCGGCGCCTCCTGCGGTGGCTTCAACACGATCGAGCAACCGGCGAGCAGAGCCGGCGCGCATTTGTAGGCCATCAGGCCGGCGGGGCCGTTCCAGGGCACGATCGCCGCGACGACACCGACCGGTTCGCGCACGAGCAGACCGGCACCGCCGGCCGCGGGTGTGTGCGGCTCCCGGAACGCGAACGACTCGGCCAGATCGGCATAGGCAGTGAACGCGCCCGACAGGAACAGCGGAAGCCTGGTCTTTGCCAGCGAGTACACAATGCCCGATTCGACCGACCAGAGCCGGGCGAAATCATCGCCCCGCCTGGTCAGTTCGGCGGCGATCGCGCGCAAATATCCGGCCCGCTCGGTCGGCGACATCAGCGGCCACGGACCGCTGTCGAAGGCCTTGCGCGCGGCGATCACCGCGGCGTCCACGTCCTCGACGGTCGCCGCCCCGACGGCGGTGACGACCTCCTCGGTGCTGCAATCGAGGACCTCGAAGGTCCCCGAGGACGACACCGGAACCCACCTGCCGTCGATATAGGACGCCTCGGGATGCGCAGGCAGCACGCCTGCCACAGCCGACCTGGTCATGGAAAGTCCTCTCACCGCTGTGACGCATGTAACGCTTAGAAATATATACTATATTCCATATCAATGCAGCAGGCGTTTGATCAGGCACAACGCGGGCGAGGGAGGCGGCCGGGTTGGATTCGGCCGACGGGTCAGGCCGTGGATTTGCGGGCCGATTCGACCCACAGACCCTGCTTCTCCAGCATGGCGATCAGCTCGTCGGCACTGGACATGATGTGTTCGCGCATCAGGGTATTGGCAGCCTTGGGGCGACGCTTCTGCAGCGCTTCGAGAATCAGCGGGTGATCCCGCAACGTGTCCTCGCCATGTCCCTCGATACTGATGTAGAAGCGATTCGGCAGCTGCTTGACGACCGTGGCCAGCAGCATGGCCAACCGGTGTGAGTCCGCCGCCAGGTTGATCGAGCGATGGAACTCGTGACCGTAGGCGACGAGTTCGTCATCGGATCCGTTCTCGGCCGCCCGCGCATGCGCTTCGACGACGTCCGCAAGATGGTCGAGTTCGCGTGCGGAGATCGACTTCGCGGCCCGGCTCGCCAGTTCACCGGCCATCGTCGCCTGCGCCCAGAACAGGTCGCGCACATCCTGTTTGCTGAACTCCGACACCATGAATCCGCGCCGTGGCACCAGTTCCACGAAGCCCTCGCCGCTGAGCAGCAGCAGGCCTTCGCGCACCGGGGTGTTGCTGACACCGACGGCCTCGGCGATCGGTTCGATCCGCAGGAACTCACCCGGCCGCACCCGGCCCGAGATGATCAGTTCACGGACATAGGTCGCGACATCCTCCGACAGCTGGTGACGCTGCTTGTTCGCACTGCGAGGCAAACGCTGCAGGGTGGTTTCCATCGGGATCCTTTCGGTCGCCTGTTCATGCATTATGCCTCATACGTGACTTTACCCTGGGTGTGACACCAAAGTTCTGAGCAATTGACCAGTTTGGGGTGTCCAAATTGCTGGACACCGCGTTGTGAGACCCCGCCTTAGGCTCGTCGAGCACCGCCCTCACCTGGCGGACACCCGGCGAGTTCCAGCGTGCCGGGTCGAAGAACGCAGGATGGGAGTTCACGAGGTGAACCAGACAATCACCCGGATGGTCGACTCCGCAGTGACCGCACACAGCGCTTCCGGCGAGGTGCGTGAGCAGCTACTCGTCCTGGCCTCCAGATCTTTCGCCTCGGCCAGCAGGCTCAGCGACGACGCCGAGGCGGTGGCCGACCTGGAACGCGCCGCGACCACGTGCATCCGGTTGGGCGTCGATCTCGACACCACGTTGTCGATCGTCATCGGAGCCATCGAACTGGTCGTCGACGCCGCGCCCGCGACCTCCCCGCTGACGGTCGACTCAGGGCAGGTGCTGCGGGCGGTGCGAGTAGCGACTGGGATCGTCGCGCGCGTCTACGGCCGAGCGGGCCGCGCGGCGCACGACAGCATCGGAGCCGCGAAGGAGGTCGCCGCCGCACTACTACGTGGTGATTCGTCGAAGGTGCTCGGACAGTGCAACCAGATCGGTATCGCCGATGTCTACGCGATCCTCGCCGTCCACCTTCCGTCGCGGCGCGGCAGACCGCACGGCGTCCCACGCAGTACCACCGAGCCCATTGCGGCGCGGCTGTATTCGGAGCTGCGACGGCGCTTCGGCCCGAACGCACTGGCCCTGTCCGGTGAAACGGGCGCGACGATCCTCGTCCCTGACACGGCGTTCGGCGAGTTCGCCGCGCTCACCGCGTTCATCGAGGACCTGCGCACCGCCGACGGCCACATCCCGACGGGGGTGGTCATGTGCGCGCCGACCTGCGAACTGCCCGCGGTGGCCGAACAGGTGTACGCCGCCCTGGACGTGGTCACCCGGCTCGGCATGACGGGGCGGCTGCACCGCTTCAGCGACATCGCGGTGGAATACCAGCTCACCCGCCCCGGCCCCGGCCGCGATGCCCTGTCCACCCTGCTCGATCCACTCGAAGATCACCCCGATCTGCTCGAGACACTGCGCACCTATGTCAAGAGCGGCCTCGATCGCCGTCGCACTGCCCGCCGACTGCATCTGCACCCCAACAGCGTCGACCACCGGCTCAAGCGGATCTTCCGCCTCACCGGCTTCGACATCGCCGACCCCACCGCGCTCTGGAACCTGCGCTCGGCCTTGGTCATTCGCGACCATCACACCGAATACACCGCGATACGAGCATGATCTAGCATAGGCGCCAGTCGGCGGCCATCAACGTCGCCAGAAAGGCTTTCATAGCGGCCTTTCCGACCAGGGGCTCCGGCGCCAGGGTGGTATTCGAGACCCGGCTCACGCATGAAAGGGACCCTGCGACCGCTGTCGCAGAATCCCTTCGGGGCCGTAAGCAGTCCGCGCTACGCGAAGACCGGGCTGTCCGCGACGAAGCTCGCGAATTTCAGGCTTCGGATCTGCCACCGGTCCTCGCCCTTGACGAACTCGAAAGCGTATGTGCCCGAAAGCAATACTCGGATTCCATCGGCGGTGAGGCGAAAGTAGATGACGTCGGTGGCCGCCGTAGCGGTCTCGCCCTGGATATCGATCACCGGATTGGTGATGTGGTGATGACACTGGGGAACTTCACGCCACACCTTCCGCACCAGTGCCCGAATCCCGTCGGTGCCGTGCCCCTCACCCCGAGGAAGCAGATAGTCGGCGTCGTCGGACCAGATGCTCATGAAGGTCTTCTCGTCCTTCTGATCAATACCGTGGCAGTACTTCGCCATCAGTATCTTGATCTGCTCGAGGTCGACAACCCACTGGATCTTCTGCTCCAGGCCGTCATTGAGATTTGCCATAGTTGATCGAACTTTCCAGAGTCGGGATCGAAGGTGCTTCGTTCGAAATCAGCGGTCGAGCAGCATGACGACCGATTTGGTCTCGAGGTATTCCTCGAGCGCGTCGGGACCGTTCTCTCTGCCCCACCCGGACTGTTTGAAGCCACCGACCGGCATCTGGACACCGCCGGCGCGGTGGATGTTCACGCCGATGCGACCACCGCGCAGGCGGCGGGCGACGCGATGGGCCAGTGCGATGTCGCGCGTCCAGACGCTGCCCGCCAGCCCGTATTCGGTGTCGTTGGCCGAGGCGATTGCGGAGTCCAGATCGGTGAACGACATGGCCGCGATCACCGGCCCGAAGATCTCCTCACGAACGATACGCATGTCCGGTGTCGCGTCGGCGACGACGGTCGGCGCGTAGTAGAAACCGCGGCCGTCCAAGCGCTTTCCACCACTGACGACCCGCGCGCCCGCTGCTCGGCCACCCTCGACGTACCCGGCGACCCGGTCCAGCTGACGCTGGGAGATCAATGGACCGAGCAGCGCGTCCGGGTCGGTGCCGTAGCCGACCTT
The DNA here is from genome assembly GCF_006716565.1 of Nocardia bhagyanarayanae. Classification (NCBI taxonomy): domain Bacteria; kingdom Bacillati; phylum Actinomycetota; class Actinomycetes; order Mycobacteriales; family Nocardiaceae; genus Nocardia; species Nocardia bhagyanarayanae. The sequence continues at coordinate 4,883,711 of NZ_VFPG01000001.1, read as the reverse complement.
CATGGCGCGGCCCTGCTCGGCGATTCCCTCGACCAGCTCGTCGTAGATGTCTGCGTGCGCGAACAAGCGCGTACCCGAGGTACAAATCTGCCCCGAGTTCCAGAACACGCCGATGGCGATACCCGCCGCGGCGGCGCCCAAGTCGGCATCGGGCAGAACGATCACCGGCGACTTGCCGCCCAGTTCCAGCGACACCTTCTTCAGGTTGCCGGTGGCCGCGGCGACGACCTTGCGACCCACTTCGGTGGAGCCGGTGAAGCTGATCTTGTCGACGCCGGGATGCTCGGCCAACGCCGCGCCCGTCGCCCCGAAACCGGTGACGATGTTGACGACACCGGCCGGGACGCCCGCCTCGAGCAGGATCCGGCCCAGAGCCAGCGCTGAGAGCGGCGCTTCCTCCGACGGCTTGAGCACACACGTACACCCGGCCGCCAAGGCGGGAGCCAGCTTCATCGACATGGCGATCAGTGGCGCGTTCCACGGCACGATCATCGCCACGACACCGACAGGTTCGCGGTAGGTGGCGCCCTGCAGCCGACGCTCGGCGGTCCCGATCTCGACGGTGGTGCCCTGGATCTTGTCCGCCCAGCCCGCGTAGTAGCGGAACTGGTTGACCGCCTCGGCCACCATCAATTTCGCCTGCGAGACAGGCATACCGACGTCGAGACTCTCCAGCCGCGCCATCTCCTCGGACTTCGCCTCGAGCAGATCGGCCACCCGCCACAGCACCACACCGCGCTGGGCCGACGACAGGCGCAACCACCGTTCCTCGTCGAAAGCGCGTCGCGCCGCGGCGACCGCGGAATCGACATCAGCGGTCCCCGCCTCCGCGACCCGGCCGACAACCTCTTCCGTGCCGGGATCGATGACATCGAACGTCGAACCCGCCGCGGCGGGCACCCACTCACCATCGATGAGCAGGTGCCCGGCGTCGGACCCGAGCGCCGACCGCACCACCGCTTCCGCCGTCACGACCGAGCTCATGCGTGATCGTGGATGTAGGGAACCGGGTGCGGGATCTTGGTGCCCGGCGGCGGACTCTGCACCGCGTTCGGGTCACCCGAGACCAACTCGACCAGGTAGCCGTCCGGATCGGCGACCATGGCCAGCGTGACTGGGCCGAAATCAGTTGGTTCGACCCGCATTTCGTATCCGGCGGCCTTGATCTCGGCGGCCGCGGCGTTGACGTCGTCAACCACCAGCACCAGCGGCGCATACCCGGGGACCGGGGCCGGTGCGGGCAGCAGATCGCCGTTGAGCAGAACCAGGGTGCGCACGCCTTCGGAGTTCTCCAGCATCACCTCGGTGAGTTCCGGATCCACGAATTCGAGTAGCGCGCCGACCTTCTGGTCGAACAGCTTGTAGAACGCCAGCGAGCGGTCGAGATCGCGAACGATCAGCTTGAAATTGGTGAACTGACCTTTGATCATGAGATTCTCCGTTGGATCTTTCGAACACGAGCCCCGGTCTTCGGGCGCGCGCGGGTTCTGCGGGAAGCGTGCTACTCGGCCGCGGGCGGGGTACCGAGCACCAGGCCGTAGGCACGACGGCTGACATCACCGGACAGATCGATGGTGATGCTCTTGTCCTGGGTGAACTCGTTCAAGGCGTCGGGCCCGAGCTCACGGCCGGTGCCGGACTGCTTGAAACCGCCGAAAGGCAGGTACTGAGAGATGTTGTGGTAGTCGTTGATCCACACCGAACCGGCCTCGATCTGCCGGGCCACCTCGAGCGCACGCTGGTTGTCGCGGCTCCACACGGCGGCAGCCAAACCGTACTCGGTGTCGTTGGCGATCTTGATCGCCTCGTCCTCCGACTCGTACTTCAGCACCGACAGCACGGGACCGAAGATCTCCTCACGGGCGATGGTCATGTCGTTGGTGACCCCGGTGAACACCGTCGGCTCCACCCAGTAGCCCTTGTCGAAGCCCGCACCGGTCGGCACGCCGCCGCCGGCGACGACCGTGGCACCCTCGGCCTTGCCCTTCTCGATGTAGCCGAGGATCCGCTCGTGCTGGGCCTTGTTCATCACCGCGCCGATGTCGGTGGCCGGATCCAGCGGACTGCCGATCTTCAGGGTTTTGAGCCGTTCGACGAGACGGGCGACGAACTCGTCGTGAATCGAGGCAGGCAGCAGCAGCCGGGTGCCGGACTCACACGCCTGACCCGCGTGCAGAAGGAAGGCGTAGATCGAACCGTCCACTGCCGCAGTCAGATCGGCGTCGTCGAGCACGATGTTGGGGCCCTTGCCACCGAGTTCGAGCAGCACGCGCTTGACGGTGCCGGCGGCATCGGCCATCACCTGACGGCCGGTGGCGGTGGAACCGGTGAACGACACCAGCCGCACGTCGGGGTGCTTCACCAGGTGGCCGCCGACGGTCGGGCCGTCACCGACGACGACGTTGAGCGCGCCGTCGGGCAGTCCGGCTTCCTTCAGCAGCTGCGCCAGCTCGAGGGCGAAGATCGGGGTCTTCTCGTCGGTCTTGAGGACCACCGTGTTGCCCGCCGCCAGCGCCGGGATGGACTTCCACACCGCGATGACCGCAGGGAAGTTCCACGGGACGATACCCGCGCACACACCGACCGGCTCCTTCCGGATGAAGCTCGCCGAAAGCACCTGCCCGGCAACAGGTCCCGAGCGCTCCCACTCATAGGTGCGGGTCAGCTCCGCGTAGTGGCCCAGGTGCATCAGGGGAAAGCCGACACCGATGGCGCCCGCCAACCGCACCGGCATGCCGGTCTCCCTGGCGCTCAGCACCGCCAACTCGTCCATCTTGCCGCTCAGTGCGGCGATCACGCGGTCGATCACGGCGGCCCGCTCGGCGGGCGGGGTGTTGCGCCAGACACCGGACTCGTGGGTCCGCTTGGCGGCGGCGACCGCCGCGTCGACGTGGCTGGTGTCGGCCTGCGCGACGGTGACCACAACCTCTTCGGTGGCCGGGTCGATCACCGGGATCACGGTATCGGTATCGACCCACGCACCATCGATGAAAAGCCGATAGTGCGGCACACCGTCACGGTCGACGGCTGCGGTTTCGGGGAGGGTGGCAGTCATTTCTCACCTTTGTTTCGAGTTACCGGAAAATCCGGCGGGGGCAGGAATGTGCGAATGGTTCGGCGGTCCGCCAGGCAAATGTTGCCGTTGCGTAGCGGCACTGTTCCGACAGTAGGGAAAGCCAGATCACACGAGTGTCCAGATTCTTGGACACTCGTCGCGCGGACACTGCTATCGACCCGCGACCAGCATCGACGCGGCGGAAAACGATCGGTGCGATCGTCAGGACGTAGAGGAACCGATGATCTGCCGACTCCTTCACCGACAGATAGTCGTTGCCCGGCGCGCCGTGCGCTGTGCTCGCCGGAACGGGGTATCAGCAGTGCGGCGGCGGCCACGCCCAGTAACGTCCAGCCACATCGTCCGCCGGAATGGTCTCGTATTCTCACGCTTTTCTTTCCCGTGGAGTCGGCGGCCCGAATCAGCCGAAATGCGCCGCGCTGCCGATTGCGATAGCCGCCGTCGCGCCGCGAACAGATACCGGTCCGAGGAGTGGCCTCGATCCTATCGATGCCCGTGAACGGAGCAATTGACATTTTCCGAACCATCGCTTCGCCCACACCGAACCTTCGGCGCCCGGGCTCTTCACCCAGATCGAATCTCCGATTTCCGAAACGTCAATTGGCATCGAATGTGATGCGCGTTACGGTCGTCTCGTTCGCTGCCGGAGTTCCGCCGAACATTCCCCGTTCCGTGACAGGAGTCCGCATTCTCATGGCTATTCAGGTGACAATCGACATGGCGGCAAAAGAAGGCCGATTCGATGATCTGCGCGAGTGGTTCGTCAAGAACCTGCCGGGCACCCGCGGCTTCCCGGGCAACATCAGCGTGGAGGTCGCGCGCAATCAGGACGAGCCCGCCCGGATCCTGTTCGTCGAGAAGTGGGACAAGCGTTCGGATTTCGAGGCCTACCTCGCCTGGCGGGACGAATCCGGCGTGATCGCCGAACTCGTCGAGATGCTCGACGGCGAGATCATCTTCCGTTACCACGACTTCCTGGGCGTCTGACGAAACGATGACGATATTCGTAGGACAGACGATTCCTCTTCATCGGCCCGGGCGGGGCTCCCGGACGGCTCAGCACGTACGTGGTCTCCCCGACCGGCGCACTGACTTTCCTGCGCGAGACCACGGTCGACGGATTCGCCGCGTTCCCGATGGTCACCGTCGACCCGAACGGCCGGTATCTGCGATTCACCAGCGCTGCCGACGCGAAGATCCACAGTTACGCCATCGGTTCCAACGCTGAACTGACCGCACTCGGTCCTCCGGTGCCCGGCGGGAGTCTGCCGGTCAATCCGGGCTACACGGCCGACGGCCGGTTCATGTACGTGAGCAACGAGCACGGCAGCAATGTCTCGGGTTTCGCTTAGACGAAAACGTCTGCCCCGCACGAGGATCACCCGTGCGGCGGCAGACGTCTTGTGTGCACGGTGACCGGGATCAGCCGGCCAGACCCTTACCGAAGAACTCGTCGAGCTTGTCCACGGCCGGGGTGACGTACTGGTCCACGTCGTAGAGGTCGATGTGGCTGGCACCGTCGACCACGAACAGTTCCTTCGGCTCGGCGGCCTTGGCGATGGCCTCCTCGCTGAAGTAGACAGTGTCGGCCTTGGAGCCGACGATCATCAGTAGCGGCCGCGGGGAGATCATGGCGATCTTGGCGTACGCGTCGAACTGGGCGATACGGTCGATGCTCTGCAACGGCCACTTGTTCTCCGAACGCGGGTGCTGCGCGCGGGGGGTGCGGTAGTAGTCGTGCGCCTCCCGGTACAGATCAGGCGCGCCCTCGAGGCCTTCGGCGCTCGGCGGCGCCCAGATCTGGTAGTTCGGCTCGGCGCCCTGCGCCTCGGCGGTGCGCAGCGCACCGGCGGCGTCGAGCATCTCCTGCAGCACCGACGGGTCCTGGGTGCGGCCGAGGCCGTTGCTCAGGTAATCGCCGATGTCGAGGCCGCTGACGGTGGCCACCGCCTTGATGCGATGGTCGGTCTGCGCCGCGAAGGGCACGTAGCCACCGGAGGCACAGATGCCGAGGGCACCGATGCGCGCGGGGTCGATGTCGTCGCGGGTGGTCAGGAAGGTGACCGCGGACTTGACGTCCTCACTGCGCTGGAAGGGGTCTTCCAGGAAGCGCGGCTCGCCTTCGCTCTCGCCCTGGTAGGCGGCGTCGAACACGAGCGCGGCGTAGCCCTTGTCGGCCAAACGCTGCGCGTAGACGCTGGCGGTCTGCTCCTTCACACCACCGCCGGGGTGCGACACCACCACGGCCGGCAAGCGCTCGCCGCCGCGGTTGTCGGGGGTGAACAGGATGCCCGCCAGGCGCAGGCCGTTGCTCGGGAAGGTGACGCTTGTGCGCATCAGGCACGATCCTTTCGATGAGATCCGTTCCGGCTCGAAGCCGATGCGACAACCTTCTCTCCGGCAGAACCTCCCGACAATGGGAAAGATTCTTCCTATGAACCCTCGAGCCCGGTAAGAATTACTGTCACCCGGTGATCGGCCGCGATTCGGCCATCGCGAATTCCCGCTTCGGAACATATCACTGGGTTCGAGCAGCTCAGCGGCCTACGATGAGGACAGCCGGTGACCGGGCCTCGGGTTCTCCCGGCACGATTCACGATCGCTGCCGGTGAGCTGCCCCCGGCCGTGTTCCCCATCACGAAAGAGACGAACATGACCGGACCGCTCGACGGCGTGCGCATCCTCGACCTCACCTCGAACTTCATGGGCCCATTCGCGACCCTGCTGCTGGCCGACATGGGCGCCGATGTGGTGAAGATCGAGTCGACGGCCGGGGACACCACCCGCGGTGTCGGTCCACGCCGCAACCCCGGCATGGGGGCGATCTTCCTGCACCTCAACCGCAACAAGCGCAGCGTAGTGCTCGATCTCAAGTCGGGCGGCGGCAACGCCGCACTCCAACGCATGCTGGCTTCGGCGGATGTGCTGCTCTACAGCCTGCGCCCGAAATCGATGGCACGTCTGGGCTTGGCCTACGAGCAGGTCCATGAGCGCAATCCACGCCTGATCTACTGCGGCACCTTCGGATTCGGTCAAAACGGCCCCTACGCCGACCGCCCCGCCTACGACGACCTGATCCAGGCTGCCGTGGGCATGCCGGTCCTGCAAAGCCGTAAAACCGGTGAGCCCACTTACATCGCCACCGCGATCGCCGACCGCGTGGTGGGCATGGCCGCGGCCAACGCGATCACCACCGCCCTCTACCGCCGCGAACGCTCGGGACACGGCCAGGAGGTGCAGGTCCCGATGTTCGAGACATTCGCCCAGTTCGCCATGGGCGACCACCTCTACGGCCACACCTTCATCCCCTCGATCGGCACCTCCGGCTACGCCCGGATGATGAACTCCGACCGTCGCCCGTACCGGACCCGCGACGGCTATCTCGGCGTGAACGTCTACAACGACAAGCACTGGCACCGATTCTTCCCCCTGGCAGGCAAGCCGGAGATGGCGCAGGACCCCCGCTTCGCCGATATCGGCGGCCGCACCGAGAACATCGGCCTGCTCTACCGCTTCCTCGCCGAGGTATTCGAAACCAAGACGACCGCGGAGTGGGTGCGGATTCTGTCCGAAGCCGACATCCCCGCCATCGAGATGAACACCCCCGAAACGCTTCTCGACGATCCGCACATGAAGGACGTCGGCTTCTTCATCGAAGAAGAGCACCCGACCGAAGGCCTGCTACGGTCGCTGAGCATCCCCCAGCAGTGGAGCGAAGACGCACCCGAATTACGGTACCCCGCACCGAGACTCGGTGAGAACTCGATACAGGTCCTGAGCGAGTACGGGTTCGGCGACGACGAGATCGAGCACCTGGTGTCGACGGGTGCGGCCCACACACCGCAGACACTGCAGGCCCGATCCGGTTCGGTGACCGGATGAGTGTATGGAAGGGAACCAGCGCCGGCCCTTGGCCGGAATCAGCGTCGTCGAGCTGGCCACCACCTTCATGGGGCCCTACTGTGCGACACTGCTCGCCCAGATGGGCGCCGAGGTGATCAAGGTCGAGCGCCTGGTGGCGACATCTCCCGGCTCATCAGCGACCGCCGGGGCAATCCGATGAGTCCGCCGGTCTTCGAGCGCGTGGACCACCCCTCCGAGGGCAGCCCCCGGCCTGCCGTGGACCTATTCGCGCACGCCGCTCGCGCAGGTGTCCCCGACACCTCGGTTGGGCCAGCACACCGACGAGATCGAACACAACCTCGGCTGACAATTTCCCAGATCCGGTTCGTCGCCTCCGGACTGTGCCACTCGGACTTCCATATGATCGACGGCGTCGAAACCGGTAAGGCGCCGGTACTCGCCGGTCGCGAGCCGATCGTCGTCGGGCACGAGGGCGCCGGTGTCGTCGAAGCCGTCGGACCGGGAGTCACTACCCTGCGACCCGGTGACCGCGTCGTGAACTCAGGAATACTCGAGAATTCCTGTGGCCGAGGCCGCGCTGTCCGCGGGGAGCTGGCGCCCGTTGTCGATCGGCGACGTGAAATCCGGCAGTGTGTGGCCCATCCGCTCACGTTTGGTGAGTAGATACGCGGCGCTGTGGGAGTCTGCCTCCACGGTGAGCGGCAGCAGCGAAGCAACATGAATGCCGTTGTCCGCCAACGCTATAGCCTTGTCGTGGTTGTTCGTCAACAGTCGCACCGAGGCAATGTTCAATTCGCCCAGGATCTGAGCGGCGGCACCGTAGTCGCGGTCATCGACTGGAAGACCGAGTGCGATATTCGCATCGACGGTATCGGCGCCGTCGTCTTGGAGCCGATAGGCCCGCAGCTTGTCGACCAGACCGATACCGCGACCTTCGTGTCCGCGCAGGTAGATCACGACGCCGCGGCCGTGTGCGGCGATGCGGTCCATCGCCTCGCTCAGTTGCGCACCACAATCGCAACGGCGGGAACCGAATACGTCGCCGGTGAGGCATTCCGAGTGCACCCGCGTGAGGACGGGGTCCGGCCCGGATACGTCGCCGAGGACGAGGGCGATGTGCTCGACCCCGTCCTCGGCGGACCGATAGCCCACGGCGGTGAAGTCCCCGGACCTGGTCGGTAGCCGGGTTTCGGCGACGCGTTCGACGAGGCGTTCGTGTCTGCGCCGGTAACGCACCAGGCTCTCGATGGAGATCATCGCCAGCCCGTGTTCGTCGGCGAAGGAACGCAGGCTCGTGCCGCGCTTCATGGTGCCGTCGTCCTCGACCAGTTCGACCAGCACACCCACCGGCGGGAGGCCCGCCAGCCGCGCCAGGTCGACGGCGGCCTCGGTGTGCCCGCGCCGGACGAGCACCCCGCCCTCACGGCACCGCAACGGGAAGATGTGACCGGGCCGGTTCAGATCCGCCGCGACGGATGACGGATCGGCGAGGACCTGAGCCGTGTGCGCCCGGTCGGCGGACGAAATTCCGGTGGTGACACCGGAACTCGCGTCCACCGAGACCGTGTAGGCGGTGCGCAACGGGTCCTGGTTGTGCGGAGTCATCAACCCGATGTCGAGGCGGTCGAGCCACTCCCCCGCCATCGGCACACAGATCACACCGCTGGAGTGCCGGATGGTGAACGCCATCAGCTCCGGGGTGGCTTTCGCCGCGGCGAAGATGATGTCGCCCTCGTTCTCCCGGTCCTCGTCGTCGACGACGACCACGGGTTTCCCCGCGGTGATATCGGCGATCGCTCGCTCCACCTCGTCCCACCGGACCCTGTCGTTCATCGCCATCCTCCCGACTGCCCGGTCAAGGCCGAGCACACGTCAATCTCGTTGCAGTACCAACGCATTGGCCATGCCACCGGCTTCACAGACGGTTTGCAGGCCGTACCGTCCGCCGTTGTCCTCCATGGCGTGCAGCATGGTGGTGAGCAGCCTGCATCCGGTGGCGCCGAGCGGATGACCGAGCGCGATCGCGCCACCGCGCGGATTCAGCCGATCGATGTCGGCGTTCAGTTCGTCCGCCCAGGCCAGCGGTACCGACGCGAACGCTTCGTTCACCTCGACATGGTCCATCTCGTCGAGTCCGAGCCCGGTGCGCGCGAGCAGTGTCCTGGTGGCCGCGATGGGCGCGGTCAACATCAGCAGCGGGTCGTCACCGCAGGCGTGGAACCCGTGGAACCGGGCACGGGGCTGCCACCCCATCCGCTGGGCGGCGCGTTCGCTCGCGATCAGCACCGCGCTCGCGCCATCGGTCAGCTGGGACGAGCTCGCCGCTGTGACCCGCCAGTCGAGGTCGGAGAACCGCGCGGCGAGTTCGTCGGTGCGGAACGCCGGGGCCAGTGCGCCGATCTTGTCGGCGGTGGTCCCGGGCCGGATCGTTTCGTCGCGATTCACCACCGTCCCATTGCCGGGCACGGTGATCGGCACGATCTCCCGCTTGAACGCACCCGCCGAGTCGGCGGCGTGTGCCAGTTCGTGTGAGCGCGCGGCGAATTCGTCGAGCCGGTCCCGGCCGATGCCCCAGCGCTGGGCGACGAGTTCCGCCGCCACGCCCTGGGACACGAGGCCGGGCGCGTACCGCTCGGTCACCGACGATCCGTAGATGTCGGCGCCCTGCCGATTCGAGCCGATCGGCACCCGGCTCATCGATTCGACACCGGCCGCGATGACGATGTCGTAGGAATGCGCCATCACGCCTTGAGCGGCGAACTGCAGCGCCTGCTGCCCCGACCCACATTTACGTTCGATCGTCACCGCGGGCACATGCTCGGGCAGACCCGCGGCCAGCCACGCCATCCGGCCGATGTTGCCGGACTGCTCCGCCGACTGCGTCACACAGCCGACCAGCAGGTCCTCGACTTCACCCGGATCGACCGAGGTCCGTTCGATCAACGCCGAGATCACCTGGGCGAGCAGCTCGACGGGATGCACGTCGGCCAGCGCCCCGCCGGGGCGGGCGCGCCCCATGGGTGAGCGCACCGCGTCGATCACGAAGGCCGGGTTCACCACCGCGACACCACCAGCTTCTGGTCGGTGAAGAAGTCCAGCGGTGCGGCGCCGCACACGTGCGAGTCGCCGTAGAAGGATTCGCCGTAACCGCCCATCGTCACGTTGGCGGGCGGGGCGGGGAACGCGTTGACACCGACATTACCTGCCCGCACGCGACGTTCGAACTCGGCGGCGACCGCACCGGAGGTGGTGAAAATCGAAGCGGCGTTGCCGAACTCGGTGTCGTTGGACAGCGCGATCGCGGCATCGAGGGAGTCGACGCGGTGCACGTTGATCACCGGGCCGAACAGTTCGCGCCGTTCCACCGGTTCGCGCGGGTCGAGTCCGGCCACGATCGTCGGGCCGATGAAGTAGCCCGCCTCGGTCTCGGCGCCGCCGGTGGGCTTCACCCTACGCCCGTCGAGAAGAATTGTCGCGCCGAGTTTTTCGGCTTCGGCAAGGGCCGCGAGGATGCGTTCCTTGCTCGCCGCACTCACGACCGGCCCCATGGTGACGCCCTCGTCGGCGCCTGCGCCGACGACGATCTGCTCGGCGCCTGCCACCAGTTTCGCCATCAACGCGTCGTAGACCTCGCCGATCACCACGACCCGGCTACCGGCCAGGCAGCGCTGACCCGCCATCCCGTACGAGGAGGAGATGATGCCGGCTGCGGCCCGGTCGAGGTCGGCGTCGGGGGCGACGACGATCGGGTTCTTCGCCCCACCGTTGGCCTGCACCCGCTTACCCGCAGCGGCCGCCTGGGCGTAGATGGCTTTGGCGGTCGGCGAGGACGTGATGCACGAGACCGCCCGCACCGCCGGGTGCGCGATCAGATGCTGCACTACATCGGCGCGCCCGTGCACGAGATTGAGCACACCCGCGGGCAGACCGGCTTGCTGCAACAACCGGATCGCCGCGCTCGAGGCGATCGGATCCTGCTCGGATGCCTTGATGATCAACGTGTTTCCGGTGACCAGCGCCCACGCCGAGAACTGTACGGTGTTCATCACCGGGAAGTTCGACGGCGTCACCGCCAGGCACACGCCGAGCGGCTCACGCACCCGGCGGGCGTCGAGTCCGGTGGTGACGTTGATGTTCTCGCCGTGGTACAGCATCGGGGCGGCGATGGCGGTTTCGAGGAAGTCCATGGCGCGGGCGACCTCGCCGCGAGCCTCGTCCAAGGTTTTGCCCTGATCGCTGGTGATGACCCGGGCCAGCGCCTCGGTGTTGTCCGCCAGCAGGCCCCGCATCCGGTAGAGGAAGCCGACCCGCTCCGACAGCGAGCGCGCGCTCCATTCGGGGAAGGCCCGCTCGGCGGCCGCCACCGCGGCGTCGGCGTCGGCGATGGACGCGGGCGCCACCTCGGCGATGCGGCTACCGGTGGCGGGGTCGTAGACCTCGATGGTCGCGGTCCCCGACCCCGGTCGCCATTGCCCGTCGATCAGGTTGGCGGCGATCGAATCCAGTTCTGTGAACGTCACTTCTGTGTCTCCTTCTAGAGAAATCTCTGGTCTTGGCGGAGCAGGTCGGCCGCCTTTTCGGCGATCATCACGGTGGTGGCGTTGGTGTTGCACGAGACGATGCTCGGCATCACCGAAGAGTCGGCGACGCGCAGGTTTTCGATGCCGTTGACCCGCAGGCGCGGATCGACGACCGCGCCCAGATCCGACCCCATCCGGCAGGTGCCGGACAGGTGGAAGAAGCTGCTGACCGCGTCGTGGATCGCGCGCTCCAGGTCCGGGCGGTCCAGCCGCAGCAGCGCTTCGGCCTCCGACACACCGCCCCACTCGTCGAACGCGCCGGTCCGCACCAGGCGGTCGACCGTCTCGACACCCGCGACGAGCTGCTCGAAGTCGCCGGGGTCGCTCAGGTAACGCGGATCGATGACGGCGGGCACCTCGGGGTCGGCGGCGGCCAGCCGCACCGTGCCCCGGCTACGCGGACGCATGTGCCCGACGCCGAACGTGAAGCTGTTGTCGGCGGGCTGCTGCCAGGGCAGGTGGTAGTCGACCTGGATCTGCACGATCTGCAGTTCCGGTCGGGTCTGTGCCGGGTCGGTCGTCGAGAACAGTGTGGACTCGGCGTAGTTCCCGCTCGGTGGGGGGAGCGGGCGCTGCGCACGCACCCGGATCCCGGCGAGCATGATGTGATCTTGCAGGTTGTCGCCGACCTCGGGCAGATCGACTACGGTATCGATGCCGAGCCGCGAAAGCTCTTGTGCGGGACCGATACCGGACAGCATGAGCAATCGTGGCGAGTCCACCGCACCGGCGCAGAGGACCACCTCGGCCGATGCGCTCGCCTCGACCGCACGCCCTTCCCACACGTACTCCACGCCCGTGCACCGAGTGCCACGCAGCGTGAGTCCACGCGCTACGGCGCCGGTGCGCACCGTGAGGTTGGCCCGGTCGATCGCCGGCCGCAGGTAGGCGGTGGCGGTGCTCTGCCGGCGCCCGTCCACCAGCAGCAGGTCGTGGCAGGCGGCGCCGAGCAGGTCGCCGGTGTTGAGATCGTCGACGACCTGGTGTCCGGCGCGCCGGGCCGCCTCGAGGTGCGCGACCGTCAGGGCGTGCGGTTCGCGAATCGGCTGCGGCCGTAGCGGTCCGCCGCGGCCGCGGTGGCGTGGATCTCCGTCCGGAACGTCTTCGCTGCGCCGGAAATACGGCAGGACCTCGTCGTAGCTCCAGCCTTCGGCGCCTGCCCGCACCCAGTCGTCGAAGTCGAGCCGGTGACCGCGCAGGTGCGCCATCACGTTGATCGATCCCGACCCACCGAGCACCTTGCCGCGGGTGGCGGGGATGCTGCGCCCCGTCACCGTTTGGATCGCGGTCGTATAGCCCCAGTCGGCGTCGCTGCCGACCAAACTCGGCCAAGCGGCCGCGGTCTCGACGTCGGCCCGCTGTTCGGTGCCGCCCGCTTCGAGCAGCAGCACCGAGACATCGGGGTTCTCGGTGAGCCGGGCGGCGACGACACATCCCGCGCTGCCGCCGCCGACGACGATGTAGTCGTAGGTGTTCATCGCCAAATCCCGTGTCGCGTCACAGGTTCACCACGACGGTCTTCACTTCGAGGTACTCGTCGAGGTTCTCCTTGCAGGTCTCGCGACCCCAGCCGGACTGCTTGTAACCGCCGAACGGCAGCGCGGCGTCGACGGCCTGGTAGCAGTTGACCCAGACCTGACCGCTCTCGAGCGCACCGGCGAACCGGTGCGCCCGGCTCACATCGCGGGTCCACACACCGGCGCCGAGCCCGAAGTCGGTGTCGTTGGCCAAGCCGAGCACCTCTTCCTCGGTGTCGAAAGGCACCACCGACAGCACCGGGCCGAAAATCTCCTCACGCAGCACGCGTGACTCCGGACCGACACCGGTCAGCACGGTGGGCTCGACGAAGAACCCCTTGTCACCGTGTGACTTTCCGCCGGTTACCACCTCGACGCCCTCGGATCGGCCGAGTTCGAGGTAGCCGAGCACCTTCTCGCGATGCTGCGCGGAGATCAACGGCCCCATCTCGCTGGCCGGATCCAGACCCGGCCCCAGTCTGATGGCGCGGGCCCGCTCGGCCAGACCGGCGACGACCTCGTCGTACACGCCGCGCTGCGCGTACAACCGGGAGCCGGCCACGCAGCTCTCGCCCTGACAGGCGAAGATTGCCAACGCCGAGGACGGGATGGCCTTGTCGAGGTCGGCATCGTCGAAGACGACATTGGGTGACTTGCCGCCGAGTTCCAGCGAGACGCGCTTGAGCGTATCGGTCGCGGCCCGCGCGATCACCTTGCCGGTGTCCACGGAGCCGGTGAAGGTCACCTTGTTCACCCCGGGATGGCGCACCAGTGCGGCGCCGACGGTCTCGCCGTAGCCGGTGACATAGTTGAAGACGCCCTCGGGGATTCCGGCGTCGAGCACCAAGCGCGCCAGCAACGCGATCGAAAGCGGCGTCTGCTCAGCCGGTTTCACCACGATGGTGTTACCGGTGGCCAAGGCGGGCGCGAGCTTCTTGACCGTCATCAGCAACGGCAGGTTCCACGGCACGATCGCGGCGACCACGCCGAGCGGCTCGCGCACCGTGTAGGCGTGGTACGGGCCGCCGAAGTTCATCGGGAACGACACCGGGATGGTGTCGCCGGTGATCTTCGTCGGCCAGCCCGCGTAGTAGCGCAGGATCTCGATCGAGAGCGCGACGTCGACGTAACGCGCCTCCGCGATCGGCATGCCCGCATCGAGCGCTTCGAGTTCGGCGAGTTGCTGGGCGTTGGCCTCGATGAGATCTGCGAGCCGCCAAATCAGTCTCCCCCGCTCCTGCGGGGTGACCAGGCACCACGGTCCGCGCAGTGCCGCGCGCGCGGCCCGTACCGCGCGGTCGACGTCCTCGCTGTCCCCGGCGGGAACCTGGGCGACGACCTCGCCGGTCGCCGGGTCCTCCACCGCGAGCGTGCGGCCCGACGCGGCCCGCACCCACTCACCGCCGATCAACATCTTCTGTGCCTCGGCTACCCGCGTGCGCAGGTCATCCGAGTGCAGGGTCGTGGTCATAGCTGGAAATCCTTTGTCGATGGCCCCCGGCCGCCGCGGGCGCGCGGCGGCCGGGCGGCTCGGGTCAGACGGAGACGGACGCGGCGGTGAAGTTCTTCATCAGCGGGAACACTTCGCTGCCCATGCGTTCGATGTCCTCGACGTAGTCGGGGAAGATCAGCATGTATCCGGCGACGCCGTCGATCTCGGCCCATTCGTCGAGCTGGCGGGCGATGCTCGCCGGCGATCCGGTGATGAAGTCGGTGGACATCTGCACCGCGCCCTTACGGTCCATGCTGGCCAGAATCTCGGAGGTGCCGCCCTGCGCGGTGTCGGTCACCGCACCACTGACCATGTACTCGATCGCGGCCAGGTCGGCGTGGTCGACGTAGTTCTGCAGCTTGGCCTCGGCCTCCTCGTCGGTGTCACCGATGACGACGCCCAGCGCCACGTACGGCTTGATCGTGCGGCCCGCTTCCTCCATCTGCGCGCCGAACCGGTCGACGACCTCCCTGAGCGCTTCCTGTCCGCCCCACGCGAGGCGGAAGGAGTAGTCCGCGTACTTGGTGGTGAACTTGATCGCGTCGTCGGAGGCGCCGGCGCACACGATGTTCATGTGGTGCTGCGGCTTCGGCCCCATCCGCAGGTCCTCGTACTGGAAGTACTCACCCTGGAAGTTGGTGACGCCGTTCTCCCACAGCTCGCGCACCACCTGGCAGTACTCACCCGCGTACCGCCACCGGTAGTTGTTGTACTCGTAGCCCGGCCACACCTTCAGCACCTCGAGCTCGCGCGGATGCCAGCCGCCCGGCACGATGTTCAGCGAGAAACGGCCGTCGCTGATGGAGTCGATGGTCATCGCCATCCTGGCCGCGATGGCGGGGTGGATGGCGAGGATGTTGACCGAACCGATGAGCTTCATCGAGGTCGTATCCCGCGCCAGTGCCGCCATCTGGGTCATCGACTCGAGCGCGTCGTCCCAGAAGCCCGTGGTGCCGCCGTGTCCGCGCAGACACGACAGCGACAGCGCGAACGAGAAACCGTTCCGCTCACCGGTTTGCACGATCTCACGCATGTGGTCGTAGGTCGGCGAGTACTGCGGTGCGGTCTCGGACATGATGTAGCCGTTGCGCGCGCTCGGGATGAAGATGCCGAATTCCATGGTGTCCCTGTCTTTTCTCTGGTGGACGGTGATTACCGGGGCCGGACGGCGATCGCGTCGATCTCCACCCGGCAGTCGCCCGCGATGCCGACGACGAAGGTCGTGCGAGCGGGGAACGGTCCTGGTGCGAAGACCTCGGTGTAGGCCTCCCAGAACTCCTTGCGGTAGGAGTCGTCGCTGAGGTAGCAGGTCGTCTTGACCACGTCGCGCAGGCTGCAGCCCGCCGCCGCGAGCAGGCCCTCGATCTCGGCCAGCGCGATCTTGGTCTCGTTGGCGATGGTGTCGGCCTCCGGCTTGCGGCTCAGCGTCTCCAGGTCCAGTGCCATGCCTCCCGCGAAGACGTAGTCCTTGGTCGCGACGCCGGGGGTCATGCCGTAGCGGGGATAGAGCAGGTCTCCGGGGTTCAGATACTCGGTCATGTAGTCTCTCTTCTCTTTTCGGGTGGGATCAGCCCGCCACGCGCAGCGACGCGTCGAGCTTGCGCAGGTGCGGCATCACCTCGGCGGCGAACAGTTCCAGTGAGCGATCCACGTCGGCAGCCGCGATGCCGGGCGCGCCCATCTGCAGCAGCCAGTGCTGGATGCCGTGCGTCTCGGTCAGCCGGGTCATCCGCTCGGTGACGCTCTCGGGCGAGCCGATCATCAGGTGGTCGCGTTCCATCAGCAGGTCCCACGGGTCCATTTCGCGGTAGCGGGGGTCGGCCGGGTCCTCGTCGGCGTCGAGCCACACGCCGATACCGCGGACGCGGCAGAGGAATTCGAAGAATTCGACGATCGCCGGTTCGGCGACCCGTCGGGCCTCGGCGTCGGTCTCGGCGATGCAGCACAGTCGCAGTACGCCGCAGCCCTCACCCAGCGCCGGCATGGTGCCGGTGGTCGCGGCCACCTCGTCGCGGTAATTCTCGAAGAGTTTGGTGAGCACCTTCCCGGTCGGATACCAGGTGATCGGCCGCAAGTTCTTGCGAGCCGCGCCGAGGAAGCCCTCCATCGACTCGGTCACCGCGAACAGCGGCGGGGTGGGCTGCTGCAAAGGCCTGGGAGTCATGCCGAAGGCGACGAGGTTGCCGTCTTCGCCCACCCAGCCCTCCGGCATGGGTGCGCCGGGCGAGTGGATGAACTTCGTGCCCGGCTCGGGGAAGGTGTACCGCTTGCCCTTCCAGCTGAACAGGTCCTCGGTCCAGATCTTGCGGACGATCGCCAGGTTCTCGTCGAAGATCTCCCTGCTGGTGTCCGATCCGTTCCAGCGATTCGCGGCCGGGTTGAGGTTCATGACCTCGATGGGCAGGATGCCGCGCCCGAACGCCACGTCGAGCCTGCCGCCGCTGAAGTGGTCGAGCAGGGCCAGGTCCTCGGCGACACGCAACGGGTGCCACAGCGTGAGCGAGACGGCGGCCATCCCGAAACGCAGTCGCTCGGTGCGCGCGGCCAGGTCCGTGGCGAGCATGATCGGGTTGGGGCTGGCGTCGGTGCCGTCGACATCGAAGTGGTGCTCCCCCAGCCAGATCCGGTCGAAGCCGAGACGATCGGCCAGCTGGGTGTGCCTGCGGGTTTCGAGCATCACGTCGTGCCAGGACTGTTCGCCCGAGCGGTTGGTGAGTGCGTACAGAAGATCCAATTCCATGGTTACTCCGAGGTGATCCGGGATGTGCCCCATCGGACGCGGTATTCGACCGGGTGTGGGTGGGGCGTGCACGAGGACGGAAGGGGAAGGTCGCCGATGCTCGTCGCCGAGTGGCAACCGTCACACCAGACTCCACGGGGCCGCACCGCCGCACGACCGCGCAATTACGTATTCCTTACGTATTCCCGGACATACGTAGTGAATACGGCCGGAAAGCACGAAAACGGCCGGACTCGCCATGTGGCGAGTCCGGCCGTTCCCGACGAACCGACAGCGGCTCCGTCGCGCATCGGGCAGGGCGGGGCCGCAGCAGACTGTCTGTGAAGTGCTGCCGCTCAGTCGTTTTCGTTCTCAGGCGTCGATACGGACCGCCCGCAGCGCGACAACCGCGCCTGTCAGCCAGCCGGCCACGACTTCCGGCAGCCGATCGATGTCGGCCTCCAGGACGTAGAGCCCGCGAGTCGGGACGACCGCCCCGAGCTCGACCAGCAGTGGACGCAGATGGACCTCCACCGCCATCGCATGGCCGAGCGCCCCGCCGACCATCACCGGGACAGCGACTACACCGTCCAGCGCGGGCGGACCGTAACGGTCGAAGAACGCTTTCAGCAGGCCGGTGTAGGTGGCCTTGTAGGTCGGTGAGGCGACGACGAGCACGTCAACCTCGCTCAGTGTCGCCATATCGGTGCGCACGTCCGCGTCGCCGAGGTCGAGCACGGCCGGGCCGTGGCTCGCCAATTCGACTACAGGACCGATTTTTCCGCCGATCGCCGCCGCGAGCTGTTCGGCGACCTCCACCGCGACCTTCGTGGTGCGCGATCCCGGGCGCGGGTTGCCGACGACGACACCGACCACCGGGGCCGTCACGCGCCCACCGCCGTGAAGAAGGCCCGGCGCGCGTACGCCAGGGCATGGTTGTCACCGGCCTGGCCCTCGACGACCGCGCCGACGACGATCACGTGATCGCCCGCCTCGACGAACCGCTCGACCCGGCACACGGCGTATGCCGCGCAATGCTCGTCGAGGATCGGGCCACCGATCGAGGCGGCGGGCGCCGACCAGGCGTGGCTGTCGAACTTCGAATCGGACTTCACCGCGAAGTCCAGCGCGACATGCTCGCGGCCCGCGGCGATGTAGTTGACGGTGAACGCTTCGCTCGACCGCACCGCGCCCAAGGTGTTGGAGCCGAGATCCAGGCACGCCAGCAGGAGCGGTGGATCCAGCGACACCGAGCACACCGCCGACACGGTGAGTCCTTGTGGGCGGCCGTCCGCACCGGTCGCGGTGACGATCGTCGCCGGACCCGGCGCGCACGCCATGATCTTCTTGAACTGCTCCTGGTCGATCATTTCGTCTCCTCGGTCGCGGCGCGCGTGCTGCGGCCCGCCGCCCGGATTCCTTCCCGCACCCCCGGGTGATACGAACTCGCCGCTTGCGCCCACGATTCGAAGCCGAGCGTGGCCTCGAACGAACCGGTTGCCGCGGTGGTGACCGCCCGCTTGATGTCGCGGGACAGCGCGGGCTCCAAGGCGGCGACCGACGCCGCGAATGTCAGCGCTTCGGCCCGCGCGTCCGGCGCGAACACGTCGGCGAGGCCACGCGCGAAGGCCTCCTCGCCGCCGAGGGTGGCCCCGAGCAGCAGCGTGTGCAGCGCTCGTCCCGTCCCGAGTCGTTCGGTCAGGAACCACGTGCACCCGCCGCCGGGATGCAGACCGATCCGGGCGAAGGTCGCGCCGAATTTCGCTGCGGGACCGGCGATGACGACGTCGCAGGCGAGGGCGAAGTTCAGGCCCGCCCCGATGGCGTGGCCCTGCACCGCGGCGACCGTCGGATACGGCAGGGCGCGCAACCAGAGAAAGCTGTCGTAGTAGGACAGCTGTCGCTCGCGGATCTGGGCGGGCGTCGCGCCCTCGACATCGAACAGCGCGATCAAGTCCGCACCGGCGCAGAACGAGGTTCCCGTTCCGGTCACCACGAGGGCGCGCGCGTCCTTGTCGTTCGCCAATAGTGTTGCGGCGACCAGCAATTCCTCCCGCATCGCGGGGCCGATGGCATTGCGCTTTCCCGGATCGTCCAGTTCGAGCACCCGCACGCCGTCGTCGCGGCATTCGAGCCGGATCTTCTGGAATTCGGGCGTCGAGGTCATGGCGCTCACCGCGCTTCCGCACGCACGGCGACCGCTTCGATCTGCACCCGCAGATCCGAGGCGATGCCGAGGACGAAGGTCGAGCGCGCGGGGTACGGGCCCGCGCCGAACGCGCTTTTGTACGCTTCGATGAATTCGCCGCGGTGCGCGTCGTCGCGCAGATAGCAGGTGGTCTTGACGATGTCGCCGAGACCGAGTCCCGCATCGGCGAGAATGGTGGCGATATTGTCCAGGCAGACGCGGGTCTCGTCCGCGATCGTCGTCGCGTCCGCTCGGCGTTTCATCGTCGCCGGGTCCATCGCCAGTCCTGCGGCGTAGACGAACGTCTCGGTGGCGGTACCGGACGAGAGGCCAGCGGGGGTGTAGTCGCCGATCTCGGGTGGGTTCAAGTACTCGATCATGTTGGTCTCCTTCGTGAGAGCAGGGTGGCGCTACTTGCGCAGGATCAGGTCGAACGGACGGTTGTAGAGGATGTCCTCGACGACTTCGCGCGGGATGGGCAGCGGCATCTCGAGGTCCGCGATGGCCAGGAACTGGTCGGCGGCCTCGCGCGGATCGAACGACGGGAAGTCCGAGCCGAACACGAGCCGGTCGGTGACGTGGCCTTCGACGGCCAGGCGCAGCCCGTTGTACAACTGCCAGGTCTTCACCGGCAGGGTCGAGACATCGGCGAAGACGTTGCGGTTCTTCATCATCAGCTCAACCGTCTCGTTCATCCACGGCTTGCCGAAGTGAGCGACGAGAATGTTGGTGTCGCGGAATTCGCGGGCGACCTTGTCGAGCAGCGTCGGGTACGCGTATTCGTTGCAGCCATCGGGCGCGAACACGCTTGCCTGGTGGAACATCAGGAAGATGCCGAGGTCCGCGGCCGCGCGGTACACCGCGTAGGCCTCCTCGCAGTGCGGGTGGAACCCTTGATACGGGGGCGACAGCTTGACACCGTGCAGCCCGTATTCGGTGACGGCGCGGCGCAATTCGGCCGCGGCATCGGGCTGAGTGGGATCGACGCTACCCACGCCGATCGCGTGATCACGGTTGGTGTCGAGGTATTCGCCGACATAGTCGTTGGGGACTTTCATGCCGATTCTGGCCACCTGCAAGCCGAGAACCAGAAATCGCCCGACCCCGGACGCGGCCATCACCCTGGAGTGTTCGCCGAGATCGGCGGCGCCGAATCCGGGTCGGCCGACGAGCTCGGTGCCGCGATCGGTCCATACCGGGCCCAGATGCTCGGGCAGATAGACGTGGGTATGCCAGTCGGTGAACGCGTGCTCGGGCATCAGCGCGACTCCTGTCGCGAATAGGGGTCGACTCTCACGATTTCCTCCAAGTCTCGAAATCGGCCGCCACCGAACGCGTGACGTTCCGACTAGTTGGTACCTTGCGGTGATTCAGACCACTTGTCAAGGGGCGAAATCAGTCATTCGGTCGGCAGATCACAAATTCCGACCAGGCGGTATTGGCTTACTGTCTTGGTCTTTCGCGAAGCGTATCCCCGGCGCCGGGCGGCGATCGCCGGATTCGTACCGAGATACGTACGATTACGGATGGCGCCGCTCCGGTGCGCGCCGAAGATCTTCTGGTACCAGCGCTGACCCGCCTGTACCAGGAGTGATCGCCATGACGACAGTGCCCGCCGTTACCCTGCTATCCGTCGACGAAGGCACCGAACCCGCGTTCCGTCGCACCGGCGACGTCCCGGTCGGGGGGTATCCGTATCTGCTCGACGCCGACAACTTGCGCGACGCCGCGGTGCTGGCAAGCAGGTGCGACGATGAGGATGGTCTGGCTCCGATCCCGATTCTGCGCATCGACACGACCCGCCAGGCCGCGATCGAGCCGGTCCCGGAATCGGCGCGGCCGACCGAGATCGCGTTTCCCGCCTCGGCGCGCCTGCTCGCGGGATTGATCGCGGACGCGGTTCGGGTCGGCGTCGCCACGGGCGCGCTCATCAGAACGGAGGATCGGGCCGGCAACGGGCGGCTGCTCGACGATGTCGCCGAGCACCTGCGCCGAGCCGGATTCGTCGTCGGGTTCGAGGTCGAGGGCTGGCGGCTGTACGACCAGGCCCTGGTGCGGGCGTCTTGACCCGACTCCCGCTCCGACCCAAGGGAGTACGCGTCGCGTCAGCTCTCGTCGCGGGTGTCGGCCACCCAGGCGGCGATCTGCGTGCGGTTGCCGAGACCGAGCTTGGACATGATGTGGTCGACGTGTTTTTCCACGGTGCGCACCGAGATCACGAGTGTGGAGGCGATCTCGCGATTGGTCAGGCCACGGGCGACCAACAGGCTGATCTCCTGCTCCCGCCTCGTCAGCGTCTCCTGCGCCGGGCCTGTCTCCTCGCGCCGTCGCGACGGCGCGGCCACGGCCTGCACCGCCGCGCCGTCGAGCGCGAGCGTGACCGCGGCGTCGGTGGACAGGCTCGCACCCGCCGAATACGCACTGCGGAAACGACTTTCGCTGGCTCGGCGCCGCATCGTATCCTCGCCTTGGAGATGGAAGGCCCACAACCGCGGAATGCTGTCGAGTGCCATCCCCACTTTGCGCAACATCGCGTCCGCCGCGCCGAGCAGGCGGGCGGCTCGTTCGGCGTCACCCTCGGTGGCCACGATCCACGACATCGCCTCCAGGCACACCGCGATCCCGAGCTGATCGTCCAATTGCCGCTTGAGTTCCAGGGTTTCGCGCTCCAGCTGCGCCGCCGTCACCACGTCGCCCTGCCGCAGCTTCTCGATACCGAACGCCCACAGCGAGAACGAACGCCACCACGACTCGCCGATGCGTGTGGTGGTCTCGTAACACCGGCGGTGCCAGGCCGCCGCGCGTTCGCCCTCACCGGCCAGGCTGAGCGCGAGCCCGACCTCGAACATCGAATGAACCTCGGCGGTGCGGTGCCCGAGCCCCGCGAACCGCTCAACCGCCTCCTCGAGCCGCTCGACGGCCACCGCCAGATCGCCGCGGAACAGCGCGAGCAGCCCCCCGGTCTGGTCGACGAATGCGGACAGCAACGGATCACCCGTCGCCGACGCGATGCCGGCGGCCTCCTCGAGCAGCCGCGGGACCACATCGTGGTCGCCCTGCAGGATGGCCAGCCAGGCGTTGAGCCGAAGGACCCGCCCGCGCTCGACCGTCGGCTCCTGTCCTGCGGACGCGAGACGGTCCAGCCACTGCCTGGCCTCGGCCAGGAAACCCCGTGCGAGCCAATAGTTCTCGATCGAGTAGGCCAGCCGCATGCCCGCAGCCGGGTCCGCGGTGAGGCTGGAGTTCAGCGCAGCCCGCAGGTTCGCGTGCTCCCAGCGCAGGCGTTCGAGCCACTCCATCTGCCGTGGCCCCGGCCAATCCGCGTCGGCGCGCTCGGCGAGCGCGACGTACCAGCGGCGGTGACGGCCGTCGAGTTCGGCCTGCGCCTCGGGGTCGAGCCGGTCCGCGCCGTACTGGCGAATCGTCTCCAGCATCTGGTAGCGCGGTTCCCTGGCTTCCATCACACGGGTCAGGATCGATTTGTCCACCAGCCCCGCGACCAGGTCGAGCACTTCGTCGCGGTCGATCGCACCACCGGCCCCGACGGCCTCGGCGGCATCGAGCCCGAATCCGCCGGTGAACACCGACAACCGGCTCCAGAGCAGACGCTCGGCGGGTGAGCAGAGGTCGAAAGTCCAGTCGATGCAGGCCCGTAGAGTCTGGTGCCGGGCCGGGGCGGTGCGGCTGCCCTGAGTGAGCAGCCGGTATCGGTCACCCATGCGCGCCGACAGCTCGGAGAGCGGCAGGACCCGCAGCCGGACCGCGGCCAGCTCGATCGCCAGCGGGATCCCGTCCAGCAGACGGCACAGCTCGACCACCTGCGGCTGGGTGCTCGCGTTCAGCGTGAACCCGGGAACCACGCTCGCCGCGCGATCGACGAACAGGCTCACGGCCTCGCTCTCCGCTGCCGCGGCGCTGCGCTGCCACCCGTTGTCGGTTTCCGGTACCGACAGCGGCGGTACCGGGACCACCGCCTCACCGTCGATGTTGAGTGCCTGCCTGCTGGTGGCGAGGACGCGCAGTCGCGGACACGAGCGCAGCAGGGCGGCGGCCAGCTCCGCGGCGGCTTCGACCAGGTGCTCGCAGTTGTCGAGCACGATCAGCATCTGGCGGTCGCCGAGGTATTCGACGAGGGTGTCGAGTTGCCAGCGCGCGGAGGTTTCCCGGATTCCCACCGCCGCGTTGACCGTGTGCCCGAGCAGCGCCGGGTCCTGCAGGTCGGCCAGGGCGACTATCCGGACCCCCTCGTCGAAAGCCCGCGACACGTCCCTGGCCAGCTGAAGCGCCAATCGCGTCTTGCCGACGCCGCCGGGGCCGGTCAGTGTCAGCAGGCGGGCGCGCTCGAAGGACTGCCGCGCGGCCGCCAGCTCGCGACGGCGGCCGATGAAACGAGTGAGATCCACCGGAAGCTCACCCGCCGCCGCACCGCCGTCATCTGGAACAGTCACCACCACGCCGGCCTCCGCTATCTCGGATCGGCTACTCGGGCCGCCGCGCGAGCGTCATCGCGCATCGACATCATCGGTCTCGATCAGCCCTTTCAGCAGGATCTCCGCGTAGATATTGCCGATTTCCCGCGGGGATACCGGCCCGTCCAGGTCGAGCCACACGTGAGTCCACGCGCCCATGCCGATGATGCCGAAGGCCACCAGCCGGGCGGGGGCGAGCTTGCGGAAGACACCTTCGTTCATGCCACGCTCGATCACGTCGACGAAGTACTGCTCGAACTCGTCGCGCTTCTGCTGGATCTCGCTGAACACCGCACCCGACAGGAATCGCCGCTCCTGCAGGAAAACGGTGATCTCCGACTTGTAGAGCGACATCGGTTCCAGCAGGGCCTCGGCGATCAACCGCCGGAGGGTCTGGGCGGTGGACTGTCCGGTGTCGGCGAGGACGTGCCGGGCGCGGCCGAGCTGGTAGTTGATGAACTCGTCGTGCACCCGGCGCAGCAGATCTTCCTTGCTTTCGAAATGGTGGTAGAAGGCGCCTTTGGTCAGTTCGGCGCCCTCGACGATGCTTTGCACCGACGTCGCGGCGTAGCCGTTCTGCTCGAACAAGCGCACCGCGCTCTCGAGCAGCG
This sequence comes from Nocardia bhagyanarayanae, assembly GCF_006716565.1. Classification (NCBI taxonomy): domain Bacteria; kingdom Bacillati; phylum Actinomycetota; class Actinomycetes; order Mycobacteriales; family Nocardiaceae; genus Nocardia; species Nocardia bhagyanarayanae. The sequence goes on along the minus strand of NZ_VFPG01000001.1, from coordinate 4,859,195 downwards.
CCCGGCGGGCGCCTTCGGGGTCGCGAACCCGGCGTCCGTCGGTTCGCGCGGTGCTCGCGGTGGTGGTGTTCGCTACCGCCTCGACGAGGCTCTGCACCTCGGCGGCGTCGTAGCCCTTCTCCTCGAACAGCCGCCGCGCGCTCTCGAGCAACGCCTGATGATCGCGCTCCGACGGCCTGCGCTTGCGCGTACCCTGCCTGACACCGGTGGACTTCGCTTCTCTGGCCACAACGCCTCTCTTCTCACGCCGGACCACGATGTTCCGACGCTACCCTGTATACCAACGGGTTGGTAGGTCCAACGACCTTCCCCGCACCCGAGGGGCTAGGCACCCCGCCGTCCAGCCACAATTCCGCGTCGTCCCGATGTTCACACCACACCGGTCGGTACGCACAGTAGCAAACCGGGCTTATCGACGGGGCGAAACCGATCAGTCGCCGACTCCGTACAGGTCCGCCCGCCGCGTCTCCCCCAGCGCCCACACGCATCCGGCGCTCACCAGGCAGAACGCCGCGATCATCGCCGACACCGCGAGAATCCCCGGGCCACCCGGTGCGACGAAGGTGGCCGCGAGCAGCGGTCCGAGCCCGCCGCCGATCACCCCGGAGAACTGGTAGGCCAGGGACACGCCGGTGTAGCGCGACGAGGTCGGGAACAACTCCGCGAGCAGGGCACCCACCGGGCCGAGCACCGCGGCGTTGAGCAGCGTCAGACCGATCACGTAGGCGGCCAGGACGAGCGGGAACGATCCCGACGTCACCAGGGGGACGACGGTGAAGGCGTGCACGACGGTGAACAGGGTGGCCGTGATGTACACCGGCCTGCGACCCACCCGATCCGACAGAGCGGCGAACAGCGGGATCGTCACCAGCATGCCGGCCGTGGCGATCATGAGGGCGTTGAGCATCAGATGCCGCGGCACGCCGTACCGCGTCGTGGCATAGGTGACCAGGAACGAGGTCGCCGTCGCGTAGGCCATGAAAGGCCCGGCGTACACCCCGATCCCGAGCAGGACCCGCAGCGGCCGCCTGCGAAGCAGGGCGACCAGCGGAGCGGGCCCGCCCTTGCCCGCCGCGGACCGCTGCTGCGCCAGCATCACCGGGCTCTCGACGATCGAAAGCCGCACGTACATACCGATTCCCAGCAGCACGATGGTCGCGAGGAACGGCAGCCGCCAGCCCCAGGACAGGAACTGCTCCTCGCTGAGCCCGCCGAGCGCGGCATAGGCCGCGAAGGACAGCAGCAACCCGACCGCGGACCCGGTTTGGGTGGCGCTGCCGAACAGGCCGCGGGACTCTGTGCGCGCATGTTCCACCGACATCAGGACCGCCCCCGCCCACTCGCCACCGACGGCGATGCCCTGCACGATCCGGAACGCGACGAGCAGGCACGGCGCGAGCACGCCGATCCGGTCCGGCGTCGGCACCACCCCGATGGCCGCGGTCGCGACACCCATCAGCGTGAGTGTCCAGATCAGGGTGGACTTGCGGCCGACGCGGTCCCCGAAGTACCCGAACACGATGCCCCCCAGGGGCCGGGCCACATACCCGATCGCGAGCGTGCCGAAGGAGGCGATCACCCCGACGGCCGGACTGGCACCCGCGAAGAACACGGGACCGAAGACCAGGCTGGCCGCGGTGGCGTAGATCAGGAAGTCGTAGTACTCGATCGCGCTGCCGACGGCGCTCGCGAAGTAGACGCGGCCGCGCTGGCGGGCCCCGTTCTCGCCGACGGGCGCGGTCGCCACGGGGTCGACCGGTTGGTGATCGGTGGGCAAGGTGTCCATCTGCTGCTCCAGGACTCGAGTGCGGATACCCGTCGGCGCATTACCACCGTTCGACAGAAGAGCGAATTCGAAGTGTCATGTTCCGACTAGTTGGTACCTTGAGTCCAACTACCCGCCTTGTCAAGCGCGTGAGCTGGGAAATATCGATATTGACGTTCCGACTAGACGGTATTAAGTTGCGTTCCGTGGCGCGGAGCAACAAGCCGCGCTCATCCCTTCGGCATCTTCGAAAGGTTCTCCATGACCGGAATGTGGTTCGACGACGCCGAGCTCGGCATGCGATTCGACACCGCGCGGCGCACCGTCACCGAGGCCGACGTCGTCAACTTCTGCGGTGTCTCCGGCGACTTCCACACGCTGCACACCGACGCGGAAGCCATGCGCGACAGCCACTTCGGCGAGCGGATCGCGCACGGTGCGCTGATCCTGTCGATGGTCACCGGCTTGCGGGGGCGGCTGAACATCTTCGGCGACTCGCTGCTGGCGTTCGCGGAGATCCGCGGCTGGCGTTTCCTCCGTCCCGTCCTGATCGGCGACACCATCCGCGCCGCCAACGAGATCGTCGAGTTGCGACCCACCTCCAAGACCGACCGCGGGGTGATGGTGCAGCGCGTCGAGGTCTACAACCAGCACGACGTGCTGGTGCAGGAAGGCGAGATGGTCTCCCTGCTGAAGCGGGCGGTGCCGGCATGAGGGCCAGGGTGAGCGATACCAATCTCGCCGCAGCGCTTGCGGAATATCTTGGTGCCCCGAGTTTTTCGGCCACCGGACTGGTCTTCGAGGCGCGCACCGGATTGTCCTCCTGGGCCCAGGCCGAGGACGAACTCGCCGAGGCTTTCGAGCTCACCCGCGCCGCCGTCCTGGCCGGCGGCCCGGTCGTGTACGTCGTGCGGGCCGACGCGATCCTCGGTCGCGGCGCGCCCTTGGACGCGGCGGTGGCCACCGGCCTGCTCGGCGGCGCCCGCGCACTGGCGTTCGAGCGCAAGAAGACGAACTGCTACGTGAACGTCCTCGCTGTCGGCGACGACGTCGAACCGAGGACTGTCGCCGAGTCGATCGCGCTACTGATTGCCACCGGTGGCGCCAACGGCCAGATCTTCCCGCTCGGCACCGAGCATCTGGGAGCGGCGCTGCCATGACCATCGCACTCGTCACCGGCGCCGCCCGCGGCATCGGCGCCGCCATCGCCCACCGGCTCGCCGCCGCCGGGCATCGCCTCGTCCTCGTCGATCTGAATCCGGCGGTGCGCGACAGCGCCGCGGCCATGGACGCGGTGGCCGTCGAGGCCGACATCGCCACCGCACCGGGTCGCGCGGCCATCCGTGACGCCGTCCACGCAGCCGGTGAACCGCTCGGCGTCCTGGTCAACAACGCCGGAATCACCCGCGACGCGCTCGTCGCCGACCTGACCGAGGACATGTTCCGGCAGGTCACCCGGATCAACCTGGGCGCGACCTACGAACTGACCAGCGCGCTCGCCGCCGACATGGCCGACGACGGCGCGGTGGTGAACATCGGCTCACGGGCGCACCTCGGCAATGTCGGGCAGTTCAACTACGCCATGTCCAAAGCCGGAATCGTCGGTCTCACCAGGTCTCTCGCACTCGCCTACGCCCCGCGGTTGCGGGTCAACGCGGTCGCTCCCGGTTTCATCGCCACCGACATGACCGACGCGATGCCCGTCCGCGTCCGCGAGCGCATCGTGTCGCGCGTTCCGCTGCGCAAGCCGGGACGGCCCGAGGACATCGCGGGCGCGGTCGCCTGGCTCGCCTCCCCCGAAGCGCGCTACGTGACCGGCCAGCTCGTCTACTGCTGCGGCGGGCGCAGCTACGGGACGACGGAAGGAACAGCCACATGACCATCCCCCGACTGGTTCCCGCGGTCACCGAGAATCCGCACGCCACCGACGGCTTGCGCGCCGAGGTCCGCGCCTTCCTCGCCGAACACCGCGCGAAGGGCGCCCTCGATGCCGCGATCGACACCTGGTTGACCGGCTGGGACGAGGACTTCACCCGCGCGCTGGCCGCCCGAGGCTGGCTCGGCATGACCGTGCCGACCGAATACGGCGGCCACGGGCGCAGTTTCGTCGAACGGTTCGCCGTCACCGAGGAGCTGCTGGCCGCGGGCGCGCCGGTGGCCGCCCACTGGACCGCCGACCGGCAGATCGTTCCCTCCTTGCTGAAATACGGGAGCGAAATCCAGAAGCGCAAATTCCTGCCCGCGATCGCCAGGGGCGAGTGCTTCTTCGCCATCGGCATGAGCGAGCCCGATTCCGGCTCGGATCTGGCCAGCGTCGCGACGAAAGCTGTTCGGGTGGAAGGCGGTTGGTCGATCACCGGAGCGAAGGTGTGGACCTCCGGCGCGCACCGGGCCGACGCGTTCATCTGCCTGGCCCGCACGGCACCGGTCGATCCCGCCCACCGGCACGATGGACTGAGCCAATTCCTCGTCGATCTGCGCGCGCCCGGTGTCGACATCCGGCCGATCATCTCGATGAGCCGCGCGCACCATTTCAACGAGGTGGTGCTCGACGAGGTGTTCGTCGCCGACGACATGGTCTTCGGCACCATCGGAAACGGTTGGCAGCAGGTCACTTCCGAGCTCGGCTTCGAACGCAGCGGGCCGGAGCGCTTCCTGTCGACCTTCGCGTTGCTTGCCGAAACCGCCGAACACATGGGCTCGGGTGCGGTGACCCGCCACACCGACCTGGGCCGCCTGACCGCCCGGGTCGCGGCGTTGCATCAGATGTCGAGCGCCGTCGCCGGGGCGCTCGAACGCGAAGAACCCGCCGCCGACACCGCCGCCGCGGTGGTCAAGGTACTCGGGACCACCACCGAAGGCGATATCGCCGATTTCGCCGATCTGCTGACCGATGCCGATTCGCCCGCGCCCTACCGCGCACTCACCGACGACGCGGTCCGCCAACGCCCCGGTTTCACCCTCCGCGGCGGCACCAACGAAGTTCTGCGCGGCGTCATCGCGCGGGGATTGGGGATGCGCTGATGAACGCCACGACCGCGGTCGACCGCGACCTCTCCGACATGATGTCGGCGGTGTTCGCCCGATACCGCGAACAGCACCCACCGGAAAAGGTCGCCACCTGGGACGACGGACTGTGGTCCGCACTCACCGACCTCGGCCTGACCCGGCTGACCGGCAGCGAGGCGACCGGGGGCAGCGGTGCGGGATGGACCGAGGCCGCGGAACTGTTGCGCGCCGCGGCGACGCACGGCGTGCGGGTTCCCCTCGCCGAGCACGACCTGCTCGCCTGCCGGCTGCTCGACGACGCGGGCCTGCCCGTCGACGAAGAGCGCCGCACCGTGTGCGTTCTCGATCGCACCGGCACCGCCCGCGGTGTGCCGTGGGCCGAGGAAGCCGACCGAGTCGTGACCGTGTGGCGGGCCGACGGGAATTACCTGGTGGCCGACGTCGCCACCGCCGAATTGCGGATCACCGGAGGCGTCAACACCGCGGGCGAACCGCGCGACACCGTGACCGCGGACCTGGCCCAGCTGACCGGTATCGCGGTGCCGGACACCGCGATCGAGCAACTGTGGCTGCGCGGCGCGCTGGCCCGCGGACTGCAGGTGTGCGCGGCACTGGACCGCATTCTCGAACTGTCGGTCACGCACGCGAGCGAACGCGTCCAGTTCGGTCGCCCGCTCGCGAAATTCCAGGCCGTGCAAACCCTCGTCGCCGACATCGCCGCGCAGGCGTCGCTGGCCAGGGCCGCGACCGAGGCCGCCCTTGCGGCGGCCATCCGCACCGACTGGCGCGGTCCAGAACTGGATTTCCTTGTCGCGGTGGCTCGTTCGTGCGCCGGTCACGCCGCCTCGGTGGTGGTGCGCAATGCCCATCAGGTGCACGGTGCGATGGGCACCACGCTCGAACATCGGCTGCACGAGTTCACCGGCGCCGCGCTCGCTTGGCGCTCGGAGTTCGGCTCGGTCGGCTTCTGGGACGACAAGCTCACCACCGCCGCGCTCGCGGCGGGCCGCGACGGACTCTGGCCACTGATCACCGCCTAACGGACCGCGGCACTCCACTCACCGACGAAGGACACTCCGATGACCGAACCGAACCCGCTCGACTTGGGCACCGAAGACCTCGACCGGCTCGCGCAGAAGCTCGCGTCCGGCAATATCCCGAGCCTGGTCGCGATGCTCTACCAGCTGACCGGCGACGACCGCTGGCTCGCCGACCCCTACCGGCCGCGGCGCGCGCCGCAGATCGACAACAACGACGACGGCGGACTCGCCCCAGACATCCGCGCCGAGATCTGCGCGGCAGCGGCCACCGCGCTGCGGGCGTGGTCGGCGGGACAGCCGCCCGCGGTGCCCGCGCCGACCGGAGATCTACTGCTGCGACTGATGTCGCTGGTCGCCGGTGAACCCGTGCACGCGGATTTCGAACCGATGATGGCCGACGAACTCGGCTTCCGCCCGCACGTACCGCGCAGGCCGACCGAGGTGAAACGGCCCATGCGCGTGGCGATCATCGGCGCCGGAATATCCGGCCTGCTCGCCGCCCGGGCGATGGATCTGGCCGGCGTCGAGCACGTGGTGTTCGAGAAGAACGGGGACGTCGGTGGCACCTGGCTGGAGAACCACTACCCCGGCTGCGGTGTGGATACGCCCAGTCAGCTGTACTCCTTCTCGTTCTATCAGCGCGACTGGTCCCAGCACTTCGGCAAGCGCGACGAGGTCGAGGGCTATCTGCGGGATATGGCGGCCGAGTGCGTCGACCGTTCGGTGATCCGATTCGGGCACGAGGTCACCGAGGCCGAGTGGGACGAGGTCGAACGGCTCTGGCAGTTGCGGGTCACCGAGCCCGGCGGCGACAGCGTCACCGTCGTCGCCGATGTGGTGATCACCGCGACCGGGCAGCTGAATCGGCCCAAGATGCCCGACGTGGCGGGCGCCGAGAACTTCGGTGGGCTGCTGTTCCATTCGGCGCGCTGGCCGGAAAACCTCGACCTGACCGGGCGGCGGGTCAGCGTTGTCGGATCGGGCGCCACCGCGATGCAGATCGTCCCGGCGATCGTCGGCGACGTCGAATCGCTGACGGTGTATCAACGTTCGCCGCACTGGATCGCACCGAGCAACGACTACTTCCGGGCGATCGACAGCGACGTCCACTGGCTCAACCGGCACCTGCCGTTCTACCGCCGATGGAACCGCTTCCGGCTGGCCTGGACCTTCAACGACCGCGTGCACCCCTCACTGCACGTCGACCCCGAGTGGGACGGCGGCGGACACTCGATCAACCGGGTGAACGACCGGCATCGGCAGTACTTCACCCGCTACCTCACCGAACAGCTCGACGGTCGGCCCGACCTCATCGCCAAGACGCTGCCCGACTACCCGCCCTACGGGAAGCGGATGCTGCTGGACAACGGCTGGTTCGCCGCGCTGCGCGAACCGCACGTGGAGCTCGTGACCGACGGCGTCGCCGAGCTGACCGCTACGGGAGTGCTCGCCGCCGACGGCACCGAACGGCCGGCCGACATCGTCGTCATGGCAACAGGTTTCCAAGCGCGCCGCCCGCTGTACCCGATCACGGTACGTGGCCGCGACGGTCGCCTGCTGCACGAGATCTGGGGCGAGGAGGACGCGCGCGCCTACCTCGGCGTCACCGCGCCGGGGTTCCCCAATCTTTTCCTGACCTACGGCCCCAACAGCAATATCGGCCACGGCGGCAGCTTCATCACGATCGCGGAATGCCAGGTGCGCTATATCGCCGATCTGGTGTGCACCATGATCGAACGCGACCTGGCCACTGTCGAGTGCAAGCAGGAGGTGCACGACCGGTACAACCAGGAACTCGACGAGGCCCACGCCCGGATGATCTGGAGCTACGGCGGCATGCGCAGCTGGTATCGCAACGCCGCGGGGCGCGTGGTCACCAACATGCCCTGGCGGGTCGCCGACTATTGGCGCATGACGCATCGAGTCGAGCTAACCGACTTCCACACCGAGGGCGCGGTGGTCGAGGCTCGCCGCTGAGTGCGGTGACATGACGAAAGGGCTGGGCGGCAGTCCCCGCCCAGCCCCATTGTTTCGGTCACTGCAGTCAGCCGATCGCGCCCTGATCGCGCAGGGCGGTCAGCTCGGCCCGAGTGAACCCCCAGTCGCTCAGGACCTCGTCGGTGTGCTCACCGGGTTGGGCCGGAGGCCGCTGGATCGCACCGGGGGTGCGACTGAAACGCGGTGCGGGAGCGGGCTGGACCACTCCTTCGACATCGACGAAGGTGCCGCGTGCTAGGAGGTGCGCGTTTCGCGGTGCCTCGGTGAGCGAGAGCACCGGAGTCAGGCACGCCTCCTGCCCCTCTGCCAGAGCCCACCATTCGTCGCGGGTCCTGGTGCGGAACACGGCAGTGAACCTTTCGCGCATCGCGGGCCACTGCGATTTGTCGTGCTGGCCGGGCATCTCCGCTTCGTCGATGCCCATGATCCGTAGCAGATTACGCCAGAAGCGGGACTCGTTGGCGCCCACACTGATCCAGCGCCCATCGGCGGTTTCGTAGACGTTGTACCAAGGCGCGCCCGAGTCGAGCCGGTTCACGCCGCGCTCGTCGCTCCAATAGCCTGCGGCGAACAGCCCGTAGAACAGCGTCATGAGCGACGCCGAGCCGTCGACCATGGCGGCGTCGACCACCTGGCCCCGGCCGGACGTGCGACTCTCCAACAGCGCCGAGACCACTCCCAGCGCCAAATACAGTGACCCACCACCGAAGTCACCCGCGAGGTTGAGCGGAATAGCGGGCGGTTCACCCGCGCGGCCCACCGAATGCAGCACCCCGGTCAGCGAGATGTAGTTGAGGTCGTGACCAGGGTCGCGCGCGAGTGGCCCGTGCTGGCCCCAGCCGGTCATCCGGCCGTACACCAGGGCCGGATTCACAGCCATACATTCATCAGGGCCGAGGCCGAGTCTCTCCGCGACCCCGGGCCGAAACCCCTCGAGCACCACATGGGCCTCGCCGACGAGCCGCAACACCGCCTCGACCGCCGCCGGCTTCTTCAGATCGAACACCGCGCTGCGCCTGCCCCGGTTGAGCAGGTTGAACTTCGCGTCGATCGGTGCTCCGCCGTCGTAGCCCGGCGGGCGGTCCAACCGGATGACGTCAGCGCCCAGATCCGACAGCAGCATCGCGGCGAACGGAGTCGGTCCGACCCCACCCAGCTCGATGATGCGAATGCCCGTCAGCGGGCCACTGCCGCTAGCCATCGCTGTTGCCGTCGATGCCGCTTCGCTGCCAGAGAATGCCGCGCAACCCGTCGTCGCCGCCGCCGACGTCCTGAGCGGCAGGCAACGGGGGCGGTCGTTTGCCATCGAACGACAACGGCAGCCCGACGATCCCGATCTCGCCCTCGGCGGGGGCACCGATGATGCCGAGCGCCTTCGTTTGCTCGTGGGCGACCATTTCGGCGGTCGTCTGCACCGGTGCGACCGGAACACCGAAGTCCTGCAACCGTTTCTGCCAGTGATCACGCGAATGCTCCACGAGCCGATCGCCGATCAAGCGGTCGATCTCCGCCCGGTTGGCCAGACGGGCGGCGTTTGTGGCGAACCGGTCGTCACTCGCCCATTGGGGTCGGTCCAGCGCCTGGCTCAGGCGTGCGAACAGTCCGTCGTTGCCGCAGCTGATGATCAGATCACCGTCGGCGGCCGAGTAGGCGCGGTGGGGGACGATGAACGCGACCCCCGAGCCGTGTCGTTCGCCGGGCGCGCCGTCGGCGTTGTAGCCCGCGACGCCGATCGACATCCACGCGATCGCCGTTTCCAGCAGCGACGCGTTCACCGCGGCACCGTCCAGTTTGGATCGGCGCCGATGGAGTGCGGCGAGGATGCCGATCGCCGCCCACATTCCGGTGCCGAAGTCGATGATCGACACCCCCGCACGGACCGGTGGTCCGTCGTGTTCGCCGGTGATGCTCATGATTCCGGAGAATGCCTGCATCAGCGGGTCGTAGCCGGGCAGGCTGTTCATCGGCCCGGTGTGCCCGAACGCGCCGACCTCGCAGTGCACGAGCTCGGGTTTGGTCACCCGGAGGCTTTCGGCGTCCAGACCGTACTTCGCCGCGGAGCCGGGTCGCAGATTGTGCAGGAACACGTCGGCGCGTTCGGCGATCAACTGGTGCAGCAGCGCGAGCTGCTCGCGGTCCTTGATGTCGATCTTGATGGACCGTTTGCCGCGGTTGAGCGCGTGGAACGCCGCGCCGCTACCTTTCCACATGCTCGGACCCCATCCGCGCGACGAATCACCGGTCGGCCGTTCGACTTTCCACACCTCGGCGCCGAGTTCGGCGAGGATCTTGCCGGTGAACGGCGCCGAGGCGCTGTCACCGAGTTCGACCACGACGATTCCGGACAGCGGAAGTTCGTTCTGCATCGGCTACTCCTGCCTTGGTCGTGATCGGTCGTGTGCTGTCATGGCGCGCCACTACCCGGGGTTCGCGGCGGTGAAGACGGGGATGGTCTGGGCACCGCGTTCGACGAACCGGACGGTGACGTCCTGGTCGATCGCGATGGACTCGGGGCCGCCTTCGATCTGGGCGAAGAGCATGTAGCCCTCGGCCATCTGCACGAACCCGACGGTGTACGGCGTGATCGACGCCCACACCGGGGTCGGGCCACGCATCACCGTACTGAAGGAATAGACCGTGCCGCGCCCGGCAGACTCCGCCCAATTCAGTGCGGACGAGGCGCAATAGGGGCAGTACGAGTGCGCGGGCCAGACGGCTTCGGCACAGTCGGCACAGCGTTGAAAGGTCAGGCGCTGCTCGTCCAGCGCCGCCCAGTACGGTGCGGCATCGAGCAACCGGTACGGCTGTGGCCAGTCGTTGTGTGCGGTGGTCTCACTCATGATGTTCTCCGATTCCGCTCAGGCCGCCAGCACCAGGACACTGCCCGCCGCCAACATGCCGCCCGCACCTTGCACCAGCGCGGTCTCCGGCTTGCGGGTGGGTGCCAGCCCCAGCGGCTGCCCGCGCAGCTGGCGCACGGTCTCGATGAGGGTGTCCATGTTGCAGGAGATGCCGGGCTGGCCGAAGGACAGCCAGCCGCCGTTGGTGTCGGTCGGTAGGTCGCCATCGATGCCGGTGCGGCCCTCTCGATAGACGTCGATGCCCCGGCCCTTCTTCGCGAAGCCCAAGTCCTCCATGACGATCGGGCCCATGTGCGCGAAGTTCACCGACACCTGCACCATGTCGATATCGGAGGGGCCGAGTTCGGCCATCGCGTAGGCCTGCCGCGCCGCCTCGATGGTGGCGGTGTGGGTCAGGTTCGGCAGTGTGCCGAAGTCAGCGAACTTGCAGCCGCGCATGTTCATCCGGTCCGACAGGTACTCGTGGGTGGTGGCCGACCCGTACCCGTGCAGGTAGACCGGCTTCTGGTGGGGACGCACGTTGTCGGGAGCGGTGACGACCAGTGCGCCGCCGGTGCCGCCGCCCCAGGTGGAACACATCCACCGCCGCAACGGCGTCGCCACGTACGGCGAGTCGAGCACCGTGGCGATATCGATCTCGCCGTGCTTGGCCTTGGCCGCGTGCGGATGGTGGGCGCCCCACCGCTGATTGGCGACGGCGACCTCGGCGAGATCGGTTTCGGTGATGCCGAATTCGTGAAAATACCGGCGGGCGGCCTGGGCGTAGAGGGACGGGATCGTCGGTCCATATATCACTTCGAACTGCGGATCCGCGTCGGCCTCCGCGCCCATGGCGACCGCGTCGACGAACAACTCCGTCGCATCGCTCTGCAGACAGAGCACATACTCCGCCTTGCCCGCGGCGATCATCTGCGACGCCTGCGCGAGTGTGGCGGTGAGTCCGGCGCCGTGCAGGGTGAGTTCACTGGTGAACGTCAGCGGCATCTGCATGTGCGAGGCGAAGATATTGTTCCACTGCGAGCGCTTGTCGGCCCACGGCGAGCGACCGGTGAACAGGGCGTCCACCTGGTTCTTCGTGATCCCCGCGTCCGCGAGCGCCGCGACGGTGGCCTCGACGGCCAGTTGCAGCGGGTCCTTGCGATCGGCGCGGGTGGCATAGGCGTCGCCCATGCCGACGATCGCTGCGACGGGTTGTGCGGTCATGACCTCAGCCCCGCACCTTTTCGGTCGGCAGCGAGGCGCCGACGAGCGCGTCGAGGTCCTCGCGCTTGCGCAGCATCAGCAGGCTCCACTCGCTGCGCTGGACCACGTCGCCATGCTGGTTGAGCGCCTTCATCAGGAAGGTGATGACGCCGAACTTCTCGTCCTTGTCCTTCTTGGCGATCACCTCGGCGGTGACGTAGATGGTGTCGTTGATCAGCACCGGCTTCAGGTAGCGCAAGTTGTCGATGCCGTAGTTCGCCTGAATCGACGGGCCGAACTGGATCAGGCCGGTCATCAGGGAGTAGGTCAGCGAGCCCTGCACCAGGCGCTCACCGAAACGGGTCTGCGCGGCGTAGTGGACATTGGAGTGAATCTCGATCCAATTGCCGGTCAGCGCACAATAATTCACCACGTCGGCTTCGGTGATGGTGCGCCCGCCGGAGCGGAAGACAGTGCCGACCTCGATCTCGTCGAGCGGCATGTCGATGCGGTTGTCGATGGTGGCCATCGGAATTCTCCTGAGAGTGCTTGTGGGGGTGCGGGTCAGAGGCGCATGGACTTGGCGATGATGGTGCGCTGGATCTGCGAGGTGCCGCCGCCGATGGTCGACTGCACGCTCTCGCGCAGGTACCGCTCCATGTCGGCCTCGGGCAGGTTGGCGTAACCACCGAGGATCTGCATGCCGTCGAGGGCGCACTGCTTGAGCGTTTCGGAGCCGTAGAGCTTGGCCATCGAGGTCTCGCGGGCGGCGGGCAGACCGGCGGCCTTCATCTTGGCGGCGCGGTAGCAGAGCAGGCGCGCGGCGTCGACGCGGGTCTGGTTCTCGGCCAGCATGTGCTTGAGCACCTGGAACTCGTAGATCGGCTTGCCGAACTGGATGCGCTCGTGGGCGTACTTGTTGGCGGCCTTGACCGCTTCCTGGGCGTTGCCGACATAGGCGGCGGCGACCGCGCAGCGCTCGAGCTCGAGGTGGTCGGTGATGATCTTCCAGCCCTGCCCGACCTCACCCAGCAGCGCGTCGGCGGGTACGCGGACCTCGTCGAGGAAGATCTCGGTCGTGCCGGTGGCGTGCCGAGACAGCGTCGGCAGCTTGCGGATGTCCAGGCCGGGGGTGTCGTTGGGGATCAGCAGGACCGACAGGCCGCCGTGCTTGTCGTCGGCGTCGGTGCGCACCAGCATCGCGATGACGGTGTCCTTGGCCGCGGCGCCTGAGCACCACAGCTTCTGACCGGAGACGATCCAGTCACCGTTCTCGTCACGACGCGCGCGGGTCTTGGTGTTGGAGGCGTCCGAACCGGCGTCGGGCTCGGAGATCGAGACCGAGAAGCGGATCTGACCGTCGATGAACGGCTTGACGTAGCGCGCCTTCTGCTCGTCGGTGCCGTACTTGAGGATGTTCATCGCGGTGAAGGTGGGCACGAGCACCGAGCAGGCGAAGTCGAAACCGAACTTGCCCAGCCCCTCGGCCATCAGCGAGTAGTCGAAGATGTCGCCGCCCGAGCCGCCGTCGGCCTCGTCGATGAGGATGCCGAGCCAGCCCTGGGCGGCGATCTTCTCGTAGGCCTCGTACGGGTACTCCCGGGCGATGTCACACTTGCGCACATACTCCACGGTGATCTCGTCGTCCATGAACTTGTTCACGGTGTCGAGCCAGGCTGCCTGCGCCTCGTCCAGGAAGTTCGAATTCATTCTTTGTGCTCCGTATGCGATGAGTTCAGATAATTGTTCGCCGAGCAGTACGTTAATTCCGCCCGTCCTATGCGCCAAGTGAGGATCTTCGAATTGCCCCTTCGGCAGCTCCGAATCCCCGAAGCCCACTTTCCCCCGAATCAGCAGGTCAGCAGAGCATATCCAGCGACAATTCGAGATTGACCAACGGACAGGGCGTTAGCAAGTGAAAAATTCCGAACCTACGATTCGAAGACAGCGAATTGAATAGAAACAATAGCCCAACTATGGTCGGGGAACAATCGTCGCCGGACGACAACGGTAGCGCGGCGACGTTGCAACGGCCATTCGGGAGTCATCATGAGAAGTGTTCCTTTCTCGGCGCGGTACTGGAGTTCTGTCGAGACCCTCTCGGCGCAGGAGGCGCGCCGGGTTCAGGACGAGCGGCTCCGCGAGCAGCTCGCATACCTGGCCGCGCACAGCGCGTTCTACCAGGCGAAGTTCGCCGAGCACGGCGTCGACATGGGCAAGATCGAGACCGTCGCCGACCTCGCCGGCCTGCCGTTCACCCAGAAGCAGGAACTGCGCGACAGCCTCGCGTCCGCACCGCCGCTGGGCACCCATGTCGCCGCCGCCGATGCCGACATCGTCCAGATTCAGGCGTCGTCGGGGACCACGGGCTCACCGTCCTATGTCGGTCTGACGGAAAGCGACATCCGTACCTGGAGTGAGCTGGGCGCACGCGCCCTCTACGCCAACGGATTCCGGCCCGGCGATCGCCTGCTGCACGGATTCGGCATGAGCAAAGGCTTCGTCGGCGGACTGCCGATCGTGCAGATACTGCAGTACATGGGCATCGTCGACATCCCGATCGGCGCGGAAGCAGGCGCCGAGCGACTGCTGCGCGTCCAGGCCGATCAGCGCCCCAACGCCCTGATCGGCACTCCCTACTTCCTCACCCATCTGGCCGAGCAGGCGCCGCAGATCGTCGGCCGCGCCGCCGCCGAACTGGGTGTGCGCGCGATCAGCGTGGGTGGCGAGCCCGGCGGCGGACTGCCCGCGGTGCGCGAGAAGCTCGAGTCGCTGTGGGGCGCCACGGCACGGGAAATGTTGGGCGGCACCGACATCGCGTGCACCTACTGGGGCGAGTGCGAGGTCGGTGACGGCATGCACTTCCTGTCACCGGATCTGATGGTCGCCGAGCTCATCGACCCCGAGACCGGCGACCAGGTGACGCCCGTAGAAGGTGCCAGTGGTGAACTCGTCTACACCGCGCTGCGCCGCCAGGCCTCTCCCCTGCTGCGCTTCCGCACGCGCGACCATGTGGTCGTCACCGGCACCGATTGCGCGTGCGGCCGAACGGGCTACAAGGTGCGCTGTGTCGGCCGCACCGACGACATGCTGATCGTGCGTGGCATCAACCTGTTCCCGTCCGCGGTCAAGGAGCTGGTCATGGAACTGGCGCCCGCGACGACCGGCGAGATGCGCATCCGCGCCGACTTCGAGGGCCACTCCACCCAGCGTCCGCTGCCTCTGGTCGTGGAATACGCACTGGACCTGACCGCCGAACAGCGCGACGATCTGCGCACCACCATCGAAGGCCGAGTGCGCTCAGCGCTCAACGTGAAGACGACCGTCGAGCTGGTGCCCGACGGCACCCTGAAGCGGCCCGACCACGTCAAGGTCGCCCTCATCGAGCGGGTGCCGACCACCTGAATGCCATATTAAATATTCTCCACAGAGTCCTACTATGATCGGGAACACCGGTCAGGCCCGACAGCGGAGGTGATATGGGCACGCTCAACCGGTTGCACCTGATCAGGCAGGTCGACCTGTTCACCTTGCGCCTGTTCCTCTCCGCGATCGAGGAACAACAGATCGGTCTGGCCGCGATCCGGGAGAACATCGCCGCGTCCACCGCGACCAAGCGCATTCAGGTCCTCGAGAACATCGCGGGCGTCAAGCTGCTCGAGCGCACCCCCAAGGGGGTGGTGCCGAGCCCGGCGGGGGCGATCCTGGCCCGCCACGCCCGGATGATCTTCGACAGTCTCGACGACATGCGCACCGAGTTCGCCTCGCTCACCGAGGGCGTACAGGGCGAGTTGCGAATCGTCTCGGCCCGGTCGGTGATCGTGCCGTTCCTTGCCCGCGAGCTCGGCGAGTTCAGCCGCGAGTACCCGCTGGTCGACCTGGTGGTGCACGAGGTGGAGAATGCCGACATCGTGCAGGAGGTCGCCCGCGGCGAGGCAGATCTGGGTGTCTTCGCCTCGGCCTACGGTCTGGACCTGGACGGTGTGGAGGTGACCCCCTACCGCCGCGACCGCATCGTCGCCGTGGTTCCACTCGACCACCCGCTCAGCGGACAGACCAGCGTGACGATCCGAGACCTGGTGCCGGAGAACCTGATCGCGCCGCGCGCGCTGATCGGTGCGCTGCGCGCCGCCGCGCAACGTATCGGTGAGGACTACGCGCCGAAGCATGTGTTGCGCAGCGGTGGTTCCGCCATCAGCCTGGTACATGCCGGGCTCGGCGTCACAGTGCAACCGGAGTGCCTGGTCGGCCACGAATGGACCGGCCGCGTCGCCGTTCTGGAACTCGCCGAACCCTGGGCGGCGCGCCGGATCCACCTCGCCACCGCCCGCGGCCGCGAATTCAGCCCGGCCACAAAGGTTCTCATCGAGCAGCTGCTGACCCGGCCGATCGACGAGGACCAGCTGGAACCGGACCGGTGAGCCGGCGGTCCGTCAGAGGTGCTTGGTGAAGAAGGGCACGAGGCGGTCCAGCGCTTGCGATACCGCTTCGGGCTGGTCGTAGAGGTCGTAGTGCGTCACGCCCTCCAGGACGACGAGTTCCTTGTCCTTGGACGCGGCGCGCTGGTAGAGCTCGAACGCGTCGCGGTAGGCGCCGAAGGCGCCGGGCTTGTCGCCGACGACGAGGCACAACGGCTGGGTGAGCAGGATCTCCGCGCGGGTGTAGGCGTCCCAGCCGACGAGGCGCGCCTGCCGTGAGAACAGAAAGCTGGTGCGGCCGTTGGGTTTACGCCCTCTATCGGTCTTGTAGTACTCGGTCGCCTCGACCAGGTCGACATCCGTCAGACCTGCCTGCTCGGCGGCTTCCGGAGACGGTGGCAGCAGATCGTTGACCTGCTCGTCCTTGCCGCGAGCCTCGGCGGTGCGCTGCGCGGCCATCGCTTCGAGCGCACCGAGCGGGTCGTACTCGGTGAAGCCCTCGAGCATTCGCCGCCCGACATTGGCGCCGGTCACCGTACCGAGGGCTTTGATGCGTCGTTCGGTCATGGTGGCGCTGACGGCATAGCCACCGCCACCGCAGATGGCCAGTACACCGATGCGGTTCTCGTCGACCCAGGGCTGGGTGACCAGATAGTCGATGACGTAGCTGAAGTCCTCGGCACGGAACCCGGGGTCCTCGATCAAGCGCGGTTCGCCACCACTGTCACCCTGAAAGCTCGCGTCGAAGGCGATCGCCACGAACCCCCGCTCGGCCAGCGCGGTGGCGTAGATATTGCCCGAGGTCTGTTCCTTGCAACTGCCGGTCGGATGGGCACTGATGATCGTGGTGTACTTCCGTCCGGCGTCGAATTCCGGCGGATAGTAGATATCTGCCGCGAGGTCCCAAGCCAGGGCCTTGATTCGAACGTTTTCGATGTTGTCGGTTGTCATGAGCTTCCTCTCTCGTCGGGTGAGATTCTCGGATCGTCCGCAGTGGGCGTCAGTTGTTACGCGGCAGACCGCGCGCGGGCGGCCCATCGTGTTCCCAGTCCGCCCAGCGCCCCTGCCCAGAGCAGGCGGCGCGCAGTGGGATGGGTCGCCAGCCAGGTGTAAGGGCTGAACGGCAGCGCTTGTTTTCCGAAATCCCCTTGGACGCGTGCGTCCCCGCTCGGCTCGTAGAGATTGCCGTCGGTGTCGGTCGCCGCGTCCTTGGTTTGTTCCATCGGGATACCGAACTTGGCCAGCACGACGTCGGCCAGTCGCGGGGCGAGGTGCTGTGTCACCTTCATGAGCTTGGCCGCGCCACCCGCGTAGAGATCGCGGACCGGGTGGGTGGCGGCGAACAGAACGCACTCGGCGACCACCGCCGGGTCGTAGAACGGTGGAGCGCCCTTCGGCTTCACGTCCATCTTGTTGCGGCCGTTGTTGAAGAACGGGGTATTGATCGCCGCCGGTTTGATACTGGTGACCGAAATCGGTGTGCCCGCGGCTTGCAGCTCACGCCGCAGCGCGTCCAGCATTCCTTCGACCGCGTGCTTGGACGCGGCATAGGCGCTGTTGAGCGGCATCGAGATCACCGTCTCGCCCGATCCCACCGACACCAGCGCACCACCGCCCGCCCGCCGAAGATGCGGCAGTGCCACCTGGAAGCCGTGCACCTGTCCCATGAAGTTGACTTCCATCAACCGGCGGAACTCCTCGGGTGTGGTGTGCTCGAAGTCCGCGTAGACCACCACGGCCGCGACGGCGACCCATGTATCGATGCGACCGAACTTCGCCACGGCCAACTCGGCGACGCACTCGACCTTAGCCCGATCGCTCACATCGCAGACCGCATACACCGCCTCCCCACCGGCGTCCTCGATCTCGCGCACGAGCGTCGACAGCCCCGCTTCGTTGCGCGCCGCCACCACCACTTTCGTCCCCGCGGCGGCCAGCCGAAGCGCGGTCTCTCGACCGATCCCACTGGATCCGCCGGCAACGACGGCAACCTGCTGCTCGAGTGGTCGAAGCTTGATCCCTGACATCCGTGATCCCTTCAGTTCGGCTTCAAGCGAGAATTACGCATTATGCTTAGCTGGGCCCACGGTGCGTTTACCCGATTCGGCGACTCCGAATCAGCGGGCCGAGAACCCGAAGCGGCCTCCCGACGTGCACGGGAGGCCCCGGTCGATCAACGCTTGACGGGAGCGCGGTTGAACCCGGTGAGCAGCCCGTGACCGGCATCGACCGCGATCACGGCACCGGTCACTACCGAGGCCAGCTCGGAGTTGAGGTACAGCGAGGTATCCGCGACGACCTGACGGTCGAGCACCGACCTCGCCTCGAGGGCGTTGAAATGGTAGGTGCCTCGTCGAGATGAGCGCGGGTACCGCCGGAGCCGCCGGCGAACAGGTCGTAGGCCGACTCGGTGTCGATCATCGGAGTGTCGGCACCGGGACAGAGGGCATTGCACCGGATGCCGTGCGGTGCCAGCTCGAGCGCGATGTTCTTCATCAGCCCGATCACGCCGTGCTGGCAGAGACGTAGTGGGCGTAGTTCAGACCTCTGTCGTCGTCCCCAAGCCGGTCGGCACTCCACAGCCCACCAGGACGGCCACTTCGAGCGGAATCCAGGGATCGATCTTGATGATCGACCGCTCCATCACGGTGCCCCGTTCGGAGAAGGTGCCGAGCATGCAGAGGCTGCCGTAGTCGCGGCCCTACGCATCGTGGTAGCGGAAGCGGCCGTCGGAGAAGGTGCCGTTCATCGTGTCGGCGGCCATGTCACACAGACTCGACCGCCCGGTCGCGCAGTATCGGCACGAACCACAGGTCGGCACGAAGCTGCCGACGACGTGGTCGCCGGGCTGCGGCCGGGTCACGCCCGGTCCGACGGATTCGACGATCCCCGACCCTTCGTGGCCGAGGACGATCGGTGTGCGACCTCCGAGAAATCCCGTCGACGAAGTGGTAGTCGGAATCACAGAGTTCCGAGGCGACGAATTCGACGTGGACTTCACCGAAACTTGGTTCGCCGACTGCAACTCGCGCAACTCGAGCTCGGTGCTGCCCTCGTCGATAACCGCTGCCAGTGTCTTCACGCCGGCACGGAGTCCGCCGTGCGAGCCCGAAGCGTCGCGGCGCTGGTGATCTCCGAGCCGCCCGCTCGCAGCTCGGCCCAGTCCGTCGGATCGTGGCTGATCCACACCGTGGTTCCGGGCTGCGTGGACAGCAGTTTGATCTTCTGCAGCGAGCTGTTCTTGTTCGTGCGGTCGACATCGAACGGCATGCCGATGGTCAGGTCGACGTTGTCCCATTTGTGCGCGGCGTCGCTGGTGAGGACGAGGGTGCTCTCGTCGGGCATGCGCAACTTCAGGCCGAGGGTGCCCGGGGTGTGGCCGTGTAGTGAGAGCAGGGTGACGCTGCCGTCGCCGAACAGGTCGTGGTCGTATCGGGCGGGCACCTCGATCCAGGCGATCTTCTGCGCGGCCGTGATGTCGTCCTCCCGGAAGAAGGCCGCGTCGAGGTTCGACGGCGTCTTCGCGTAGCGCAGTTCGCCCGCGCCGATGAAACCCTGTGCGTGCGGAAAAAGATCGAGTCCACCGGTGTGATCGAAGTGCATGTGCGACAGCACGACCCGGCGGACGTCGCGGGTGGCGTAGCCGATGGATTCGATCTGCCGGTCGAGCCGGTAGGCCTCGGGGAAATCGATGTGGAACGCCGAGGCCAGTTCCCCGTACGCGGCAGCGGGATCGCCGGCGCCGGTGGTCGCCAGGCCCGCGTCGAACACCATCAGCCCTTCGTCGTGCTCGATCAGGAATGTCGGCGCGGGGATCGTCTCCTGCACGCCGCCCGAGCCGAGCATCAAGATGCCGCAGTCGACGGTGAGCTGAGGGGCGTCGAGCGCCCATACACGGCGAATCGTCTTTGTTGCTGCCATGAGGACTCCAATGTCTTGCCAGGTGGGACGCCGGGAATCTAGACGAGATCTCAGCATTAAATATTATGTACTTGCTCAGGTGAGTCAGCAGATCGAAGGCGAGGAGCCATCCTGACTGCCTGGTTTGTGCTGCGGATCACAGGACGGCATGGATACTATCGTCAGAGACATCGGAATTCAACAGATGACTAGATTGATGCTCTCGTCTGCACAAACAATCACACATCAGCCCCTGCGGTTGCCCTGAGCGCCGCTGTATCGCGCGGTGGGCCGCGACCCGTTACGCATCCAACAGATCTCCGCTCGGGACCGGTTTCACGAAAATACATTAAGTTTCATGCACTCCTTCGTATCCTGCTGCTGGGAGAAGCTCCTGCGGCCCCCTCGCCGACGGCCCCCGGTGCCCCCATTCCGCACCGCCACTCCCCCGAGCCCGTCGCCGGCCCCGACAGCCCGCGACGGCGCCCCGAGGAGCAACGTTCCTTCGCGCAGAACAAGAGAGATCCGATGAATCCACAGAAGTCTTGGGCAGCCACGATCGGCATGCGCCCCAATCAAATAGCAGTCGTCCTGTTCTGCGCGTTCCTGAACATGCTCGACGGATACGACGTCCTGGTGATGGGCTTCGCGATGCCATATCTCCCAGAGGGATTCGCGTCGAACGCCCAGAAGGGATATCTGGTCAGCGCCGCCCTGGCGGGCATGGCCGTCGGCGCGATCGGGCTCGCCCGCTTCGCCGACAGCTACGGGCGTCGCAAGCTCCTGATGATCGGTTTGGCGGTCAACACGATCGGGCTGGCGACCTCGGCCCTATCGACCAACTTCGAGACGCTGTTGCTCACCCGGTTCGTCACCGGTATCGCCATCGGCACGATCAGCGTGGTGATCATCGTGCTCGGCCAGGAGAGCGCGCCGGCGAATCGGCGCAGTATCGCGCTGGGTGTGGTCATGATCGGTTATCCGCTCGGCACGATGCTGGCCGGTTTCGCCGGAGCCGGGCTGCTCACATGGGTCGATGGCGCATGGCAGGGCATGTTCTGGATCGGCGCGGCATTCGGTGCCATCTCCCTGGTCGTCACCGCGGTCTTCCTCCGTGAATCCGACGAGTTTCTCCAGCGCAAGGCCACCGGCGAGCCGACGCGACACGTGGCCACCATCGCCGAAAGCCGACTGTTGGGCCAGACGCTGCGGACGCGGACGATCCTGCTGGCCGGTGGCTATTCGATGCTGACGGCCGCTTACTACTTCGTCGGCACCTGGACTCCGCAGCTGATCAAAAACGCCAGCGGGGATGCCGGCAGCGGTGCGATGGCAGGTATCATGATCGGCTTGGGCGCGGTCATCGGCGGCACCCTTTTCGGTGCGGTCGGCCTGAAATTCGCCGGCGCACGGATCGCCGCCGTCACCTCGCTGGTGGCAGCGCTCGCGATCGCCGTGTTCGCGGTGACACTGCGCGGCCCCATCGCATTGACCATGGCGGCCGTGCTCGGCGCGGCGATCTTCGCGGCGCTCACCGGATACACCGCGACGTCCACCGCCGTCTATCCCGTGCTCGCCCGGGCCAAGGGTTATGGCGTGATGATGGGAGTCGGCCGGGCCGGTGCGATTCTGTCGCCGATCGTCGCCGGCTACGCGTTGAGTGTGCTGACGCCGCGCTCGATGTACCTCGCGGTCATCGTTCCACTGACGATCGCCGCGATCGTCGCGTTGGTCCTGATGCGGGTACGTCCGCCGAGTGAACCCGAGCCCGCGACGCAGACATCGCGAGCGGCTGTCGCGGACTAGTGCCAGGCCGGTCGATGGAACCCGCTAGCCGGGATCGGCCACAAACATCCTGATCAGAGTCTGCGACACCTGGTCGGCGAATTCTTCGACCCCGAGATCACTGCCGGGCTTGAACCATTCGCCGATCAGGGCCAGCCCGCCCAATGCGAGATTCAACGTCACGTGCAGGCGATCGGCCGGAATAGCCTGTGGTGCGGTGACGAGTTCGTCGACCACTTCGCGGAAGATCGCGGTCTGCTCGCGCCGCAGCTCGTCGCGCCGCTGTTCGAGCGCGTCAATCGGCACCTGCACCTTGAGGAAGAGCGGGATGAACTCCGGGTATTCCCGCAGCGTGATGACAGCTTCCTCGCGGAACATAGAGCGGAGCCGGTCAAGCGGCGCACCCTCCGACTCGGCGATCACCCGCAGCCGGGGAAACACCTCGGCGGCCGCGTGCTCCATACAGCGCAGGAAGAGTTCTTCCTTCGATGGGAAGTAGTAGTAGAGGCTGGAGCCGCGCATGTCCAGCGCCGCCCCGATGGCCTCGAAATTTGTTGCCTCGTAACCATATTCGGCGAACAAGCGCGCCGCGGTATGTTCGATCAACCGAACGCGGCCGGCACGCTTTCGCATCGCCCGCGTCGTGGGTTCGGCACTGTGGACCGAATCGTTACCTGCGCGTGGCGCACCCATCGTCAACCTCCCTGTCGAACTCCGTGCGCCCGAGGCCATGACCGTCCCGACACCGCGGCGATTCTAACGAACCCGATGCCCCTTCTCGGGAAGCCGCTCACCCAACCGGAACAGCAGCCGGCGCCGTCGTGCCCGCACAGCGCGATTTCGGCCCACACAGGACCACTGACAAACATTGCACCTCCACAACATTATATATATTCTACACCGGGATAGAATTTCTGGCTTGCGCAGGAATCGCCTGGCCGGAACCGGGACAGACCACAGGTCGTCGACTGAAGGTGGAATAGTGAAAATCTCCGGAGTGGAGGTCGCCCATGCCGACGACGTGCTGGTCGGCGGCGCGCTCGGTCCCGCCATGGGCGACAGTTCGACCATCGTCGCGCCGGCCACCGGTGAGCCCGTCGCCATTGTCCGGCAGCCCTCCGTAGCCGACGCGCTCGCGGCGGTCGACGCCGCAGACACCGCGCGCGAGACCTGGGCCCGCACTCCCCTTCCCGAACGGATGGCCGCGACGGCTCGCTGGTTCGACCTCGTCGACGCGCGATCAGCCGAACTGGACTTGGTGTGGGCCGTCGAGGCGGGGATGCCGCTGCGTCATGGGCGCGCACTGCACCGGTTCGGCACCACTGCGGCATGGCGGTCCGCGCTCGACAAGGCCGAGGAGATGTTGAGCGAACAGCAACGGTCGTCCGAGCTGGGGCAGGTGCTGTTGCGCCGGGAACCGGTGGGCGTGGTGGTGGCGATCCTGCCCTACAACGGGCCCGTCGTCACGATCGCGTCCAAAGTGGTGCCCGCGCTGCTGGCCGGCTGTCCCGTCGTCATCAAGGGCGCGCCCGAATCGCATCTGACGATGGCGCTCGTCGCCGAGTGCGCATTGAGCGCGGGCTTCCCGGCAGGCGTGGTCAACATCGTCTGTGGTCCGGTGGAGATAGGTAAGGCATTGACTCGTGATCCCAGGGTCGACCTGGTGTCGCTGACCGGCGGGCATGTCGCCGCCCAGGACGTGCTGGCCGCGACCCACGGCCGCTATGCCCGGACCCAGCTCGAGCTCGGCGGCAAGTCTCCCGCGCTGATCCTCGACGACGCGCCGCTCGACCGGGCGCTGCGGGCACTGGTTCCCGGCGCGACGAACGGCGCGGGCCAGGTGTGCGCGCTGCTGTCGCGGATCCTGGTGTCCGAGCGCAGACACGACGAACTGATCGACAAGCTCCGGGCAGGCTGGGAGCGCTTGACCATCGGCGACCCGCTCGATCCGAAAACCCATCTCGGTCCGTTGATCAACGAGGCCGCGCGGCACCGCACCGAGAACTTCGTCGCCAAAGCCACGGCCGACGGTGCGCATCTGGTCACCGGCGGCAAACGGCCACCGCACCTTGATGCCGGGTGGTTCTACGAGCCGACGTTGTTCACCCACGTGTCCGAGGACGCCGAGCTGGTCCAGCGCGAAGTGTTCGGCCCGGTGACGGCGGTACAGGTGTACCGCGATCTCGACGACGCCGTGCGCCTGGCCAATGCGACCGTCTTCGGATTGTCGGGCGCGGTGTTCACCGCCGACACCGACCTCGGCATCGAGGTGGCGCGTCGGATCCGGGCCGGCGCGGTCGCCGTCAACACCTTCGGTCCCGCGATGAGCGCGCCGTTCGGCGGTGTTGGCGCGTCCGGATGGGGCCGGGAATCGGGCCCAGAGGGAATTCTCGGGTTCACCGAGCTCAAACAGATTCTCGTCGGGTCGTGAAGTCATGGATCGACCGACCTCGACCGAAAGGCAGTCTACGGGACCGTTGACCGGACTCAAGATCATCGAGCTGGCCGGGCTCGGGCCCGGACCGTGGTGCGGGATGCTGCTCAGCGACCTCGGCGCCGAGGTCCTGCGCATCGACCGGCCCGATGCCGTAGGTGCCCTGCGCACCGATCTGGGCGCGAGCAACGGGCGTCAGCCGGCCTTCGTCAACGATCGCGGACGACGATCGGTGGCCATCGATCTCAAACACCCCGACGGCGTGAAAACCGTTCTACGCCTGGTCGAACAGGCCGACGCCCTCATCGAGGGCAACAGGCCGGGTGTCACCGAGCGACTGGGCGTGGGGCCGGAGGCATGCTGGGCGCGCAATCCCCGCCTGGTCTACGGCCGGGCGACGGGGTGGGGTCAGGACGGACCTCTCAGTCAGACGGCCGGACACGATCTCAACTATCTCTCCTTGACCGGCCTGCTCGCCGCGATGGGCCCGCGAGGTGGTGCCCCCGCGATCCCGCTCAACCTGCTCGGTGACTTCGCCGGCGGTGGCCTGATGCTGGCCATGGGGCTGCTGTCGGCGCTGTGGGAGGCTCGCGGCAGCGGACGCGGACAGGTGGTCGACGCCGCGATGGTCGACGGCATCGCACTGCTCGGCGGCGTCTTCTACGGCCAACGGCAGGCAGGGATGCTCGAGCTCGAGCGCGGCACGAACATGCTCGACGGCGGCGCGCCGTTCTACCGCGTGTACGAAACCGCCGACGGTGGATGGATGGCGGTCGGCGCCATCGAGTCCAAATTCTTCGCCGAACTCCTCGACGTCCTCGGACTGGAACCCGAACTCGCCGATACCCAATGGGATCGCGCGGGCTGGACGTCGATGCGTGACCGGTTCGCGGAGGTGTTCTTCTCCCGCACCCGCGCGCAATGGGAAACCGCCTTCGCCGGGCGTGAAGCCTGCACCACACCGGTTCTCGACCTCGACGAAGCGCTGAAGCACGAGCATGCCCTGGCACGACACAGTTTCGTCCCGGTCGACGGCGTGCTGCAGCCCGCGCCCGCGCCGCGGTTCAGCCGCACCCCCGGCGGGGTCCAAGGTCCGTCGGTACCGGCGGGGACGAATACCACTGGCGCACTCCTCGACTGGGGTTTCGATCCACCCGAGCTCGACACCCTCCGTGCCGCGGGCGCGGTCCACTGAGAGACAAGGAACAACGAATGAGTCACTGCCGCCTCACTCGCCGGAGCATCCGATGGGGATGAGCCTGAACTACATCACCGACGCCATCGCCGCGCAGATGCCCGCCGTCGATCCGAACCGGCCCGCTGTCGCCCTCGGCAACGAGCCCGCATTGAGCTGGCTCGAACTGCGCGCCGCCGAGCTGCGCTACGCGCGGGCGCTGCAACAGGCAGGGGTGCGCAAAGGCGACCGGGTGGGTCTGCTGCTACGCAACTGCACCGATTACATCGCCCTCTACCTGGCCATCGGTCGGGTCGGCGCGATCGCGGTACGCCTCAACTGGCGGCTCACCGCACCGGAATTGCTTTTCGCGCTCGATGATTCCGATCCCGGCGTGCTCGTGTTCGATCCCGAATTCGGCGCCACGCTGGCCGGCATCCGCGACGACATCGCGGTGACAACCTATGTCGCGCGCGGCGATTCCGGTTCCCTCGATGGAGCGGTTCCACTGGCCGAATTCGCCGCCGAGGACTCCGATGCCACTGGTTTCCCGGTCGTGAGCGCCGAAGACCCGGTGTCGCTGATGTATT
Source organism: Nocardia bhagyanarayanae (assembly GCF_006716565.1). NCBI lineage: Bacteria > Bacillati > Actinomycetota > Actinomycetes > Mycobacteriales > Nocardiaceae > Nocardia > Nocardia bhagyanarayanae. Next base: position 4,833,039 of record NZ_VFPG01000001.1, on the reverse strand, counting down.
CATCGGGCACCACCGGACGACCCAAGGGCGCGTTGTTCTCCCACGGCAACGCCCTGTGGATCGGATCGATCCAGGCGCAACGCTGGCGCATCGGCAGCGAAACCGTGAGCCAGACCAGCGGGCCGCTGTTTCACGCGGGCGGCTTCGAGGTCCTGTTGCTGCCGGCACTGACCTCCCACGGCACCGCGATCACCTTCCCGTCGGGCAACTTCACGCTCGAGAACTTCCTGGACGTCGCCGACCGGCACGGCGCCACCGATGTTTTGCTCTACCCCTTCATGCTGTTCGACCTGCTGCGTGGCGACGAGGACATCATCGAACGCGTACCGCAGACGCTGCGGCGCATCGTCACCGGCGGTGACATCGTGATGCCGTGGGTCTACGACGAACTCGAAAACCGCCTCCCCGGTGTCGAACTGGTGCAGTCCTACAGTCTCACCGAAGGCGGCGCGGTCAGCACCAGCCTCGAGTTCGATCGGGCCCGAGGCCACGAGAGCAGTATCGGCACCCCACAGGCCATGACCGAGATCAAGGTCGTCCGGCCGGACGGCTCACGCACCGCTGTCGGCGAGGTCGGTGAGATCTGTGTGCGCAGCGGCGGCGTGAGCATCGGTTACTGGAACCGGCCCGACGCCGACCGCGCCACCTTCATCAATGGCTGGTGCCACTCCGGTGACCTCGGCAGCGTCGATGCCGAGGGCTTTCTGACCATCGCCGGACGGGCAAAGGACATGTACCGCAGCGGCGGTGAGAACGTCTACCCCGCCGAGATCGAGATGGTGCTCACCGGACACCCCGATGTCGCCGACGCCGCCGTGATCGGCGTGCCGGATCAGCGTTACGTCGAAGTGGGTGCCGCACTCGTCGTCGCGACCGAAGGCAGCTCCCTCGACATCGAGGAGCTGCGCGGCTGGCTCGGTGAACGTCTCGCCAAATACAAAGTGCCCAAACACTTCTACGTCGTCGGCGAATTGCCACGTAACGCCAACGGCAAGGTCCTCAAGAACGTGCTGCGCGACACCTACGGGCAGACCACAACAACGGAGACGGACACATGACACGAGCAGCACTGTTCGAACGGGCCGGTGCGCCACTGCGGCTGGCCGAGATCGAGATCGCGTCACCCGGTCCCGGCGAGGTCGTCGTCGATGTCGCCGCCACCGGTGTCTGCCATTCCGACGTGGGGGTGTTCTCCGGGAAGCTCCCCGCGCCCGCGCCTTTGGTGCTCGGCCACGAGGGTGCCGGTGTCGTCGCCGAGGTCGGGGCAGGCGTGGACGATCTGGCCGTCGGCGATCATGTCGTGTTGTCGTGGCTCGCGAATTGCGGCACCTGCTACTACTGTCAGCGCGCCGAACAGCACCTGTGCGGCCGTCCGCGAACCATGCTCGGCGCCCACACGCTGCCTGACGGCAGCACCCGGATGAGTCTCGACGACACACCGGTGCGCCAGTTCTGCGGGCTCGGCACATTCTCCCAACGCACCGTCGTGCCGGCGGGCGCGGCCATCCGGATCTCCGACCGGGTGCCGATCGCCTCCGCTGCCCTGCTCGGATGTGGCGTGCTCACCGGATTCGGCGCCGCGGTCAAGACGGGCGGTGTCCGGGTAGGCGACGCCGTCGCGGTCATCGGTTGCGGTGGGGTGGGCCTGAACGCAGTACAGGGTGCCCGGATCGCAGGCGCCACCACCATCATCGCCATCGATGTCCACACCGACCGGCTCGCACTCGCCACCCGCCTCGGTGCGTCCCACACCCTCACCGCAGGCCCGGACGTCGTCAAACAGGTGCAGCGGCTCACCGGCCGCCGCGGTGCCGACGTCGTAATCGAAGTGGCGGGACGCCAGGAGACCGTCAATCAAGCGGTGGCGATGGCCAGGCGCGGTGGCACCGCAGTTCTGGTCGGCGCGGGGCCCGGTGTGGGCGTGGACGAAGTGTTCAACAATGTGGTCATGTCCGGCAAGACGGTCAAGGGCTGCCTGTACGGCTCGGCGCATGTCCGGCGCGACATTCCCCAACTTGTCGAGCTCTATCAGCGTGGCGCATTGCTGCTGGACGAATTGGTCACGGAGACATTCGATTTCGACAACATCGCGAGGGCGGTCGACTACTGCGCCGGGGAGAACGGCGCTCGCGCGGTAGTCCTTTCCTGAGGATCCTGCGGACTCGGGCTTCGGCGAGTGAGCCCCGTCGATCTACGCGCCACGCGCGCCGCCACGCAGGCACCGATTCGGCCCGGGCGACGGCACGCAGATGTCGCAGGAACAAGCGCTGTCCGCATTGCGCGTAGGTATGCTGAGGGTTCGCTGGAACGGTCGGAGATCGGCGCCGGAGGAAGCTGATGAGCGCACCGCATCTGCCGCTCGCCCGGGCGGTCTCGCCACTGGAACTGTTCTTCGACCTGGTCTTCGTCTTGGCGCTGGGTCAGCTCACCCACCACTTCGTCGCACACATAAGCTGGCGGGGCGCGGCCGAGACCCTGGTGGCGTTGATCGCGGTGGTGGGTATCTGGACGTTCACCACCTTCGAGATCACCATGCTCGACGTCGAACGCGCGAGCACGAAGATCGTGACCGTGGTGGTGATGGCGCTGGGCCTGTTCGCGAACGCGGGGATCGCGCACGCGTTCGACGACAGCCCGTGGCTGTTCGTGGTGCCGATGCTCGCCGCGCTGATCGGTCCGTGCGTCTACGCCGCGGTGACCGCGCCCAGCGACGCCTTGCGTGGGCACTTTCTGCGGGTGCTGCTCTGGTTTGCGGTGTCCACTCCCCTGTGGGTGATCGGCGCGGCAGTGAAACCAGAAACGCGCCTGTGGTTCTGGGCGGCCGCAGCGGGGATCGATCTGATCGGAACCTGGTCGGCCCACCCGATCCCCGGGCGGCGGATCGATTCGCGCCTACTGGCGTTCGACGCCGAGCACATCGTCGAACGGATGCGGCTGTTCCTCATCATCATGCTCGGCGAGACCGTACTGACGCTAGGACGGGTGATCACCGGACACCACGACGACGCGCTGGTGCTGACCCTCGCCTTCGGCTGCTTCCTGGCACTGGTGTGCCTGTGGCAGATGTACTTCGCCCGCGCCGAGCACGAGGTGGTCCGCCACATCACCCACACCACCGACCCGATCGCCGCCGTACACCTCGGACTCAGCGCGATCTACGGGGTGGTGGCCGGGCTGGTGATGTTCGCCGCGGGCGCGGAAATGCTGCTCGGGCACGCGCACATCGATCGCGCCGGAACCGCGGGCGTCCTCGTCCTGACCGGCCCGGCCGTCTACCTGCTCGCGCAGGCCTTCTACTTCTACCGTGAGACGCGTGGTGATTGGCTGCCCCGCGTCGTCGGTGCTGCCGTACTGATCGCCACGGCGATACTTGCCTACCGCGTGCCGCCGTGGCTGGTCGTGGTGCTGCTCGTGCTGATCCTCGGTGTTCTCGCCGTTCGACTCTCCCGCGCGAGCGGCTCCGCGAGAACCGTAAGCGCATAGCCGCCGCTCCTCGTCTACTACAGCGGCTGTCTCCCTATCGCGGTGCGGAACTCCGAGGTCAGAGTTTCCGAGCCCCAGGCGGTGTACCGGCACCAGCGATTCGCAAGCCCACCCGGTCCTTCTGGTCGAAGACCACACCGGCGACCACCAGAACAGCCGCGCCGATGATCAGCAGCGAGACACCCCATGTCGCGTGTGTGGGCGAGACGGTCACGATGGCCAAGGCCGCCAACGGGACCCTGCCGCCCGCTGTCGCTCCACTGACCTCGCGCCCCGCGCCGAGCCCGGACGCGCGGCACCGTGATGATCGCCGCCGTGCTGGCCAGGGTGATTCCGAAAACGCCGACGTTGGCCGCCACGTCCTGGAACTGTGTGAGGTAGGACAGCGAGAAGTCTTGAAGGTGTAGGAGATCGCGGCATAGCCGCCATAGACCGCCGCGACGACCGCGAGCCCACGCCAGTCCAACTTCAGCAGATCCAGGAACACCTGGAACCCCTTGCGCCGCTTGGCTTCCGTCGTCACCCGCTCGAAGTCCGGCGTCTCCGGCATATTGCGCCGGATCCAGTAGCCGACACCGACCACGGCGAAGCTCGCGACGAACGAGATACGCCAACCCCAGTCGTAGAGGAACTCCTTGCCAAAGCTGGTCACACCGGTCACCGCCAGCGAGGCACCGAGTAGTCCGACCTGGGCGTCGAGTGCGGGCAACGCCCCGAAACGGCCCTTGGTCCTCTCGTCGGCGTACTCATAGGCGACCGCGATCGCACTTCCCAGCTCGGCGCTCGCACCGAAGCCCTGCAGGATCCGCAGGATCACCAGCAGGATCGGCGCCGCGATACCGATCGTCTCGCAGGACGGCAGCAATCCGATCAATCCCGACACGATACCCATGATCAGCAGGCTCAGAGACAGCACCGCCTTGCGACCGATCTTCTCGCCTAGGATGCCGCCATTCACGACCCGGGTCGCGCGTGAGGTCGATGCCGTACGGGCAGTGGGAGGTTCTTTCACCGCAGCGGCGATCGACGCGGTTGGACGGCGGCGATTCCATGGCGCCGACCGATTTCGCCCACTCTTGCGTGGCGGCACCTCGAGCGTCATATACTATTAAATATATTTTTAGTCCGATGGGATGCCCTACGTCCCGTCCACCTGCGTCCATGCCATGCATGGAGGGAAGCGAGAGCCATGTTGCGTTTCGACGGGAAGGTCGCCATCGTCACGGGCGGCGGCCGGGGGCTCGGCCGCTCGCACGCGCTGCTGCTGGCCTCACGGGGAGCATCGATCGTAGTCAACGACTTCGGATCGTCTGCCGCCGGGCAAGGGTCCGACACCTCCCCCGCCGACGATGTGGTCTCCGAAATCATCGCGGCTGGCGGCAAGGCCGTCGCGAACTACGAAAGCGTCTCGACCGGCGCCGAGGCGATCGTGCGGACCGCGATCGAGACATTCGGGCGTCTCGACATCGTCGTGAACAATGCCGGCATCAACCACATGACGCCGTTCGGCCCGGAGGCGATCGAGGGCATCCGCCAGCACATGGAGGTCAACTTCTTCGGCACCGCAGCGGTCACCGCCGCCGCTTGGCCTCATCTCATCGCCTCAGGTGCGGGGCGAGTCGTCAATACCGCGTCGCCCACGCTGGTCGGCTTCGAACAGCAGAGCGCGTACGTCGCCTCCAAAGGCGCCATCTTCTCGTTCACCCGCACCCTCGCCATGGAAGCGCTCAAAGTCGGTATTCGCGTGAACGCGATCGCCCCCACCGCCTACACGCGAATGGCAGCGGAGGCGGAGATACCCGATGATCTCAAGAAGATGCTCGAGAACTCGATGACCACCGCAATGGTCTCCCCGACCGTTGCCTACCTCGCACACGAGGACTGCTCTATCACCGGCGAGACACTGCTCAGCCAGGGTGGCGTGATGCAGCGCTTCGCGCTCACGATGAACACCGGTTACACGAACGCCGAGGTGACGCCGGAGGACATCCGAGCGAACCTCGACGCGATCCTCGACGACGCCAGCAGCAAGCCGGTCGGAATCATCGGCTCGGACAACGAGGGTTCACTCCTCGACTTGTTCGACTGAGTCGAAGCGCTCGTGCCCCACGACAGCGAGGACCACAGTTCCGGTGGTCATCGCTGTCGTGTATCGAGCCGATCAGCTCAGGTGCTTGCCGAAGAACGGCACCAGGCTCGCCAGCGCTTCACCGGTCGGGCCGGGCTGGTCGTACAGGTCGTAGTGCGAGGCGCCCTCGACCACGACGAGCTGCTTGTCCTTCGACGCGGCACGACCGTAGAGCTCCATGCTCAGCCGCTGCGAGGCGAAGGCGCCGGGCTTGTCGCCGATGACAACGCACAGCGGCTGGGTCAGGAAGACCTCGACACGATCGTAGGCGTCCCAATCGGCCAGGGCGGCCTGACGACCGAAGTTGAAGCTGGTCTTGCCGCCGGGGGCTTGGCCGCGATCGGTCTTGTAGTAGTCGGTGGCCTCGAGAACATCGATGTCCGCGACACCCGCCTGCTTGGCCACTTCGACCGACGGCGGCAGCAAATCGTTGATCACCTGGGCCTGGCCGCGAGCCTCCGCCGTGCGCTGGGCGGCGATCGCCTCGAGCATGCCCATCGGGTTGTACTCGGAGAAACCCTCACGCATCAGTCGGCCGACGTTGCTGCCGACCACGGTGCCCAGTGCCTTGATGCGGCGATCGATCTTGGTGGCCGCCACGGCGTAACCCGCACCACCACAGATCGCGAGCACACCGATGTTGTCCGCGTCGACAAAGGGCAGGGTGACGAGATAGTCGATCACAAAGCTGAAATCGCTGGTCCGGAAGCCGGGATCCTCCACCGCCCGCGGATCGCCGCCACTGTCACCCTGGAAGCTCGCATCGAAGGCCGCCACCACGAAGCCCGCCTCGGCCAGCGCCGTGCCGTAGATGTTGCCCGAAGTCTGCGCCTTGCAGCTGCCGGTCGGGTGGGCGGAGATGATGGTGGGGTACGTCTTCGATTCGTCGAACCCGGGCGGGAAATAGATATCGGTCGCGATGTCCCAGGCCCAACCCTTGACGGCCACTGTCTTGACGTTGTCTGCCATGACTACTTCTCTCCAGCTCTCTAGCAATTTCCTGGCTACAACAACGAAGCTACGGTTGTTTCGGGAGCCGCAGAAGGGCAGAACAGTGCCTAGGAACAATCCGTCCCAGTCTGACCGGCAGCACGCAATAGCCGGGACCCGGCGGACTTCTCTCGCCGCTATCTCGCAAGTGGTTCGGGACGATTTTGATCGGCAGCACCCTCATCGCGCTGAATCCCGTGCGTTCGGTGGACTCCGCAAGCTTCCATCAGGGCGCTGGCAAGCCAACTACACCGGCCCGGACAAGGCCATCCACAAAGCCCCGGCAACGTTCGCCACCAGAACGCGGGCAGAGGACTGGATCGCCGCGGCGCGAGCTCATCGATCTCGAAACATGGACTCCCCGGCAACTCGCAACGCCACCGAACCCCAACCTGTCCCCCACCCCGAAGCTGTCCTATCCGGGCAGTAACGCCGAGCGAGTCGTCGCAACACGGGTCTCCCGGCGCGGAAGACCCCTTGCGAGACGAACAGTCGGCACCTACAACTACCTACTCCGCGAACACATCAACGGTACTGCGCATGGTGCTCAACGTGGAATTCGAGGACGGCCACAAGAGTTCCGCCGACTCTACGAGCACTGGGTTTCGGCGAGCGCATCTCATCGGGACAGCTATCGCCGGGGCACCAGCGTCATCGTCCGGCCGTCCGCGACGAATTTTCGGGTGTAGATCGTCATCGACTCGTCGAGGTCGAGCACACCGTCCGCGCCGATCGCGAACCGGCGCAGGATCTCCTCACCGCCACGAGCGGGGTCGGTGCCCAGCGCCCACAGCGTCCGCCCGCTCGGCGACATCACCGAGGACTCGGCGAACGTTCCCGGCTTGTCCGGTGCGAAATCCGCATTCGGCAACGCGGTCAGCGACCCATCCGACTCGATCCGGTAGGAGCTGATGAAACTCGAGCCCATGTTCGGCACATACAGGTAGCGCCCGTCGGGGGTGATGCTCGGAACGTGCGGCAAAAGGCCTGCGGGATATGGCGATCCGGCCATCTCCGTCAGTGCGCCGTCCGAGGCCCGGTGGTAGGCCGACACGTCTGCTGTCAGTTCGTTGATCACGTATACCGAGCGGCCATCGGGAGTGATGGTCGCGAAGATCGGATTCATCCCCGTGCCCAGGCGCTGACGTGGCGCGGACACGGTGCCGTCGGGATGGATATCGAAATTCAGGAGCTGGCGCGCGAACAGCGAGGTCACCAACAGGCTCGCGCCGTCGGGCGCCACCGCGACCGTGGAAACGCCGTCCATCGCCTGACCGAACGGCACCGCAGGCCCGTTCGGCACGGGTACGCCGTCGGCGCCGATGCTCAGGGCTACCACCTTCGCGTTGGTCAGGCCGGTCACTACATACGCGTCGCGCCCGTTCGGGGCGAACGCGATGTCGATCGGCACATCCGGCAGTGCCAGCGTCGCTCCCGCGGTCAGCTCGCCGTCGGGGCCGATGGCGTAGGTGAGCAGCCGCCGTTCGGTTGTCGGCGCCACGAAAAGGAACCGTCCGTCCGGGGTCGCCGCCTGGGGCCAGTTGGGTACTCCGGTGTCCGCGCTGCCCGAGATAGGCGCCGGAGCACCGGTGTCCGACGCTCGGTATCCCGCGATGCCGTTGCTCAGAAAACCATGGGCGTAGATGAAATAACCGGCGTCCTCCGCAGCCGCGTGCGGTACCACCGCGAGTCCCGGCAGCATGGCCGCGGCCAGCGCCATGATCCAGCCCGCACTGCGGCGAGTGTGACCACCGGAGAAAACGGGAACCCGTCTCGCCACATCACCTGTCGTCTTCGAATCAGATGCCATGGCAGGACGGTACGACCTGTTCGTGCACGCCGACTGTCCAGAATTCAGACACTTCCGGAAATGGGCTCGGGCGCGACTCGGCCATTTGTGTCCGGATTCTGGACATTTCCGGGGCCGATCAATCCGTACGGTCTAGCGCAATTCGCACGACGCATCGCGACACGGACAACGCAATGCCGTACGGGGACAACTGTGCGAAAGGAAAGGGAGCGCAGGCGCTCCCGCTGCGAAAGGTAGTCGATGACGACATCCATATCCCGCCGGACCGGACGCCGCCGCGGCGGTATCCACAAGGCCCGTGTCGCCTTGGCCACGGTACTGCTGAGCTCGGCGAGCTGGACGCTCTCCCCCGCCCCACCGGCCGCCGCCGCACCCGCCGCGCAACCACAGTTCATGCTGGTCGGTGGTACCGCCAGCGGCACTATCGCCGTCCTGCGGATGAATGCCGACGGCTCCCTGACCAAGGTCGCGGGCAGCCCGTTCGATGTGGACTTCGGCCTGTTCTCGGTCGCTCTCGCGCCCGAGAGCCGCACGCTCTACGCCACCCAGGCGGGCACCCAGCAGGTCACCGGTTATCACATCGATGATCAGGGCGCCTTGCGGCCGGTTCCGGGTGGTGAGGCGCCGATCGACGGTGGCCTGCCGATCACCTCGACCCTGACCCCCGACGGCAAGTGGCTGTACGTCGGTGTCGGTGGATTCCCCGGACGCATCGACGCTTTCGCGGTCGGCGCCTCCGGCGCGCTGACACCGGCCGGATCGACCCCGGTGCCCGGCGCGGGCCTGGGAATGCTGCCGATGCTGACCACCGACCCCGACGGCCGGTTCCTGCGGTTCACCAGCGCGCTCGACGGCAACCTCACCAGCTTCGCCATCCACGCCGACGGCACCCTGAGCCCACTCGGTGACTCGGTGCCGATCGGAACGCTGCCGGTCAATCCCGGGTACACGCCGGATGGACGCTTCGTCTACGTCAGCCAGGAACAAGGTGGCGCCGTGTCGGGCTTCGCCATCGGTGCCGACGGTCGCTTGACACCCACTCCTGGCTCGCCGTACGCCGTTCCGGCGATGCCGCACAACGCCGAGGTCAGCACCGACGGGCGCCGGGTCTACATCCCCTCGGTCGCCGCGGGCAAGGTCAGCGGCTTCGCCATCGGCGCCGACGGTGCGCTGACCCCGCTGCCCGGTTCCCCGTACAACACACCGCTCGGCTCCGGCCCCGGTTGGGTGCTGCTCAGTGACGACGAGAAGCACCTTTACGCCGCCGATGTGCTCACCACCAACATCACCACGAGGGTGCACACCTACGACGTCCGCGCCGACGGCAGCCTCGCCCCCTCGTCGCTGCCCTCCGTCGACACCGGAACCATCCTCTCCGACGGCCCGGTGATGGTGAAGACAAAGTAGCGCAACGAGAACCGCCCCGCCCGCGAAGGATCACGGACGGGGCGGTTCGGTTGTCCCACAGTCGATCAGCCGACCCCGACGGCCTCCGCGAGGGCGATCAGCGCCCGCGCGGTCTTGACGTGCGCGATGTCGACAGACTGTCCCTCGAAGTCGACGGCGGCGCGGCCCGCGGCCTCGGCTTCCTCGAACGCGGCGATCGGGCGGCGCGCTTCGTCGGCGGCCGCGGTGGAAGGCGCAAAGACCTCGTTGGCGACCGCGACGTGCAGCGGATGAATGGCGACCAGGCCCCGGGTAGCCGAGTCGCCGGTTGTCCTCGCAGAACCGACGGCAACCGTCGACGTTGCGGATGTCCTGCCAGACCCCGACCATCGGATGGTCCAGACCGTTGGAGCGCGCCGCCAATACGCTAAACAGGCCCACCACCAGCGACGACGCCGACTACATCACGAAGTGATGCTGGAGTACTAGCCGAGTTCACGTTTTTCCGGTTTCATTGATGAGAAGGGATGAAGGTCGGCCGCACGGCCGTGGAGAGAACCCATGGCCCACAGTGATTTCGACGTCCGCGCTGACTTCCTCGTCGCGCAAGCGACGCTTCGTTCGCCCACGCCACGACCGCGACGCCGCGGCTCGGCACTCATTCCTACGTCATTCACAAGTCCAGCCCAGGACTCCTCACCCACGCGGGCCAGCGTTTCCGCGCTATCGCCATTGAACGGCAACCAGCGCAGCTGTCCATGCCTTCCCCTGCGGCAGCGAACCTGCGCTCGACGCCCCCTACCCCGTGCGCGGTTTCCGCTTACCGCACTACCTGTCGTCGACATCGTCTCGGCTGCAACGCGATCTGCTCGCGTTCAAGACTTTCGAAGCAGAAGCTACCAACGTTCCGGTGCTGAGAGATGCGCTGCATCGCCTCACCGATCCAGTTCAACCGGGAACACCTGGCCACTACAGGGGGAGCGAACTCGTGAATGACAAACAGTTATACGAGGTTCTTCTACGACTCGACGCTGCGCCGACCATCTCGGTCGATGACTTCGCGCTCCTGGTAGGTATCGGTCGCTCCACCGCGTATGCCGCCATAGCCGCTGGTGAAGTGCCATCTGTCCGGGTCGGCCGCCGGGTAAGAGTGCCGTCGGCCTGGGTACAAAGCCAGCTTCATCGCGATGGTCGTCAATCCGATTCGCAGTCCGTCGACCGAAGCTGACCGTCAGCAGATAGGACGATGCTGCGTGCCATATGCATTCTCATGCCTTCTCGCACAAGGTCTTTCAGAAAACGTTCACTGAACACAGCGGGTGTGATCCGGTCTCGGGATTCCGGATTGGCGCAGCGACGGGTTTCGCCGACTCCACGAGCACGTGGTTTCGCCGAGGGCATCTTCGAGGACTGCGCCACTATTAGCTAAAGACGTTGGCTGACAGGGCATATCGCGACCCGTGCCCGCAGGCGGCGTGCCTAACCACGTCACCTTACAAGACGAGAGTGCTCCCCTGCGGCGCACAGGCCGGAAGAGCGGTCACCACGCCGTGTGAAGACCACGGACATAGCGAGTGTGACGCGCGATTGACGACACTTCGCTCTCTCGGAGCCGACTTGTGTCTGAAGCTCGTCATTCCCGAACCAACGCCGAACAACCACCTGCCCTTTGAAAGGAGGTAGAGAAGTGGCTGACATCACCGGCTCGCCCACCGATGGCGGTAAACCCCAGCGGCAACGCCGATCCGAGCCCATCGATGTCAGGACCGCGAAGGACGGCACCAAGACCTACACATTCCAAATCGATGTCGGTATCAAACCTGACGGCAGCCGCGACCGCCAGCGATTCACCTACTCGACCAAAAGCGACGCCCGGCGCGAATTCCGCCGGATCTCGAGCGAGGTCGCCGCCGGAACATTCGTCAAGCTCACCGACCTCACAGTCGACGAAGCGTGTGATCTATGGCTCGAAGGGAAACGCGCCGTCCGCATCAACAGCCTCGAGGGGTACCGCAAAAGCCTCAAGCCGGTACGCCGTCGGTTAGGCGAGAAGAAACTTCGCGACTTGACCAAGAACGACGGCGACGATCTGGTGACATGGATGATCACCGAGGGTCGCGTGGATCCCCGGTCCGTCCGTGAGGGCTCGGTCGCGTCCCGGGTCGCCGCGTTCGTTGCCGAGCATCCCGAGGGCGTCACGCGGGCCCAAGTCAAGGCCGCGTTCCCCGACATCAATGCGGGCGCCGCACTGAGCTGCACGATCCGCACCGGACGGCTCACCCGCCCCCGCCGCGCAGTGTACGTCGCTGTCGACCGCGACAAAACCAACCCCGACCCCCAAGGCTGCAAGCCGGTCACTATCCGGCAAACCCTGATGGTCCTGAGTATGGTCGTCCAGTCCTTCGTCGACCAAGGCGCATTGCCCCGCAACGTCGTTACCCTTGTCGAACGTCCGAAAGACTCGATCGAAGATGACGACGATGAACACGCCAGCGCCACCACCCCGAAAACGTGGACTCCCGACGAGGTACAGACGTTCCGAGACTCGGTCCGCGACGACCGCCTGTACGCATGCTGGCTCATGAGCTGCTATGGCATGCGTCGCTCCGAAATACTCGGCCTGCGCTGGTTCCGAGTCGATGACTCCCTATTGAAAGTGCGCCGCGGGCGTGTTCCTCTCAGCAAAGGCAGCCCCGTGGAAGGGCTGCCGAAATCAAAGCGGAGCCGGCGCAACCTTCCCCTACCGTCCGACCTGGCCGCCGCCCTCCGCACACTCAAGCGGATACAGATGACCGAGTGTCTCGCCCGCGGCGAAACGTGGAGCGACGACCGCCTGGTCGCCATTCACGAGGACGGCACACCCATCGCTCCCCAGCGGTACACCAATGAGTTTCACCGTCTCAGGGAATCTGCCGGACTGCGCCGCATCCAGCTCAGGCACCTTCGCAACACCAGCGTCAGCCTCATGCTGGCACTCAAGATCCCTGTCCACGTCGTCGCAGCATGGCACGGACACGACCCAGCGATGTCGCTGGGCGTCTACTCCGAAGCCCAACCCGCGGATCTGAAGTCAGCAGGAACCCTGTTGCACGCACTGCAAACCGGCAGCCTGCCCCACACCGAGCACCCTGTGGACCCACGACCACATGGCGGCGCGCTCGCCTAGCACGGTGCTCGACACCAGACTTCCTGGCGCCAGCCGCAAGCAATCATGTACACCACGGCACCGCCAGACAACACCACGCACAAGTCTGCCGCACACCGACTCGGTTTTGGCGGCGCAGGTCCACAAATGCCCAGGCTGGGCCAGGTTTTCCTGCCTTAGCAGTGTGCCAACAGTGTGCCAAGACAGGCAGATACGGCCGGGACACCCCCGCAGCGTACAGACGCCGATATGCAGCTGACCTGGACATCGGCAGCCCCAACGGACGAATCGGCACAAGTTCCAGAATTTGTGGAGATTCCGTGTGCGTCGTCGGCTCGGTCTTGCGACTAACCGTGCACCGGGCGCGCCTCGTGGGCGATGCCCTCGTGCTCCGAGCCGCGACGAAAACGCAGCAGCCGCAAGGCATTCGCCACACGAGCAAGGTGGAGCCCTCGTGGATGAACACCGCCGGACCGATGGGCGGTGACGTCCGGTGCATTGCGCGCCGAGCCCTCGAGGTGTTCGACGAGTACCGCCGGATGGCCGTCGAGCGCGGACTCACGGTGCAGAACCGCGCGTGCTGAGGCTATGCGTCACAGCACACCGCGACCGCGCCGTCACCGAACCGTGTCCCCGCCGCGACGAAGGCCGTGGCGGGTCTCGACATCGCCGTACCCCTCCGAATGCCTGCCGGAGCCGATGCCGACGCCTGAACCGGCACCAAACCTGTTGGAAGCTGGGCATTCACCGTGTTCCGCGGGCGCGAGAGCGATCTACCCGATCCCCTCGGCAAACCTCCAGCACCGCGACAAAGACCGCACCGAACACCGCCGACACCCCGGGATTGCATCTCGGCATCGCTCTCGGCAACCGTGCCAACCCCCGAACCCGCGCGCGTAGCGTGACTGGACGATTGAAAGTTTGCCGACATTGTGCCGACAGCGGTTCCACGGAGGCGGTATGACCACTCACTCCCCCTACGCTGCCGCCGATGCCCTGCGACCCCAGTTCGCCGGTTCGGTGCTGACACCCGAGGATCCCGGCTACGACGCGGCGCGGGCGATCTTCAACGCGATGGTCGACCGCAGGCCCGCGGTGATCGCCCAGTGCACCGGCGCCGAGGACGTGCGCGCCGCTCTGGCCTTCGCCGACCGGACGGGTCTCGAGGTGGCCGTACGCGGCGGCGGCCACAGCGTCGCGGGCGCGAGCCTCACCGAAGGCGGACTGGTCGTGGACCTGCGGCGCATGCGGGCGGTCACCGTCGACCCGCGAGCGCGCACCGCCGTAGTCGAGGGCGGCGCCACCTGGGCGGATTTCGATCGCGCCTGCCAGCCGCACGGCCTCGGCACCACCGGAGGGCGGGTGTCCAGCACCGGCGTGGCCGGGCTGACTCTCGGCGGCGGCTCGGGGTGGTTCGAGCGCAAATTCGGATTGGCTTGCGACAGCCTGCTTTCCGTCGACCTCGTCACCGCCGACGGGGTCGAGATCCGAGCCTCCGCGAACGAGCATCCCGACCTGTTCTGGGCGCTGCACGGCGGCGGCGGAAACTTCGGTGTGGCCACCCGATTGACCTTCGAGCTGCATCCACTGCCGGTCACCACGCTGGGACTGCTGCTGTGGGAAGCCGAGCGCGGACTCGAGGTCACCACCGCCTACCGCGACCTCATCGAGGGCGGAGTCACCGAAGACCTCGGCGGGGCCGTCGCCTACCTGACCGGACCGCCCGAGGACTTCGTCCCCGCCGAACTCCATGGCAAGCGGCTGGCGGTCTGCATCGCGGTCTACGCGGGCACCGCGGCCGAGCTGCGCAACGTGCTCGCGCCGATGTTCGCGCTGCGACCGGACGGCGAGTTGCTCACCGAGATGCCCTACTGCGACATCCAGTGCGCGCTCGACGATCCCCCGGGCGTGCGCAACTACTGGTCCAGCGAACACCTCGCGGACCTGCCGGACGACGCGGTGCGACGGTTCGCCGAACAAGGCATGGCCATGCTGGTCCCCACACCGTCGCAGAGCCTGCTCGTGCCGTGGGGCGGCGCCGTCGCGACGGGTGCGCGGGAGTGGCCGCAGCCCTACCGCGACGCCGCATGGGTGGTGCACCCGTTCGGACTGTGGGAAGACCCCGCCGACGACGCCTACGGCATCGCCTGGGTCAAGAACACCATCGCCGCGATGCGTCCCTACGCCACCGGAGCGGTGTACCTGAACTTCATCGGCAACGAGGGAATGGACCGGGTGATCGCGGGCTACGGCCGGGAGAACTACACGAAACTGGCCGCGGTCAAGCTCGAATACGATCCGCGCAACGTCTTCCACCTGCATCACAACATCCATCCCGCGGCCGCTACCTCAGGGCGGCGCTCATGAATGCCGCGACGCCGCAACCTCGCCCGTACGCCACGCGGGCGACAGCCCTGGTGCGGATCGTGCTGACCGCGATCGCCGCGCTGGTGATCGGCATGGTGTCGCCCGGGCACGCGTCCGCGGCTCCGGCGGTGCTCGGCGGCGGATCGGGCATCGTGATCGGCCAGCACGCGGCGTGCACGCTGACCACGATCGGGCACGACAACGCCGGGCGACTCGTCGGGCTGACGGCGGGCCACTGCACCATGCGCGGCATGCCTGTGCACGCCGAACACGCGCTGACAGCGGGACCGATCGGCGTCGTGGTCCTGGTCGACGTGGTTCACGACTACGCCGTCATCGTGTTCGATCCCGAACGGGTCACCCCACTGCGCAGCGTGGGACCGATGGTGATCGCGGGCGTGGGCGCACCGCCGCAGCCGGGCACGATCGTCTGCAAGAACGGACGCACCTCCGGCTACGGCTGCGGCGTGGTGTGGGATCAGAACGAGTCGTGGTTCCGCAACCAGGTCTGCTCGAAGCCGGGCGATTCCGGTGGACCGGTCACGGTCGGTGATCGCCTGGTCGGCATGAACGTCGGCCACGTGGGCGTCACCGCGCTCGGGGTGACGGTGTTCGATGTGGCCTGTCAGCACCCGCAGGTGGCGGTGCACGATCCGGCGGTGGCCACGCAGATCGGCACGGTGTTCGCCGATATCGACCGGGTCGGCGGGCCCGGCGCGGGCTTCCGGCCGTTTTAATCCTCGGCGGCTCGACCGAATGGCTCGAACACCCCGCCGCTCGTAGGATGTTGCTGCGCCGGAGGTGCCCGGTGCGCGCGCGTCGCCGCCAACCCGCAGGAGCCGAACGTGGACACCGGATCCGTCCCCTCCTACCTCCGCTACGTCGCCATCGGCGACAGCCAGACCGAAGGCATCGGCGACCCCGACGGCGACGGCGGACACCGCGGCTGGGCCGACCGATTCGCCGCACTCCTCGGCGCGGGCACACCGGCCCTGCGCTACGCCAATCTCGCCATCCGCGGCCGTCGCGCCGCCCAGATCCGCGCCGAACAACTCGCTCCCGCCGTGGCGTTGCGGCCCGATCTCGTCACCGTGATGGCGGGCATGAACGACATCATCCGTCCGCGCCTGGACCGCGCCGCCCTGCTCGCCGACCTGCACGCCATGTTCGAAGCGCTCACCGCCACCGGCGCCCGCGTGATCACCTTCACCTATCCCGACATCGGCGGCATCGCGCCCTTCGTGCGACCGCTGTCCCCGCGCGTGCGCGAGCTCAACGCCGAAATGCGCCGCCTCGCGGATCGATACGGGCTCACCCTGGTCGATTTCGAACCGGTCGCCGCCACCACACACCCGCTGGTCTGGTCGGCCGACCGCCTGCACCTGAGCCCGCTCGGCCACGACCTCGTCGCCCGTGCCGTCGCCGATATCCTCACCCTTCCCGGCGCCGACGCGAGCTGGCGCGATCCGCTGCCACCGGTGCGGCACAGTGTGGCCGAGATCGTCGCGACCGAGTTCAGCTGGACGGCCCGGCACATGCTCCCGTGGGTCGCCCGCCGAGTGCGCGGCCGCTCGTCGGGAACCGGCATTCAGCCGAAGCGACCGGAGCTCCTGCCCGTGCTCGTCCGGCGCCCGGACGACGCCAACGCCTGAGTCTCCGCACAGCTTTCACGCCGAGGTACGTCGCGAGGTCCGTCTGGTCGAGGACTACGACCGGCGGTAGTATGACCCGGTGCGTAAACCGGCGGAGGGATCGACGCGGCTGCGCGGTGCCTTCGTCGGATCGGCATCGGGGGCCGTCGGTATCGCCGCGCACGCGCTCGGCGGTGGCGTGGTCGCACCGGAGCAGCCGTCGGTCGCCCTGCTGATCGGGGCCTGTGCGGCCGTGGGCGTGCTCGTTGGCTCGCGTCGACTGCGCACCGGGCTCGTCGAACTCATGGGGCTGCTGGCGATCGGCCAGGCCATCGGGCACACCGCCCTGACCATGTCTCCGGGTCACCACCATGGATCGCACGCGACCACGGTGATGCTGTTCACCCATCTCGCGGCGATTCCCGTGGGTGCGTTGCTGATTCGCGGCGCCGAGGCGGCGTTGACGAGCGCGGCGTCCAGCGTGCGGGACGTCGTGCGCGTGTTGAGGACCGTGCCGACACCGGCGCCGGCGCCGATCGTTCGGGTCACGCCACGCGGTGCCGTCAACCCCCGAAGGCTGCTTCTCAGTTCCGGCATCGGGACGCGGGGACCACCGGCTCACCGGTAGACCCACATCGCCACCGAGCGGTCACCGGCTCAGAACATTTGCCGAGCATCCGAGGGATTCGCCGTCGCGTCCGCCGCGGACGTGGCATGGGCTTTCCGGGCATGTCGCATAGGTATCGCCCCGCCGAGATATGACACCGACGGGAATCCGGCACGCCCGAACACGCTCTACGAGCGCGGCCGCCGAGCTGCGACACAGTGCGCCTCGGAGCATCCGACCTGCTCACCGTCCGTCTGTCAACCCTTGCGCGACTCGATGATTCGCCTCCGGTACACAGACGGCGCTCTTCCGCGCGCGAAAGCGACGCCGGACCGGTGGCGGTCCCTCACATACATCCCGAATCCGAACGGAGCTTCTCCATGTTCCCCATCACCCGACCCTCACGCGTCATCCGCGGCGCCGCCGCGCTCGCCGCCACGCCCCTGCTGCTGGTCGCCTGCTCGTCCAACGACAGCACGCCCGCCTCGGTGCGCGCCGCCGACGCGATCACCATCCAGGACCAGTGGATCAAGGCCGCCGACAGCGGTATGTCCGCCGCGTTCGGCGAGCTGACCAACACCGGCGGCAAGGCGCTGACCGTCGTGTCCGCGACCAGTCCCGCCTCCGAACGTGTCGAACTGCACGAGGTGGTGGCCGATGCCGGCGGCACCAAGACCATGCGCCCGAAGAAGGGCGGGTTCGTCATCCCCGCGGGCGGCTCGCTCGCGCTCGCACCGGGCGCCGACCACATCATGTTCATGGGATTGAACGGTCCGCTGCGCACCGGGTCCGAAACCCCGGTCACGCTGTCCTTCGACGACGGTTCGACCATGACCTTCACCGCGCAGGTGCGTGACTTCCCCGGCAACCAGGAGAACTACGTGCCCGACGGCGACCATCACGCGGGCGCGCCCGCCCCGACTCCCGCGCCCGGTGCCTGAGCCGATCAGAACCCGGGGCCTCACCCGCAGGCGCCTCCTCGGTGGAGGCGCCGCCGCGGCGGGCGCCGTCGGGCTCGGGGCGGGGGCGATCGCACTCACCGGCCGCGACACCGGCGCGCAGACCGCACCGGCGAGCGAACCGTTCTACGGCCGGCACCAAGCCGGAATCGCGACCGCGCCGCAAACACACGCCGCGTTCGTCGGCTTCGATCTGCGTCCCGGGCTGGACCGCGACGACATCGCGGGCATCCTGAAGATCTGGACCGGCGACGCCGCCCGCCTCACCCAGGGCGCCGCGGCGCTGGCCGACACCGAACCCGAGCTCGCGGCCCGTCCGGCGCGGCTCACGGTGACGGCCGGATTGGGGCCCGGGGTGTTCACCGCCGCGGGCCTCGAGCACCGCAAGCCCGCTTGGCTGCGGCCGTTGCCGCCGTTCGTCATCGATCGGCTGGAACCGGCGTGGAGCGACGGGGATCTGTTGTTGCAGATCTGCGCGGACGAGGCCACCACCGTCGCGCACGCGGTGCGGGTGCTGTGCCGCAGCGTCACCTCGCTGCTCACGGTGCGCTGGGTGCAGCGCGGTTTCCGTGACGCGGCGCCCGGCCAGACCCCGCGCAACCTGATGGGCCAGGTAGACGGCACGGTCAACATCGCCGCCGGGACGCCCGACTTCGACCGGCTGGTCTGGGACGACGGCGCCGTCCAGCCGTGGCTGGCGGGCGGCACCTCGCTGGTGCTGCGCCGGATCGCCATGACGCTGGACACCTGGGACGAAATCGACCCGGAGGGAAGGGAACTCACCGTCGGGCGCAAGCTCGGCAACGGCGCGCCGCTCACCGGAAGCCGTGAATTCGACGAACCGGATTTCGCGGCCGTCGACGCGCACGGCATTCCGGTGATCCCGCCCTCCGCGCACATCGCCCGCGCCCGTCACACCCACGACGGCGAACGGTTCCTGCGCCGTGGCTACAACTACGACGACGCCCCCGCGCCCGGCCAGACCTCCAACTCGGGTCTGCTGTTCGCCGCGTACCAGCGCGACGTCGACGTCCAGTACCTGCCGGTGCAGCAGCGGCTGGCGGATTTCGACGCGCTGAACGTCTGGACCACGCCGATCGGATCGTCGGTGTTCGTAATCCCGCCCGGTGTGCCGGAGCCCGGCGGCTACCTCGGCCAGACCCTGTTCGAGTCGTGAGACGGTCCGGGGCTGTTGCGGCCCCGGACCTTCACCGCTCGCTCAGCTCCAGAGCACGGCCACGAAGACGTTCACGATGCCGAGACCACCGGCCGCATGCGTCATCCACAGCACATCCTTGCCCCGCTTGGCATCTGCACGCGCCACCTCGGCGAACCCGGCGACCAGCACGGAGATCACCAGCTTGACGCCGATCTTCACCATGTTCAGGTCCTTGTCCAGCGAACCGATCGACTCGGCCATCCCGACCAGCACGATCCCGGTGATGATCTGCGCCCGCGCACCCCACACCATCACCTCGTTCACCTTGGGCTGACCGGCCGCGTACCCGCCGATCACCGCGGCCATACCGAGGAGGTGTGTGACGACCACGATGTCGTAGACGAATTCCAGCACGCTCACGTTGCGAACTCCCACCAGCTTGGACGTTAGAAGACCGTTTTACTCCGTCGGTCGCGGATGGCACCAATCGCGCCGTTTCCACACCGGGAGGCCTACTGTCCTCCGCGCCCGCCTTCCTCCAAGGCACCTCGCCGACCCCGAATGGGAGGGCGTGCTCACCGCCGAGGACGAACGCAGCCTGACCCCGCCGTTCTGGTCGCACGTGCTGCCGTACGGCGAGGTCGAGCTCGACATGAACTCCCGGCTCGCGCTCAGCGGATTGGTGGTCACACGCCAGGCCCAGATGTTGCTGCCGGACAGTGATGTTCGCGGTCTTTCCGTTCGCAGCAGTCCATCAAGGGAGACGTGCACTTAGTTGGTGCCGCGTCGGCGCCGCGCCGCGCGCAACTCGGGGTCGAGACGTTCACGCATGAAACCGTCGGCCCCGGGGCCGGCGAGGAAGGCGAGGTCGACGGCCGAGAGAGGGCGTCCGCTGTGCTGGTCCACGAGGCAGGGCATGATTTCCTCCCCGGTGTCCCGATCGGTCAGGACCACGCTCGGCGCATCCGATCCCGTATGTTTGCGGCCCCAGGCGTACAGGGCGACGAGGACCGGAAAAAGGTCTCGCCCCTTGCCGGTAATGACGTACTCGTAGCGGGGCGGGGACTGGCTGTAGCGCCTGCGTTCGAGCAGCCCGGATTCGACCAGCGTACGCAATCTCCTGGTCAGCATATTCGGGGCGATGCCGAGGTTGCGTTCGAACTCGTCGAATCTGGTGAACCCGTCCAGCGCGTCGCGCACGATCAGCAGCGTCCACCAGTCGCCGACATACTCCAGAGCACCCGCTATCGGGCACCCCATCGCCTCGAAACTCGTTCGCCGCACCTGCTGATCCTTTCGCCGTCCACAGCGACCCTACAGTAACTTGCATAATAGTAGTTACTAGTTCTAGCGTGGGCGCCGCAGCCGGACCACGAGCTGCCACATCTCACCCCTGGTGAACGATCGAAAGGCACACTTGTGACTTTCTCCCCCGACAGCCCCCGAACCACCACGCTGGTCATCGGTGCGGGCGGACGACACGGCGGCACCGGCTCACATGTCGTGCGGCGTCTGCGCGAACATCACCACGCGGTCCGCGTGCTGGTACGCGCCGATGACGAACGCGCACAACACCTTCGCGCTCTCGGCGCGCAAATCGTCGTGGGCGATCTGCTGGATCGCCGGACGCTGGATGCGGCCGTGCGGGACGCGGACACCGTGTATTTCACCTATCCGGTCGCTCCCGGCATCGTGCAGGCCGCCGCCAATCTGGCCTCCGCGATCCGGCACGCCGAGACCACGCCGCGACTGGTCGTGATGTCCATGGCGGTCTCGGCCCCCGACAACCCCAGTGGGCTTGGACGCGCGCAATGGGCCGCCGAGCAGGTGCTGTCGTGGGCGGGACTGGAACCGACGATCTTGCGGATCAAGGCCCTGTTCTACGAGAACATCGTGCTGTTGCACGCCGGATCCATCCGCGAGAGCGGCAGCTTCGCCAACAGTTTCGGCGATGCCGCGGTGCCGTGGATCAGCGGTCTCGACGCCGCCGATCTCGCCGTGGCCGCGTTGACCGACCCGGCCCGATACCCTCGCGGCACCACGCTCTACCCGCAGGGGGCGACCGTGCACAGCCACGTCGAGATCGCCGCTCTCATCGAAGCCGAAACGGGAACACCGGTCCGATACACCTCCATCCCTGCCAGTCAATGGCAGCGCGAACTGGAAGCTCTCGCGCACAACGGCACCGAACCATCCGTCAATCCAGCGATGGCGCAGCATATTTCGGCCATCGGTGCGCTGTTCTCCCAGCTGCCCTCGGCCCCGCCCGGCGATACCACCGCGCTCACCGAGGCCATCGGCCGTTCGCCACAGACCTTCGCCGAGTTCCTCCGCGAACACGGTCACCAATTCGTTGCGGCCCCCAGTCGTTGATCGATCGGATCCGGGCGTGTATGCACCGAGTTCACGTCCCCGATACCTGGGAGATCTACGACGCCGTCGCGGTCTTGCTCGACGAGGCGTGGACGGAGTGGCAGATACACGCTGGCTGACCTGCCGAAAGACGCGCGAAGGCACGGACTTCACTACGGAAGTCCGTGCCTTCGTGTGTTATTCGCGTAGGTGGCAGCGCTCACGAGGAGCGCGGGATCACCAGGAGCTCTTGTGCACGCCGAGGAGCTCGCCACGGTGGGCCATCTCGCGCAGGCACACGCGGCACATCGTGGAAGACTCGGCTGATACTCGGTCAGAGCGCCCGCTTCAGCCCGACGTGACTGTTGTCGTACCCGAGCCGCGCGTAAAAGGCGTGAGCCCGCTCGCGGACCCGGTCTGTGGTGACCTGCGCGAGTGTCGCACCTCGGTGCCTGCCGTGGTCGTGTGCCCACTCGAGCATCGCGGTTCCGATGCCGCGAGAGCGTTCTGAGGCAGCGACCCGGACTCCCTCGATCTGGAGGCGGGTGGCGCCGCCGCGGGACAGCCCCGGAATGATGGTGAGCTGCATGGTGCCGACGATCCGGTCGCCCTCGTCCCGGACCACGGCCAGATAGTGCGACGGGTCCCTGGTGACGGCGTCGTATGCCTCCTCGTAGCGGGCAATTTCGAAACCTTCGCGGGTACGGCCGATCTCGTCGTCGGAGAGCAGCGCGACCAGCGCTGGCACGTCGGCACGCCCCGCCCGCTGCACACGATAGATCCGGTCGCCGAGCCGGAGCCGACCACCGACCGAAGCCCGTGCCCGTGACTGCAGTCGGGCGATCAGCGTGTCCAGCCAGGCGCCGACGTGCCGCCGGGCTTCGGGAGTGTCCGGATACCGGCAGCGCAGGTGCAGCCCCGCCTCGTCGAGGATGAACCAGAGCATCACGCCGTCGGTCCGAATCGTCGCGCCGACGTACTGCGCCTCCAATCCGGTCGCGTCGACTCGCACCGGCAACCGACGCAGGTCCAGCCACGAAATCGCGAACATCCCCGGCGCCTCGGGCATCCCGCCCCACGGACGCAGGATGTCCTCCAGTGGCCAGGACCCCATCCGGACGGCCTCCTTCACCGCCTCCGCGCTGGCACGGGGATCAGAGTCGGCCGACTCGAGCACCGAGTTGGTGATGAACCACCCCACCGAGTCGTGCCAGGTGGTGTCGTACCGACTGTGCACCGGAAACACGGCCCGCAGTGCGGTGCCGGCCAACTCGTGGGTCACCTCGGTCATCGCCCCCACCACCAGCGCCAAGGTCGAGACGCCGTCGTCGCGGGCCTGCGCCGAGAACGCGGCGCTGTCGTCGACGTCGAGGACATCGCGCACCTCCACGCGCTCCTCCTGCAACGTCGCCTCACCCAGCGGCAGCGGGAACCGTGGCATCACATCGCCGCTGCCCGCCAGCACCTCTGCCCAGCGGCGGTGCACCTCGTCGGGTGCCGGCGGGAGGTCCCGCAGCGCGCGGGTGTGCTCCGCGAAGGCGGGCGCCGGCGGCAACGACGGTGCACGACCTTTCTGCACCGCGGCCAGCGCGGTGAGCAGGTCGCGCGCGATCACCAGCATCGACCACATGTCGACGTGCGCGTGGTCGGCGGCGACCACCACGGTCGGCCCTACCGCGGTCTCGAGCACGCAGAGCCGGTACGACGGACGACAGTACGGTGAACAAGCACGGTCGAGCACGGCGCGGAGCGCATCGTTGACCGCCTGCCCCGGAGCGATCACATGCTCGACCCAGCCGCCGGGGCGGATATCGACCTCGTGCAGCCGAGGCTCGCCGTCCTCGCCCGGCACGAAGACCGACCGCAGCGTGCCGTGCCGCTCGATCACCGCCAGCCAGCAGGTCGCGAGCTCGTCGAGCGGTACCGGCGCGGAGAGCCTGAAGGACAACGCCATCCAGGATCCCGCTCGGTCGCCGGCGCCGACGTGGCGCCGCTGGTCGAAGGACACGGGAAGTGACCGGCCCACCCGACCCGCAATGACGTCGTAGCCCAGCAGGCGGCCGAACGGCAGGCGCAAGTGCGCGACGTTGGTCAGCCGCATGACGGTATCCTAGGCTTCCTCCCGAGCGATCGCCGTCTCACCAGCACCCTGGAGCCGCCGTGCCGACCTTCCGTGTTCCCGGCGCCGAACTCGCCGTGGAACTCAGCGACGAGGGCGGCCACCCCGTCGTCCAACTCCACGGCCTCACCTCCAGCCGCCACCGCGACCGTCTGATGGACCTCGATCTCGGCCGCGGACTCAGCGGAACCCGACTGCTGCGGTACGACGCGCGCGGCCATGGCCACTCGACGGGCCGTACCGTCCCCGAGGATTATCGGTGGCCGGTTCTGGCCGATGACCTGCTGAAACTGCTCGACCACTGGTTCCCCGGTGAACAGGTGCACGGTGTCGGTCCTTCGATGGGCACCGGGACACTGCTGCATGCCGCTGTCCGCGATCCTGGCCGATTCGCCGGCCTCACCCTGCTGGTGCCCGCGACCGCCTGGCGCACCCGCGCCGCGAAGGCCGAAATCTACCGGAAGAATGCTCGCTTGATCGAGGAACAGGGACTCGACGCCTTCCTCGGTGCCGATCTCACCGTGCCTCGCCCGCCCGCCACCGTCGGAACGCCGGAAACCGTGCCGGATGTCGCCGAGCACCTACTGCCCTCACTGTTCCGCGGGGCAGCGATGAGCGACCTGCCCGCCCCCGAGGCGATCGCCGCGATCGAGGTGCCGACCACGGTGTTGGCCTGGATCGACGACCCCGCCCATCCGGTGTCGACCGCCGAGGCGCTGGTGGACCTGCTGCCGACGGCCAGACTGGAGGTGGCGCACACGCCGACCGATCTCGCACGCTGGCCGAGCATCCTGTGCGAGGACGTAGCACGACACGGGTAGGCACGACGCCGTGGCGATTCGTTCTGGGGCCAACCGCCCGATACGATCGCCCGTGCCCCACCAGTCGCCGTCGGCCGGTCCGACGGGGGCCGAGCGCCCAAATGTACGCTCTGGCTACACGGAACTGATCGAATCGGTCGCTGGACGGGTGCATAACAGCCGAGCACCAGCCGGATCTCGTGTGGCGCAGCGCCAGGCCGCACGCCCCGCGCCCGCCGGTGATACCACCACTGGCATCGTGAACAACGTTGCGGCACAGAACTATTATTGCCATGTGCTTGTGGTCGGCTCCGCTGGTGGCGGATCACCGAACGGGTCAGCAACTGACATTCGAGTGTCGGGCGTCGCGTCGCAGGCAACCGGCACTGGTCAAAAAGCCACGGCAGCTACCTGGCCTGCGACACGCTCTGACCTAGAGCAGGTGACCGAACTGGCGCACGTTGCAGCAACTGCCGGCAACGATCCGGCACTCGATGCACTCATCGTGCGACCGCATATCGAGACCGCATGCCGACGTGCAGCCGCTCTCGACCTCACCGTCGATGACCTCGACATCCAGGACTGCCTGGTCGAGCTCCGCGAGAAAGGCGGAGTTCAACGCTGGCAACCCATCTCACCGACCCTGATGACCCACCTTGTCGAACACATCAACCAACGAGGCGGGCCCGAAACCACGGACCGAGTTCCGCGCGCAACGGACGCCCGATCTCACGCCTGCCGCCCTGCCACCCCATACTCGTCCTCGAGGTGCTCGAACGCGCTGATCCAGAAACCGGAGTCCGCCCAGCCTGACATCGTCACCGATTCGCTCAGCTCGCGTAGGACAGTGGCCGGTTCCTCTCCTTCCTCCAACCGGGCGAGATACCGGGTCAATGTGCCCACCGCCCCGGCCAACTCGGCGAGCGAGTCGAAGGCGCGGCCGCGGTAGCCGTCCCCGTGGTCCCACCCGCTCGGGTCATAGACGTCCACGACACCGAGCTCGCCATCGAGCATCAGTGTGTAGTTGTTGCCGTAGACGCCAAGCCCGTAGCAGTACTTCACCGGAGCAGAGTCATCATCGGGCTCACGGCGACCGAACAGCTCATCGGGGTCCGCCTCCCACAAACCTTGGGCGGGCAGGGCTGAGGAGTCGAACCGCACGGCACTCAGGGACACCGCCGGGTACCCGATCGTCGAGAGAAACCTCCGGCTTTCCTGGTGCCTCAACCCCTCGGGAAGTTCCGCCGGGCGCCATACCGAATCCGCCCCGACGCACGATTCCAACCACTCCGCCGTGGGCCGGGCTGCGGCCGCGTCGATATCCGTCATGCCGACATTGAAGCGTGTACGCATGACGACCGTTTCGAGTGCCCCACGACAGGGACTGCGCCTCGTCATGAAAATGCCAGTGGCGCCTCGTCACGAAAAACGTCAGGGAACGGCGTGCGGCCCATCTGATCGAATTCGGCCGGGCTGGAACAGCGGCCGTGCCGACGATGTCGGTGCGTGTCAATGGCTCGCTCGGTCGACGGCACCAGCACCCCCGGATCTCGGCGGCAGCCGCCGCACGATACGATCGTGCACTGTTTGCTAAACTATGCAAACAGCGCCGGAGCGCGAGCGCCGGTACTGCCATCAGGCGGAGCGGAAGGGAGTGACTCGACGATGCCGGGACTGCAGCGGCCGCTCTACCAGATGAAAGCGGACTTCTTCAAGACGCTCGGGCATCCTGCGCGGGTGCGTGTGCTCGAACTGCTCAGCCAGCGTGAGTACGCCGTTTCGGAGATGTTGACCGAGATCGGTATCGAGGCGGCAAACCTTTCTCAGCAGCTATCGATCCTGCGACGCGCCGGCCTGGTAACCGCTCGCCGCGAAGGACTCTCGGTGACCTACGAACTGACCACCACCGAAGTCGCCGAGCTCCTGGCCGTCGCGCGGGCGATCCTCACCGGCGTCGTCGCCGGGCAGGTCGAAGCTCTCGAACAACCCGCCTGACCGGGACTACCCGGGAGGGTGTGCGCGTTCGGCCACTGATTGCAGTTTTTCTAAAATAAATACCTAGCAGCTTTCGAAGGAGAGATTCGTCGTGACCGATCACCCCGGCATTGCCGCGACCGTGCAGGCGCCGACCGACCACGAGGGCATCCTGTCGTGGGTCGCCGAAGTCGCCGAACTGACCGCGCCGGATCGCATCGTCTTCTGCGACGGCTCGCGAGCGGAGTGGGACCGGCTTACCGGGCTGCTGGTGGAGAAGGGCACCCTCGTGCCGCTCGAGGCGAAGCCGAACTCCTTCTGGTGCGCGTCGGACCCCGATGATGTGGCGCGGGTGGAGGACCGCACCTTCATCTGCTGCGAGAATCGCGAGGATGCGGGTCCGACCAACAACTGGGTCGACCCGCTGGACATGCGCACGGTGATGACCGAGCACTACCGCGGGGCGATGGCGGGGCGAACGATGTATGTGATCGCCTTCTGCATGGGGCCGTTGGATGCCGAAGACCCGAAATACGGTGTGCAGATTACCGATTCGGAGTACGTGGCGGTGTCGATGCGGATCATGACCCGTTCGGGCACGCCGGTGTGGGACGAGCTCATCGAGGGAACGGACTTCGTGAAGTGCCTGCATTCGGTCGGCGCGCCATTGGGTGCCGGCCAAGTCGATGCGGTGTGGCCGTGTGACACGACCAAGTACATCTCGCATTTTCCCGAACGCCGGGAGATCTGGAGCTACGGCTCCGGTTACGGCGGCAACGCGCTGCTGGGCAAGAAGTGTTTCGCCCTGCGGATCGCCTCGGTGCTCGGCCGCGACGAGGGGTGGCTGGCCGAGCACATGCTGATCCTCAAACTCACTTCCCCCGAGGGTAAGACCCACTACATCGCCGCGGCATTCCCGTCCTCGTGCGGCAAGACCAACCTCGCGATGCTCGAGCCGGCCTTGGCCGACTGGAGGGCGGAGACGATCGGTGACGACATCGCCTGGATGCGGTTCGGCGCAGACGGCCGGTTGTACGCGGTCAATCCGGAGGCAGGGTTCTTCGGTGTCGCCCCTGGAACTGGGGCACATACCAACCCCAACGCGATCGCCACGATCGATGCCGGAAATTCGATCTTCACCAACACCGCCCGCACCGATGATGGCGATGTGTGGTGGGAGGGATTGACCGACACTCCGCCCGCGCACTTGATCGACTGGCACGGCCAAGACTGGACCCCGGAATCGGAAACCCCTGCCGCGCATCCGAATTCACGCTATTGCACCCCGATCGAGCAGTGCCCGTCGGTGGCGCCGGAGTGGAACGACCCGACCGGGGTGCCGATCTCGGCGATCTTTTTCGGCGGCCGCCGCAGGACGACCGTACCGCTGGTGAGCGAGACCTTCGACTGGGAACATGGGGTGTTCACCGCATCCGTGTTGTCGTCGGAGACCACCGCGGCAGCGGCGGGAGCGGTCGGAGTCGTCCGGCGCGATCCGATGGCGATGCTGCCGTTCCTGGGCTACCACGTCGGCGACTATTTCGCGCACTGGCTGCGGCTCGGTGCCGCCGCCGATCCGGCGAAGCTTCCGAAGATCTTCCAGGTCAACTGGTTCCGACGCGGCCAGGAGGGCGAATTCCTGTGGCCCGGTTTCGGCGACAACGTGCGCGTGTTGAAATGGGCGCTGGGCCGCCTCGAAGGCACCGCGGAGGCGGTGCGGACTCCGATCGGGTTCGTGCCCACCGCGGACGCGCTGGATCTGTCCGGCCTCGACGAGAAGGACCGGGAGCTTGCCGCGCAGGCGTTGGCCGTCGATATCGAGGAGTGGGTGCGCGAAACCTCCTCCATCGACGAGTGGTACGCCACCATCGGAGGCAACCGGCTGCCCGAACAGCTGCGCGAGCAACTCGCGGGGTTGAAAATGCGTCTGGCCGCCGCCTGGTGAGCGTGCGCGCACTTCTCCCATCCTGGTCGGACTGGAGTCCGGCGGTCCGCGCACCCGGCGCTGACCTGCTGTCCGGGCTCATGGTCGCTCTGGTCGCCCTGCCGTTGGCGCTCGGCTTCGGCATCAGCTCCGGCCTGGGTGCGGCTGCTGGTCTGGCGACCGCTGTCGTCGCGGGCGCGGTGGCGGCGGTCTTCGGCGGGTCCCGGTTTCAGGTGTCCGGGCCGACGGGGGCGATGACAGTGGTCTTGGTACCGATCTTCCATCAGCATGGCGGGGGCGGGGTGCTGGCCGTGGGGCTGCTGGCCGGCCTCGTGCTGGTGGTGCTCGCGGTCGCCGGGGTCGGCAGGGCAGTGCGCTACATGCCAGCCCCGGTGATCGAGGGCTTCACCGCCGGGATCGCTGTCGTCATCGCCCTGCAACAGTTTCCCTCCGCCCTCGGTATCGCCCACGCCGACGGCGAGAAGGTGTGGCAGATGGCTTCCGACGCAGTGCGCCAGTACATTACGCACCCCCACCATGTGACGCTCGCGACGGCGCTGCTGGTGGCGGCGGTCGTGCTGGCCGGCGGCCGGTACCTGCCGAAGCTGCCCGTCGCGCTGATCGCGGTGGCCGCCGCCACCGTCGCGGCGCGAGTGTGGGGCCTCGAACTCACTCCGATCGGCGAGATTCCCTCCGGACTGGCCGCTCCCACACTCGGATTCGTGCACTTCGATCAGATGGGCTCCCTGATCGGCCCCGCGCTGGCGGTGGCCGCGCTCGCCGCGCTGGAGTCGCTGCTGTCGGCGACCGCGGCCGACTCGATGGCCGTCGGCGCCCGCCACAATCCCGACAGGGAACTGTTCGGGCAGGGGCTGGCCAATATCGCCGCGCCGATGTTCGGTGGCGTGCCGGCCACCGGTGCGATCGCGCGCACCGCGGTGAACGTTCGTTCCGGCGCCCGCACCCGCCTGGCCGCGCTCACCCACGCCGTCGTGCTGGCCGCGATCATCTACACCGCCGCCGGCGTGGTCGCCGACATACCGCTGGCCGCACTGGCCGGGGTGCTGCTGGCCACCACCGTGCGGATGGTCGAAACCGCGTCCCTTTCGGCGATCGCCCGCGCCTCGAAGGGCGACGCCGCGATCATGGCCGTCACCTTCGGCGTCACCGTCGTGATGGACCTGGTCGCCGCTGTTGCCATCGGCGTCGGCATCGCTGTCGTACTCGCCCTGCGGGCCGTCGCCAAAGAAGCCCGCCTGCAACAGATTCCACTCGATACCCCGGCCGAAGACGTCACCCACCTCGCCGAGGAGCACCGACTACTGCACGACCACATCGTGGCCTACCGCATCGACGGACCGCTGTTCTTCGCGGCGGCCCACCGATTCCTCCTCGAACTGGCCGAGGTGTCCGACGTCCGCGTCGTCATCCTGCGCATGTCCCACATCACCGCTCTCGACACCACCGGCGCTCTCGTGCTCAAAGACGCCATCGGCAAACTCGACCACCACCACATCACCGTGCTCATGTCCGGTCTGCGCGACGACCACCACCGGCGCCTCGCTGCGATCGGCGCCCTCCCGCCGGGCGGTGACTCCCAGATCTTCGAACACACCCCCGACGCCATCGCGTACGCGCGCACCCACCTGCTCAACCCCGCGAAGCAATCCCGTTGACCGGACAGGCGTCTGGTGGGCACCCTTACGACCGAGCAGCGCATCGCGCCTTCCGCTGCCTCATGTCAGCGATCACGGACAACGATGAACGGCGTTTCCACCGAGTGGAGCAGGGCGTTGCTAGTGGAGCCCAGCAGCATGCCGGCGAAGCCGCCGCGGCCGTGGCTGCCCACTACGACGAGCTGAGCGCGGGCGGATTCGTCGAGCAACGACCGCACGGGCCGGTCGGCGGTGACGATACGACGGACCCGGACCTCGGGATAGTGTTCGCTGGTGCCGGCCAGGCTCTCGGCGAGCACCGCCGCCGCGGACTCGCGGGCAGCGTCCCACCCGTCGACCGGCAGCGACGGGCCGCTGGTGTCGCTCCAGGCGTGCAAGGCTATGAGCTCCACCTTGCGGCGAGCGGCTTCTTCGAAAGCCAGGTTCACCGCGGGCATGCTGTTGTCGGTGCCGTCGACGCCGACCAGGACGGGTTGTTCGGCCGAGATCGGGTCGATCGAGGCGCTGGTGTGGATGACGGCGACCGGGCAGCGCGCGTGGTGGGTGACCGCGGTGCTGACCGAGCCGAGCAGTCCACGCTGGAACGCGCCGATTCCGCGGCTACCTACCACCAGCATCCGCACCTGATGTGAGCGCTCGATCAGAGTTGGGGTGACCAGGTCGAAACCGACCTCGGTATCGATGAGCAGGTGTTTGCCTGGGGCGGCGGTGCGGGCGATCCGCGTGGCTTCGGCGACGATGCGTTGGCCCTCGGCGCGCAGCGGCTCCAGGTGGGTTTCGGTCACGGTGTTTGCCGGACCGTATCCGCTGGGGATCGCCATCGAGGTGAAGATGCGTAGGCGACAGTCGTGCAGGGTCGCTTCGACCGCGGCCCATGCCGCGGCCTGATAGGAACTGGCCGACCCGTCGACGGCGACGAGCACTGGTGCGTTCGATCCGACTGTGCGTGCGGAATTGCCTGTTGCCATGACCTGTCCTTTCGATGCCGCGATCATTGATGTGCTCGCGGAGAGGTATCTCAAGCCACTCGTCGGGGCTCTTCGATCGGGGTGCCATCGGGTCCGATCCAGACGGTGCGGTATTGCCCGCGGGATACGTTGCGCGGTACGACGATTCGGGCGTTCACCGCGGCGCTGCGCGCGGTCCATCGCACGCTCGCTTCCCAGCGGGCGGGCCCGGTCTGCACCGGCTCGGTGATGACCAACGCCTCGGCCTGCGAGACCACCGCGCGCTGTGCGGCGACCTGGCGAGCGCCATCGGCGTAGGTCGTGGTGGCCAGCGCACCCGCGATCGGCACGGCGAGCAACCCGGCAAGTACGGCGAAAACCCGGAGCGTGATGTCGAGCCGGTCGCCGGGGCGTAGCAGCGGATTCGGATTCCACGGCCGTCGCGACCACAGACTCGCCGCCACTGTCCAACAGCGGCCCCAGGCAAATGACTCGAACCGTGTCACCGTCCGCTTGTCCCTGGTGCTGTGGCCCATGGGTCGAGCATCACCCACGGACCAGTCCATCGGGCAGAGAAGAAGGTCCTCGGCGCGCGGGCCCAGCGGCCCCGCTTCCCTGGCCGCGGCGGGGTTCGGCGACGAAGGTCCTTTACCGGATGGCGGTTCGGCACTGTCGGGGAAGGCGGCAGCCGCCGTAGCGTCGAATCCTGAACAGCCGCAGAACCCGAGGCGTGAAGGAGACCCCGATGAGAGCCCGCGTGGTTTACGAGTCGATGTTCGGCAACACCGCGACGATCGCGGAAGCGATCGCCGAGGGACTGGGCGCCCACGCCACCGTCGAGCTGCTCGATGTCACCACCGCCGCTCAACTGCCAGAGCCGACGGTGGATCTTCTGGTGGTCGGCGGCCCGACCCACGTCTTCGGGCTCAGCTGGCCCCGCACCCGCCGCGACGCCGCCACCCGCACCAACACCCCCGTCGCGGTGGAAACCGGGATCCGCGAATGGCTCGACAGCGCGCTACCGGTCCCCGAGGGCGCCCACGCGGCGGCGTTCGGCACCAAGGCCGCCCATCCGCGGTGGCTGCCCGGCTCGGCGGCGCACGGCATCGGACGACGCCTGCGCGGGCTGGGCTACCAGCTCGTCGGGGAGCCAACCGATTTCCTGGTCGACGCGATGACCGGGCCGCTCACCGCCGGCGAGGCCGACCGCGCCCGCCGCTGGGGCGAACAGCTGGCTCGCATCGAACTCGAGCGCGGCGCTCACTATGGCTGAGGGAGTGCCGGTCATGTCGTCCTACGAGGTCGCGGTAGTCGAGTCGGTTGCCCATACGGTGCTGCAGCTGCACCGCACCATCCGCGCCGACCATGCCGGAGACGACATCGGCACCGGCATGACGACGCTCCACACTCTCGCGGCCGCCGCCGGACTGACCACTGCGGGTCCGCCGTCGACGACCTACCACAGCGACTTCCGTCCCGGAACCACCGTCGAGGTCGATTTCACGCTTCCTGTCGAAGCGGGCGACCCGTCGGCGGCGACCAGCGAGGGACTCACGATGCGAGCCGCCGAACCCGGCTGGTACGCACGCACCGTCCACCGCGGCGGCTACGAAACGATCACCCGCGCCTACCGAGCGCTCGAAACTTGGCTCGCCACAGCACAATACCGGCCGACCGGGCCACCGACCGAGGTGTATCTGGTCTCCCCCGAGCAAGCGGTCGGCGCCCACGACCTCGTCACCGAGATCCGTATCCCCGTCACGCCAACGGATTTGACCGCCACCGTCGCGACGTCGGTCTCCCACACCGTACCGGCGATCCGCGAGGCGCTCGTCGACCACGGCTTCACCGTGCTCAACGAACTCGACGTGCGCGCCGCAGCCGCATGCGGCGGCACGCAGATCGGCGACTACGTCATCCTCAGCGCCTGCCATTCCGAACTCGCCGCGCAAGCGCTCGATATCGACCCCCGCCTCGGGCTGATGACGTGCTGCACTCTCGTCGTGCGCGCCGAAGGTGACTACAGCATCGTCGAAGCAGCCGACCCGCGCACCGCTGTCGGCCGAACAACAAGTGGTGCATGGGATCCCATCGCCCGCCAACTCCGCCGACGCCTGGCCACCGCGGTGGCGCGGGTGCGCGCGACCTCACCCGCGCCGGATCCCGACCGGGTCGCCGACGACAGAGACTGCTGATCGCGTAGCGTACCGCTGCCACACGCCGCGAGCTGATGCACAGACCCGTGGCGACGTGCTCGCGCACCGGTGTTCAGCGGCATGGCGCTCAGTGTCGATATCTCGTCCACAGCAATTCCAGAAGTCCGCTGATCAGGGGTCCTCATGCCCTGCCGTTCGACGCCGCGGCGGGGGATCGTGGAGACAACGCAACTCGACCACGAAGGGCAACGACACCCATGGACCGCCGTGCATTGCCGGACGACGACACCGTCGCGACCGCCTTGGCACTGGCCCTGCGCGCGCCGTCGAGAGGCAACAGCCAGCCCTGGCGCTGGCAGATCACCCCGAACAGCATGCACCTGTATCTGGATCGGAGCCGATCGCGGCCCGTGATCGCAGGCGAGGAACGTGATGTGCTGCTCGGCTGCGGAGCAGTATTGCACCACCTGTCGGTAGCCTTCGCCGCGCTCGGATGGGCGACGATCGTGCATCGGATGCCGAATCCGGATGACGACGACCATCTCGCCGCCGTCACGGCGGTGCCACGGCGACCCACCAACCAGGACATCGCCATGAGCGCCGCGATCACCCGCCGACGCAGCGACCGCAGGCTCTACAGCGACTGGACCGCTCCGCCGGGGTATCTCGGACTGTTGACCGAGCGCGCCGCGGCCCT
Source organism: Nocardia bhagyanarayanae (assembly GCF_006716565.1). Taxonomy (NCBI): domain Bacteria; kingdom Bacillati; phylum Actinomycetota; class Actinomycetes; order Mycobacteriales; family Nocardiaceae; genus Nocardia; species Nocardia bhagyanarayanae. The sequence continues at coordinate 4,798,729 of NZ_VFPG01000001.1, read as the reverse complement.
CGGCGCGATGATCCGCCTGCTCCGGGACCGTAGCGGCGGTTCGCGGGCATTCGAGCCACGACCCACCACCCAAGGCTGGGCAGCCGACTCTGCATTCGGCAGCCCGGGGCCGTACGACCTCGAGAACGCGGCGGCATACTGGACCACGTCTACGCACTCCGAACATGCGCCGGCCGGCTCCGCCGCAGCCGATGAGATCGCCGAACCAGACCACGCCGACCTGCTTCTGCTGGCCACTCCCAACGATGACCGGCTTGCACACCTGCGTGCCGGAGAGGCCATGAGCGCGGTGCTGTTGACGGCGACCAACATCGGACTGGCCACCTGCCCGCTCTCGGCGCCACTCGACAGCGCCGACCAACGCCTTCGGCTTCGACACGACGCCCTCGACGACACCGCCCACCCCCAGGTCATCCTGCGCGTGGGGCAGGCTCCCGACGCCACCGACCTGCCGCCACTTACTCCACGCCGATCACTCGCGGAGATACTCTCGCCCGTTCATGCCTGACACCATCGCAGCCAGCTCGCCCCGGCATCCCGAAGCCGGTCACGCCACACCGCACACGGACACTGTGACCACCGCCGCGTCCGCAGACTCACTGGCACAGGCCATCCTCGGTCATCCGTGTGGCGCTGGTCTATCGCCAACGGCGACGCGATACCGACGGAGGTCCGTCCTCGCGGGGACCAAGGACTCTGATCACGGGATCACCTCGGCGGGCATGGTGATCACGGGCCGCGGCACCTCCCCCAGCCGCGGCCCGCCCGAACTCGATATCAGAGGAATTACCTTGAGCGACAACACATCCGGCCAGCCGTACCACGCCAAGCCGGGAGAGAGTCTCGCCGACATCTACAACATCCCCGGCATCGTGCTGTTCATCGCCGGAGTCGTGGGCCTGGCATCCACACTCACCGCAGCCGGATACGGATCCACCGAATGGGTCGCCCTCGGCGCAACCGCCACCGCGATCTGCTTCATCACCAGCGTCGCGGTGTTCTGGCTCGAACACGAACGCCTGCGCCGCCTCGCCCAAGCCCGCGTCCCGGTCCCGACCGAACCACAGTCACGGATTCCCGAATGACCGCAGCCACTCGCACCACGACGGGCGGCGCACATCGATGGAACCGGCCCAGACAACGTCTTCGGTGCCCTTCGGCCACGACGGTCGGCGCTGCGATTCTGACGGTAGTGCCCGGCATCTCCGTACCGCGACGCTCTCTACGACCGCTTCACGGCTTATAGGTGTCCATTCCTCCCTTTATCGAGGGCCGATCGACTCTCGCCGGTCGTGGGGCCGCGGTTGGACACTGAAACGGGACGGGCCCAGCCCGTTGAAGCCCGTACCGGAGGGTAGAGCACGATGAAGGTCGAAGACGTTCTCACCTAGGTCAGGGATGCCATGGCGGTTCATCGGGTGTACGCCGAGCCTGTCGAGCGCGACGGCACCACGTGATCGCCGCCGCGGCCGTCTCCGGCGGTGGGGGCGGCGGGGCGGTCGGCGTCGTTGCCGTTACCGCCCTGCTTGTCGGCGCGCGCATCGTACGAACCAGCCGATAGTTCTGCCCGCTGGTGTCTTCGTTGTCTGCGGCGTGGGCCGCCCTGTTGGCCCCTGAGCGGCTTCATCAGCTGAATGTAGGACGCATGACGGGAGGCACGACTATGCGATGGACCTTTCCGCTATTGGCCATGAGCGGGGCAGCGGCGTTGGTGCTGCGGTATCGGATGCTGCGCTGGGGCGCCACCGCGGCGGAGGTGGCCGCGGAGTATCCCGGTGACACGCTGGTGCCTGAACCCACGGATCGCTCCACCATGGCCACGACGTTCGATGCCCCGCCGGAGGCCCTGTGGCGCTGGCTGGTCCAGATGGGTCGCGACCGCGCCGGCTGGTACAGCTGGGATCGTCTCGACAACGGTGGCTGGCCGAGTTCGACGCGGATAGTGCCCGAGTGGCAGGAGCTTCGGGTGGGTGACCGGATCAATGCGACAGCCGATGGACGCACCTACTTCACGGTCGCGATCATCGATCGCCCGAGGACGCTGGTGTTGCGCAGCGACCTCACCTTGCCCAGCGGTCGCCCCTTCGACCCGCGCGGACCGCTCCCCCGGATGTTCACCCAGGGTGTGTGGGGTTTCCATCTGACCGAGTTGCCCGGCGGACGCACTCGCTTGGTGGTGCGCACCGTCGGACGGGATGTGCCGCGTCCGCTGACGGCGGTCGCCGACTTCCTCTTCGGCCAGCCCGCCCACCTGATCATGCAGGCGCGCCAATTCGCCAACCTACGCCGCCGCATCGAGGCCGCGAAGAACAGCCCCTTCCGGCCCTCCTCACTGTGCTGCTTTGTGCTACTCGCCTGGCCGGGTGGCCGCCCGCGGCCTGCTGGTCTACCGCTCGTGCGAGACCATCACCGGGCAATGAGCATGCTGGACAAGGAAATTGCTGGTGGAGCCGAGGAGCAGGCCACGGAATCCGCCGCGCCCACGGCTGCCGACCACGACCAGCTGCGCGGACTTCGACAACACGGTGAGCAGGTTGCGCGGTGATGCCACCGATACCTTGCGCGTCACCGGCACCTCGGGGAACTTCTCCTGCCAGCCCGCAAGTCCTTCGGCGAGCACCTGCTGTGCGGCGGCTTCGAGTTCACGGGCCGGCAGGACGCTGGTGATGTCGGCACGCGGGTGGAAGGTGATGCCGGAGGCGGCGTGGGCTGCGATGAGCGTGGTGCCGCGCAGACCGGCTTCGGCGAAGGCTGCGGCGACGGCGGCTTGGCTGACCCGATTGTCGTCGAGGCCGAGCACCACCGGCCCGGTGGTTCGGGTCCGTTGGTCGCTGCCGGTGTCGCGGACAACCACGATGTCGCCGTGGCCGTGGGCGGTCACCGCGAGCAGTGTCGACCCGATGTGGGCGATCTCGCCGCCGTGCCCGGCACCGAGCACCACCATGTGCGCGGACTGCGATTTCTCGCACAGCAGTCGTGCCGGGTGGGCGGGCGAGAGTTCGGTTTCCACGCGCAGGTCGGCATCGATGCGGTGGGCCAGCCGTGCCGCGGTCGCCAGCATGGCGGCGCCGTCCTCCCGCAGGGTTGCAGCCACGGCTGGCACCATCAGGTCGTACATGCCGACAACAGCCTGGGCCGCGGCGAGATTCAGGCCGTGGACGAGACGCAGCGCACGCCCGCGCCGTATGGCGGTCTCCGCGGCCCAAGACACCGCGAGATCAGAGGCGTCGGAGCCGTCGACACCCACCACGATCGGAGCCGAGGCCAGCTTGTGCGGGTTGACGGTGTGCTGGGCGGACATGAGCGCATCCCTTCGAATCCGGGCATCGGGTTACTCGAAGGGTAGGAACTACGTCCGCCCGCCCGCGCCGGTCATTGGTCCCCGATCAGTGGGACCGAAGCACCTTCGCCCCTTGGCCTTTCACGCTCGACAGTGGTGCGGCTCCCGCTGCGGTCCGAGCTGCCGGCCTGGGACCACGTAACCACGGCCGCTCAGTCCCGGGGACCGGAGGTGTTGAGCTTCGACGCCAGCACCGCGGCCTGGGTGCGCCGCTCCACGCCGAGCTTCGTCAGCAGCCGCGACACGTAGTTCTTCACCGTCTTCTCCGCCAAGAACATTCGCTGCGCGATCTGCCGGTTGGTCAACCCTTCACCGAGCAGTCCCAGCAGCACGCGCTCCTGATCGGTGAGCCCAGCCAGCGGACCTGTCTTGGCCTCGGCCTCTTCGCGCAACTTTGCCATCAACGCCGCCGCGGCCCGGTTGTCCAGCAGTGACTTGCCCGAGCCGACATCGCGGATCGCATCGACCAGGTCGGTCGTTCCGATGTCTTTGACCACATAGCCGCTGGCGCCGGCCAGGATCGCGTCCAGCATGGCTTGCTCGTCGGTGAACGAGGTGAGCATCAGGCAACGCAGCTCGGGCCGCTGGTCGAGCAGCTCGCGACACAGCTCGATGCCGTTGCCGTCGGGCAACCGAACATCCAGCACCGCGACGTCCGGTTGCAGCGCCGGGATGCGCGCCAGAGCTTGGGAGATGTTGCCCGCTTCCCCGACGACCTCCATATCGGACTCGACATCGATCAGATCGGCCACCCCGCGACGCACGATGTGGTGGTCGTCCACCAGAAACACCTTGATCATGTCCATGCACCTCCGTCAGCCATCCTCTCAGCGTACGAAGGAACTCACCGGGCCGGGACGGAGTTGGGCCTCAGCCTGGTGACCGAAGACCCTTGACCACGCGTCGACGTCGTCCTCCCATACCCGGGGCGCCGCCCACCAGGATGCTGTGGTGCGACCACCGCCGGGGCCGCGCTGCTGAACCGACTCTCCCGGCGCCTGGATTGATAGCGGCGGCTGCGGCGATCAAGGACCTGAAAGTTCTGTCACGTCGCGGTCAGAACCCGGTGTCGCGGCGACGGAACCCGGCGAACCCAACTCCAAGCCCGGCCGCGGCGATCGCGGTGACGAGAAGTAACGGTGCGGCAGTGACCGATTCGAGCGGCGCCTTCGGAGTGTGTGTGAAGGGCGAAGCCTCGTCGAACCAGTCGGGTAGGTCGAAGGCGGCCGTGAACAAGAGGGCCACCGCGCAGTAGGCGAAGACCGTCCACGCCAGCGGGACAGCCGCTTTCGGGAACCAGCCGCAGCAGACTGTCGCGATCGCGACGATCGACCAGACGGCGGGCAGGTAGACGAGCGCCACCCCGGTCATACGGAGCGGCTGGACGGCGTCGGCGATCGTCAGACCATAGGACAGCCCGACGCCGAAGCCGCCACAGGCCAGCACGAACCCACCGCCGACCACCGCGACGGCGAGGTGGCTGGTCAGCCAGTGCGCTCGGCTCACCGGTGCGGCCAGGATCGGCTCCGCGCGACCCGCGGTCTCCTCCCCACGGGCCCGCAACACACTGGTGATACCGAACGCGGCGGAGAGCAGCGCGATGATCGAAACAGTCAGTGACAGATAGGAATCCACCGCTCGAGTGGCGCCGCCGGGAAGGTAGGCGGCGATTTCCGGATTGTCTGTGAGGAAGTCCTCGATACTGTCGGCGAACGAGCCGTAGGCCGCACCCAAGGCGAAAACACCTACCGTCCACCCCGCCAGCGACCCGCGTTGCAGCCGCCACGCCAAACCGAGCGGTGACCGCAGCGCCCACGACGCGTTAGGGCGCCCCGTGGCGTACCCGAACAGGCCCGCGCCGAAATCACGCCGATCGAGCAGCAGGAACGCGACAGCGGTCAGCGTCGCGGTCGCGGCGGCGAACAGCAGCACCGTCCACCACCGGTCGCCCGCGTACGGGTAACTGCGCTGACCCCATCCGATCGGGGAAGTCCAGGAGGCCACACCGTTGCCGACATCGCCCACGGCACGTGCCACATACGCGGCCGCCAGAGCGAGCCCGACCGCACCGTAAACACTGCGCGGGTTTTCGAAGACCTGCGCGGCGACGGCGGTGACAGCGGCGAAGGTGATACCGACTCCCGCGGTGACGACCCCGAGCAGCAGCGACCCAGCAACCGGGAGGCCGGTACCCACCGCGGCCGCGAAGACCGCCAGTGCCACGGCGATATCGGCCAGGCCGGCCAACGCGAGCGAGGCAATGGTAGGAGCCCAGCGCCCCACCCGCGCCGAACGCAGCAGTTCCGCTCGCCCGGTTTCCTCATCCGAGCGAGTGTGCCGTCCGACGAGGAACATGTTCATCAACGCGACCACGATCGCCAGGTAGGCGAAGATCTCGAACACGATTTCGCCGCCGATCGTGTCCAGCAGCCGGGTCGGTCCGCCCATGGCGACGGTGGCCGCGCTCGCGCCGATCGTCTCGCGCAGCTGGGCGAGCTTCTGCGGCGTGTCGTAGAAGCGCTGACTGCCCAGGGACTGGAAAGCGACCAACGCGCCCACGCCGAGCAGCCAGCACGGCAGCGACAATCGTTCTCGCCACAGCGCGAACCGCAACAACGTCCCCACACCGGAAGTGTTGTCCCGCATCGGCGTCCGTGACGTCACGACGGCGTTCACGACCTCTCCCCTGCTACTCGCGCCGGGGTGGGCGCGTAGTGACGCAAGAAGATGTCCTCGACCGTGGGTGGTGTGCTGGTGAGGCTGCGTACGCCGAGGTCGGCCAGTATCCGCATAACGGTATCGAGGTGCGCGGCGTCGACCGCGAACTTGGTCCGTGTCCCGTTGCGGACGAGATCGTGCACGCCTGGGGCCGACTCCAGATCCGTTGCAGCCCTAATGGTTTCGACGGTGATGACAGTACGGGTCAAATGCCGCAGCTCGGAGAGCGTCCCGGATTCCACCGTTCGTCCGTGGCGGATGATGCTCACCCGGTCACACAACGCCTCCACCTCGGCGAGGATGTGGCTCGACAGCAGCACGGTCCTGCCCTCCTGCTTGATTTCGGCGATGCAGCGCTGGAACTCCGCCTCCTTCAGCGGATCCAAGCCGACAGTCGGTTCATCGAGCAGCAGCAATTCCGCGTCCGAAGCCAGCGCCGCGACGAGCGCGACCTTCTGCCGGTTGCCTTTGGAATAGGCACGCGCCTTCTGCCGGGGATCGAGGTCGAACCTGTCCAGCAGTTCGTCACGACGCCGCGGGTCGATGCCGCCGCGCAGGCGCCCCATCAGATCGATGACCTCGCCACCGGTGATGCCCGGCCACAAGATGACCTCGCCGGGCACATAAGCCAGGCGAGCGTGTAGCGCGACCGCGTCGGTCCACGGATCGCCACCGAGCATGCGCACCGTTCCGGAGTCCGCGCGCAGCAGCCCCAGCAGGATCCGGATCGTGGTCGTCTTGCCCGAACCGTTGGGCCCCAGAAACCCGTGGATCTCCCCCGTCCGCACGGTCAGGTCCAAGCCGTCGAGGGCTTTGGCCGCACCGAACGATTTCGTCAAGGCTGTGATCGAGATAGCGGCCTCGGTCATCGTGACACCTTCTTCGGGCGCATCGGCGACAGAGACGCGGTCTTGCGCAGAGTCAGCGGCATCAGGTCGAAGTGCATCGCCATCCTCCCGGTACGGGCCTCGCGTCCGAACACAATCCTGCCCGTTCCGAGACCCCACCGGGCCAAGTCGATCCGGAAGGCGAAAGGGTCGTCGGCATCGTCGGGATACAACCGCAGCCCACGCAGCAGCGCGGGAATCGGAGTCAGCACCCGCAGCACCGGCAGCCCACCGGTGATCCGCACGTCGACGCCCAATCCGACCATCGACCTCGCGCGAACATCGGTCGGTGATCCCGAGAGTGTGTAATAGCCGCAGATCTGTGACCAGACCTCCGGGTGGTGTGCGACATCGTGGCGGATCGCCGGTTCGGCGGCGCCGAGCAGTCCGTGCAGCAGCGAAGAGGTCTCGGCGGGCAGCCAGAGCATCGCCTGGTGTCCGCCGGTGACGAAGGCCATCAGTCCCACTCCGTCGTCGGGCGCCAACCAGATCTGAGAGTCGAATCCGGGCAGAATGCCCTGATGCTCCACCACGCGGTGACCACCGGCGGACCCGCGGAAGAACCCCAAGCCCATACCCGGCACCCGGGAATCGGGCTGGTACTGCGGAGCGAACATCAGTGCGAGGGTGTCGGGTCGCAGGACCGCCCCGTACTCGTTGCGTCCACCGCCGAGCAGAGCGGTCACATACCGGCCCATGTCACGCGGGGTGGAGTAGATCGACGCCGCGCCGGCGGTGATCATCTCGCGGTGGGTGACCGCCTCGGGGCCGTGTGCTCGCAGGGTGTATCCGGTGGCCCGGTCCAGCCCCGGCCCCGGTGGCGTGAGGGTGGTCGCGGACATACCCAGCGGCGAGAAGACATGCTCGCGCAGGTATTCGGCCAGGGCGACGCCGGAGACGTCGGCGACGATCTGGCCCAGGGTGGCGAACCCGTGGTTGGTGTAGGTCCACCGCGTGCCCGGTTCGGCACTGACTCGCAGCCCGCCCCGGTAATACACGCTCAACGGCGGAACCGGGGTACCCGGTGCGACGCTTTCGCCGAAATCGGGTCCGAGCACGCGCAGTGGATGGACCGTCTCCCCGACCCCGGAGGTGTGGGTCAGCAGATGGCGAATCGTCACCGGACCGAACCGCGGATCGGTGGACACCAGGCGATAGGCGCGCAGGTAGTCGTTGGCCGGACCGTCGAGATCGATCAGCCCCCGTTCCCACAGCTGCATCACCGCGATCGCGGTGAACGTCTTGGTTATCGAGGCGATCCGGAAGATCGTGTCCTCGATGATCGGTCGCTGCGTCTCGATGTCCGCCCGGCCGTGTCCGACGAACTCCATCCGCCCAGCGCGCACGACACCGACCGCGGCGCCGACCACCCCGTGGCGGTTCAGCACCGCGGCGATTCGGCCCGCCAACTGCGTGTCTTCGACTACGTCCACGGCTCCTCCGTTCGCCGCTCGCCCGCTCAGCGAGTACCGCTACCAGCGTGCGGTGCGGCAAACCGTGGCCGGAGGAGGACATCGGCTCGAAGTATGAGGCCCAACGTCACACGCGGGGCCCGCGGCGCGTCATGGCTGTTCGGAGCAGCTCGACCCGACTGCCGGGCGTCCCACCGATGCCGACCACGGTTCCGGCTCGGAGCTTCATCCGGCCTCGTCGGATCACCGATCAGTAGTGTCGTCCGGTGTCGCGGGTTGCGGTATACCGGCGTTGTTGCTCGATACGGCGGGCAGCGGTACCGACCACCGGATGACGGTACCGCCGCTGGGACCTCGTCCGGCGCTGAAGCTGCCGCCGGCGTCGTGAGTGCGCGCGGCCATGTTCGCCAACCCGCTGCGGCGGGAAATCTCGCCGGGCAAGCCGATGCCGTTGTCGGCGATTTCGAGAACGACATCGTCGCCGATGGCGAGTTTTACCGACACCGCGCTGGCCTGGGCGTGGCGCACCACGTTGCTCAATGCCTCCCGCAGCACCGCTTCCAGGTCGTCGAACATGGCGGGGCCGAGTACCGACACCGGTCCGGCCAGTCGGATGGAGGTGCGCAGGTCGGTGTCGGCGGTCATTTCCGCGACCACGGCGTGCAGGCGTTTGCGCAGGATCGGTGCTTCGGCGGCGGTGCTGGAGTGCAGATCGAAGATCGAGTGCCGGATGTCCTGGACGATGGTTTGCACGTCGTTGATGGTGTCGATGAGCCGGGCCTTGACCTCGGGGGCGCGGGCGCGCTGCGCGGTTCCCTGCAGCGACAATCCGACGGCGAACAACCGCTGGATGACATGGTCGTGCAGGTCGCGGGCGATGCGGTCCCGTTCGGAGACCACGTCGAGTTCCCGCATCCGGCGCTGGGTGTTGGCCAGCTCCAACGCCAGTGCTGCCTGGTTTGCGAAACCTGCCATCATCATCTGCCCCGCGGCATCCAACGGCGGCATCTCGGCCGAACGTCCGATGCCCAAGACGCCGATGACCGACTGTCCCGCGCGCAGCGGCAAAGTCAGTACCGGACCGAACCTTCCCGGCAAATCCAACTCCGGCGCACCGCTCGGTTCATCTGCGAAATCACGGGGCTCGTCGCGGAAGGCCGCACCGGTGTTGGAGCCGTGCACCGGAATACGTTGCCCGAGGAGTTCTCGAGCGTCGAGACCGGCCGCCGAGACCACGACCAGTTCGACGACGTCCTCCGACGGCATATCCGGATCCTCGGGCAAGGCGAGATAGGCGCAGGCCGATCCGGTCACCGTCAACGCGCGTGCGGTGATCAGTTCGAGAACGTCGTCCGGGTCCCCGCCGGCCAGCACAACCGCCGCCACATCCTGAGTGGCTTCCAGCCACTGCTGGCGGATGCGGGACTGTTCGTAGAGGCGGGCGTTGGCGATGGCGATGCCCGCCGCGGCGGCCAACGCTTGGACGACGACCTCGTCGTCTTCGGTGAATTCCTGGCCGCCGGCCTTCTCGGTGAGATACAGGTTGCCGAAGATCTCGTCGCGGACCTGGACCGGGACGCCGAGGAAGGTCTTCATCGGCGGGTGGTTGGCGGGGAAGCCCACCGAGGACGGATGGGCGGACATATCGGCCAGGCGAATCGGTTTGGGCTGTTCGAACAGCAACCCCAGCACCCCGTGCCCGCGCGGCAGATCACCGATCAGCACGCGGGTGCGGTCATCGATGCCTTCGTAGACGAACTCGGCCAGCTGGTGGGAGTTCTTGTCGGTCTCGCGGACACCGAGCGCGCCGTAGCGGGCATCGACCAGCTCGATGGCGGTGTGCACGATCGTCCGCAACGTGTTGTCCAGGTCCAACCCGGCGGTGACGACCAGCATCGCCTCGATGAGCCGGTCCATCTGGTCACGCACACCGACGATCTCGGCGATGCGGTCCTGAACCTCGCCCAGCAGCTCCCGCAACCGCGACTGGGCCAGCGTTCCGAGCACCGGAGACCTGTCGTCGGAGCCGACGTCGGACGATGGACCTTGCATACCCAGCATTCTGGCATCCCGGCGCCACGCCGGCGGCACGGTACCCACCCGAACAAGGTCACCGTCACCGAAGCATCGCGTCATAGGTCGTAGCCGATGCCCGCCCCGGCACGAGGCGCGCATACGCGGCCGGTCTGGTCGGCGACGACCGCGAGCAGTCGGCCGGTCTATGTGGCATGGGCCTCGCCGTCGGTGGGGACGGGAGGCCCTGTGCTCGCTCGGATATCGGCTAGGCCGGGGCGGCGGCCCAGCTGTCGGGACCGAAGACCTCGTAGTGGATGTTCTGCGCCGCTACGCCCTTGCCCAGGAGCGCTTCGCGCATGCCGAGCATGAAAGGCAGTGGCCCGCAAAGGTATACGTGGGTGCCTTCGGCGATGGTGATCTCTGCGAGGTCGGCGCGGCCTTCCCGCAGCCCGTTCTCGGGGCGGCGGGCGCCGAGGTCCTCGTACCAGCGGTGCATGACCGCCAGTGGCAGCCGGTCGACGAGCTCGGCAAGCTCGGCGCGGTGGGCGTGGCTGGCGGGCGCTCGATCGGCATGGATCACCGAGATCGAGCGCGGGTCGGCGGTGTCGGCGAGGTGGCTGAGCATGCCCATCATCGGGGTGCATCCGATACCGGCGGAGATCAGCAGCAGCGGCGCGTCGTCGTCTTGCAGGACCAGATCACCGAACGGGGTGGTGACATCGAGGACGTCGCCTTCGAACACGTTGCGATACAAGAAGTTCGACACTTCTCCGGCCGGGGCGATCGCACCGTCGGGCAGCGGGTGGGCATCGACCCGCTTGACGGTGATGCGCCAATCCCCACTCGAAGGCGCCGAGGACAAACTGTATTGCCGGATCTGGCGCGCACCGTCTTCCAGATGCACACCCACCGAAAGGTACTGCCCCGGCGAGAACGACGGCAGCGGCGCGCCGTCGAGCGAGGTGAGCACGAAGGAGACCGCGTCAGCGGATTCCTGGCGCCGCTCGCGCACGACCACCTTCCGCCAGACGTCGCCCGCCTCGACGCCCGCCGACCGGTAGAGCCCGGCTTCCATCGAAATCAGCGTCTCGGCCATCAGCCAGTACAGCTCGTCCCATGCCGCGGCGACCTCGGCGGTGACGGCGTCGCCGAGGACTTCGGCAATTGCTTCGAACAGGTGCTTGTGCACGATCTGGTACTGGGCAGGTTCGACGCCCAGCGAGGCGTGCTTGTTCGCGATTCGCGACAAGATGAGGTCGACGCGTTCCTGATCGGGTTCCAGTTGCAGCGCGGCGAAGGCCGCGATGGCGCCGGCGAGCGCCTTCTGCTGCCCGCCTTGGTTCTGGTTGCCGCGATTGAACAGGTCGCGTTCGAGTTCGGGATGAGCGGCGAACATCTTGCGGTAGAACAGCGTCGTGATGTCGTCGATGGCCGCACCTACCGCGGGTAGCGTGGCGCGGATGATCTCCGTCGCGGTCGCCGAGAGCATGTCATTCTCCATTCGTTGCAGAAATCGCTGAGCTCGTCTCGCCTACCCGAGGTAGAGCGAGAAGTACTGTGCGCGTGGGGTTCGGGTGAGGTCCTCGATGGCGTCCAGGGACTCGAAGAAGGCTTCCTGGGGCGCGGCTCGACGCCGAACGCGGCAGGCATCCCGCCCGCAGCGGAAAGGGAGGTGCCCCATCGCATTCGACGACCTCGCCTTCGCCTTCGAGGCGACGTCCAGCCAGCCGGTCGAGGCGCTCGGTCCGCTGGATGTCGGTTAGGGTGTCGCGCTGTTCGTCGAGGTGTGGTGTGGGTCGGGCAGCAGGGTGATCGGTCGGGCACGCAGCAGCCACAGTGTGTTCTCGTCGAAGGCCCATTCGACGTCCTGGGGTGTGCCGCCGAGCCGCGCGCTCGCCGACAGTGCGAGTTCGGCGACAGCGACGGCGGCCTGCGCGGTGAGCACCCCGTTGGGGCGTTGGAAACTGGTCTCGATGGGCGCGGCGGGCCAGGGTCGTACGTGGAGCAGGGTGGGGCCTTCGCTGTCGAAGGTGTAGGTGTCGGGGCGGGCATCGGCGCGCGTGAGAGCGGCGCTGGGCCCCGGCACGGCGTCGATGACTACGCGGTCGCGTCGGCCGGTGGCCGGATCGGCGGTGAACGCTACACCGGAGACGCGGGTGTCGACCATGGTCTGCACCAGCACCGCCATGCTGGGCGGCGGGCCCTGCGGAATGTCTTTGCCGAGCCGGCGCGCGAGCACCGCGCCGTTGAACTGGCAAGCCCAGCTCTCGACCACCGCGTCGAGCAAGGCGGCTGGGCCTTCGACACCGATGCGCGACGGCGTCAATGCCGCCACACTGGGTCGGGCAGCGTCGGCGGCGATCGGTGACGGCCGGACCGCGACCGGGCTGTCGGCACCGAGTTGCTCATAGGCGGCCAGGATCGCCGCACGGACCGGACCCTCGATGACGGCCTCGCGTACCAGGTTCTGCATTCGGGAACACAGCAGCTCGAACTGGGTGGTTTCGTCGTCGGTTCCCAGCGCCTCGAGGTAAAGCTGCCGCAATTCCGCACCGATCGGCCCGGCGGCGACCACCTGGTCGTAGACGGCGCCGGTGATGACGAACCCGGTCGGCACCGCCAGCCCCGAGGCTGCCAAGCCGGCCAAAGTCGCTGCCTTGGCACCCGCGCGGTCGGCGTCGCGTCCGCGCAGCGAGGCCAAGCCGATCACAACGTCGTCCATTACCGGATTCCTTTGCTGCCGAACAGGACTCACATTGGGCACCCGCTTCTGGCAGCGCTTGCCGCCATCGTCCGCCGGGTGGCGACGGTGGAGGCCGCTGCCCGGGGATGCCCGCCTGAAGCATGCGCCGGTTGAGCAGCGGACATCCAGGGCCGGGATGCCCCACCTCGAGGGACTTATTGCCCGAATGAGCACCTTCACCGGCGAGCAACTCTGTCGCCGACCTGCCGGGTGTCACCCCGCGGCGGCTGACGGTCGGTGTCGTCCCCGCTCGAGGCCCACACCGCGCCTCGCTCGAACTGCCGACGCTGCGGGGCGGTGTGCGATGTGTTCGGTGTCCGAAAGTCCTGGCTGATGGTTGCTTTGGATCCTGTCGCGCCCGACCCGGCACCGGCAGGATCGATGGCTATGGTCCATGTCACCGGATATCGAACCCCGAGCTGGGGCGCCTCGGCAATGCTCACGACGCTGCGCTCACCGCTCGCCGGTCGGCTGGCGCGCAGAATCACCGAGCTGCGCTATCTCGGGCGGCGCTCGGGGCGCCCGATCGCGCTTCCGGTGGCCTACGTCCGACACGGCGATCGGGTGCTGGTGCGAGTAGGCCGCGCAGCCACCAAGACGTGGTGGCGCAACTTCAGCGACCCCGCTCCGATGTCGGTGTGGATCGACCAACGCTGGATGACCGGCACCGGCCGGGTCCTCTTCCCCGGCCACACCGACTACGCCGCGACATGGGAGCTCTACCGCACCGGGTTTCCCCAGACCCCTGCCGAGGGGACCGATCCACTTGTCGTGATGACCCTGGACGAGGCTGTCGACGCTGCACCGGCGGCGTCGGCAGTAGGCCGACGGTTGTGGCGGCGCTGGTTCGCCCTGGTCACCGTCGGTGAACTGCTGGGATTCGCCGTGCCCGCCGTGGCCGGAGTCGCGGCCGCGCGAACCACGACACTGCTCGCGGCCGCTGCCCTACTCGTCGCGGGAGCGGCCGAAGGAGCGATACTGGGTTGGTTCCAGGGACATGTGCTCGCCTCGGTCATACCTGGATTGGCGCGGCGGGACTGGATTCTGGCGACCATGCTGGGCGCGGTGGTGGCTTGGTCGCTGGGAATGGTGCCGATGCTCACCAACGGCCTGGCCGGGTGGCCGCCCCTGCTGGTCGTGCCCGCGATCGCCGCCGGAGCAGCAGTGATGGTGTCGGCGATGGGCACGGCGCAATGGCTGGTATTGCGCCGCCACCTCACCGATGCCGGCGGCTGGATCGCGGCGACCGCCGTGGCCTGGCTTGCCGGACTGACGGTCCTGACCGCGGTGACCACACCGTTGTGGCAGCCCGGGCAACCCGCCGCCCTCACCGTCGCCATCGGAGTTCTCGGCGGGCTCGCCATGGCCGCGACCATGGCAGCGTTCACCGGCACCTTCCTGGTCTGGCTGCTGCGCGCCCAACCGCACCCGGCGTCGATCGACATGGGGTGATCGGATGAGTGAGCTCGGTCCGTTGGATTCGGACATGTCGCGTGTCGTGGCGGCTCGATACAGTGACAGCCTCGGACGGGCACCAGTGCGCGTCCCGATCGAAAGAGGATTTCGTGTCTCGCACTTTGGTTTTGGGCGCGTTGGTGACAGCCGCTGCTGCGGCTGCCGTGGTCTCGGCGCCGACGGCTGCGGCGTGGCCCGCGGAGGACGCGCGGCTGGCCGCCTGCGATTTCGCCCGGGAGGTCGGCGCCTATGATCACACCGCGCTGGACGGCTATTTCCAGCGTGTTCTGGAGCGCAGCACCGGCACGTTCGCGGCGGAATTCGCCGGGGCGGCACCAGAACTGCGTCAGGCCATGCAGCAGGCGCAGGTGCGTGCGTGGGTCGAATGGGCCGAGTGCGGCTCGGTCGGCGGTGACCTGCTGCGCCAGAAGGTTCTGATCACCATGAGCCAGGTACGGGCCAATGCGAACAGCCCCGAGCCCCAGCCCCAGCACATCACCATGACCGCCACCATCGACAACGTCCTCGGCCGCTGGCTGGTCAGCGAACTCGACTCGCCACAGCTGTAGTAGTCCGCTTCGAGCCGGTTCCACTGCTACTTCAGCCCAGAGCAATCGCTCCCAGCGCTGTTGTCGGCGTTGCCGGACGATCTTTCAGCCGCCCGCGGGGCGTCGCGGATGGTGAGGATCTCCTCCACCGGTCGCCGCGGCGTCGACGCGGGTGGGGTGGTTTCGGCGGGAGCTGCGCCCACTCGAATGACGACCTGCGGGATGGCCGCGCTGGCGAGCACCGACTGTATCGATTCCCGCGCCGAGGGCAGTTCGGTGATGTGGGTCAGCGCGCAGCTCGCCAACCCGGCCGAGGCGCACTCCAGCAGCAGCGCGGACAGGGCCTCGCCGACGTGCAGCCAGTCGGCGGGGGTGTGCCCGGACGAACTGAGCACCAGCAAAGCGGCTTGGTCGTCGATGTCACCGCGGCGCTCGGAATGCGGTGCGGACGGGAACTTGCGGGCGATCGGCACGTGCGAGGCTTCGGCATCGGAGGCCAGCGCGTCGACGGGCACCCCTTCTGTGGTCTCGGAATGCCCGGCCCACCAATGCAATTCGGTCTGATAATCCATGTCGTAGCGGCGGTTGGCCTTGGCGTGCTCGGAAGCGGCCGCCAACAGCGGGCGGGCGCTGTCGTCGAGGACGTCGAGCTCGACCTCGTGCGGGCTGAGCAGCATCCGCGCGGTGTGCACCAGCTCGTCGAAGCCAGGTGGCGGGGACAGCGGCAGCCGGTCGGTGCGGCGGCGCTCGATGGCCGCGGCGCGGGTCAGGACCCCCGGCGGCGGGTCGGGCCACGGCCGGAAGGTGATCGTGGCCAAAAGGTCGGGGCGCGTGGGCACGGGCACGCGCTGGGTGTCGGTGTGCCAGCCGCGCGCGGCCAGTGCGGTGCGCAGATGGTGCAAGACGGCGCCGCAGCTGATGACGAGCTGGCGTCCCTGCGGGTCGGCGGCGGTCAACAGCCGATCGTCGTCGCGGAACAGGTGCAGCCGGGCGCCGTCGAACTCCCAGCGCCACGGCTGGGTGTTGTGCACCGAGGGAGCGCGGACGGCCAGCCGCAGCGCCGCCAGCAGGGTGGGCATATCCGGCACGGAGGAGGCGGGAGTCGCAGTGCTGTCGGTCATGACTCCAGTCTCGCCGCGCATGCCCACCGGCACGACGGGCATAGTGCCGCTCTCGGAAGGACGATCGTCACATGCTGATCCATCGACACCTCGCCTGACGTGCAACTCGTCCGGCCCCGGCTCATCGATGGGCTCGTGCGCCATGCCCAGGGATGGCTGTCCAGCGCGCCCGGCGCGCGCGCATCCAGTTCGGTGCTCCCAATGACAGGCTCCGTTCATCAAGTCCGACCGGGGTTCATCCGAAGGCGGGAAGTGCTGTGGGCCGGTCGTTGCGGAGGTGGCCGGCGCCGTCGGCGGCTGGGCTGTCCTCGGGCAGCACAAGCACCGGGCATTGCGTGTGGTGCAGCGCCAGGTGCAGCATCGGGTTCAGGTGTGTCCGGAGTTTCCGATCCCCATCACGGCCGATCACCAGCAGTTGGGCGGTGACGCTGAGGCGTTCGAGCGCCGCGTGGCGATCACCGGCGACCGCCACACACTGTACGGACACAGCCGGGAACTGCCGTTGCAAGCCAGCGACGACCGCATCGAGATCGCCCTCAGCCACAGCGCGGCGACGCATGTCGGCCACCACGAGGGAGCTGTGGCGGGTCGCGGCCGCACGGAATGCGGCGGCCACCGCCCGCGAACCCGTGTGCTCGACCGCGACGAGCACCGGACCGACCGCGGACGCGGCATTGCGCAACGGTCGTATCAGGGCGATCGGGCACCGCGACGCGCCCGCGAGCATCGCCGCCACCGAGCCACACAGCAATCCGGCCAGCGGTCCGGGGCGGCGGTCTCCGAGCACCAGCAGTGTCGCGGCCTCTGACAGCTCGGTCAACCGGGCGGCCGGGTCTCCGGCCAGCACCAGGGGCTCGATCGCGGGCGCCGGGCGCTCGCAGGTGCGCACCCACCGCTCTGTCACCGCTTGGCGAGCGGCCAGCACCAGATCCAGGCCCGCCAAGCTGATCTCGTCGTGTGTGGCCACGTGGACCAACTGCAGCGGCACCCGCCGCGCGTCGGCTTCGACGGCGGCCCAGTACGCCGCGCGCACCGCCACCTCCGATCCGTCGATGCCGACAATGACTGGCGCCTGCACCGCTCGGGTGCCGACGACGCTTTCGGCGGACGCACCGTGAGTCTCAGATCCCATGGTCGAAGGATGAGTGAATCCGTTCCGACCGGACAGGGCCTCGATACTCCAACCAAAAGGACCTTCGGCACACCATGATCCGGCTTCGGCGCAGCGAACCTGCCGCGACAACCTCGCGCCGCCCTGGCGCAGGAGTACTTGGTCCCGTCCGCTGGCGACCTTCGGCCCTGACGGGAAATTCTGCGAACCTGGTGAAGTGGATCGATCAGCATCGAGGTAAGCACACGCGAACGGATAGGGCAGCACGTGGGACCATGCGGACCGACCGCCATGGTGGGATTCGCCATCTGTCAACGGCATTCCCGCCCAGCCGGTCACCCCAGCATCGGACGAGGCGCGCGACGGTGAGCGGCTCCCCCATCGTCGGCCGAACCGACTCCAGACTGGTCGAATTGACGCGCGAACAGGCCCTCGAACTGCTCGCGCGAGCACCGTTCGGGCGCGTGGTCTACACCCGCGACGCACTGCCGGCCATCCGTCCGGTCAACCATCTACTCGACGACGGCCTTCTCATCGTCCGCACCCGGCTCGCCTCGCAATTCTCCACCGCCGTGCAGAGCCGATCCGGGGTCGTGGTGGCCTACGAGGCCGACGACATCGACATCCACCGCCGAACCGGCTGGTCGGTGGTAATCACCGGCATCGCCCGCCCCGTCACCGATCCCACCCGGATCACCCGCTACGAGCAGCTGCTCCAACCGTGGATCGGTTCACCGATGGACGGAGTGATCGAGATCGAACCCACGCTCGTCTCCGGCATCCGACTCATCGACAATCCCATCCCAGACAGCTCAGGTACCCCCGGCACCTGATCGCGCAGGCTGGTGCGGCAGCGCACGACTTCGGAATCCGAGTGCGCGAGAAACATTGTGCGGCTGTTGAAACGGTGCGTCAGTGATCACGCGGTGAGCAGGGTGGCTGTTTGTTCAGCCGAGCGCGCGAGCTAGCTGGCGGCGACCGCTGCAGAGGTCGGCAGTCTCCCCGAGTGCATTGTGCGCGTTGATCTCTCGCAACTACTGCACCGCCCTCCAGAGCTCCGCACCCTGCGGCCGCTTCCACGCTGGGGTCGGTAGTTCCGGTGACTGCGTGGGACATTGAGCCTTTCGGTCGAGGTCTCTTGGCCCTGGGTTCACTGACCCGCCGCGATCGATACTGGGGTTCAGCACGGCGGCCAGAGCACGCCGAGGCCCCGACTTCTGACCGAAAGGCACCAGCATGACCGCCCAACACCGTCCAGACCTACACGACTCGGCCTCGGCAGCGGTGGTGGTCGGGACAGATGGCTCACCCGCCGGCTCGCACGCCGTGGCGTGGGCCGCCCAGACCGCGGCCGATCGGCGACGACGCTTGATCATCATCCACGGCTACGACCTCGCCGCCACCCGCGCGGTGCTGGGTTCTGCCGACGTCTTCGTGCCGTCTGTCGTCGAGACGCTGCGCGACCACGGACAACAGGCTTTGGACAGCGCGGAGCGGATCGCCCGCGAGAATCACCCGGTCCTCGAGGTCGTCACAGAGCTGTCCGACCGCAACCCCGCCGAACTGCTCATCGAGTTGTCCTCGACAGCGCATCTGGTCGTGCTGGGCGCCACTCCCGGGGTCGGTTCCTTCGCCCATCTCGGCTCGACCCTGCTGGCGGTGGCCAGTCAGGGCAAGGGTCGCATCGTGGTGGCGCGCCACGACGGCATCAAGCGGCAGGTCCGGCGCAGCGGCCCGGTGGTGGTCGGCGTGGACGGCAGCCCGATCGGCGAACCCGCGATCGAGGCCGCGTTCGACGAAGCCTGCGAACGCGGCGCCGAACTGGTGGTCGTGCACGCTTGGAGCGATCTGTCGGAGGGGCAGTTCGCCGGAACCAGCTATCTGCGCATCCCGATCGCCGAACTGGAAACCGCTGAACACGCCCTGCTTTCGGAACGGCTGGCGGGCTGGCAGGAGAAATATCCGACTGTCGCGGTCAGTCGCCGGGTCTACCTGTCCGGGGCCCGCAAACAGCTGATCGAGTGGTCGAAGAGCGCGCAACTGGTCGTCGTCGGCAGCCGCGGACGTGGCGGTTTTCGTGGCATGCTGCTCGGCTCGACCAGCAATCACCTCGTCCAGCACGCCCATTGCCCGGTGATGGTCGTCCATCCCGACTGAGCACCGCCACGCCCAATCCGCAAGGGACAGAAAGACACACGCACATGTCCGCCATCACCACCCCGCCTGTCGTCGTGGGAGTCGACGGTTCCGCCCAGTCGCTCACCGCCGTGCGGTGGGCAGCGCAGTACGCCGCCCGCCACCGCGCTCCATTGCAGCTGATCCACGCCCTCGGCGTGCCGACCGATTTCGGGCCTGGCATGGCGGGCCCGATCTTCGATGTCGAGTCCTGGCGCCGCGCCGGACGCGATCTCCTGGCCGCCGTGGCCGACACCGCACGCACCGCGGCCGCACCGATCGCGACGATCGAGGTCTTCTCGGTCGTGACCGACGGCGCGCCGGTGCCCGTGCTGCGCGAACGCGCCGCCGAGGCGCGCCTGGTCGTGGTCGGTAGCCATGGCCACGGCGCGTTCGGCCGCCTGCTACTCGGCTCGGTGAGCACCGCGCTGGTCCGCCACGCCCACGGACCAGTCGCGGTCATCCCCGACACCGAGACCGACAACTGGCAGGGGCCGGTCGTCGTCGGAGTCGACGGCTCACCCTGCAGCGCCCAAGCCGTCGCGATGGCCTTCGAAGAAGCCGGCGAACGCGGTACGGCAGTGACCGCCGTGCACACCTGGTCGGAGTTCGGCCGCTACGAATCCCGCAAGGAGATGCAGATCGAAGCCGAAGCGCTGCTGGCCGAAAGCCTCGCCGGATACAGCGAGAAGTACCCCGAGGTTCCGGTCACCCGAATCGTCACCGAGGACCGCCCCGCCCGCCGGATCATGCAGGCCGCCGACGGTGCGCAACTGATCGTGCTCGGCAGCCACGGCCGCGGCGGATTCCCCGGGATGACCCTCGGCTCGGTCCCGCACGCCGTCGCCCACCGCACCGAAGTCCCCCTCATCGTCGTACGGCCCCGCACCACCCACTGACCTCTCCGTCCATCACCGCTATCGCTGGGTGACCCGTTCAAACACATGCCGGGCAGCCTGCTCGCCGGTGATGCGATCGACAGGGAACTCGAGGAGCCCCCCGGATGATGGAACCGACAACACCAACCCTGATCCTCGATTCCCGTGCGGCAGTAGCCGATTCGATCGGTGAGGACAGCTACGACCAACTCGGGCCATGGCTGGGGAAGCTGGCCGCCCTCGCCCCCGACGACCCGCACCGACACCGTCTGCGAGAAGAGATCCTGCAGCGTGGGATGCCGCTTGCCGAGCACATCGCGCGCCGTTTCGCCGGTCGCGGTGAGCCCCTCGATGACCTCGTCCAGGTCGCGTGTGTGGGCAAGCAGATCGCCGAGCGCCTCGGTGTCTCCCCTACGCAGGCCGCGCGCGTCCTCACACACATCCTGGCCAGACTGCGGGAACACGCATTAGCCGAGCCGTTGCCCGCCAGCTGAGACCATCCACACCACGCCCGATGGCCGCGGGCCACGGTGCCCCGCTGGTGTATTCGGCGTTGGCGACAGAGATCGCCTGCGGCTACTGCTGTGGTGCGATATCGCCATGCGAGGCGCTCTCCCTCGTCTCGGTACCCGACGTGCCCGCCGCGTCGGCCTCGCCGCGGTCGTTCGCCACAGATGCCCCCTGCGCCCGCACTGCGTCGCCGGACAACGGTGCCTGGGTCGACGTCGGTGTCGGTGGCACCGTGGCCTGGTAGGCAGCGATCGCGGTCGGCAAGGTCGGATACAGGTGCTCCACACCGATACGGTCGGTCAGCCCGGCAGCGTCGAGATCGTCACGCAGGTCTTGTTTGACCCGCGCCATCGCGAAAGTGATACCGCGGCCGGTCAACTCGGTGCGGAGTTGTTCGAGGGCGTCCAGTGCGGTGAGGTCGACCTCGACGTTGGCTTCGGCGTTGAGCACGAACCAGCACACCGCAACGCCATCGTGGGCGGCTTGCTGGTCGACCGCAGCCAGGGCGCGGCGGCGGAAGTCTTCGGCGTTGGCGAAGCACAACGGTGCGTCGTAGCGGTAGATCACCAGTCCTGCAACGGGTTCGGCGTCCGGGTAGTCGTCGATGTCGTGCATGCCCGCGACACCGGGAACGAACCCGAGGATCGCGTCGTGAGCGCGCGCGACCCGACGCAGCAAATCGAAGATCGACAACCCGACCGCGATCAGCACCCCGTAGAGCACACCGAAAACGAGCACCGCGATCAGTGTGGCCAACGCCAGCAACAGCTCACTGCGCCGAAAGCGGCCGATACGCACGAACTCCGGCCAATCGATCAACCGCAGCGCGGCATAGATTACGAGCGCCCCTAGCGCTGCGGTGGGGAATGCCGCCAGCACTGTCGTGGCGCCGAACAACACCGTCAGCACCACGACCAGTGCGGTCAGCGAGTAGAGCTGGGTGCGTGCGTGCATGGCGTCGGCGATGGTGGTGCGGCTGCCGCTGCAGCTGACCGGGAAGCCGTGCAGGACCCCGGCGGCCAGGTTGGTCGCGCCGAGGGCCGCAAGCTCGGTGTTGGCTTCGACATGGCGGCTGTGGCGGGCCGCGAAAGCGCGTGCGGTCAAGGCGTTGTCGGAGAACCCGACCACCGCGATACCGATCGCCGGCACCACGAGCTGCCCCACATCGGCCCACGCCACCCCCGCCAATCCTGGGACCGGGATACCTGCCGGTACCGCGCCGACGGTGGCGATGCCGTGGCGATCCAGCGACAGCGCCGCGACCACCGCGGTCGCGGCCAGCACAGCCAGCAGCGGCGCGGGTAGCCGCGGCATCCGCCATGCCGCCAGCCCCAATCCGACGAGGACACCCCCGGCCAGCGCGGCGGTCGGCCACTGCCACTGCCCGAGGTCGCTCGCGAAGGAACGCAACTGCTCGGGAATCGTGCTCCCCTCCACCGGCACACCGCTGACTCTGCCCAGCTGACCGACGATCATGATGCCCGCGGTCCCGGCCAGGTAGCCGACGAGAACGGGTTTGGACAGCAGATCCGCCAGCACACCCAGCCGGATCAACGCACCGACCAGGCACACGCACCCGACCAGCACCGCCAAGATCGCGGCCAGCGCCGCGTACCGGCTCGGATCTCCGTCAGCCAGCGGAGCCAGCGCGACCGCGGTCATCAGCGCGGTCGTCGATTCCGGCCCGACCGACAACTGGCGAGAGGTACCGACCACCACATACACCGCCAACGGACCCAACACCGCCCACAGCCCGGCGACCGGCGGCAACCCCGCCACCGTCGCATACGCCATCACCTGCGGCACCAGATACGCCGCCACGGTCACCCCGGCCAGCACATCGCTGCGCAACCAGCCACGCCGATAACCGTCGAATTGGCGCAGCCCTGGAAGCACACGTTCGAGCATCACCTTCAGCATTGTGCGTCCTACAGCGATTCGCCGCGTCCCGGTCCGACTTCTCCAGGTAAGGAGCGCGATCCGCCCCTCCACACGAGGGCAGCGGTAGGGAGTTCGGTTGCGACGGCGAGTCCCGCGATGAGGATCGCGGCTCCGACGACGAGCAGCGCGACCCGAAGGTCGAACGCGCCGGTCAGTGCGCCCGCGATCGCGGGACCGGCCATGAGCCGGCGCCGTAGGCGAGGTTTCGACTGGGGTCGTTGGGCCCACCCGAGTCGGGTATCACGGCCCTGCCCGGCGCGCACCAGCTCGAGCCAAGCTCGACGCATGGAACGACCACTCCCCGCGTGGCGGTGCTGTACGCGACCGAGCAGGGCTCGACCCGCGACATCGCCGAGTTCATCGCCGACGACCTGGCCGGTCGCGGCACCCGCGTCGAACTCAGCGACATCGCCCATGCCCCCGAACTGAGCCGCTTCGACGCCGTCGTACTCGGCAGCGCCATCCACGACATGGACCTGTTGCCCGAGGCGGTGACCTACATCGGCAACCACCGCGAGGCGTTGGCGGCCACGGACGTGTGGTTGTTCAGCGTGGGCGTTCGCCCAGCGCTGCGTGGACCCATCGGGCGCCGCCTCGCCCGCACCGTGCCGAAAAAGATCGCAGGCCTGCGTGATTCGATCTCACCGCGCGACTACATCGGCTTCGCCGGGAAATACGAACGCGCCGGCGTTTCCTGGAAGGCGCGGACCCTGTTTCGTCTGACCGGCGGCACCCGCTACGGCGACCTGCGGGATTGGCGCGCGATCCGCGCCTGGTCGGACACCATCGCCCACGGCCTAGGTCTGAGGGCAGCCACAGCCACCACAATCCATCCGTAGCCACTCGACCGATCGCAGTCTGCCCTCCCGAGGACCAGTGGTGACCCGAGTTCAGCCGCACTGACCATGACCCCGTCGGTATGAAGCCGAGGCGATCAGGGCCGTCGAATTCGTCCTGTGGCCCCGCGCGACGATGTCTCCAGCGAGACCGATGGGTGGGGCTACGGCTGGAACTTCCATACACATTCAGCCGCCCGAGCCACCACCCGGCGCTTCTGCACCACGCCCGAGACCGTGGCGGGCGTTGCCGGGTCACCCCACCGCGATGTGGTCGCACCACAACCGCGGAAGTCACACCTGGCCAAACTGGGGCCGACTGCACCTGGTTGCCTGCCGGGTTGCGACCTTGAACGGTGATGGTAACCAGATGGTTGCGAAACTCCTCGAACATCGCCGCCGCGCCATCGCGACGGCGAAGCGAACATCACGACCACCTCGTCGGTGTTTCGGTTTTCTCCGCACGTATCCAGGAGATATGTAAGATCAGCGCCGGAAAAGGCATCCGAGGAGGCGCCTGTGGCGGCACTGATCCCGGTCGTGGCCATGCACAGACTTCGGATGCGCATCAGTAGCTGGGACAGCCGGATCGAGCTGTTCGACGATACGGGCTGTCGGATGGCTCGCGTCGGGGCAGCCCGGCGACGGGCACACCGTCGAGTACACCGCCGAAACCCCGAGCTTCCAACGATCTCCGAGTCGGGCGAATCACTGATCACTACGCAGATGTCATCGCGGACCCTTACCGAACGCGAGCCGCCGCTGATGACCGCAGCCGGGCCGGATTCGGCCTGATCCCGTCCCGCGCACACAGCGAAGGAGCACGCCATGAGCTTTGTTCGATTCGCCCGAGCCGCACTCGCCACGATCGCCCTTGTCGCCGCCCTGGGCTCGGCGCTGATCACTCCGGCCGCCGCCGCACCATTGCCGACGGTCGTGTTGGTGCACGGCGCCTTCGCCGACACCACCAGTTGGGACGCGGTCGCCGCCGAGCTGCGCGGCCGTGGCTACACAGTCGTCGTCCCCGACAACCCGCTGCGCGGACCCGGCTACGACGCGGCAGCCGTCGAGAAGACCCTCGCCGGGATCTCCGGGCCCGTGGTGCTCGTCGGCCACTCGTACGGCGGCGCGGTCATCACCAACACCCACAACCCGAACGTCAAGGCCCTCGTCTATGTCGCCGCCTTCGCGCCGGCGCAGGGCGAGCCCGTCCAGCTGGGACTGGACCCGATCCGATTCCCCGGCAGTCAGCTGCTTCCACCCGTCTTGCAGGTGAAGGTCGTCGACGACGCGCAAGCAATCGGCGGCAGGAACCTCGACGGCTACATCGCCGCCGACGCGTTCCACCGGGTGTTCGCGCCGGATGTCAGCGAGGCGACGGCCGCCACCATGCTGGCCCACCAGCGCTCGATCGCGCTGTGGGCCAACCTCGAGCCGTCCGGTCCGACCTCCTGGTCGAACACCCCGAGCTGGTCCCTGATCCCGACCGGCGACAACATCATCCCGCCCGCCTCGCAGCGCTTCATGTCGGGCCGCATCGGGGCGCACACCGTCGAGATAGCCGCCTCACACGCCGTGCTCGTATCCCAACCCGGCGTCGTCGCCGACCTCATCGACACCGCGGCGAGCAACTGACCCGCGGCGGTCGTACCCACGGACGGTGACGAATCGTCAGGGTCTGACCGCATGGCAGTCCTCTCCGCCCCATCGGAAGTCTGGCGCTGGTACTCGTTGTGGCCGTAGCGATTCCGTCGCTCGCGACCTTGTCCTTCGCGGCCATCGGCCACCCCGAATGCGCGACCATCCCGCAAGATGTGGGCCCCTGCGGATACTGGGCGCGCGTGGCGGATACGGGCCGTTCATCATGCTGTGGGGAACGGTCGTCACCGCAAGCTTCGGAGCAACAGTGTGGCTGGTTGTCGTAGCCGTACTCGGTCTCGTCGCAGCGCTACGCCGTCGCCGCAAGTAATACTCCGACGCCGGCCCTACGACGAGATTCCGACCGGTCGTCAGTAACTGTCCAGGTGAGGTGAATCTCCATCTCGCCGTGCACGACACCGACCTGCGCCGTCTCCGCGCTCAGCTGTCGTCCGAGGGAGAACGCCGGACTTGTAGGACGTATATGCCCAGATCGGTACTGGCGAGGATCATTTCGTCGGGCTGGACCACGAGTTGGAGCACTGCGGAAGGGAGCCGGATCACCTGATTCGGTGCACGGCTCTCGGCGCTTCGCGGACGCTCCGTGGTGTCGGTGGCCGAGAGGAGTGGTGCGGGATCGATCGGGAAGTCGTGCCAGAGCGCGACGCGGCCGTCCGTAGTTCCAGCAGCCACCGTCGTGCCATCGGGTAGCGCGGCGATCGAGGTGATCTCGCCGTGCGGCTCGATGTGGAGGTTCGCGAGGTAGAGGTTCTCGTCGAGGGACTCGATCGTGATGTCGGACCAGCATCCGTGCACGAGGGCGGCTCCGTGCGCGGTGTGGATCGATGTGGGGCGCGGTCCGGCGAACAGGGAATGGTCGGTGCCGAGAACTCCGTGTTCGACCGAGACGCGGTGTAGGCGCCCGGCCCCGCTGAGCAAGACCTCTCGTCCGCCCGAACCCGTGATCGCGCTCGTCCAGTCGATCAGGTCGCATTCTGGCGGGATACCGTCCAGCGGCACGTCCCGGCCGACCCAGTGGCCCTCAGCCGAGCTCACCACCATCACCGCCGGGCCGCCGCCGCGCCGGGTGCCGACCACTGTCAGGAAATCACCGTCGTCCTGGATCTGGGCGACGCCTGCTACGTGCAGTAACTCGGGAAAGGTCAGTGTGAACTCGATCGGTTCCGCGTCGCGAGAGATCTGCCACAGCCGGACGGCGCCGTCGTCATCGGCGCGGCCGGACGCCGCGATCCACAGGTGGGTGTCATCGATCCACATGCGGACCGTGTGCACGGTCAGTTGGGCGGCGTGGAAGGACCAGGCGGCCGACCCCACTCGTACCCCGATGTGGTCATCGTCGACGACGACCACCACCAGTGTCCCGTCGGCGTCGACAATCGCGTCCATGGCCCGGATCCGTTTGCGGAACTCGCCTACGGTCGGCGCCAGCGGCCACGGGGTTGCGGCGAGCGGCCACGCCCGAATCACTCCACTGCCACTGGACTCGGCCGAGAGCAGGACATGTCCGTGGGCCGTCTCGGCGAAGGCGACCGCACCGAGCGGCCGGCCGTACGGCAAGACGATTCCGGCGTGGGCAACGAAATTCGGGTCGGTGACGAGGTAGACGATTTTGCCGTCTTCGCCCGCGCTGACCAAGTGGACCCGATCGTCGACGTGCATCAGATCGAGGCAGTTCACGCCTCCGAACACTGTGGTGATGCCTTCGGACGGATAGCGGCTCCCATGTCCCACACTGTCGCGCTGCACATCACGGAAATCGTTGCTGCCGGACCCGCCACTGGTCAATTGCATTGGAATCCCGTCCATGAACATCAACTGGAAGTACCGATGCCTCTGTGATGCCGGGAGATGGTCGCAGACTTCGAGATAGGCGGGGTCGTCGCTGAGGGCGATGAGGTGGACACGGCCGTCGCTGTGACCGACGGCCAGCATCCGGTCGGTGTCACTGACTTGCACGGACTTCACTGCGCGCGACCAACATCCAGGCGAGGCGCTCCACAGAGGACCGCTGGAGTCGGCGCGTTCGGCCGCATCGGCGCTGACGAACCACAGCGACACTGTGCCTTCGGCGCCGCCCGAGATCACCAAATACGGTGACGGGGAGCTCAAGGTGAACACCGGACCGTCGTGCGCGTGCCACGGCCCGGCGAGGACCGCCCCACCGACAGGATGCACGACCTCGATGACACCGTCGGCGTACCCCAGAACCGCGGCGTCACCGGAGTCGAGCACGACTACGGTGCTGGCGGTGATCAGCACATCCGGCCGTGTCGGTATCGAGGCCACCGCTTCGAGGCGGTCGAGGTGGACCAGCGTCACCGATACGCTGCCGGTCACCATCAGGTACTCGCCGCCCTCGAGGGTCAGCAGCGCCAATCGCGCCGGTGAACCGGACGAGGTCAGTTGCAGCTCACCCTGCGCGTCCTGCGCCGACAGATCCCACAGCCGTAATGTGTCGTCGACACCGAGCGTGGCCACGACGTCGGCGCCGAAACGCCGTAGCGCCAGCAGATCCAGTACCCCGAGGGGGTGGGCGCCGATGAACGTCGATGGTGTGTGGCGCACCGACTCCACCCACAATGGCCGCCACGCACGTACCAGGGTCAGTCGCGAGAACTGGTCGGCGATATCGCGCGCACCGATCTCGAGTGCGGCCAGCTCGAGCTGCGCGGCACGTTGCCCGGGATCGAGGTCGGCAAGAAGCCGGCCGACACGAGCGAACACCTCGGCATGCCGGTGCCCGCGAGGCAGGGCAGGCAGCTCGCGAAGCAGCGCGGTCGGCTCCACAGCGACGAGGAAATCCGCATATGTCACCAGCGCGCCGAGTTGCCCCGCGGCCGCGGCGTGGACGACCAAGTGGAGACGGCAATAGGGGTCGGCTTCGTGCCAACGGTCGGCGTAATTGCGAACGAAGAATTCTACGATCGCGTGGTGTGCTTCTTCGGAGTGCACATGCTCGAGGGTGAGGAACTCGCGGAAGGAGTTGTGGTAGATCCGCACCTGCCCGGTGTCGGTGTCGCGCAGCAGGAATTGGGCGCACTCGTCGAGGGCGTAGCGCACTTTCGACATCGGCAGTCCGGTGATTCCGGCCAGCTGGGTCTCGGTGAACCCCGCGGCCCGGGCGACGGCCAACGCGGCCAGGACCGGTTGTTGCCATCCCCACCACCGCTCTCTGGACCGAGCCAAGCTCGAGGCAACCCATCGCTGGTACAGGTCGGTGAGCCCGGTCGGAAACTGAAACGACCTGGGATCGATGGCGCCTGCCTCGACCGGGTGCGCGAGGTCATCGAGTAGGTGGCGGGCGAAAAGGAAATTGCCGTCGACGACGATACTCAGAATCCGCGCCAATGCCGTTCGCAGTGTGTCTTCAACCGTGGGTAGTCGCCCGCGAATATAGGTGATCAGGTCATCGCGGTCGGGGCTGTCGTCGTGCAGATCCACCGCGGCGACGGGTAGGGCCTTCAGCACCCAAGGGTCGGGTCGACTGGTCACCACGAACCGTAATCCAGCCGGCCCGCTCGTATCGGAGGCGACGCTTCCGATCAGCTCGGCGATGTTGTCCCGAGTGTCGTAGTGATAACCGCTGGACAGATCGTCGACGACCACCAGGACCTGCCCGTCCCATCCCGCGGCGGCGACCACTTCCAGTGGCCGCCGGACCAGCACGGTGAACGCTCGGCGTGCCGATATCGCGCCGGCGAGGTGGATTTCGACATTGGTGGCCGTCGCGTTGGATTGCATCGACCCGATGGTCTGAGTGGCGTTGATCGACAGGTGTATCCCTGTGCTCTCGACACTACTGGCCAACGCACGGTGAAAACCTGGAATCTCGCGGGCCAGGAACAGGGACAACTGGGCGACGAACTCGCCCGTGTCGAGGGTTCGTTCGTCGTTCCCGTCGCAGAAGTGCGCGTACAGCGTCGCGGTCGAAGGAAGTTCGACGACACGGGGGTCGGTTCGCGGATCCAGGGTGCGCTGCAGGGCGAGTTGAGCGGCGAACCAGGTTTTTCCGGTTCCCGGCGGGCCGGTGATCAGAAGGACACGTTCGCCGCTGGTCAGCCACGATCGCAGTCGACTCGTAATCCATTCTCGCGGAACGAGTTCAGCACGCAGCCGCTCCTGGTCGGGGATGCCGAGGGTGGGGTCCACCGCGATCAGCCGGTGCGACGGTCCGGATCGACACCGACGGCCTCGCCTCCCGTTGCGATCGAATCGACTCTTACCGTGGAGTCGATCGAGGCGACGCCCGACGCGAGCGCACCCAGGGCCCCCGGTGCCAACGGATCAGACAATCCCCCACCGCCTTCGATCACTCGATGCCGAACCAGCACCGCGTCCTATCGTCCCACCACCGGGTCACCGCACAACTCGAATCCTCGATCACGGCCAGTGCGCCACCACCTCGATCGCACAGGGCCCGGACGGCCACACCAGCGGACAGCCACGACTCGGATCGCGAGGAACGGTTCGGTAATCGGGCCTCGGCCTTCGAGTCGTCGGCGGGGCCGGTGAGTTATCGTCGAGCCTCTGAGGGACATGCCAGCCGCCTCGAGGGACGGTTTGCCCTGGCGTCCAGTACTGACCTGAAATCGATGTCAGGGAGGAATTGTGGACATTACCGAGCTGATCCTCGACGACCACCACGAGCAGCGGCGGCTGTTCGCGATCCTGGAGCAGATCGATCGCACGGAGACCGGAGTGCTCTCCGCGATCTGGGGCAGACTGGCGGCCTTCCTCGAGCTGCACGCGCAGGCGGAGGAGGAGATCTTCTACCCCGCGCTGCTGCAGGCGGGTATCGCGGCCCGGCGCGCGGGCGGCGTGGAGGACGAGACGATCGACGCCATCCACGATCACAACGAGATCAGGGACGCGGTCGCCGAAGTGGCGCGTCATCAGGTCGGCACCGATGACTGGTACGCGGCTGTCGCGGCGGCCAACCTGGCCAACAGCGATCACATGGCCGAGGAAGAACGCGAGGGCCTCACCGATTTCCGTCGTCTGACCGGCCTGCCGCGCCGCCATCAACTGGCCGTCGCCTTCGCCGCCTACGAGGCGCGAAACTACGCAGGCGTCCAACCCGTCGACAAGGATCCCGTCGGCTACGTCCGCGCGACGGAGAAGAAGCTGCGGACCACCGCGAGCGGCTCGCTGAGTGTCGGCAGCATGAAACGGACCTGACCCGGCAGAGCGGCCGCGGCGCGAATATCCGCCGAAGCCGCTACAACGTCCGTCGCACCATGGCGAATCGGGTGCGCGCTACGGCACGGTGAACTTCTTCGCCTGTCCGGATACCACGATCCCGTCGCGGTCGACGAGTGCCACTCGCACCTGCGCCTCGGAACCCGAGGTCGGCTGGGGCTGGCTGGGGTCCGTTGTCAGGGGGACGGTGGCGCTCTGTGGCGAACCGTCGCACTCGACGGAGTTCTGGATGCCCTCGGCGGCGGGACGGTCGCCGTTGGGGTCGCCCATCATCGCCTGGATGCTCACCACCCCGGCGGAGTCGTCGCAGCTGTAGTCGACCTGGACCATGTTCGATCCGGCGCCGGTGATGTCGAGAGTCGCGGCGGCGAGCGCTGGAGCGGCGGCCACCACCGAGGCCGCGGCCATCGCGGTGAAGACAACGGCGACGCCGACAGGGCGCCGAGAGTTCGGGGTCGTCATCATGGGATTTCGTTCCTCCTGTGTGGCGGACATGGATCACGGAACACAACGGGAAGAGACGCGGTACGCATCGCACCGCCCGCATCCATGGTCCAGCCCATTGCTCGCCGCGGTGTCAGAACCGCTCGAATCGGCTGTCACGGCCTGCGCCGACCGGAATCGGGGAACCGGGCACGGGCGTCGAATGTGACGAAATCCGACCAGGGAACGTGATGCACGTCATTGCCCGAGAAGGCATGGTTGGGCATCGTCATCAATTCGTTATCGGAAGAACCTGGTTGGAGACGCCCCAATGGCCGACCACAATTTTGTTTACGACCTCACGCTGGACGAGGCACGGCGGCGCAGCGCCGTCGTCGCGGCGCTCGGTGACAACTGGGATCCGGTGGCCGCGCTCGCCGAGGAAGAGCGGGCGTACGACATGCTGTACTCAAATCTCGACGATGAGCAACAGCGAATCTACGACGAACTCGTCCAGGCCGGGATCCTGCCGGAGAGGACGACGGGCCGTATCGCCGGCTGATCTCACCTGACATTTTCGACCGCTGTGGCGTCGGAAGGTCGTAAGCACCTTCGGCAAAGCAGGAGTTCGGGACATGATCAGAATCGGCATCATCCTCGGCAGCACCCGGTCCAACCGCAACGGCCCACAGATCGCACAGTGGGTTCTCGACACGGCATCACAGCGCGGCGACGCCGAGTTCGAACTGATCGATCTGCGCGACCATCCACTCCCGCATCTGGACGAGGCCACCCCGCCGCTGTTCGGCCCATCGGTCAACGAACACACTCGAGCCTGGGCCCAGCGGATCGCCCCGTTCGACGGCTTCGTGATGGTGACACCGGAATACAACGGCGGCGCACCCGGCGTGCTGAAAAACGCCATCGACCACCTGTGCGCGGAATGGACCGACAAGGCGGTCGGATTCGTCTCCTACGGCGTGCACGGCGGCGCCCGCGCCGTAGTACAGCTGCGGACGGTCTGCGGCACGCTCGGCATGGCCGACGTGGGCTATCAAGTCGCCATTTCACTGCTCACCGACTTCGAAAACCACACGACCTTCACACCGCGCGACCACCACGCCGCCGCCCTGAGCAAAACACTGGACCAGCTCCTCGCCTGGAGCGCAGCGCTCGCGCCGTTGCGGACAGCCACCGAAACCACCCTCGTAGATTCCTGAGGAGCTGATCATCACGCAAGGTCGCCCGCGATAGCACCGCGGGCACCGGGCGCACGGCAAGTGGCCGAAATTCGCACCGGTCTCATTGGTGCAGCGCAGGCGATTTCCGGGAACCGGATCGAGATTCCTGACAAACTCCTCGCCGCTCTGACCGTCCCGCGAACCATCACGCGCGGATGAGGCCGACGCTCACGACAGAACAGATTCGCCGAGGAAGGCCGAGATGCACACAACCACAATGCCCCAGCAGGCGACCGACGAGAAGTCGGCCCCCGCCGCACGAAAAGACCGAGACTCGAGCCGGATCCGACTCATCGCCTTTTGGGCCACCACATTGGTCATAGTCTTCGAATTGGTCGCGGGATCGGTGTGGAACCTGGTGCCGATCGAATGGATCGAAATCCAGTTAAAACACCTGGGATATCCGCACTTCCTCGCCTACGTCCTGGGTGCGTGGCAGGTCGGCGCTGCCGTCGCGATCATCGCGCCGGGGCTGCCGCTGATCAAGGAATGGGCATACGCGGGTGCCTTTTTCCTGTGGTCGGGGGCCGTGGCGTCACATATGGCGGTCGGCGACGGCTTCGGGTCGTGGTCGGCGGCGATGTTCTTCACGATCTGCGCCATCGCGTCGTGGATGCTGAGGCCGGCCGACCGGCGGCTCCCGCGGACGCGGCTGCTTCGGGACCGCACCGTCGGCGCCGGACAAAACGAGGCCGGTCTGCCGGGAGCCGGCGTTCGCGGTTGGACCGTCGCGCTCGGGATCCTCGTTGTCCTGTATGCCGTTTCGTTCCTCACGCTGCCCGTCGTCGAAGACGTCATGCACGAGAATGCGGTCGAGCTCGGCTGGATCGACGAGTAGCCGCGCAGTCGGTGCTCACTGCCGGTCCGGCAGTGAGCACCGACAAGGTCTGACGGGATCAGCCAGGCAGACCCGCCTCGATGGCGGCGATGATGCGTGGGCGCATGTCGGAGGCGCTGATGATGGCGTCCACCGAACCGACTTCGACAGCGCGCTGGATGTTGTGCACGCGATCGAATTCCGCCGCCACCTCGCCGAGCTTCTCGGCGCGCACCGACGATCGGACCTCGTCCAGCTCCGCGGTCAGAGCCATGCGGTCGGCGCCGGCCGCGTTCGCCGCGCGCGCCTCCAGCTCCCGCACTCGGGGATCCGCCGCGGTCCGAGTGCCGACCTCACCGGAGAACACCACCGCCGCGGCCGGTGCGCCGCCGAGCACCGAGGCGAACGAACCTTCCAGCGCGAGCACGGTCATATTCGGGTTCAGCGCCTTCGAGAACACCACGAACGCGCCGCCGTGGTAGCGGGAGATCACGCAGAACACGATGGGCCCCTGGAAATTCACGATCGCGCGACCGATTTCGGCGCCGTATTCGAGCTGCAGCTTCCGCATCGATTCCGGTGAGCCGTCGAAGCCCGACAGGTTCGCCAGCACCACCAGTGGCCGGTTGCCACTTGCCGCGTTGATGGCGCGCGCGGCCTTCTTCGACGACTGCGGGAACAGCGTGCCCGCCGTGTAGGTGTCCGGACCGTCGGTGGACGGGAAGCCGCGCCTCGGCACGCCTCGGGATTCGATGCCGAGCAGGCACACCGGGATGCCGCCGAGCCGCGCGTCCTGCACCACCGCCGTCTCCGCGTCGGCCATGCCCGCCCAGCGTTCCAGCACCGGGTGATCCTGGTCTGACAGCGCCCGCATCACGGTCCGGATGTCGAAGGGCTTCTTGCGGTCCGGGTTGGCGGTGGCGGAGAAGATCTCGCCGACGGTCGTGAAGTCGCTGTCCGCCATGGCATGCGGGAAGTCGGAGATATCGCGATCGAAGGGGTCGTCGGTCCGCGACCGCCGCGGCGCTTGCTCACCGGGCGCCACATAGGTGTGGTCGTAGTGCGACATCAGCACGTCTCGCGCGGCGAGCAGATTCGGCGCCCAGTACTGAGCCTGCCCGTTGGGGCCCATCACGCGGTCGTAGCCGCCGATGCCGAAGTTGTCCTCGGCCGACACACCGCCGGAGAAGTCCAGCGACTGCTTGCCGGTGAGCACCATCGCGGATTCCGGCGTCATCACCAGGATGCCCTTGGTGTGCATGAGCATCGTCGCCTCGGCGTTCCAGTACGGCTGGGCGCCGACATTGATGCCCGCGACCACGATGTTGATCTCTCCGCCGTCCTGGGTGAACTCGACGATCCGCTTGAGCGCCGCCGCCACCCAGTCCATGTTCTCGGTGCCCGACGTCATCGAGATCCGGGCGCCCGAGGACAGCGCGTACCACTCCAGCGGTACCTGCATCCGTTCGGCGAGGTCCAGCGCGGCGATCACCCTGCGGCATTCCGGTTCGGACAGTGCGCCGAGCGATTTCGTGGGATCGCCGAGCAGCACCACCCTGGCGACGCCCTCCGGATGCCGCTCGGTCGGCGTGGTGACCACGCCTGCGACGATCGCGGCCGTGTTGTTTCCCTTGGGCCGGTCGACCGGAACGAGCGTGTGGTCGTCGTCGAGGTCGTACTCGGCGAACTCACCGAGCAGCCCGGTCAGTTCGTACGGGTACACGGTGTTGCGGCTGCCGGCTCGCAGCACCTTCTGCCGGTATTCGTCGAGCGGCTCGATCACCTCGTCGGTCCGTTCGCCGATGGTCACCGTGGTGCCGCCGGTGACGTCGAAGGCGACTCGCACGACGATCTTGACCAACTCGCCGGTCTCCGGATCGGGCTGGCGGGCGATGAGGAGGAGCTCCTCCAGCCCGGCGCCCACGGCCGTGGCTTCCACGCGCTCGACGATCGACTCCAACTCGGCGTGGGTGAGGTCGAGCGGGGGCCAGACGTACATCACGATCCGGTTGGTGTGCAGGCGTTTGCCCGACGGCCGCCGGGACTGCACTCGCCGAATCGCGTCGACGCAGGCGGTGATGGTGCTCTCGGCCGTCGGCAGCGCGAGCAGCCTGCCATCCTGCTCCCGCAGTGCGGCCAGATCACGGACCTGCGTGAACGCGATGAGTCGCTCGTCCGACGGATTCTCTTTCGCGACGCACCGGAACAGATAGACCTCTTCGTCCGAGGACGGCAGGCGGGTGAGGTCGAACTTGCGCAGCCGCTTCAACTGCATCCGCTCCGCGATGTACGGGTGCAGGCCACGGATCAATCGCTCTTCGGCCAATCCGGTGGCCGTCGGGCGGAAGGTGAAATGGTGGTGCATCACCGCACCGCCGCTACCCGCGACCGTCGCGGTGATTCGACTGACCTGATTCGGCAGCGGCTGTGCGCTGAGCGCCTCCTGCAGAGCCGCGGCCATCGCGTCGAAGTCTTCCGGCTGCTTCTCCCAGCCGAGGTAGATGTCGGCCTCGATGGACGGGGCGCCGCTCGCCAGTTCGGCGAGCCCGCGCAGCACGGTGCCGAGGGCGTCGAAGCGCACGGCGGCGGAGACGAGGGAGAGACCCCGGCGCTCGGCGATCACGAACGCGCAGCCGCCGACCTCACGGGTCCGAACGTCGGCAAGGCCCTTGTTGCCGTAGTACCGCCGGGTCAGCACCTCCAGCATGACCGTGTTGTCGGCGCTTCCGCGCGCCAGCCGCTGGCCGAGCAGCCGCACCAGCGGCTCGGTGCTCCGCACCATCTCGGCGAGGCGCTCGCCGCGATCGGGCGCGTCCGGGTGCGCGTCCAGGTGGCTCAGGTGCTTGCGAACATCGGCGTACACGCGGGCGCGATTACGCCGCAGCAGCGGCTGGCCGAACCACGCGTACACCAGTCCGCGAGTGAGGTCCGCGATGACGGGGAAGCGCACCTGTGTCGCGGCCACCAGCCGCTCCAACGTCAGACCGACGGGCTCGCGAAGCACCCGGTCCGGGACCGGCTCCCGCAGCCACTCGCGCAGCAAGGTCGTGATGATCGTGACGGTGTCGGCCGGACGTTGCTGGGCGAGGAAGATCCGGAAGACCGCGGCTTCGAGGTCGGGAGTGCGCGCCAGATCGGTGACGCCGTAGTGCTCGAGCGCCTTGCCGAGTTTGGCCTGGTAGGACGCGGGCAGCCCGGCACGCTCGACATCGAGGCTCTGCAGATAGGTGTGGAAGTACTCGCGGGCACTGTGGACGTGGCTTTGGCCGCCGTCCTCCTCCCAGGACCGGTTGTGGCTCAGTTCGGCGAGGTCGGCGAACACCTGCACGAGCTCGAGTTCTTCGGCGAGGGGCCTGCGGTTGTCGGCGATGGCGGCCCGGCGCGCGACGAGATAGTCGTCGACCACTCGGCGGTCGTCGTGCGGGTCGACGTCGAAGCCGAGGAGCAGGCTGCGCAGATCCTGCTGGCCGCGGGTCAGACGCTCGTGCGGTTGAACCGGTGCGGGCTCGCCGGGCAGATCCAGCTCGACCGAGCCGACCGCCGCGGTGTCCGCGTTCTCGTCGTCTTCGGCGAGCGGTTCCAGCCGCAGCAGTGGCGCGCCGGTCTCGACCTGAGTGCCGACGGAGACACCGCACTCCTTCAACCGGGCCCGGAACGGCGCGCGCAGCACGGTTTCCATCTTCATGCTTTCCAGCACCAGGACCGGCGCGCCCGCCTCGACCTCGTCGCCGACCTCGAGCGGCGTCGCGACGACCAGCGCGGGGGCCGGAGAGCGGACGACACCGCCCTCGTCGCGGCTGATCCGATGCGCCACGCCGTCGACGTCGACCATGTGGATCGGGCCGTGCGTGCCGGTGATCAAGCGGTACCGGGCACCGTTGACGACGATCTGCCCGGAGTGCCGATCGAAGCGTTCGAGATCCACGTCGGCGGTACGAATATCGCCACCCGCCTCGATACCGACGCGGAACCGATGGGCACCGACGCGCGCGACGCGCACGCGGTAGCCGACTCCGCGCAGCTTGAGGTCGTGCGGCCTACCGCTCTCGTGCTGCACCTGGGGTCGCCCGCCGGACGCCGTGGACAGCAGACGGTGCCGCTCCACCCGCTCTTCCTCTTCGTAGGCGTCGATGGCGGCAGCGGCCAGCGCGATGGTGGAGTGGCGGTGCGACACGAGACGGCCTTCGCCGCGTACACGGTCGATCCAGCCGGTGTCCGCGCTGGCATCGAGTACCTCGGGCTGGACCAGCAGGTCGAGCACGAAGCTCTTGTTGGTCACGCCACCCTCGATGACGACCCTGGTCTGCGTCAGTGCCCGGCGCAGCCTTGCCAGCGCTTCGTCACGATCGCGGCCGTAGGCGATGATCTTCGCGATCATCGAGTCGAAGTCGGCGGGAATCGTGTCGCCCTCGCTGACTCCGGTGTCGACGCGGATGCCCGGCCCGGCGGGCAGATCCAGCCGGGCGATGCGGCCGGGGGCGGGCGCGAAATCGCGGTCCGGGTCTTCGGCGTTGAGCCGGGCCTCGATGGCGTGCCCGCGTTCCGCCGGAGGTTCGCCCTCGAGCCGGCCTCCGGAGGCGACGAGCAACTGGGCCCTGACCAGGTCGAAACCGGTGGTGGACTCGGTGATCGGATGCTCGACCTGCAGGCGGGTGTTGACCTCGAGGAAGGCGAACTGCTTGTCACCGGGGTGGTACAAGAACTCCACGGTCGCGGCGCCGCGGTAGCCGACGGCGATGGCCAGCCGCTCGGCCGACGCCTTGAGCTCGGCCGTCTGCTCGGGGAGCAGGACTGGCGACGCCGACTCCTCGATGATCTTCTGGTTGCGCCGCTGCACCGAGCAGTCGCGCACGCCGAGTGCCCAGGCGGTGCCCTGGCCGTCCGCGATCACCTGAACCTCGACGTGCCGGGCGCCGGTGACCAGCCGCTCCAGGAAGACCACGCCGCTGCCGAAGGCGCGTGCGGCTTCCTGACGGGTGCGCTCGTAGGCGTCGACGAGTTCGGCTTCGTTCGTGATCACGCGGATACCGCGGCCGCCACCGCCCGCGGTCGCCTTCAGCATCAGCGGGTAGCCGATCTCGGCCGCGGCCGCCAAGGCGGCGTCCACGCTCTCGACCGCACCACGGCTCCACGGCGCGACCGGCACGCCCACCTCCTCGGCGATCAGCTTGGCGCCGATCTTGTCGCCGAGTTTGCGCATGGCCTCCGGGCTCGGGCCGATGAAGGTGACGCCGATCTGCTCGCACAACTCCGCGAACGCCGGGTCCTCCGCGACGAAACCCCAACCGACCCACGCGGAGTCGGCCCGGGTAGCCACCAGCGCACGCTCGAGTACCTTGAGATCCAGGTACGGGCGTGCCGACGCCGCACCGAGGTCGTAGGCGATGTCGGCCTCCCGCACGAACGTCGCGTTCCGGTCGACGTCGGTGTACAGGGCGACGGTTTCGATCGGTAGCCCGGTTTCCGCGGCCAGATCTCGGGCGGCGTGGATGAGGCGCATGGCGGCCTCTCCCCTGTTCACGATGGCGATGCGGCTGAACACTCGCCGGCTCCTTTCACAGAACTGGCCCGGGCGGGCGGGTTGGGACTACCGGTCCCGGGTAGTGTGCACCTCCATTTCCGCAGGTGCACGGCGTGCGGCTGTTACCCACGCGTAGCGTGGGGAATCTCTCCACTGAGGTTATGACAACAGTGGACGAATTCCCCGGCGGCTGACGGAATCGTTCGAACGCGTCGGTATACCTCATAGGTATTGACTCTGGACGCGGGAGCGTTTCGGGTCTTCGAGACGCGCACCGTCACTACCGTGACATCGACCTCGTAGGCGCAGGCTGCACGCGTACCCGGACGACGTGCCCGACGGTGACGAATCCAAGACGTCGGCAGATCCGTTCTCCGTACGGCGCGGCGGTGAGCACTACACGCCCGACGTCGGCTTCCAGCGCCAGCGCGACGGCGCGCTCGGTGAGTGCGGTGCCGATGCCCTGGGAGCGGTGCCGAACCAGCTGGACGGTTCGCCGCATTCGCTCGCGCAAAATGTGTTGTCTCCCGTTTCTCACATGGCGACTCGCTTGCCGGCTTCCAGATACATCCGGTCGGCGGGCTGGACACCGTACGCGGTGTAGAACTCCGGCATATTGCGAACCACCTGATTGACGCGGAATTCGACGGGAGAGTGCGAGTCGAGCCCGAGCATCATGGCCTGGTACTCGGGGCTCGCGCACTGCCGCCACATGCGCGCGTACGCCTGGAACAGCGAGCGGTAGTCCGGATTCGCCACGCCGCGACGCTGTTCGGCGAGCCGGAAGGCCGCCAGCGCCGTGGTCAATCCGCGCAGGTCGGCGAAATTCTCGGTGACGGTGAGCGTGCCGTCGACATGCTGCTCTGGTGTCAATCCTTCCGGTACGAGCGGGTTGTACTGGTCCACCACCAATCGCGCCTTTGCCTCGAAGGCCGCCTTGTCCTCCGGTGTCCACCAGTCACGCAGGATGCCGTCCGCATCGTATTTGGAGCCGCCGGTATCGAAACCGTGGCCCATCTCGTGCGCGATCACGACGCCGATGCTGCCGTAGTTGACCGCCGCGTCGGCATCCGGGTCGAAGAACGGCGGTTGCAGAATGGCCGCGGGCAGGCAGATGTGATTGAGTTCCCAACTGTAGCTGGCATTCACGTCGGCGGGTGTCATGAAATCCCATTCGCCGCGATCCACCGGCC
Source organism: Nocardia bhagyanarayanae (assembly GCF_006716565.1). Classification (NCBI taxonomy): domain Bacteria; kingdom Bacillati; phylum Actinomycetota; class Actinomycetes; order Mycobacteriales; family Nocardiaceae; genus Nocardia; species Nocardia bhagyanarayanae. The sequence continues at coordinate 4,758,985 of NZ_VFPG01000001.1, read as the reverse complement.
GCTCCAGTTTCGCCAATTGCCAGGCGAATTCGAAGCCGTCCGCGGCGCGCAACGCGGCGACGAAATCGCCCTGCCGAATGGTCATTCCGGTATAGTCGCGCCCGCGCAAGGGCACGCCGACCAGTGCAACGACCTTGTCCACCTTGGCGACCGCCGTCTGCCGAGTGGCCTCCGACATCCACGAAGCCTCTCCCAGCGCGGTTCGGTAGGCACGCAGCAGATCCGCGACCAGCTCTTCGGCGAGCTTCTTGGACTCGGCCGGGAAATGACGTGCGGCATACGCACGACCGAGAGCGTCGCCGAGCCGTTCCCGTACCACCCGTACGGCCGTGCGCCACTGCTCCGGCGGCTGCTGGGTTCCCTGCAACGTCCGGTCGTTCCAGTCGAAGTGCGCCTCGGTGAACGCGGTGGACAGCGCCGGTGCGTAGCGTGAGATCACCCTGAGTCGCAGATAATCCCGCCACACGGCGATGTCTGTTTCGGCCCACAGCCGGGCGGCCACGGGCAGGTATCCGGGCTGGTCGACCACCACCGTCTCGAATCGCGCCGGCCGGTCGGTCACCCCCGCGAGCCAAGCGTCCCAGTCGAATCCCGGTGCCAGGTCGCGCAATCCACTCCACGAGTGGGGGTTGTACGACGACATGGATTCGATGACGGCTGCGAGATCCACGTGCCCGCCGGCGATTGCGTTCTCCAGCTCGTACACCCGCGTGGCGAGCACGTCCGGCTCCGGTACGCCCGCCGCGCGTCCGAGGCGTTCGAGGTAGGTACGGTAGGCGGCCTGCTGGTCGGCGTACCGCCCGTCACGGTAGAAGGAGCCATCGGGCATCCCGAGCCCGGATTGCGACAGGTAGACCCGGTGCCTGGTCGGATCCGTGCGATCGGCGTGGACTCGCACTGCGACCAGCCCCGGTACCCCGAGTGCGGTGAGCCTGCCCATCACCTTCGCGAGATCGGGTTTGCCGGTCGCTCTTTCGATATCGGCGAGCAGATCCGCGAGCGGGGTGATCCCGGCCCGGTCGCGCGCGGCGGTGTCGAGGCATCCGGTGTAGACCGCGTGCATGCGCTGTTCATCGGTCCCCGCCGCCGCGCCCGCCAACCCCTCGAGAATCTCGCGCAGTCGCAGCTCGGTGCGATCGGTGAGCTCGTCGAACGTGCCGTAGGTTGGCTTGTCCGGCGGTAATTGGAAATCCCGTAACCACGTCCCGTTGATATGCCGATACAGGTCGTCCTGCGGCCGGACGGCGGCGTCCACTCCCGACAGATCCGGTCCGGTCGATCGTTTCGGCGCAGTATCCGAGGTGCAGGCGGCGATCGACACCAGCAGTGGCACCGCCGCGGTGGCGCGAAGGAACCGCCGCCGATCCAGTCGCTGCCGTTGAAGTGATTCCGAATTACTGTCGCACCCAGTCATATTCGCGACAGTAAAAGCAGACGCGCGTTTCCGAATCGAGCAATCGGATGATCGTCGCTAACGCTGACGATGGACCCCGACCCTGACCGCACCCCGAGGCGAGCCCGTGATGGACAGTGCTTGTGCCCGCCTCGATCAAGCGGTCTTGTCGAGTTGGCTGCTCGCGCTGCGCAGTGCGTCGAAGTCCGATGGCCAGGCGGTGAGCTTGGAGGGGTCGGCCAGCACCGCGCCGTCGCGTACTTCGGCGCTCAGGTCCCGGCCGAGGATCGCGCTGGCCGCCTGCCGTCCGCTGAGCATGGCGCCTTCGGTCGCCGGGCCCCACGCGGTGCTGGTGCCGGCGAGGTACAGCCCTTCGACAGGAGTTCTGGTTCCCGGCCGCAGCGGGCCGATCTGCGTGGGAGTGACGTCGAGGCCGAACGGCGCGCCGCAGGTGTTCCCGACGTATCGTTCCTGGGTGGCCGGGGTGGCGAGTTCGCAGAATCTGATAGCGGACCCGGCTCCGGGGAACGCTTGCTCCATCCGCTGAGCCATGCCCTCGAGGAGGATGGCCTTGACGTTGTTGTAGGTGCGGTCGTTGCGGTATTCGTGGCCGTCGATGTCGTAGCCGTCGACGCCCCACAGACGCGGCCGGTGCGGGACGATCGACTGCACCTCGACGGTGGCGTGCCCGGCGGGTGCTGCCGCGGCGTGGGCGGGATCGCGCCGCGAAGACGATTGGACGAACATCGGCTGGCGGGCCGCGACTCGGCGCGCCCACTGCTCACCGTCAGCGAAGCCGGCGCCGCCCAGCAAGGTGCGTTGCATGTTGGCCAGCTTCAGCAGACTGGTGGCGTCGTCCCAGGTCGGAATTGCGAAGAAGTTGCAGTTCGGTGCGGTCGACAGATCCATCTCGATACCGAAATAGGCGTTGATGAACGGCAACGACATCTTCAGCTGACTGATGCGCGCTCGATACGGTAGCGGCAGGTGTTCGTGGCCTACCAGGTCACGGAAGGTACGCAGGATGTCGGCGGCGGAGACGACCGAGGACGCGGTGATCGTCTCGCCGCCGGCCAGGCGTACCCCTCGGACGCGGTTGTTGTCGATCAGGATCTTCTCCACGGCGGCGTTGCGGCGGATCGTGCCGCCGTGACTCGCGGTGACCTCGGCGAATCCGGCCGACAAGGCCTGCCCACCGCCGCGGGGATAGTAGGCGCCGCCACCGACGTAGTTGTGCAGTAGCACCGCGTACAGCGCGGTCGTCGCTCTGGTCGGGGTCGATCCCAGCAGCCCGCAGTGCACCGAGAGGGCGAGAATCGTGCGCGGTGCGAGCCCGCACATGGTGAACAGGCTGATCACCGGTAGTGCGGCGAAGGCGGCCGCGGGACCGGTCTTGCGGATCCACGACCACTGCGCGGAAATCGTGGCGGGGGTGCGGTCGCGGTCCCACGGTTCGCCGATGGCACGCAGAATCCGGACCATCCGGCGTAGCCCTGTGGCGTCCTGGGGAAAGGCGGCCACAAGGTTGGCCTCGTAGCCGTCCCAGTCCGCGGGCAGCCGGAATTCGAGATCCGGCCCTCGCACGGTGTCGAATCCGGCAGCATCGAGCGGAAGCCACGTGATGCGGTCGTCGAGGCCCAATCCCCGCATCAGCGTCGGGATCTGCCCGCCGGGCCCGCAATCGCCGACGTAGTGCACCCCGCAGTCGAACTCCCATTTGCCTTGCCGGCGGAAGACATGCGAGCTGCCCCCGAGAACCGAGTACCGCTCCAACAGAAGCACCCGCTGACCCGCGGCCGCCAGATGTGCGGCGGCCGAGGATCCACCCAGCCCTGATCCGATGACGATCGAGTCGAATTCCGGCATCGCAGCTTTCTCCTTCAGGTCGTGGTCGATCACACCGAGACGACAGAACCGCCCTGCATCGAGCGGCGGATCTGCTCGCCGAGCCGAATGTCTCTGGGGAAGGTGCGGATCTGCCGGCCTCTCAGGGCGGAGGCCCTGTGCAGGGACGAGACCGGCAGATCCGCTGGACGTCGGCGGGCGGCTCGAGCCTGTCCGACGTCGGTCTGGAGGTCGTTTGCGACCGTAGATCTATCTGTAACTGCCAGTGGCATGTAACTCTAAGGCTTCTGCCTGCCACTGGCAAGTAGTAGTGGTTCCGGCATAGTTGGACCATGGTTGCCACACGTAAAGCGCCGGCCGGTCGACGGCGGCCATCAGAGGTGCGCCGCGCGATATTGACCGCAGCAGCGGCCGAACTCGCCGACGTCGGTGCGGAACGGGCCAGCCTGCGATCGATCGCACGCCGGGTGGGTATCAGCCATCAGGCGCTGACCTACCACTTCGCCGACCGGCGAGCGGTTCTGACCGCAGTCGCGGTCGACGGCTTCACGCGGCTGACGGCCGACATCGCCGACGCGCTGGCGCAGGTGCCGACCGACGTGCCCCTCGGGGAACACGCCATCGCGGTCGGGGCAACCTATGTCGCGTTCGCCCGCGAGCATCCGGCGTTGTTCACACTCATGCTCGGATCCACCCAGGTCGACGACGCCAACGCCGAACTCGTCGACAAACGCCTGCAGATTTGGAACCTGCTCTTGCAGACGGCCGCACAAGAATCCGACCGCGGGTGGGGTGGCGGCGTCGAACCGCAATACATGGCACTGCTCGCCTGGACGGTCGTGCACGGCTTGGCCACCCTGGATCGCTCCGCCCCTCGAGCCGCCGACGTCGCCGACCTGCTACGGGTCCTCAACGGCGCCATCATTCGGCCCGACACGGATTGACCGCCGCGCGGAAGGGCCGAGCGTCGCCTGCTGAACAGCTCTGCGTTTCACCGAGAACGGCCGAGCGCGGCCGAACAACCTGCCCAAGGGCTCCAGCCCTCGGCGGCGAGTACCCGCTCGGCGACGGCGATCTGCTGTTCACGGGTGGCTTTGTCGGCAGTCAGCGCATACGCGACACCCCCATAGGCAGCCCAGGTGCCCGGCGAGAACTGCAGCCCGCCATGAAAACCGTTGCCGGTGTTGCTGCTCCAATCACCACCCGACTCGCACGCGGCGAGGCTGTCCCATTCCTGATCGGTAGCGGCGGACGCTTGGCCGACGTACGCCATGCCGACACCGCCGATGACCGCGCTGATGGCGACGATCTTTTCGAGTGGGGTGCCCAGAGCGCTCATGTCCAGTTTCCTTTCGAGTCAGCAAACCTGTGCAGGAGTCCAAGCATGAAAGGTGATCACTAGATCTTCGGGCCCGTTCGAGTCTGTGCTGGGCGCGGTGAGCTGGAGTGACGGTCCCTCGATATCGTGTCCACATCGAGATACGAACTCCTGTCGTACGTGGACCCCACTCGCGCGCGGCGGTGCGCCGATGAACACCGTCGTCGTGACCCCCTCATCCCGGTCGGCCGGTGCGGATATTCGCTGGCGGTAAGCAGCCTCGACGCGGGATCATTGCTCACCTGCATCGCTCGTTGACTCGAGACGCGAGGGGGGAGCATGAGTTCACGCGCAACGGCGGTCAAGCTGGTGCTGCGTTTCTACGGCCGGGAAATGGCCTCCCGCAAGGCTTTGACGATTCCGGCGCTGCTGGCGCCGGCACTCGGCAATATCTGCAACCTGTACATCGCACCGCTGATCGTCGCCATGGTGGTCGGCCGGGTCGCGGTGACCGGGGATACGAGTTTCGGGGCCCTCGCTTCGTACATCCTCGCCTTCGGTGGCGCCCTGCTGTTCGCGGAAGTGCTGTGGCGCATCGGGATTCACTGCCTGAACCGAGTCGACGCCTACGGTATCGAGCACCTGTACGTGCTCGCCATGGACGAGTTGCTCGCCAAGGACGCGGCGTTCTTCCACAACAACTTCGCCGGTTCGCTGACGAAGCGCTCGCTCAGCTTCGCGGCTCGGTTCGAGCAGTTCGTGGACACCCTTGCCTTCGAGGTCTTGGCAGCGCTGGTGCCGCTGGTGTTCGCCTCGGTTGTGTTGTGGCGCTACGACCCCGTGCTGGTCGTCGTGCTGATGGGAATGATCGTCGTGAGCGCGCTGGTCGTCATGCCATTGATCGCGCGCCGCCAGAAGCTCGTCGACGACCGCGAGGCCGCCATCGCGCGGGTTTCCGGGCATGTGGCCGACAGCCTGGCCAATATGCAAGTGGTGCGCGCGTTCGCCGCCGAACCGCAGGAGGCGGCCGAGCATCGGCGGCGGGTCGCCTCGTCGCGGCGTAAGTCGTTGCGCTCCTGGGATTACGCGAACCAGCGGATAGATACGCTGGTAGCGCCGCTGTTGGTGCTCACCAACGTGATCGGCCTGCTGATCGCTCTGGGCCTCAGCGGCGGGAATGCGGGAGTGGAGGCCATCGTGGTGGCATTCACCTACTACTTCAACGCCACCGGGATCATGTTCCGGTTCAACCAGATCTACCGACGGCTGGAGACCGTGCTCACCGAGGCGGCGCAGTTCACCGAACTACTGCTCGACGAACCGAAGGTGCTCGATATCGAACATCCTGAACCATTGCGGCCCAAGAGCTTCGACGTCCGGTTCGAGGGAGTGAACTTCACCCACGATGGTGCGCGGCAGCTGTTCCACGGCTTGGATCTGCACGTGCCCAGCGGCGCCAAGGTAGGCCTGGTCGGACGATCCGGTGGCGGCAAGACCACCATCACCCACCTGCTGCTGCGGTTGATGGATATCCAATCCGGAACGATCCGCATCGGCGGGCAGGACATCGCCCGGTTGCGGCAGGCGGATCTGCGCAGTCTGATCGCCTACGTGCCTCAGGATCCGGCCATGTTCCACCGGACCCTGAGCGAGAACATCCGGTTCGCGCGCCCAGACGCCACGGACGAGGACATCCTGCGGGCCGCCGAGGCCGCGCACGTCACCGAATTCGCGGACGCGCTGCCGCAGGGTATGGAAACGCTCATCGGCGAGCGCGGCGTGAAACTGTCCGGCGGCCAGCGCCAGCGGGTCGCGCTGGCCCGGGCAATCCTGCGGGACTCGCCCGTCCTGCTCCTGGACGAGGCCACCAGCGCACTCGACTCGGAAAGCGAATCGCTTGTGCAGCAAGCGCTCTGGGAGTTGATGGAAGGACGTACGGCGCTGGTCGTCGCGCACCGGCTCAGCACGGTGGCCGGGATGGACCGGCTCGTGGTGCTCGACCACGGGCGAGTCGTCGAGGAGGGGACACACGAGGAGCTGCTGTGCGCGCAAGGAACGTATGCGCAGCTGTGGCGGCACCAGTCGGGTGGCTTCCTCGGCGAGGACGTGGTCGCCCGTTGACCGGAGGTCGGTGGGGCCTGCGGCCGACGAGCGGACCGTGTGACCGTCCGAGCCCTGCAGACCAACCGTGACCGTCTTGTCCGAAAAATTCGGATCAATCGCGGAACGGTGTCGGTTGTGCGACGGATCGGTGGAGAAACCGCTCGTTGGCGTCTCGGCAGGCGCGTCGCTGCCACATGCTGGCGGACGGAGCGTTGGCCCTGCTGCACCCAGCGAAGGGAGTTACGCGGTGGTATTGGGACGTCGTCGGCTGCTGATCGGCTTCGCCGGTGCGGGTGGCCTCGCTCTGGCCGGATGCGGGCAGGAACCCGCGCCCCCCAAACCCGCCACCATCCGATTCGATCCGCCACCCGGCACCCTCGACGTCGATCCGCGCAGCCACGGCACGGTCACGGTCACCGACGGGACACTGCGGTCGGTCGAATGGATCGACGAAACGGGCAGATCACTGCCCGGCGCACCGGCACCCGATCATCGGACCTGGACCAGCGCCGAGCCGCTCGGCTACGGACACACCTACACCGCGAAAGCCGTGGCGCACGGCGAAGCCGGAGACGTCACCGCGACGACGACCTGCACCACGGTGCGACCGCGACAGCTCATCGACGTCTCCCTGCGCTCCGCCAATCTCGTCGAGCTGGCCGAGAACGACACCTACGGCGTGGGTTTCGTGCTCGTCGCCCGTTTCGACGAACCCGTCGACCGGGCCGCCGTGGAACGCCACCTGAAAGTCACCACCCAGCCCGCCGTCACGGGCGCCTGGTACTGGCTCGACGATCAGAACGCACACTGGCGGCCGGAGCACTATCACGCGCCGGGAACCAGGATCACGATCGAGGCCGAACTGTTCGGACGCGCGCTCGGCGAGGGCCGCTACGGCCTGCGCGACCAACGGGTGTCGGTGATGATCGGCCCCGCGCACGTCGCGATCGCCGACGACGACACCAAACAGATCGAGGTCTTCGACAACGGGAACCTGGTGCGCACCATGCCCACATCGATGGGCAAAGGCGGCACCACGGTCGTCGGCGGCCGATACCTGTCGTTCTGGACCCGTCCCGGCATCTACACCGTGCTGGACCGGAACAACCCGGTGATCATGGACTCCGCCACCTACGGCCTGCCCACCAACGCCGGCGGCTACCGCACCAGCATCGACCACGCGGTCCGCATCAGCCACGACGGCATCTTCGTGCACGCGCTGGCCGCGAGCATGTGGGCTCAAGGCAACACCAACGTCTCACACGGCTGCCTGAACCTCTCCCCCGCCGATGCCGCATGGTTCTACGACTTCGTCATCCCCGGCGACGTCGTCGAGGTCCGCAACACCGGCGGCGAACCCCTCGACATCTGGCAGAACGGCGATTGGAGCATCCCGTGGTCCGAGTGGCTTCGCGGCGGCACCCCGGCGTGAGTCGAGTCGGCGGACCGACCGCCGTCACACCCGGACCATGGCGACCAAGCGGCGGCGGCGCAGATGGCGGTAGCGTTCGGCCATTCGGCGCGCGGCGACCATAGCTGCCACGCTCGCCGCCGCGGCGGCCACTACGGCGGTGACCAGTGTGAGGCCGGTCGGTGGCTTTTCCAGGAGCACCCAGGCGGCGCCGACGACCGCGACCGCCGTCGCCGAAGCGCTGACGACGAGGCCCGCGGTGTTCGACGGCCCGCCGCGCCCGCGCCGCAGGGCACGGAAATTGGACTCCAGGTAGGCGATCGCGAACAACGCCAGCAACGCGACACCCACCGCCACCCCCGTTGTCGTCGAACGCTGTCGGGTGCGGAATTCGATTCGCTGCGTGGCGATTTCGGTTCCGCCGCGCAGCAGTGTCAGTTCCCCGGTGGTAGCCCCGGCCAGCACGTAGGGGTTGACCGGCGCCGCAAGCGATGCGGGAGTGCCGGGCGAGAGGGCGGTGGTCGATCCACCGAGCCTGGCGCCGAGGACGTTCAGCGACAACCGCGCCGCGTCGGCGTCGATTCCATCGACCTGTAGCGGAATCGGGGCGGAGAGGTCGAGCAGGACCGGTGTCGTCGTGACCGGGTCGGCGCCGGAGAGAGTGACCGCCCCCGGTGCGAGGTCACCGCCGACGGCCGGGCCGCCGAGGCCCAGCAGCGCGATGGCGCAGGCCGTGGCCGCCAGAACCGCCGCGATCACGAGCGGGATCCGTGGCGATTCGGCAACCATGACTTCCCGGATGGGCACCATATCGTCGCGGTCGATATCGATCAGGCGCACGCCGCTCGGCGCCTCCTCCTTCGGCCGCACGCGAGGCGAGGTCGCCGCCGCCTGTTCGGGCGCGGGCATGGTCCAGGTACCGACGTTCTGGCGCGTCGGTGACCCACCCGCCCCGGCGACCGTTTGTTTCGGGGGTCCATCTTCCGCCCGCACCGATCCGGGGCGACCGGGTCGGTGCGGGACTGTCGGGTATCCGACCGGACCGCGGCCGGTACCACCGGACGGACTGTGCCCGAGTACTCCCGGCGCATCGAACGCCGCGGTCGGCGGCGCGGCCATGCCCGACGGCGGCGCACCCACATCGCCGGGTCGGGGCACCGTGCCGGAAGCACCCGCCCTCCTGCCGATGCGCCGGCCGCCGCCGGTGGCGGCCGCCACGATGGTGTCCGCGCCGATGACCGGGATGCCGACCGGCGTCAGCCAATCACCGCCCCAGCAGTAGGCCGCGGGTTCGGCCAGCGCGATGCCGAAATCCTCGGCCGAGGCGAATCGCTGGGCTGGATCGGTGGCCAGACCCCGCATCACCACCTCGGCGATGGGCTGTGGAACACGCGGGGCGGTCTCCGCCAGGGGCACCGGCTGTCCGAAGGCGTGGGCGAGAAGGGTTGCCCTGGTGCTGTCCGCGGGCGGGAACGGCAGGACACCGGAAAGCAACTGATAGAGCATCGTCGCCAGCGAATAGACATCGGTGGCCGGGGAAAGTTCTTCTCCGAGTATCTGTTCCGGCGCCATGTAGGACGGCGTACCGATGATCTCGCCTGCCTTGGTCGCCAGGGTCTGATCACCGCCGACGATCTTCGCGATACCGAAGTCGGTCAGCTTGACAGCGCCGCCCGTACCGAACATCAGATTGGCCGGTTTGACATCTCGGTGCAGGATGCCGTGCCGATGCGCCGCGTGCAGTCCGGCGGCGCACGCCAGTCCCACCGCGACCGCCGAGGTGGCTGCGAAACCCTCGCCGTGGAATCGGCTACCGACCGTCCCGCCCGGCAGGAATTCCATGATCAGCAGACACAGCCCCTCGTGTTCGAGGTAATCGAACACCCGCACCACGTGCGGATGATCGATGGCAGCCATCACTCGCGCCTCGTCGACGAATCGTCTACGCACTTCGGCGTCGTCGGCGAACCCGGGCGGAATCTGCTTGATCGCCACCGACCGGCCCAATCGGCGATGGGTGCCCGCCAGCACGACCCCACAGCCGCCTCGGCCGACCTCCTCGCCGACGTCGTAGCCCGGCAGCGCCTCGCGCACCCGGTGGATACCGGCACTCACCGCGACTCCGCTCTCGCTCACGCGACCGGTCCCGCGTGCGGGACACTCCCGACTGGCGTCTCGCCGGCGCCGCCGAGGAAATCAATGTCCTCGGCGTCCGGCTCCTCGGACCCGGTCGCGGGTGTCGGCGACAGGTAGCCGAGCAGGAAGCCGACCGCCGCCGCGCCTCCGGCGACAGCCAGCCACAATCCCGTGGCGGGCACCCACCAGCGCAATACCGAGGCGGTGAAGCCGAAGATCAGCCCTACGCCGACGCCGGGCGCCAGCAGACGCACGCCGCGTTGCCACCGGTTCGCCGAAAGCCGGTGGCGGGCAATGCCCAACGCGGCGTCGACGGCGGCCAAGGCGGTGAGCACCGCGAGCGCGATCCCGAACAGACCGTAGACCGAGCGCATCGAGCCGCGTACGTCGGTCACGGTCGCGACGCTGGCCAACTCCTCGCCGTCGGCGCCGCTCACCGTGAGCCGACCGCTGATCAGCCCGGTGGCTTGCCCGTCGAGTCCGGCGAGATCCAATGCATAGCTCAGGGTTTCGGTCTTGCCGGGCGCGACTTCGAGACCCACCGCCGTCGAGTACGAGAAGAAGTTCAGCCCGAGCACGTGCCCGGTGAGCCCGACGCGCCGGACCTCGATCTGCTCACTGTTGTTGTTGGTCAGCGTGATCGCGATGCGCGCCGTGCTGTCCGGTGTGAGCTGGATCGGTTCGCGCCCCGACGCCCCACCGATATCCCGATCGTCGATGGTGGCGGTCATCTCGACACCGCCCGTATCCGCGTGCGCCGCACCCCCGCCGAGTAGTCCCGCCCCGGCGAACACGACGGCGATGGCGCAATGAGACAGGGTGGCGCGCAGTGTCCGGCCGATTCCCTCTCGGCCGCCGAGGTATTCGCGAAGGCTGTTCATTCTCTCCCCTTGGCGGGTTGACGCGATACGAGCCGATGGCCGAAGAACCAGCCACCGAGCAACAGGAAGAACAGGATCACCGCCACCGTCGCTGTGCCGCTGCCGACACTGCTGACCAGCACGATGTCCAATTCCGCGGCCAGCGCGCGACCGCACCACGCCTGCACGTCGTGGCGGCCCACCTCCAGCGCGGATAGCGTCAACGGGGCTTGGAAGGAGCCGTCCGATGCCGCTACCGCGTTGCCGACCGGGGCGTCGCCGATCTTCAGGGTCACCGCCGAACCCGGTGTGCAGCCGCGTCCGGCCGCGGTCACATCGTCACCGGGTGCGATGGCGCTCGGCGTCAGTTCCATTGCGACGGGCGGTGTTTCGGGTTTCGACGGCGGAGGCGGCGCGGAGGGCGGAGGCAGCGGCGCGACCGGCGGAGGCGGCGCGACCGGCGGAGGCGGCGCGACCAGAGGCGGCGGCGCGACCGGCGGAGGAGCGACCGGCGGAGGAGCGACGTGCGGAGGAGCGACGTGCGGAGGCGGCGCGACCGGAGGCGGCGGCGCGACGGGTGGAGGCGGCGCGACGGGTGGAGGCGGCGCAACCGGCGGAGGTGCGACCGGAGGCGGAGGCACAACCGGCGGAGGAGCAACCGGAGGCGGAGGCACAACCGGCTCAGGCCGCACAACCGGAGGCGGCGGCGCAACCGGCTCAGGCGGGACAACCGGCGGCGGCACTACCGGAGGCGGCGGCACAACGGGAGGCGGAGGCACGACCAGCGGCGGATCGACCGGCGGAGGCACGACTAGCGGCGGATCGACCGGCGGCGGAACGACCAGCGGCGGCGGATCGACGGTTTGGCACGACGGCGGCGGAAACTCGTAATCCGAGCAATCCATCTGAGCAACGAAACCTGGCTCGGCAACGCGCCCCGGATCGGGCGCCGGCTCGTACCCGCGTGCGGGCGTTGTGGCCGTAGCCGGGGAAGCGAGAGCAGTCGTCATGGACAGTTGTGGCACGGCGAGAGCGACACCGAGGCACACCCAAAGCCTCATCCATCGATGCGCGGCCCCGCCGCCGATATCGTGATCCGTCGTGTCCCGCAAGGCCGTCTGCCGACGGTTTCCGGCAGTCCACACGTGCAGCCGAGCCAGCATCCTCATCAGTCCCCTGCTGTCGATCGGATTCATCGTAATCCCCTGCGCGCCAACGTCGTGTGTTTCGCACGCAGTACGCATACTGATCGCGTTGCGCCCCTCCACCGCAACAGATTCCCGGCACCACATTTCCGCGAGTTCGGCCCACCCCACCGTCGGCAACCAGAACGATGCCATGACGCCCCAGTTCACGACAGGCGTCCGGTCTCACCGATCGAGCCGCCGACTGAGCCAGTCGATGGTGACCTCGGCCGAGTGGCTCCGCGGCAGGGCCTGGTGCGGTCGGCAACGGAACAGCGGCCGCCGCCGGGCATACGCGCGGCGGAACACGGGCAGGCCGACCCGGAGCATCGGCGCGGACCCCCAGCACCCCTGACGCCTACATCGTCGACCAGTTCTCGGTGCGGTCGGCAGCTTCTGCCGGGCGGGAGTTCACGGTCAGTCCCCAGCGGACGGCGGTCGCGGCGGCGACGGTTCGGTTGGGGACGTGGAGTTTCCGCAGGATGCGTTCGATGTGGGTGGCGATGGTGGAGGGTTCGACCCGCAGGTCGGCGGCGATGCGGGCGTTGGAGCTGCCTTGTGGGAGCAGTGCGAGCACGTGGAGTTCACGGGGTGTGAGGCCGTGGGGCGGATCGACGCGGCGGTAGGCGACCAGGGTCCCGCCGGAGTGGACCGGCTGCATCCGCGTCCGGTACACGACATCGCCGTCGAGCAGCAGATGGTCACCGGGACGGCCGGACACCGCGACCGCCCGCGCGAGTTCCACACCGGCGCTGCCGGATACGAACGGGTGCGCCGCGGCGGGCGCCGTCACCGGGTGCACTGTCCCGCCCGCGGTGGCGATCACCACCGACTCCTCTCGGTCGACTGGCGCCGCGATGCCGCGGCAGGGATCGATGGCGGCGCCGACCACGTCGGCCAGCAGCGCGAGCGCGGTCACCGACATCGTGGGGAACGGCGCGTGCGCGGTGGTGCTCATGTTCAGCATGCCGAGGTAGCGGCCGTCGGCGGCGAAGAGGGGTTGAGTCAGGCCCTCGCGATAGCCGAGCGGGAGGATGACCCGATCGAAGATCGGACCGTACCGCACCTCGGCCGGTACCTCGCACAGGCGAATCGGTAGCTGGTCGTGCTGGAGCCGGGTGAACAGCGGATGCGTGTGCAGGCAAGAGTTGGTGACCTCGAGCGCGGCCTGCGGGTAGCCGACGCTGGCCGCCGTGAGGTGCACCCGGCCGACCGGGTCCCACCGCGACAACGCGGCGTGCTGATAGGCGACGACCCGCGACAGCTCGAACAGCACCCGGCCCAGGCCCGACCGGTCCGGTGTGGCCGCCCTGATCGCGTCTCGCACTCGGACCGCGACAGCGGGGTCCAGATCTCGATCGGGTGCAGCAACCACTCCGACAGTATGACGCCGGTCACTTCGACCGGATCCGGCGGTCGCTCACGCCGACGCACAATCGCCGTTTCGCCGCGTCCGTCGATCGACGGACGCCGCGCCTCGCGCACCGCCCTAGGTTCTCCCGCACCAGCACAACGAACCGGGAGGTTACCGATGGATGTCGCCGATTACGCCGGACGAGACGCCACAGAGCTCGCCGAGCTGATCCGGCAAGGCCAGGTCAGCGCCGCCGAGGTGCAGGACGCGGCCGCCGCCGCGATCGCGCAGGTAGACCCCGAGCTCGGTGCGGTCGCGGGCGAGGTGTTCGAGCGACCGCTGGCCTACGACGCGGCAGGCCCGTTCGCGGGAGTGCCTTTCGCGATCAAGGACCTCATCCTCCACGCGGCAGGCGTGCCGCAGCGCAACGGCAGCCGGTTGTTCGGCCCCGGCGTGGTCCACGCCGACGACACGGCATTGATGACCCGCTTCCGGCGAGCGGGACTGGCGGCGATGGCGGTGACCACCTCCCCCGAACTCGGTTTCAACGCCACCACCGAAGCCGTGGCCTATGGCGCGCCGACGCGCAACCCGTGGGACCCGACCCGCGCCGCGGGCGGATCCAGCGGCGGCGCAGCGGCATTGGTCGCCGCCGGAGCGCTGCCATTGGCCCATGCCAACGACGGCGGCGGCTCCATCCGCATCCCGGCCGCGGCATGCGGGCTGGTCGGACTCAAACCGAGCCGCGGCCGCATCTCCGCCGGACCCGACTACGCCGATCCGCTGCTGGGCATGGGCGTGGAGTTCGCCGTCACCCGCACCGTCCGCGACTGCGCGGCGTTGCTCGACGCCGTGCACGGCAGCGAACCCGGCGACAAGTACCTGTTTCCCGCCGAGACGGCGAGCTACCGCGAACTGATCTCGCACCCGGTGCGCGCACTGCGCATCGCCGTCGCGGCCGACGTCTCCCAGGCCGACCCCGCCTGCGCCGACGCGGTCCACCGCGTCGCCGAACAATTGACCGCCCTGGGGCATCACGTCGAGGAAGCCGCTCCCCGCATCGACGCCGAAGCCTTCCATCACGCCAATCTCGACGCCTGGTGCAGCTTCCTCGCCCACACCGTCACCACCGCGGCGAAGGCGCTGGGCATCGACCCTGGGACCGACCATCTCGAGGCCACCACCCGCGCCTGCGTCGCCTACGGCGCCACCAGGACCGCGGCGGACCTGTACGTCGTAGAGGAGACGTTCAATCTCGCGCGCCGTGAAGTCGCCCGGCTCCTCACCGACTACGACCTCTACCTCACTCCGACCACTGCCAGCCCGAATCTGCCACTCGGCCACCTCGACGCGGACGACTCGGCCTTGACCGCACACGAGTGGTACCGCAAGATCTTCGACTTCGCGCCCTTCACCGCTCTGTTCAATGCCACTGGCAATCCGGCGATCTCACTGCCCTTGGCCCGCTCGGCCGAGGGCTGGCCGATCGGTGTGCAATTCGTCGCCCCCTACGGCGACGAGGCCACCCTGCTCACCCTCGCCGCCGATCTCGAACGGCGATTCCCCTGGCGCCAGCATCGCCCGGCGATCCACGCGCACTGACCACAGGCCGATCGATCGCGTCGCTCAGCCGCTGATCAGTTCGGCGGTGGGACGCAGTCCGTCGACGCGGCCAGGGGTGATCACGGCGAGTTCGTAGCCGTGGCGTGCGGACGGCTGCCATTGGCCACCGGCCAGCGGCACGACGGCGACGTTGGGGACCGGTCCCGAGGTCCAGTCCAGCCGTCCCGCCACCGTCTCCACGTCGGTGCGGCGCAGGGCCGCGGCGACCGAGGCAGGGTCGGCGGGGTCGTCGGCGATGCGCAGTGCGTGAACGGCGACCTCGAACAAGGCGTGCGCGAGGCCGAGGGGCTGCAACCACTGCCGGCCGGTCCGCTGTTCGTAGGCGTCGGCGAGTTCGGCGGCGGTGAGCCCGTCGATCGAGGATCGGTACGGGTGGCCGGGCGACCAGTAGACCAACGTGCCCACGTTCGCTTGCGGGGGCGGACCGTCCGGGCCGGTCGAGCCCGGCGGGTAGGCGAGCCAGCGCGAGCAGGTGATCAGGCGGGGTCGCCAGCCGGAATCCGCTGCGCTGGTTCGGAAGAGCTTCAGATCGCGGGCGGTGGCGGCGCTGGTCACCATGTCGACGCCGGCCTCGCGAAAAGAAGTCAGATGGGCGTCGAGGTCGGCGGCGGGCTCGCGATAGGCGTGGGGGTCCACGAGCTGGTGACCGCGTGCGCGGGCCGCGGGTGCGAAGCCGTGGCGGTCGTGGCGGGACCACGCGCCCTGCGGGCCGTCGTTCCACAGGCAGCCAACGGTACGGCCACCGCCGCCGGCGCGCTCCCATAGATCGGCGAAGACCTCGGCGATATCGTCCAGTCCCCAGCAGAAGTGAAAGGTCCGGCTGAACGGCCGCTCGCGGTCCGCACCCCGCCCGTAGTAGTACACCTGCCACGGAAAGGTGCTCGAGATGCAGACGACGCCGAGTTCTTCGCAAGTGTCGGCGACCACCGGCAGAACCTGCGTGCCCGCCAGAGTGAGAACGATGACCGCCCGCTCGTCGCGGACGAGCTGGACGACCGCCTCCCGCGCTCCTTCGGCGGTGGACCTGCTGTCACGGCTCGCGAGCCGGAGCCGATTGCCGTGCGGCGCCATGCGCTGAAGTTTCGGCTCCAGATGCGACATGACGAAGTCCAGCGGGTCGCCCAGACTCGACAGCCGACCCGAACGAGCGACTCCGACACCAACCGTCAGATCGCGTGAGACAGAATCCGCGACAGGTCGGTCGCCCGCCGCATTGTTCGCACCCGCCTTGCTTCCGTTCATCGCATGCCTTTCGGTGGAAGTAGCACCTGAATGCTGTCGGCTGCGCCCGCGCGGTAGGCCACGCGCGGCGTTGTCAGCGGTATCGAGAACCTCGATGACCGACGCCGCCGACCACGGGCCGAGCTACTGCCTCGACTGTTCCGGAAAGATCAACGAACGGTTGTTATAGCCAAAAGGTATCACCGGTTCTGTCGGTGTGTTGGGCTTGTCGTGACGAACGGCTGATGATCGCGCGAGGCGCAGTGCTCGACGGAGCGCCGCCGACCGGAGCCGTTGCGCGAGACCAGGGCGGCGTGCCTGATCGAACGGTGTAGGCCACGCCGCACCGGCACCGCAACCGCGGCAGGGGTCGCGGCGGAGAGGCCGACCCCCGGCGACCAGAAATACGGGCGACGGCGGGGTGCCTGCTTTGCGATCATGACCGGGTGACCGCATCGACGATCTTCGACGGCGACTTCGAAGCGCACCTCACAGTACGCGGCGCCGACGCCGAAAAGCTCGAACACTATGCCGCGGCAACGGGTTCGAAGTTCGTGCACATCGTGCTCGCGCGCGGTCGCGTGACCGAGCAGCCCATGCTCACCATCCGGGAATCCGGCCCCTTCGCCGCGGTGCGGGATTCGGTCGTGGCATCGCGGAACCGGCTGGAGGCGGCAGGTTTTCCGGTGGTCCGCACCAAGATCGAGGCCGTGCCGTCGGCCGCCGGAGTGCCCGCCACCGACGCCGAGGCCGTCGCGCTGGGCGACAGCTACTACTTCGAGCACCACATCAAGTTGCTGCTGGACCCCGACACCGACACGAGCGCCTTGGGCCACCTGGCCGCAGCGCACGCGGCACATCTGTCGGTGAATGCCCGGCGCGTCCGCAACGACGGCCTTGTCGAGCGCTTCGTGACCCAGCGGTGCCGTCTGGTGGGTGCGGCCGTCGCCGCCGCCCGCTGCACGGCCCTGGTGACCGCGCTCGAGGCGGAGAATTACCGAATACTTTCGGCTGAAAGAGAATTCGTCGTGTACGACAGTGACGAGTCCATCGATTCCGGATGGATCGACGAGCACGAGGAGCGATCGTGACCACGGAGGCGGACCGCTCGTGGAAGGAGCTGGGCATCGGAGGGTGGTCGGCGGACGCGGTCGTGCCGCACGATCCTCCGACGGAGCAGATCAGGACATGGATCGGTCTACCGCCGACACTGCGCCCGGTCCGGGCCGACGGCGTGCGCCAGACGCCGGTGTTCGACCCCGCCGCGAAGTCACATTTCGCGGCCATGCGCCTGACCGATCCCAGATTCGACGATCCGGAGGTCGCGGCGGCCTGGTTCGCCGCACGCCGCGCCGCGCTGGACACCGTGCTCGCTGCCATCGCCGCTTCCCCGTGGGCCCGTGATCTCATGCTGAACGGCAGCGCACTGCTCCGCGCCTGGCTCGGGGAGCGGGCTCGCGAGCCCGGCGACCTCGATTTCGTTGTGCTGCCGCGGGACTGGGAGTTCAACAGCGACCGTACGGACCAGCTGCTGACCGATGTCGCCACACGGGTCGCGGCCGCGACCGAGGCTCCGGACAGCCCCATCCGCGCCCGGGCAGAAGACGCCGTCGAGGACGACATCTGGACCTACGATCGGGTGCCTGGCCGCCGCCTCGTGCTGCCGTGGTCCGCGACACGCTCCGGGATTCCCGGCGGCACCGTGCAATTGGACTTCGTGTTCGACGACGCGCTGCCGCAGAGCCCGCAGTGGACCGAGATCCCGCGACTGGGCACCCCCGGCCCGCCCGGCACCCTGCTCGCCGCCACCCCAGACCTCGCCCTGGCCTGGAAGCTGCTGTGGGTCTACACCGATGCGTTCCCGCAGGGTAAGGATCTGTACGACGCCGTACTGCTGGCCGAGCACCGCACCCCCGATGCGGAACTGCTGCACACCGTGGTCCCGAACCTGTCCCTGTGCAGTCTGTTCGAGCGCGGGACCTGCACCGAATGGGACGAATTCGCCAAGGACCGCCCCGACCTCGCCGGCCGAGAGGAGGCCTTCGCGTGGCGGCTCGTGATCGCCCTCGACCCGGCCGTCACGGCCGGCTTCGGCGACTGGCGCAAGCGCTGGTCCGAGTCCATCCGCTCGACCGCGAAGACGATCACGGACCGAGCGTCGGATCCGGCATCCTTCGACGACGAGCTCGCGTGCCATCCCTGGCACTCGACGATGTACCAGCTCCTCGTCCTCCAAGAGAAGCACGACTGCTCCCTCATCGAGGCCGCGGACCGGCTTGCCGCCGCGCGACGCCGGAGCTGCGATCCCACAACCACCACACGGATCGACCCGCGCGCTATCGCCGAGACGCTACAGGGCTGGCGCCGCTCCGAGGCGCCGGAACCGAACGACGCCACCCCGTAGTCGCCCTCATCGGATTCGGCCGCGCGGGAGTGATCGCTCGCGTAGCGAACCTCCCTTCCATGGTCGGGGCACGTGTCGTTCGCCATGCCACTCACCGTTGCCCGCCGACTGTCGCCGAGCCGAAGTAGCGCACTACTTCGATTCCATCGCTGCCTGAAGGGTCTGAATTCGAGGTGAATCGGTGGCTGGCGCGTTGGTGCCCATGTAGCGGCCACGCTTCCCCGAAACAGTCGTTTTCGTCGGTGTCTCCGGGGGAATTGGCGTAGTCGACTACCCGTGTCAACCCCTGCCGAGGTTGGCATTCTTGGAAGCGCGAGACGAACAAGAATCGATTCCGTCCATCGGACCTGAACGACAACGAAGTCGGTGCGGCTGCCGGCGCAACGGCGCGGCGACATCCGCCTGAGTCCGATATCGAACCGGCCTTGGCGGGCCTACACCGAGGGGGTGGCTCGCCGCCGACGTTGGAGGCCGGGGTGGATGCCCGGCGGCAGCCCGGCATGCGCGGACAGGCGGCGCAGTTGCTGGACCAGGTGAGCACGCTCGGCATCGTCGAGCGGGGCGAGGATTTCGTTCTCGATGGCCTCGGCTTCGGCTTCGGCGGCGGCGAGTGCCCAGCGAGCCCGTGCGGTCAGATGGACCGCATGGGCGCGGCGGTCGGTGGGATGCTTCGCGCGGCGTACCAGTCCGCGTTCTTCCAACTCGTCGACGAGCCCGACCATGGCGTTGCGGTGCACTTTCAGCAGATCGGCGAGTTCCTGCTGGCTGCGCCCGTCGACCGCCGCCAGGTGGCTGAGGATTCCGAAGTGCGCGGGTTCGAGACCGAGCGGTGCGAGCCGTGCGGTGAACAGGTAGGCGATGTGGTGGCCGATCTGGGACAACAGGAAGACTCCCCGGTCGTCCAACGGCTGATTCGGCACACGTCAACAGTAGCAGGGATCCATATTGTCACTTAAGATGACAATATGAGTCTCCCAACCGGACACACCTCGGCCGGCACCGAGCAGCCGGTAACGCTCGTCAACGCCTTCTCTGTACCGATGTCGCAGAAGGATCGATTCCTCGACCGCTGGAAGGACAACGCGCGGTGCATGGCGTCCGCCCCGGGTTTCCTCCGCGCGCGCATGCTCCAAGCGGTCAGCGACAAGGCCGAGTTGACCTTCATCAACGTCGCGGAATGGGCCAGCGGCACCGCCTTGGACGCGGCTCGAACCGACCCGGAGTGGCAGCGATCGATCAAACGGTTGACCGACGACCCCGAGCTCGACGTCACCCCGCGTCCCATGGTCTACCGGACCGCGATCGACGTGGCGCCCGGCGACAAGCTCCAGTAATCGCGGCTACCGACCGCGCACCAGCCGGTCCCCGAGACCGGACGAGAATTCGAGAAGGGTTGTCCCCATGGATCTGGATCTCACCGGAAGGACCGCCGTCGTCACCGGCGCCGGGCGCGGTATCGGTCTCGCGGTCGCGGAGGCGCTGGCACGCGAGGGCGTTCGCGTGGTCGGCGGCGCTCGCACGATTACACCCGAATTGGAAAAAGTCAGTGTCGCAACGGTTTCCGCCGACCTTGCCACGAGCGAGGGAGCGCGAACACTCATCGGCACCGCGCTGGCGGCGCTCGGTGAGATCGACATCCTGGTCAACAATGTCGGTGGCACGAATCAGGATCGGAATGGGCTCGGCGGATTTCTCGACACCGACGACGACCGGTGGCGACGCCTTCTCGACCTCAACCTCTTCAGCGCCGTCTGGACCGCACGCGCCGCCCTGCCGAGCCTGCTACGCAGACGTGGCGTCATCGTGAACGTCTCGTCGGTCAGCGCGCGGCTTCCTTCGGTGGGCCCGGTCGGCTACAGCGAGGCGAAAGCGGCGCTCACCGCGTTCAGCAAGCGGCTCAGCGAGGAATTCGGGCCACGCGGCCTCCGGGTCACCACCGTCTCACCCGGAGTCGTCGGCACCTCGGTCTGGCGCAGCTCCGACGGTCTCGGCGCGGCAATCGCTGCGCGACAGGGCATTACACACGAGCAGTTCCTGTCGGCGATGCCCGAGCAATTCGGTATCGCCTCCGGCAGGATCGCCGAGCCCGAGGAACTCGCTGAACTGATCACCTTCCTGGTTTCGGACAAAGCCGCCAACATCGTCGGCGCCGATTACGCCGTCGACGGCGGCACGGTGAAGACCGCGTAGCCCACGATTACCGGACCCGAGCGAACATCCCGATCGGCATCGTGCACCCGGCGCAGGGTGTGGTGTCGGCGCCGGGAGACTGTTCAGGCGGTGAGCAGGGCGCCGGCGAGGGCGATCGAGGTGATCCAGGCCGTCGACGCGGCGGCCAGCAGGAGTGGGCGGATGCCGATTCGCGCGAGAGTGTGCAGCCGGACTCCGGTGCCGAGGGCGAACATGGCGGCGGTGAGCAGAGCGGTCTGGGTGAGACGCGCCGCGTCCAGGACTGTCGCGGAAAGCACGCCGCTGGTTCGTAATCCCGCGCAGACGAGGAACGCGAGAACGAACAGCGGAACCAGTGGCGCGGAGCGGCCTTTCGCCTGTTCGGCGTTCCGGCGGCGCAGCTGCCAGCTGATAGCGGCCAAGACGGGCGCGAGCAGCGCGACGCGAGCGAGTTTCACCACGACGGCGACGGTCAGCGCGGTGCCGCCGAGCGCGCCGCCCGCGGCGACGACTTGCGCTACTTCGTGGATCGCGGCGCCTGCCCAGACGCCGCTGGCGTGTTCGTCCATTCCGATCGCGTGCGCTGCGGGCGGGAGGAGCGCGATCAAGAGGGTTCCGAAGGCGACGACCAGTGCCAGTGTGGTGATGAGCTCTTCTTCTTTGGATTCGACCACGCCGTCGACAGCGGCGACCGCGGCGGCGCCGCAGATGGAGAACCCGCAGGCGATCAGTAGGCGTTGGGTCCAGCTCACACCCAGTAGCCGACCGAGCAGCATGGTCGCCCCGATGCCAAGGACGACGACCGCGACGACGACGGCGAGGGTGGCGGGTCCGAGCCCGAGGATGTCGGTGAAGGTCACCTGTAGGCCCAGCAGCGCGACGCCGATGCGGAGCAGTCGTTTGGCGCAGAACTGCAACCCGGGTTGGATACGTTGCGGCAGCGCAACGACATTGGCGGTGACCGCGCCGGCGATGATCGCGATCAGCAGCGGGCTGGCTCCGGCGATCCACCGTGCCGTCATCTCGATCACGAGGACGGCGAGCGCCGCGAGGGCGATTCCGGGCCAGTGCGCGTGTAGCAGGCCGACGGCGCCGCGTCGGTGATCTTGCTGCGCTCCTGGCGGCTGGTCGAGCCGGGCGTGGGGATTCGGCGCGGACGTGTGGTGGGCCATGGTCCTCGATCGGTGGTCGATGCGGCGGGCGGTAGGGATTCCTCGCGATTCGCGGCGAGCGCCGCACGCCGCCACAGCCACACCGGGCAAAAGTCCCGGTGTGGCTGTGGCACTGGTTATTTCGCTTGCGGTGCGGGCTGCTGCGCCGGGTCCTTGCACTGGGCGAGCTCAGGCGGGCACGGTGCGAGGATGGTGGAGAAGTATTGGATGGCGGAGAACAGGGTGATCGGTCCGCCGGCCAGCACGATCCCGGCCATCGAGCCGACCGCGCCGAGGGTGGCCATGCCGAGAACGCATCCGGCGATGGTCGCACCGACGAACGGCACCAGCAGCGCGATCAGCGGGCTGGAAATGGTCGCTCCGGCCGCCGCTCCGACCAAGCAGCCCACTCCCCCACCGAGGACGGCGCCGAGCACGGCACTGACAGCGGCGCCGATGGCGGCGCGCTGGGCGAAGACGCCGAGCGCTTGGGCGTCGCGGGGAGTGAACGATTCCGCGATCTGGGACGCGGCTTGCTCGACGGTCACGATGTCTGTCGCTGCCACCGGTGTGACGCGTTGGGGATCGTCCTTGGACGGCGTCAGTGTCGCGGTGGTGTCGTCGACGCGAGCGGTGATCGGGTAGGCGGTGTCATCGATCCGGTAGCTCAGCGGGATGGCGGCGACGAATCGTTCGTCGCGGTCGACGAGAACGAGTTGTTGGTCGAGCTGACGCAGTGTGCCGTTGCTGATGGTCAAGACGGCGGAATCGCCGGAGCGGGTGACTTCGTAACGCACCGCCGCTGCGTCGGGATCGTCCGCCGTCGGCGCGGCGTGTGCGGTGGCGGCGGTCGCCAGCGCCGCGGCGGCGAGCGCGGCCGTCACGGCCGTGTTCCTCATCTTCATGACGTGTTTCCTTTCGGTTCAGGCCACGGTGGTCAACGGCGCGGCGGTGGCCGCCCGGACTTCGGCTTCGGTGACGCCGGGAGCGCATTCGCGCAAGACCAACCCGGCGGCAGTGACGTCGATGACGGCGAGATCGGTGATGACGCGGTGCACCACCTTTTCCCCGGTCAGCGGGAGGGTGCAGTGGCGGACGATCTTCGGCGCACCGGTCTTGTCGGTGTGTTCCATGAGCACGATGACCCGCCGAGCGCCGTGCACCAGGTCCATCGCGCCGCCCATGCCCTTGACCATGCGACCCGGCACCATCCAGTTCGCCAGATCGCCGGTGGCGGAGACCTGCATGCCGCCGAGAACGGCGGTGTCGATGTGACCGCCGCGGATCATGCCGAAGCTGGTCGCGGAGTCGAAGAACGACGCGCCCGCGAGCACGGTCACGGTCTCTTTGCCCGCGTTGATCAGATCGGCGTCGACCTCGGCCTCGCTCGGGTAGGGGCCGGTGCCGAGGATGCCGTTCTCCGAGTGCAGGGTGACGCGGACGCCGTCGGGCAGCTGGTCGGGAATCATGGTCGGCAGCCCGATGCCCAGGTTGACGTATTCCCCGGCGCGCAGTTCCCGCGCGGCGCGCGCGGCCATGGCGGTGCGGGACCAGCCGCGAACGGTGATGGCAGTGGACATGTCAGTGCTCCTCGGCGACGGTGCGTTTCTCGATGTGCTTGGGTTGCGCTCCGGTATGCACGACACGGTCGACGAAGATGCCGGGCAAGTGGATGTGTTGCGGGTCGAGATCTCCTGCGGGGACGAGGTTTTCGACCTGGGCGAGACAGATGCGTCCGGCCGTGGCGGCGAGCGGATTGAAGTTGCGTGCCGACTTGTCGAACACCAAGTTGCCCTCGGCGTCCCCGACGAGCGCGTGAACCAGTGCGTAATCGGCGGTGAGAGCCTCTTCGAGCACGTAACGCCGATCGCTCCACCGGCCGCCGAAGGTGCGCACCTCCTTCGGTGGCGAGGCCAGCGCGACCGAGCCGTCGGGCGCGTATCGCCAGGGCAGCCCACCCTCGGCGACGGGCGTGCCGACGCCTGCGGGGGTGAAGAACGCTGGGATGCCCGCCCCTCCGGCGCGCAGTTTCTCGGCGAGTGTGCCCTGCGGCGTCAGCACGACTTCGAGTTCGCCGGACAGGTACTGGCGCGCGAACTCGCCGTTCTCTCCCACGTAGGACGCCGTGATGCGACGGATTCGCTTGTCCGCCAGCAGTATTCCCAGGCCGTGCTCGTCCGTGCCGCAGTTGTTGGAGATGATGTCGAGGTCGGTGACATCGCGGGCGGCCAGAGCCTCGATGAGCGCGTCGGGGATGCCGCACAGTCCGAAGCCGCCGACCGCCAGAGACGACCCGGAGGCGATGTCGGCGACCGCCTCGGCGGCCGAGGCGACGATCTTGCTCACCGGGCGGCCTCCGCACCGGCCGAGGCGACAGCGGTCAGCTCACCCAGCAGTTCTTCCGCGCCCGGCCAGTAGCCGTAGCCGGAGGCGGGGTTGAGGTGGCCGACGTCCCCGAGGTCGACCAGGCGGCTGCCCCAGGCCTCGGCCATGCCCGCCACCCGTCGAGACGACGCGAGCGGGTCGGTGGTGGAGGCGGCCACGATGCTGGGGAACGGCAGCCTGCGCCGTGGAATCGGGTTCCAGCCACCGGCCTCGAGCTCCTGGAGTGCCGGATAGCCCTGCGGCAGGGGCGTTTCGAGGTCCGGCGGCGTGGCCAGCAGGGCGGCGTGCACAGGGCGGGACGGCCGCTGCGCCCAGTGCACGGT
The DNA here is from genome assembly GCF_006716565.1 of Nocardia bhagyanarayanae. NCBI lineage: Bacteria > Bacillati > Actinomycetota > Actinomycetes > Mycobacteriales > Nocardiaceae > Nocardia > Nocardia bhagyanarayanae. Next base: position 4,734,105 of record NZ_VFPG01000001.1, on the reverse strand, counting down.
GATCATCACTCCCGCGCTGTGCGCGACCAGCACCACGGGACCTTCGATTTCGGTGAGGACGCTGTCGAGCGCGGCGACGCGAGCGGCGAGTGAGAGCCGGTCGTGTTCGAGCGGCGCGACGGTGCGGACGTTGTCCAGTCGTTCGGCGAGCAGGGTCTGCCAGTGTCCGGGCACGTGGTCGCGCAGTCCGGGCACGATCACGACGGTGGGTTCGGCAGTGTCGTTCATGGTGTGCGGCTGTACCTTTCGAGATCAGTGCGAAGCCGTGGAGTCGACGGCCGCGAGGCGGCGCAGGCCGGCGGGGTAGACGCGTTTGCCCAGCAACAGGGCGGCGATGGCGCCCAGATAGGCCAGTGGCGCCAAGCGCAGCGCGGTCGCCAGACCGAGGTGATCGGCGAGGACGCCGACGACGAAGGGACCGAGGGCGAGCCCGAGCAAGCTGTTGGCCAGGGTCAACGTGCCGAAGGCCGACGCGCGCACCGAGGCATGGGTGAGGTTGGCGACCATGGCCGCGGTGGGTCCCGACGAGCCGCCGGAGAAGAAGGCGCCGACACCGATCAGCAGCAACTGCGCCGGGCCGGTTCCGAGGCTGAAGCCCACCGCAAGACAGAACAGCGAGATGGTGCAGAACACGATGGCGGCGGACCATTTCCGGGACATGTCCGCGCGGCCGACGCGGTCGGTGATCATGCCGCAGCTCACCATCCCGGCTCCGACGAGCAGCACGAACACCGAGGCGATCGCGCCCGCTCGATCCGGGGCGAGGTCGTAGTGACGGTTGAAGAAGCTCGGCATCCACGACAGCAGGACCGCGGCGGTGAAGATCTGCATGGCGCTACCCAGATAGGCGCACAAGACAGCGGGATTGGTGAACAGCGTCGAGACCGGTACGCGAAAACTGTTGCCGCCCTCAGGTCGTCGCTGCGTGGCGTCGGTGGCGTTCCGCGCGAGTTTCGCCTCGGTCACGACGGCGCGGAACACCAGTGCCAGGATCAGGCCGAAGATCGCCATGGTGGCGAAGGACCAGCGCCAGCCCAGCTGTACGGCGATGATTCCGCCCAAGCCGACGCCGAGCACCGACCCGAACGAGCCGCCCGCCATGAACGCACCGCTCAGCGCGGCATGCGCCCGCGGGGCGAAGACGCTGAGCACAACGGCGATGCCGACGCTGCCGTAGGCCGCCTCGCCCACGCCGACCAGGAAGCGGGCGGCCAGCATCTGCTCATAGCCCGCGGCGAGCGCGCACAGCAGGGTCGCGGCACTCCACAGAACGGCCATCAGGACCAGGCTGCGTACTCGTCCCCAGCGGTCTGCCAGCACCGACAGCGGCAGGGTGAGTATCCCGACCATGAGCGCGACCACGCTGGTGAGCGACGCCAGCTGCGAATCCGACAGTGCCCATTCGGTTTTCAGGAAGGGAAAGACCGCGCTGAGGACCTGCCGGGACATGTAGTCGGCCAGCAGCAGTCCGAAGGCCAGCGCGAAGACCACCCACGGATACCGGCGACGGGTGCGCGGTGCTGGGGCGGCCGCCGTGGCCGGGGCGGAGACCGAGCGGTCATCCGCCCCGGTGGCGGTAGTGTGCAACTCCATTGGTGCTCCTACGAATCCGGTGCGCCGAGACGGTGTGCGGCGCACCGGAGCTGGGAAGAAGAAGGGGCCGAAGCCCGTGGGCTCGTGCCCGGAGCCGGGCGGGGCGCACTGCCCCGCCCGGAGTCGCAGGCTCAGGCGTGGTGGGTGAATCCGACCTGGCCGGGCTTGCGGTTGGGGGCGTAGCCGAGCTTGGCGAGGGTCTCATCGACGCTCGAGTACTGCTCGCCGATCCGGTAGATGTCGCGGGCCTCCTTGCCGTCCGCCACACCGCGGCCCAGCTCATCGGCGATCCGGACCAGCTGCCGCACCTGATCGGCCGAACTCATCTTCTCGCCCTTGCGGCCCCACAGGGTGTCCTCGTTGCCGCAGCGGGTGTGCAGACCGAACGCGATCGCCATCGCGTTCACCGGCAGCACGCTGCGCATCAGCGTCTCCAGGGTCAGACACGCACCGTCGGGCACCCGCTGGATGAAGTTCATGATGTTGTAGGGATTGGGGCCGTCGAATCCGCCGCCGATACCCACCCAGGTCAGGTTCAGCGGACCCAGGTACTTGCCCCGCCGGATCAGCCGCTCGACCGTCTCGAGCTGCGGGATGCTGGAGAGCTGGAAGTGGGGCTGGATGCCGTTGGCGGTCAGCCGCCGCAGGTGCTCTTCGACCCACGCCGGGCCGGCGGGCACGGTCATTTCGCGGTAGGTGTCGTAGAGCTCGGGGCGCTGAAACGACGTGCCCGCGATGTCATCGTCGGTCATCAGCTCGACGATGTTCATCTGACTGGTGTTGATGGCGATGGTCACCTGGTCCGGCTTCGGGTCCAGCTCGGCGAGCATGTGCCGGGTGTCGTCGGACAGCCACTTCGCGTCGGCCCCTTCGCCTTCGGGGGCGAACGAGATCGACCCGCCGACCTGCAGGATCATGTCCGGCACCGCCTCGCGCAACCCGACGAGCAGCTCGTTGAACTTCGACAGTCGCTTGGAACCCTTGCCATCGAGCTCACGGACGTGGATGTGCAGCACGGTGGCGCCGGCCTCGTAGCAGTCCACCGCCTGCTGCACATGCTGCTCGATGGTCAGCGGCAGATCCTCGGGGAAGTCGTCGGGCTCCCACTCGGGGCCGTACGGCGCACAGGTGATGACCAGCTTGTCCTGGTTCTCCGGGAACAGCGCATCGTCGTGGAAATGCATGGTTTTCTCCGATCGGTGTCGAACAGTCGTGGAAAAGAGGAAGTCTCAGAACGGCTTGTCGCCGACGATGCCCGCGCGCTCCATCTTTCGGACCGCGGGCCAGTAGTCCTGGACCGCGTAGTGCTGGGTGGAGCGGTTGTCCCAGATGGCGAAGCTGTTCTTCGTCCACCGCCACCGCACCTGGTATTCGGGTACCGCGGCCTGCCGCATCAGGTAGTGCAGCAATTCGGCGGCCCCTGGGGCGTAGTCGGCGCCGAAGCGCACGTTCTCCGGGGTGTGATAGTTGACCAGGTGGGTGGTGAAGGAGTTGATGAACAGGATCTGCTCACCGGTCTCCGGGTGCGTGCGCACTACCGGATGCTCGGCGTCGGGAAACCGTCGCGCGAGGTCGTGGCGTTGGTCCATCGGCATCACCGCGCCGAAACTGGCCTCGATGCTGTGCCGGGCCCGCAGCCCCTGAATGCGTTGTTTGACGTGTTCGGGAAGCCGCCGGTAGGCCTCGACCATGTTCACCCAGATGGTGTCTCCGCCGACCGGCGGCGTCTCCACGCAGCGCAGGACGGCGCCCATGGGCGGGTGCTGCCGCCAGGTGGCGTCGCAGTGGTAGGCGTTCTCGTAGTGCTCGGGCGGGCTGTCGAGGTCCTTGTAGATGCGGACCAGACCGGGGTGGTCGGGATCGCTGCCCGCCACCGGGTGGTCCTCCAAGGAGCCGAAACGCTCCGCGAGAGCGACATGGTCGGCGCGACTGATGTCTTGGTCGCGGACGAAGAGCACTTTGTACTCGAGCAGCAGTGCGCGCAGCTCGGCGAACAGGGTGTCGTCATGGGCCGCTCGTGCGAGATCGATGTCGACGAGTTCGGCACCGATCGTGCACGTCAGTGGCTTGACGCCGATCGAGCCGCGCACTGTCGAAACATCCAGCGGGGCAATGGTTGTCATGGTTTCCTCCGGGAGGTGGAGTCCGGCCGGTGGCCGGGTGTCAGAGAGCGAAGACAGAGGAGCCGATGCTGCGGCCGGATTCCAGGTCGCGATGTGCGCCGACCGCGTCGGGCAGCTCGTAGCGCTGATTGATCTCGATGCGGATGCGCCCCGCCGCGACGTGGGAGAACAGCTCGCCGGCCAGTTCGGCCCGCTCCACGGGATCGGCGATGTAGTCCGCGAGCGCCGGACGGGTGACGAACAGCGACCCTTTGACGGCCAGCCGCATGGCGTCGATGGGCGGGATCGGCCCGGATGCGGTGCCGAAGCACACCAGCAGCCCGCGCCGCGACAGCGAATCCAGTGACGTGTCGAAGGTGGTCTTGCCGATGCTGTCGTAGACCACCGGCACACCCGCGCCGTCGGTGAGATCCCGCACCCGCGCGGCGACGTCCTCCCGGGTGTAGACCACCACGTGATCGCAGCCGTGCGCACGGGCGATCTCGGCCTTCTCCTCGCTCGACACCGTCCCGATCACGGTGAGCCCCAACAGCTTCGCCCACTGCGTGAAGATCAGGCCGACCCCGCCCGCGGCCGCGTGCAGCAGAACGGTGTCCCCGGCACGGAGCGGATGAATGCGGCGCAGCAGGTAGGCCGTCGTCAGTCCGCGCATCGTCATCGCCGCGGCGGTGTCGAAGCCGATTTCCGCCGGCAGTCGGATCAGGTGCTCGGCGGGCATCACCCGTTCGGTGCTGTAGGCGCCGAGCGGGCTGCCGGTGTACGTGACCCGGTCGCCAGGGCGGAAGCCGTCGACGCCGGCGCCGACGGCCTCGATCACACCGGCCGCCTCGACGCCCATCCCCGCGGGCAGCGGCGCCGGGTACAAGCCGCTCCGGAAGTAGGTGTCGGCGAAATTCAGCCCGACCGCCTCGTGCCGGATGCGCACCTGACCGGGCCCCGGCTCGCCCACTTCGACCTCCTCCCAGCGCAACACCTCTGGGCTACCGGTCCGGTAGAAGCGAACAGCTTGTGCCACAACAGATCTCCTCCTTCATGCCGGCACGCCGAGGCGCGGCCGGTCTCAGGTCCGACGGACGGGTATGCCGACGCCGCCCGCACCGCGCCCCGTCGGGCGCGCGTGGTGACGGGACTATCGAGAGCGAGATGTCGAGGGGAGACCGTGCCGGGTGCGCTCACCGATCACGATCTCCCCCTTCCGCCGATCTACCTCGCTGTGATGAGACCCACAGTAAGCGGCGAAGCGCACCGATGCTTATCCTGATGGGACATGAATCTGTTCATTTCGGGACCGTAGGAGGACGTGTTGAAGCCGCTGGCCCGCTATGCCGCGCTGCACGGCTACGTCGAACTGGGCCGATCGCTGGGCCTCGACCCGATCGCGCTGCTCCGCACAGCCGGTCTCGACCCGGCCGGCCTGAGCCTGCAGGACCGGTGGGTACCCGCCGCCGCCATCGCCGATGTGCTCGAACGCACCGCCGCCGCCTCGGGGTGCGAGGATTTCGGGCTACGCCTCGCCGAACGCCGCCGCTTCGCCAATCTCGGCCCGTTGAGCCTGGTCATCCGCGAAGAACCCGACGTCCGCAGCGCCCTGCGCGTCCTGTCCCGTCACGAGAACATGTACAACGAGGCCCTGCGTACCCGGCTCACCGAGCACAACGGCATCGCCACCATTCGCCTGACCCTCGACCTCGGCAGCCCGGGCGAAACCCGGCAAGCCATCGAACTCGCCGTCGGCGTTCTGCACGGACTCCTACGCGGATTCCTCGGAACCGCTTGGCAACCGGCGGAGGTCCGCTTCACTCACCCCGCGCCGCGCGACCGCCGTACGCACCACCGCATCCTGGGACCACAGCTCGCCTTCGAGCAGGACTTCAACGGAATCGTCACGTACACAGCCGATCTCGACGCACCCAACGCCATGTCGGACCCGCAGCTGCGCGCCTATGCCCAGCAGCTGTTCGACTCCCCCCGCAACGCTCCCGCGGCGACAACGCTGGAACGCGTCCGAGAGCTCATCGAACTACTCCTGCCCACCGGTCGCTGCTCGGTCGAACAGATCGCCCGCAGTCTGGGTGTCGACCGCCGCACCGTGCACCGCCGCTTGGCCGCCGAAGGCGAGACCTTCACCACCCTGGTCGACGCGACCCGCGCCGAACTCGCCCGGCACATGGTCGCCAACCGCCGCCACACACTCACCGAGATCGCCGAACTCCTCGCCTTCTCCTCACCCGGCAACTTTTCCCGCTGGTTCCGCCAACGCTACGGCTGCAGCCCCAGCCAATGGCGCGATGCCGCACACACCTCGCCGGACGCGCCGTCGTCGCGCCGCTGACCGAGCGTGCAGCCGACACGGGACGCGGCAGTTCTCCCTGGTCCTGCCGTGTCGACCGCTTAAGCTGTCTGCGCCGCAACGTGCGACAAACACTCGAGGTCCAGAAGCGCTAAGAGGTAGACGTCCAGGAGGTGCGGAATGCCGGAAGCCGGTCGTTGGCGGTCACGTCCGATGTTGATCGCGAGCATGTTGCCGCTTGCGGTCCTTCTCGGCACCGGAGTGGCCAACGCGTCCCCGGATGCCACCGCGCAGTCGCCCGCGGCGCACCACGAGCAGGGGCAAGATCCCGTTCCGCCACAGATCCTGATCGGTCTGGTCGACGAGTCGCCGGTCGATACCGCGGCGGCGGACACGGTGGTCGCACCCGACTCGCCGCCGACCGTGAATCAGGAGCAGCTCGAGGCGTTCTGCGCGCAAATCCCCGTCGATGCCGACCGATGCACCGTCACCACCGTGGACGCGGGCGTCGGTGCGGCCATCGGTGCGGGCCTGGCCGCGGGACTGTCCGCGCCCGTCGCGATAGCCGCCGCGATGGCGGGCGCGGCCGCCGGGTTCGTCGTCGGTATCCCATTCCTGCCGACCGGCTTGGTCGTCGGCCCGCTCCTCGGCGCGGCTGTCGGCGCCACTGTCGTCGCCGTACCCGCGGCCGTGCTCGGTGGTGCGCTCGGGGCGTCGGTCGGGGCGCTGCTGAGCATCACCGCGCCCCGCCCGCAAGCCGACGGCCGAACCGAGGGATCCGACGCGACCACCACCGCACCGTCGAACACGGACCTCACTCCAGTCGCGCGTCGATGATCCGGGCGATCTGAGCCAGCGCACCCGGCTCGGTCATCGCGAGGTGGGTCGCATCGATGTCGAAGACCGAGATCTCCCCTCGGACCACCCGTGCCCATCCCTCGTGACCCGCTGCGTCGGATCGCCTTTCCCGTGTCGCGGTGAAATAGAGCATGTCGCTGTCCAAGATCGCGGGCCGCCACACCCTGACCGCTTGGATCGCCAGGTTGTAGGCATCGGTCAGGCGCTCGATTCGTGCGGCGTCGATACCGAGGCCGCTCCCCAGGTGCCGTTCGATCAGATCCGCGGCCTCCTCGGCGGTCGCATCGGGGCTCACGAAATCGACGCCGAGGACCGGACCGAGATTGCTGATCAGTTCTCCGGCGGTGACCGCGGCGAACGTCGGCTCCTCGACACCGTCCGCCTCGGCGTCCAACAGCGCCAGCAGCGCGACCTGTTCACCGGCGGCGCGCATCTCGACGGCAACGGCGTGGGCGATCACACCGCCCAGCGACCAGCCGAGAACGTGATACGGGCCGTGCGGCTGAACCGCGCGAATCTCGTCGAAGTAGCGCCGGGCCATTTCTTCGATCGATGTCGGACCGGGGACCTCGCCGCCGATCTGCGGCGCCTGCAGGCCGTAGATCGGTCGGCCGTCCGAGAGGTACCGGTCGAGTGCGCGGTAGCACCACGACAGGCCCGCCGCCGGGTGGATACAGAACAGTGGCGGTCGCTCACCGCCGGTCCGGATCGGCAGCAGCACATCGAAACCGTGATCGGTCCGGTCGACGGCCGGGCCCGAGCGCATTCCGGATTCGATCCGCTTCGCCAGGTCGGCCGGGCAGGCATCCGACAGCATCCAGGCGATCGGAACCTCGTAGTCGAGTTCTTTCCGCAACTCGTTCACGACTTGCACCGACTTCAGCGAGTTACCGCCCAACGCGTAGAAGTCGTCGTCGGCGCCGACCCGCTCCGCTCCGAGTACCACTGCGAAGGCCCGTGCGACCGCCTGTTCCAGCCACGACGAAGGTTCCCTGAACTCCCCTACCGCGAGCACCGGCTCCGGTAGCCGCGCGTGGTCGAGCTTGCCCGACGCGGTCAGGGGCACCGTGTCGAGCACCACCACCGCGGTGGGCATCATGTATTCGGGCAGTTTGGTCGCCGCGTGCGCCAACACGGCCGCGGTGTCGACCGTGGCGCCCGCGGCAGGCGCCAGGTAGCCGACGAGGTGCTCCACCGCGCCGGTCGAGCGCACCACGGCGATCGCCCTGGCGATGCCGGGATGCTCGGCGAGTACCGCCTCGATCTCCCCGAGTTCGATACGCAGCCCGCGCAGCTTGACTTGGAAATCGGTGCGGCCCAGGTATTCCAGCTCGCCGTCGTGGCGCCACCGCACCAAGTCGCCGGTGCGGTACAGGCGGCCGCCGTCACCGTACGGGTCGGCCACGAACCGTTCCGCGGTGAGGCCCGGCCGGGAGCGATAGCCGCGGGCGAGCTGTGCGCCCGCCAAGTACAGCTCCCCGGCGACACCGGGCGGTACCGGATGCAACCGGTGGTCGAGGACGTATGCCCGCGCGTTCCATACCGGTGTGCCCATCGGCATGTTCCCGTTGTCCGCTTCGGTCACCCGATGCGCGGTCGCGCACACGCTGAACTCGGTCGGCCCGTACAGATTGTGCAACTCGACCCCGGGCACTGTTCGCCGCACCGCGGCCACCACCTCGGGGCCGAATGCCTCACCGCCGACCAGCAGCGTCCGCACCGACGCCAGCGACCCCACGGGCGCCGCGTCCGCGAATACCGCCAGCATCGACGGCACGAACGCGGTGACCGTGACCCGCTGGGTGGCAATGGTTTCGGCGAGATAGGTGGGGTCGGTATGTCCATCGGCTCGCGCGATCACCATGCGTGCCCCCGCCGCCAGTGTCGCGAACAGTTCCCACACCGACATATCGAACGTGGCCGCGGATTTCTGCAGCACCACGTCTTCCGGTGTCAGCGCGCAGAGCCCGCTGAACCACCGCACCTGGTTCACCACCGAACAATGCGGTATGGCAACGCCTTTCGGCCGCCCGGTCGACCCCGAAGTGAACAGCACGTACGCGACGTTGTGCGGCCGCAACGGTGCGAGCCTGTCCGCGTCGGTGACCGGCGCGTCATCGAATCCGGACAGCTCCAGCCCCTCGAGGGACGACAGCTCCAGCACCGGCGCGGCGATCGACAACATGTACTCGACGCGGTCGGCCGGCAGATCCGGATCGATCGGCACGTAGCCACCGCCCGCGGCGTGCACCGCGTACATGGCGGTGACCTGGTCCACGGAACGCCGCATCCGCAGCGCCACCAACGACTCGGGACCCACGCCCCGGGAGATCAACCACCGCGCCAATCGGTAGACGCGAGCCCCGAATTCCGCATAGGTGAGCGACTTTTCGCCGAACACCACCGCGGGCCGATCCGCGTGCGCCCGCATGGAGTCGGCGAAGATCGAGGGAAGCGTCTCGCCGGTCGGCAGCTCGTGTCCGGTCGAGTTCCACTGCGTCAGAACCGCTTCCCGTTCCTCGGCAGCGAGCAGATCCACCTCGTGCACCGGCTGCGCCGGATCGGTCGCCAGCGCGTCGAGCGACCGCAGCAGGCGATCCACGATCATGGTCGCCGTCGCCGCGTCGAAGAGGTCGCTCGCATAGATCATCGCGCCGCTGACGCCGGCCGGGGCACCGGTGGCGTCGTAGGAATCCGAGACCGTGACCTGCAGATCGAACAGCGCGGCGTCGGTGTCGGCCGTCATGGCCGACGCGGCGAGTCCCGGCAGTTCGAACTCGGCCCTGCCGATGTTCTGGAACGCCAGCATCACCTGGAACAGTGGATGGTGGGCGTGCGAGCGCACCGGATTCAGCTCCTGCACCAGCCGTTCGAACGGAACATCGGCGTGCCCGAACGCGGCCAGATCGGTTCCGCGCACCTGCTCGAGCAACTGGGTGAAGGTCATCCCCGGCGTCAACCGGGTCCGCAGCACCAGGGTGTTGACGAACATCCCGACCAGATCGTCGAGCTCCGGCTCGCCGCGTCCCGCGTACGGAGTGCCGATGGCGATGTCGTCCGTATCGGCCAGCCGGGCCAACGTGGCCGCCAGCGCGGCGTGGAAGACCATGAACAGCGTCGTGTTGTGCGCCCGCGCGACCCGCTGCAATCCCGCGTGCAGATCGGCGCCGACGGTGATCGGCACGCCCGCGCCCGCATGGGTCCGCACGGGCGGACGCGGCCGGTCGGCCGGTAACTCCAGTAGCGCGGGGAGACCCGCCAATTCGCTTGTCCAGTAGTCGATCTGGGCGCGGAGCAGCGAGCCGGGACGGTCTTCGGTCCCCAGCACGGTCCGCTGCCAGATCGCGTAGTCGGCGTACTGCACGGGCAGTGGCGGCAGGCTCGGTGCCTCCCCGGCCAGATGGGCCGCGTACGCGGCCATGGTGTCCCGTGCCAGCGGGCCGAGCGACGACCCGTCGCAGGAAATATGGTGCACCACTACGGCCAGGACCCACTCGTTCGGGGCGAGCTCGAACAACCGGATCCGTACCGGCGCCTCGACGGTCAGATCGAACACCGTCGAGACGAACGCCGACAACGCTCGAGCTAGTTCATCTTCCGCGATGGAGTCCACCGTCATCGGTGCCATCGCCTCGGCGGCGGGAAGGACGAACTGCGACGGCTCGCCCTCGCCGTACGGATATACGGTCCGCAGTACCTCGTGCCGGTTCAGCACATCCTCGACGGCCGCGCGCAGGGCGTCGATATTCAGCTGCCCGGACAGCCGTAGCAGGATCGGAATGCTGTAGGCCGCCGACCCGGGCTCGAGCTGGTTGAGGAACCACATGCGCTGCTGTGCGTACGACAGCGGAATGCGCTGCGGCCGTCGCTGGGCGGTCAGCGCCACCCGACCGGTGTCGGCCCGTGATTCGGCGCAGGCGGCCAACCGTGCGACCGTCGGCGCCTCGAAGATCATCGACGCCGGGATGGTCGCGTCGAGCGCGGCGCCGATCCGCGCGGCTACCCGGATGGCGACCAGGCTGTTGCCACCGAGTTCGAAGAAGTCGTCGTCGGCGCCTACCGGACCGTCGATGCCGAGGACGTCGGCGAACACGCCCGCCACGATCTCCTGCACCGGTGACGCCGGGGCCCGGAATCGCTTGGCCTGGACGACGGGTGCGGGCAGGGCCGCGCGGTCGAGCTTTCCGTTCGGCGACAGGGGAATCGCGTCCAGGATCATCACCGCGGCGGGCACCAGGTATGACGGCAGGACCTCGGCCAACGACGCCCGCAACTGTTCACCCGACAGACTCGCCCCTGGTTCGGGCACCGCGTAGGACACCAGCAGCACCGGACCGGTGTCGACCCGCCGCGCCACGGTGACCGCGTATGCCACATCCGCCCGCGCGCTCAACACCGCGTCGATCTCGCCCAGCTCGACCCGATAGCCGCGGATCTTCACCTGGGAATCGTTGCGCCCCAAGAACTCCAGGGCACCGCCGGTATTCCAGCGCACCACATCACCCGTGCGATACATACGACGTCCCGGTTCCCCGAATGGATGCGCCACGAACCGCGCCGCGTTCGTCGCCGCCCTGTTCAGGTAGCCGCGCGCCAGCGCGGGGCCCGCCAGATACAGCTCGCCGGCCACCCCCACAGGCACCGGCCGCAACCGGGCGTCCAGGACCAGCGCCTGCATTCCCGGCAGCGGCGCACCGATCGTCGGCCGGTCCTGCGGTCCCAGCGCACCCGTCGCCGTGGCGGCGATCGTGGCCTCGGTCGGCCCGTACAGCACCTGGAACTTCCTCGCGCCCGCGCTGTCGGTGCCCGCCCATCGGCTCACCAGATCCGCCGGTACCTCCTCGCCACCGGACATCACCAGCCGCAAGTCGTCCAGCCCGGCCGGATCCACCGATGCCAGCGCGGCCGGGGTCAGGAAGGCGTGGGTGACCCGTTGGGTTCGCAGCAGCTCGGCCAGCTCGCCGCCTCCGTATATCCCGGTCGGCGCAACGACCAGTGCCGCGGCCCGGCTGACCGCGATCAGGATCTCCATCAGTGCGGCGTCGAACGACGGCGACGCGAAGTGCAACACCCTGGACGTGGGCCGAAGCTCGGGGTCGGCGCGCCACAGCGAGACCAAATCGGCGATGCCGGAATGGGTGACGGCGACGCCCTTCGGCACACCGGTCGATCCGGAGGTGAAGATCACGTAGGCGACGTCCGCGGCCCGTAGCGGCCGCGTCCGCTCGTCATCGCCGATCGGGCCGCTCGCCGTCGCGTCGGTCCACGCGGCGATGGCCGGGTCGTCGAGCACGATCCAGTTCACCGAATCGGGCACCTCAGCACGAGCCGACGACACCGTAACGCCCAGCGTCGCACCGGAATCCGCGACCATCTGTTCGATCCGGCTCGCGGGATAGCCCGGATCCACCGGCACGTACGCGGCGCCCGTCTTGACCACCGCCCACCACGCGACGACGGATTCCATCGACCGCGCCACCGCCACCAGCACCGGACGCCCCGGTCCGGCGCCACAGCCGATCAGTAACCTCGCCAGGCGACTGGACCGCTCGTCCAGCTGCGCGTACGACAACGTGGCGTGCTCCGCGACAACGGCGATACCGTCGCCGTTGTCGCGTACGGCCGAGGCGAACACGTCAGGCAGCGATCCGAAGTGCTCGGTAACCGCCACGGTCCGCGCCCCCACCCGCGACGCGAGGGCCGCGCGCTCGTCGGCTTCCAGCCAGTCGATATCCCCGATCACCACGGCCGGATCGTCGGCGACGGCCTCCAGCACCCGTACCAGCCGCCGGACGATCGCCGCCGCGGTCGGCTCGTCGAACAGATCCCGCGCATAAGTCATCGTTCCCGAGATGCCTTGCACCGCACCGGTGTTACCGAACGAATCGGACAGCACCAATTGCAGGTCGAACTGGGTCGCCCCGGTATCCGCATCCACCCGGGCGACCCGGACGCCGGGCAGCGTCAAATCGGCCGTCGACACGTTCTCGAACGCCAGGGCCACCTGGAACAACGGATGCCGCGCCGCCGATCGCTCCGGGCTCAACGCCTCGACGACCCGCTCGAACGGCACGTCCGCGTGCTCGAACGCGAGCAGGTCCGTCTCGCGGGCGCGCATCAGCAACTCGGCGAACGGCTCGCGCGTATCCACCCTGGTCCGCAGGGCGAGGGTGTTCACGAACATGCCCACCAGATCGTCCAGAGCGGGCTCGCCGCGCCCCGCGACGGGAGTGCCGATCACTATGTCATCGCTGTCACCGAGCCGCGCCAATACCGTTGCCAGCGCGGCGTGCAACACCATGAACAGCGACACCCCGCGCGACCGTGCCAGTCCCAGCAGCCGCTCGTGCAAGCACGCGTCGATCTCCACCGGTACCCGGCCCCCGGACAGCGAGGCGACGGCCGGACGTGGTCGGTCCGCGGGCAGTTCCAGCCGGTCCGGTGCGCCCCTGAGCGTCGAGCGCCAGAACTCCAGTTGCGCGGACATCAACGACGCCGGATCGTTCTCGGCCCCCAGCATCTGCCGTTGCCACCACGCGAAATCCGCGTACTGCACGGCAAGCGGCTCCCATTCCGGCGCGCGCCCGGCCAATCTCGCGGCGTACGCCGCCATCACGTCACGGGCCAGCGGCCCCATCGACTGACCATCGCCTGCGATGTGATGGACCACCAGCACGAGCAGGAATTCTGCTGCGCTGCCGTCGAGTTGGAGCAACGCCACTCGCAGCGGCACCCCGGCCGTCACGTCGAATCCGCGCCGGACGAACTCGCCCACCACATCCTGGACCGAATCCGCGGGCACCCGCACCGGCTCCACCGGCACCGCGGGCTCGTCGACAACGACCTGCCGCGGCTCACCGGCGACTTCCGGATAGATCGTCCGCAGTACCTCGTGACGTGCCATGACATCCGCGAGCGCGGCCGCCAGCGCCGCAGTGTCCAACCGTCCCGACAGCCGCAGCATCACCGGAATGTTGTAGGCCGCGGAGTCCGGGTCGAACCGGTTCAGGAACCACATCCGCTGCTGCGCCAGCGACAGCGGAACGGGGTCGGGATGCACTCCGGGCCGTAGCGGCAACCGGCCCGCACCGCTGAGAGTACCTGCGAGCGCCGCCAATTCGCCGACTGTCGGCGCCTCGAACACCGACCGCACCGGCACTCGGACATCCAGGGCCGCGCCTAGGCGCGCCACCACCAGGGAGGCGCTCAGCGAATCGCCGCCCAGCGCGAAGAAGTCGTCGTCGACACCCACCCGCTCCACGTCGAGTACCTGCTCGAATGTCCGCGCGACCAACTCCTCCAACCCCGGCGACGGCGCCCGGAATTCGTGCGCGACGGCGACCGGTTCGGGCAATCGCTCGCGATCCAGCTTCCCGTTGGCGGTCAACGGCACCTCGTCCAGCACCACCACCGCGGACGGCACCATGTACCGGGGCAACGCCTCGGCCAGCGCCGAACGCAACTCCTCGCCCGATACCTCCGTCCCGGTAGCGGGCACGACATAGGACACCAGCAGCGTCGATCGCCCTTCGCCGCTCCGCGGCACGGTGACCGCGTATGCCACATCCGCACGCGCACCGAGCACCGCGTCGATCTCGCCGAGCTCGATCCTGGTGCCGCGCACCTTCACCTGAAAGTCGTTGCGCCCCAAAAACTCCAGCTCACCATCGGCGGTGCGGCGCACCATGTCACCGGTCGCGTACATCCGCTGCCCCGGCGTCCCGAACGGGCAGGCGACGAACCGCGCCGCGGTCAGCCCCATCTTGGCGACGTACCCATCGGCAAGGCCGGGGCCGAACAGGTACAGCTCGCCCGCGACACCGAGCGGCACGGGCCGCAACCAGGTATCCAGGACCACGGCCGCGACCGTGCCGACCGGCCTGCCGATCGTGACCGCGGCGCCCGGCGTCAGAGCGTCGCCGGAAGTCGACCAGATCGTGCATTCCGTCGGCCCGTAGACGTTGATCATGGCGCGACGCGGCGCCCATCGATCGACCAGTTCCGGCCCGACCGGTTCACCCGCCGCTGCCAGCACGCGCAACCCGTCGAGACCATCGAACGGGACTGTCGCCAGCGCCGACGGGGTCACTATGGCGTGCGAAATACTCTCGCGCCGTATCAGGTTGGCCAGCTCGGGACCGGCGTAGACATCGGCGGGCGAGATGACGAGCCGACCGCCCGAGCCGTGCGCCATCAGCAACTCGAAGATCGAGGCGTCGAAGCTGGGCGAGGCGACCTGCAGCACCACCGACGCCGGGCCGACGCCGAGAATTCGCCGCTGCGCCGCGACGATCGCGGCCAAGCCGCGATGGCTGAGGAGAACGCCCTTGGGCGTTCCGGTCGACCCGGAGGTGTAGCTCACGTACGCGGTTTGGTCCCGCCGAATCGGCCCGCCGCGTTCGGCGTCGGTGATCGGCGCGGCAGGGACCGAGTCCAGGTCGCCGTGCGTCTGCTCCGTGTCGAGGATCAGCCGGTCGACGCTCTCGGGAAGACGCGTACTGGTCGGCGTATCAGTCAGCGCGAGTATAGCTTTCGAGTCGGACAGCAGGAATTCAATGCGCTCCGCGGGCAGGATCGGATCGATCGGCAGCACTGCGGCGCCGGTCTTGGCCACAGCCCACAGCGCGACCGTCGCCGCCAGGGAGCGCGGAAGCACGGAGGCGACGACCTGGCCGCGCCGGGCCCCGTGCCGCAGCAGGATCCGAGCCAGACGTGTGGTCCGCTCGTCGAGCTGCCGGTAGGTCATGGCGCTCGTACCGCACCGCACGGCTACCGCGTCGAGTTCGGCGGCGGCGGACGCGGCGAGTATGCGGTCCAACGTGTCCGGAATCGCCGCGTCCGCAACCGAAACCGGCCACAACGGCCCCGCGCCCTCGGTGAGCGGCAGCTCGCCCAACCGCGCGTCCACGTTCGCCGCGATCCGGCACAGCAGTGCGACGAAGCGATCGAGGATGTGGCGCGCCGAGGCGGTATCGAAGGCCCGCTCGTGGAATCGGAGCACGATCCGCAGGCCCTGCGCCTCGCCGTCCTCGGACTGTTTCGGTTCCACGGCCAGGCTCAGCGGATACGGCGTGGCGTCGACACCACTGAGCTCGTCCACCCGCAGGCCCGCCGAATCGACGAGTTCCTGCAGCGCCGTCCGGTCGATGGGGAACGACTGGAAGGTGATGACGGTGTCGAAGAGCTCGGGCAGGCCGACGCTGCGGTGAATCTCGGGCAGGCCGATGTGGTGGTGCTCCAGCATGCGGGCATGCCGCGCCTGAATGCCTGTCAGCAACTCGCGCACCGTCATAGCGGGGTCGAGCGGGACGCGCACCGGAATCGTCGTCAAGAACATGCCGAGCATCCGATCGACCAGCGGCAACTCCGGGGGCCTGCCCGACACCGCGGCGCCGAAGATCACATCGGTGTCACCGGTCGAGACGCGCAGATTCAGCGCCCAGGCCGCGGCCACCGCCGTATTGAGGGTGACGGCCGTCTCCGCCGCCACTCGACGGAGTTCCGAGAAACGATCCGCCGTGAGTTCGGCCGCGACCTCGGCGACGGACGCGGGGCCCGCCGCGGCCGCCTCGCGAGATACCCGGGTCGGTGCGTGGACATACGAAAACTCCTGCGCCCAAGCCGCTTTGGACGCTGCGCTGTCCTGCAAAGCGAGCCAGGACAGATAGTCGCGATACGAGGGAGCGGGACCGGCGGAGTCCATATGCGCGGGAGATCCGTAGAAGTCCAGCAGTTCGCGCATCAGCAACGGCATCGACCAGCCGTCCAGGATCGCATGGTGATTCGTGACGAGCAGCCGGAAGGTTCGCGCATCGAGACGGATCAGCGTCAAGCGCAGGAGCGGAGGAGCCGACAGGTCGAATCCCGCCGCCGCGTCCGCCGCGGCGATCGCTCGCGGGTCGGCGGACGATTCCGCATCGCCATCACCGGCGAGATCGATTTCCCGGAACGGGATTTCGGCATGGTCCAGCACGATCTGACACGGCCCGGCCGCCGTTTCCACGAAGGCGGCCCGAAGGATGTCGTGCCGGTCGACCACGGCTTGGGCGGCACGTCGCAGGCGCTCACCGTCGACCGCGCCGGACAATCCGATCATCGTCTGGACGGTGTAGGTGTCCCCGGCCTCCGGGTCGTACGTCGAGTCGAAGTGCATCCCCGATTGCATGGGCGACAACGGCCATACGTCGGACAGGCCGCGATACTGTCGTTGCAGCCAATCGAGGTCCTTTTCGGCCAGCGTGACGAGCGGATCCGCCGTCGGGCGTCGCGGGGGTTCCTCGATCGTCATGGGAGCCGCGACGTCGTCCGCCAGTGCGGCGAGGGCGGCAACCGTCTTGGCTTCGAACACCTCTCGCGGCGTGAGCGTGAGCCCGGCGGATCTCGCCAGCGCTACCAGCCGCATCGAGACGATGCTGTCCCCGCCGAGCGCGAAGAAGTTGCTGTCGGCGGACACCGTGTCCAGATGGAGCACATCGGCGAAGAGTCTCGCCACGACCTGCTCCGTCGGCGTCGAAGGCGGGCGGCCGCCCGCGGCTCCGGCAGCGAAGCGGCGCTGCCGCAAGGCTTTCCGGTCGATCTTGCCCGTCGGCGTGCGCGGCATCTCGTCGAGGCGCACGATCGCGGCGGGATTCATATAGCGGGGTAGCCTGCCCGCGAGATCGTCGCCGATCGCCGCCACATCTACGGCGGAGCCCGGCGCGCAGACGACATAGGACACCAGAACCGGTTCGCCCGCGGGCCCTTGCACCGCGACGGTGGCGACGCTCGCCACGTCCGGGTACCGGGCGATGTGGGCGTCGATTTCGCCCGGCTCGATCCGCAGGCCGTGGATCTTGACCTGCTGATCGCAGCGGCCCAGGTATTCCAGTGCCAACCCGGCGGGTCCGCGCACCCAGCGCACGGAATCACCGGTGCGGTAGATCCGCTCGCCGCGGGTGGATCGCGGATCCGCGACGAACCGCGACGCGGTGAGGTCCGGTCGATCGATGTACCCGCGGGCGAGTCCGGGCCCACCGACGTAGAGCTCGCCCGCGACACCGACCGGCACCGGTCTCAGCCACGTGTCGAGAACCAGCGCGGACGCACCGCGGATCGGGCCGCCGATCGTCACCGGCTCGCCTGGTCGGAGGGCATCCGACCCGGTCGCCCAGATCGTGCACTCGGTCGGTCCGTAATGATTCATCAGCCGTCGCCCGGCGCCCCACCGGTACACGGTGTCCGGCCCGGTCGCTTCGCCGACGAGCGCGAGCGTTGTCAGCGAGGGGGTTCGGGACGGATCCATCGTGTTCAGCACGGACGGGGTGAGGATCGCGTGCGAAATCCGCTGGGAACGAATCAGTTCCTCCAGGTCGGTCCCGCCGTACACCTCCGGCGGGGCCACGACCAGGCAGGCGCCACTGCCGTGCGCCAACAGCATTTCCGACAGGCAGGCGTCGAATCCCGGCGACGCGACCTGCAGCACCCGCGAATCCGGATTCACACCGAAGGCGTCGACGTGCGCGGTGACCAGGTCGGCCAGACCTCGATGGCTGAGGTGCACCGCCTTCGGTGTACCGGTCGATCCGGACGTATAGATCGCGTATGCCGCGTTGTCGGCGGACAACCGGCCGGTCCCAATCGGACGATCATCAGCGTCCGAAGCCGGAGCGTCCAGCACCAACCAGTCGACAGTTTCCGGAAGTCGGTGTGCCACAGCGGTGGTCGTCACGCCCAGACGGGTTCGCGAGTCGGACAACAACTCCCCGATCCGCGCGGCGGGATTGCCGGGATCCACCGGCAGGAAGGCGGCGCCGGTCTTCGCCACCGCCCAGATCGCGACGATCAATTCGGCCGACCGGGGCACGGCCACCGCGACGATCGACTCGGCGCGAGCGCCGTGGCCCGCCAGCACGCGAGCGAACGCGTCGGCGCGACGCTCCAGCTCACGATAGGTCCAAGCGGTGTCACCGCACCGGACAGCCACGGCGTCCGGATACTTCCGCGCGGTTCCCCACAGGATGTCGCGCAGCACGAGTGCCGCGGCCGGATCCTCCCCACGTACCGAAAGCAGTTCCGCGCGTTCGGAATCGTGGCAGGAGGAGATCGCGGCGACCTTCCGGTCGGGATCCGTGACGATCTGCCGGAGCAGCAGCTCGAACCTTTCGAGCAGCGTGCGTGCCTCGTCCGCATGGAATCGGTCGGTGGCGAATTTCAGTGTGACCGTGTAGGTGTCGGACTCGTCGACGTCCAGTCGCCCGTCGCGGCCCGACCGCGGCGGGGTCACCTGCAGACTCAGCGGATACGGCGTGGCGTCGTGCGCGTCGACCTCGACGAGTCGCAAACCGGCGGCGGAGAGATTGCGTGCCAACAGTTCTCGGCCAAGTGGATAGGACTCGAGTACCGTCGCGGTGTCGAACATATCGGTGATACCGACGGCCCGTTGCAGCTCCGCCAGACCGATGTACTGATGATCCAGCATGGCTGCCTGCTCGGACTGCACCCGGACGAGCAGGTCACCGACGCTTTCGCCGGGTTCGAGCCGGACGCGGACGGGCAGCGTGTTGACCAGGAGCCCGACCATGCGCTCGATGTCCGGAAGCTGGGGCGGGCGCTGCGACATCGTATTGCCGAACACCACGTCCGACCGTCCGGTCAGGGCGGCCACCAGCAATGCCCACGCCACCTGCAGGGCCGTGTTGGCGGTGACGCCGTGCGAGCGGCCCAGATCGAGAATCGCGGCGGTGGTCGCGGCGTCCAGGTTCAGGCCGACCTCACCGGCGTCCGCGGTGGCTGTCCGATCCGGCCCGCCCGCGACCAGCGTCGGACCGTCGACTCCGGCGAGCATCTCCCGCCACGCGGCGGTCGCGGCGTCGCGATCCCGAGTTTGCAACCACCGCAGATACTCTCGATACGAACGAGGGGGCGCGAGTTCGGCGGTATCACCATCGGAGGTGTACAACGCGAGCAATTCGTGGATCAGCAAGGGCATCGACCAACCGTCCAGCACGAGATGGTGGTTGGTGACCAGCAACTGGAAAGTCTCGACGCCGGTGCGCACGAGGTGGAAACGCACCAGCGGCGGGCTGGCCGGGTCGAATGGAGCCGCAGCCGCCGTAGCGAGTCGCCGAAGCGCTTCCGTCTGCTCGGTGACATCGCCGACGCTCGACTCGCTCCAGTCGACCATGATGTCGCGCAACACGATCTGACGTGGCCCCTCGGCACTCTCGACGAACGCGGTCCGCAGGCTGTCGTGGCGGTCGACGAGCACCTGCGCGGCCCGCCGCATCCGTTCCGCGTCCACCGGCCCGGCAAAGGTCAGCGCCGCCTGCACGATGTAACCGTCGTCGCCGTCCCGGTCGTAGATCGTGTGGAACAGCAACCCGGACTGCAGGGCGGTGAGCGGCCACACATCGGTCATCGACGGATATTCCCGCAGCCAGTTGTCGATATCGCGCTGCGATACCGCGGTGAGCGGGAAGTCGGACGGGGTGAAACCCGGTCTGGTGTCGTATCGGACGTGATCGGCCAGCGCCAGCAAGGCTCGTGCCCACAGCCCGGCGAGTTCGTCGACCTCGTCGCCACCCAACACCTGCGAGGCGAACTCCCACGTCACGTCGAGTTCGGGTCCGTCGCTACCTTCCTCGGCGATCGCGTTGATGTCGAGGACGGCGGCCAGCGCCATCGCCGGATCGCTCGTCGCGGTCAGCGCGGTGAATTCGGTGGTGGGCGCCCACGGGCCCGAGTGTTCACCGACGCCCACCCGCCCGAGGTAGTTGAAGCTGATCTGCGGTTCGGGCAGGCCTTCGAGCTCGGCACTCCCCTTGGGATCGAGACAACGCAGCATTTGATAGCCGATGCCGTTGTCGGGCACCGCGCGCAGCTGCTCCTTCACCTGCTTGATCGCGTGTCCCGCACTCGGACCGCCGGCCAGCGCGTCGTCGAGATCGATCTTCTCCCAGCAGATTCGGACCGGGAAGCGGGTGGTGAACCAGCCCACCGTGGCGCTGAGATCCGCGCCGGACACCGCTCGCTCCTCGCGGCCGTGTCCCTCCAGCGAGATCAACTCTCCGGCGGCCGCCGCCGTGCCGCGCCTGCGCCGCCACTCACCCAGTGCCAGTACCAGGGCCGTCAGCAGCGGTTCGTTGGCGCTGCAGTGGAAGCGGTCCGGGATGGTGATGAGAACCGACTCGGCGACCGCTGCCGGGATGCGCTGACGGACCCGGCCCGCCGTGGCTCCGACGTCACGATCCGGCCGCAGACGGCGCGATCCGAGTAGCTGCTCGCCGCGCTCGAGCACGCCTTTCCACAGTTCGAGCTCCGCCGACCGCCTGCCCGGCGCCTGCACGACCAGGCCGTGCACCCACCGCCGGAACGACGTGGTGGCGGGGCCGAAATGCGCCTCACCGCCGGAGATTTGCGACCAGGCCTTGGCGAGGTCGGCGAGGATGATGCGCCAGGAGACCGCGTCGACGGCGAGATGGTGGACCACCAGCCACATCAGGTCGGGACCCGACCCGTCGCGATCCCGAATCCAGACGGCCTGCACGAGCACACCGCTACCCGGATCCAAGCGATCCGCGGCCTTCTGTAGGTGGCGGTCGATTTCGGCGGCGTCACGTCGATCGAGCCGGACGTCGACGAGCACGGCGTCGGGGTCGACGGCTTCCCGCTCGAGTACCTCGACGTACCGATCGACCGAATCGCCGCCGCGCAGCACCGCGCGCAACATGTCGTGGCGGTCCAGCAGCGATCCCAGTACGCGCACGAGACCGGCTCGATCGATCCCCTCGGGCAGCTGCACGAGCGCGGCCTGCGCGAATCGGTCGTAGTGACCCCGCTCGAGCATCGCGCGCATGATCGGCGACAACGGCATCGGGCCTACGCCCGCGCCGGGCAACTCGGCCAGCTGGAAGGTGTCGACGACTTCCGTCGCCGTCGCCGCCAGGCCCGCGACGGTCTTGTGCACGAACACGTCCTGTGTGGAGAAACTCAGGCCCTCGGCCTTGGCCCGCGCCACCAACCGGATCGACAGAATGCTGTCGCCGCCGAGTGCGAAGAAGCTGTCGTCCGCCCCGACCCGGGGCACGCCGAGCACCTCGGAAAACAGCTTGGCGACCGTCTTCTCCCGAGCCGTCGCCGGTGCCCGGCCGACCGTCGCGATCCCGAATTCGGGCTTCGGCAGAGCATGCCGATCGACCTTGCCGAAAGCGTTCGTCGGGAGCGCGTCCACCGCGAGGATCACTGCCGGAACCAAGTGCGGTGGAAGCGAATCGCGGGCGAAGCGCTCGAGTTCGAGCGGATCGATGCGACGGCCGCCGACCGGGACGACATACGACGCCAGCACGGTCGTGCCGACATTGTTCCGCACCGGCACCGTGACGGAGAGATCCACGTCGTCGTGGGTGGTGAGCGCGGCGTCGATCTCACCCGGCTCGATCCGGTATCCGCGGATCTTGACCTGAAAATCGCTGCGCCCCAGCAATTCCAGCGCCATCTCGGCGTCGTCGCCGGTCCAGCGCGCGATGTCGCCCGTCCGGTACATCCGCTCGCCGGCGTCGCCGTACGGATCGGCGACGAACCGGGCGGCGGTTTCGACGGGCAGCCGGCTGTATCCGCGGGCCAATCCCGGTCCGGCGAGATACAACTCGCCCGCGCTGCCCTTGGGCACCGGCTGGAGCGTTCGGTCCAACACCATCGCCGAGACGCCACGGAGGGGTCCACCGACCGTGTGGGCGCGGCCGGGTCTCAGCCTGGCGCCGACGGCGGTCACGGTGGTCTCGGTAGGACCGTATTCGTTGTACATGGACAACGAATGGGTCCACCGCTCGATGACGTGCGGCGGGCATACGTCGCCACCGACCACGACCACCCGCAAGTCGGTCGCCGGACGCGGGTCCACGGTCGCCAGCATCGCGGGGGTCAGCGTCAGGTGGGTCACGCGCTCGTCGGCGAGCAGTCGCGCGAGCGGCTCACCGCCGGTCACCTCGGGCGGCACGATCACCAGCGTGGCTCCGCTCGCGAAGCAGGTCAGAAACTGTTCGAGCGACGCGTCGAAACTCGGCGAGAGCGCGTAGGACACACGGGATGTCGTATCGATGCCGTACGTGGCGGCGCGGTCGGCAACGAGATTCGCGAGGCCGGTGTGGGTGACCTGGACTCCCTTCGGCTTACCGGTCGAACCCGAGGTATAGGTGATGTAGGCGATGTTGGACGGCCGCAGTGGACGGATACGGTCGTCGTCGGTGATCGGCCCGCTCGCAGCGTCGCATGCCCCCAGTATCGCGGCGTCGTCGAGAACCACACCGTGAATCGCTTGCGGGAGCCGCCCGCGCAGGGCGTCGACCGTGATCGCCACTGTCGCGCCGCTGTCGGCGATGATGTGGTCTATCCGCGTCGGCGGGTACTCGGGGTCCAATTGGACGAACGCCGCGCCGCATTTCGCGACCGCCCACGTCGCCACGATCGACTCGACCGAGCGGGACAGCATGATCGCCACCGCCGTGTCCGGCCCACAACCCAGAGTGATCAGATGCCGGGCCAGCCGGGTCGATCTGGCGTCCAGCTCGCCATACGTCATCGTCCGCCCGGCCGAGGCGATCGCGCACGCACTCCGGTTTCGGCGTGCGCTCTCGGTCAGAATGTCTGGGAGCAACCGTGTTTCGACCCCGTGCGGCCCACGCACGGGCAGCAGCGCGGATCGTTCCCGTGCTTCCAGCAACGGAAGCGCGCTGATCGGACATTCCGCTCCCCCGGCCAGGAACTCGTGCAGGAACATGAGAAACCGGCGATGGTGACCGGCGAGTTCCGCACGACTGTAAGCATTCGGGTTGCCTTGGAAGTCGATATGCGTACTGTCTTTGCCCGCGCCCGGATAGATATTGACGAAAAGGTCGGCGGTAGGGCCCGAGGTGAGAACATGCAGGCGGCCTGTCGTGTCGCCGAGCACGACCTCGTTCTCGACCATCATGAGGTTCACCGCCGGCCCGAAGGATGCCGCCTCGTCGCGCGCGATCCCCATATCGTGGAATATGTCCTCTTGGCGATAACGCTGCCGCCGAAGCGCACTCGTCAACTCGCTCAGCACAGCGGCGATCAACTCACCGACGCTGCGGCCCGCGACCCGGACGCGCAGCGGAACGACATTCGCCACCATTCCTCCGGAACGGCGCAGCACGGCGGAGTGCCGACCCGAAACCGGCAGGCTCAGCAAAACCTCGTCGCTGCCGGTCATCCGCGCGAGGTAAGCGGCAAACGCCGCGACGATGGTCGGTGTGACGCTCGGGCCGTGTCCGAATACGGCGTTTTCCAGCAAATGTGCTGTGGCCTCGGGCAATTCGGTGCTGACCAGCGTCGGGTGAATGGTGGCCTTGGCCATGCGACCGGAAAGGCTGACGACGGGCGGCGCCCCCGCCAGATGCTCCGACCAGTATCTGCGGTCGTTGTCGAAACGCTCCGAACCGCGGTAGGCCAGGTCCTGCTCGACGACGACCCTTAGGTCCTCCGCCGCGCACGGCGGCGCTTCCTCGGACCTCACCCACGCGTTGTACAGCTCGGTTATCCGGTGCAGCACGGATACCGCGGCGAATCCGTCGAGCGCGATATGGTGCGCCCTTTGATACCATAGGAAATGGTTCGCGCCGACCTGGAACACAATGCTCACCATCAGGTCGTCGTGCAGCAGGTCCAGCGGGGCAGAATAGTCCTGAGCCATGATTTCGTGCGCAGTCGCAACCGGATCGGCGTGTCGGCGCAAGTCCATTATCGACACACGAGGTCCACGTTCCTGGTCGATGAACTGACGCGGCTCTCCATCGACCTCGATCAGGCGCATATGCCCCGAGCCGAACTCACGGCTGGCGGTTCGGCAGGCCTCGGCGAGCAATTCCGCGTCCAACTCGCCCACGATATCGACGTATTGGGCTACGGATATCGGCGACGATTCCGCTAGATGCTGGGCGAACCAGATACCCCGCTGGGCCGCTGTCAGTGGAAGGATGCCGGGCGCTGGACGCCGTGCGTGTCCATTACCGTCGGAGTTGGCCCTGGAATCCATATCCGGGCTTCCGAAACAACCTGATGAGCTGATCTCCGACCTTTTCGACCGGTCCCGACTGCCTTCGATGCCACGCTTTCGGCCCATTTCGACCTCCGACGATATCGTTCATTTCAGGAGCTCAGTTGTATTGCCGTAAGGTTGCCTATATCGGATTGTTAGTGGTTTGCAACATGATTACGACAACCGGAATGCATGCTCAGGAAAATCATGGCGATCGGTAACCGATCGCCGAACAGCGTCTCACCGGCCGGACGTCTCCGTCATCCGCCCCATTGTCAGGTCACCTGGGGCGCGAGGCCCAGGACTGAGGTCACAGTTTTGGATACGATACAGCGTCTCGCAGCAAATATAGCGCAGGATCTTGCGACAAGGTCAAGACGACCGTAACCTGGCACGAAGTTTCCCACGAGCGCGAAGGAGCACTTCGGACCGAGACAGCAGCAATGGGTTGGCTAACATTCGCCTGAACAGTCCCGTCAAGCCGATCCCACACGCCGGTTCATCCGCGCGGCGCTACTGCGCCGTGTGGTGAAATCGCGGCTGTTCATCGAGAAGTACTCCTTTAGTTCGCGCGTCACGTCCAAAAGACGCCGTCTAATGATCAGTAACTTACGACTGCCTCGCGAGCGGGCCGCCTGGCAGAATTTCGGCTGGGCGTGAACAAGTGCGCCCGGCACATCTCGGTGATCAGCCGAGAAGGGTCGGAAGGCAGGGCCGATGGGCCGGTCGCCGATTCCTTCGCCGAGACCGACCGCAATCCGCCGGTCTTCGATCCGGCGACGCATTCGGTGCGATTGCCCGACGGGTTCAAGCGCTCGGTGCACGCCTGGTACGACGGCGAGTGGTGGCGCATCGGCAAAACCGAGGCCATCGGCGGCATTCCCGCCCCGCGGATGTTGAGTTGGGCCATCATTGAATTCGTGCTCGGAGCCCAGCCTGCCGCGTTCATGTACGCGGCCGGGCCCAGCATGGCCGACATCATCCACAGCATCGGCACCGAGGAGCAACGCCAGTGGGCCTCTACGAGGGCACCACCGCGATCCAGGCGCAGGACTTCTTCTTCCGCAAAATCGCTCGCGACCGCGGGGTGGCACTGGCCCATGTCGCGGGCAACGACCGCCTGAAGGCCGAGAAGATCCTGCTCGCCACCGCCCTGCAGGACGTACAGGCGATGGCGGGCGTGCTCACCCAACACCTGATCGACGCGCGGGAAAACCCCGCCGAGCTGTACAAGATCGGCTTGGAGTCGGTGCGTTTCCTCCTCGCCGTAGGCGACCTGTTGATCGGATGGCGTCTGCTCGTCGCCGCCGAGATCGCGATCACGGTACTGGATTCCGGCAACGGCGGCGCCGATCGCGCCTTCTACGAAGGCAAGGTCGCGGTCGCGTCGTTCTTCGCCAGGACAGTGCTGCCGCGACTGAGCGCTGATCGGGCCGTCCTGTCCGAGATCGACACCGCGATCATGGAACTCGACGAAGCCGCCTTCTGAGGCGTGGCGATCCAAACCGGGCACCCCGTCGAACACACCTTCTTACCGCCGAGAAAGGCAGAGCCCCGCATCCCGAAGGATGCGGGGCTCGTCTACTGCGTCGCTCAGATCGCGCGGACGTCCTGCGCCTGCGGGCCCTTCTGGCCCTGACCGATCTCGAACTCCACGCGCTGTCCTTCTTCCAGGGACTTGAATCCCGAGCCGGACACGGCGGAGTAATGAACGAAGACGTCGGCGCCGCCACCGTCTTGCGCGATGAAGCCGAAGCCCTTCTCGCTGTTAAACCACTTCACACTGCCTTGAGCCATTTGCTTACTTCATCTTTTCTGTAGATGAGCCAAGCGAATCACAACGATAAGCCTGATCTCACTCGTCCACCCTCTCATGGATCGGCGGTTTCCCCACCATGAATACCCGGGCTGTGAGCTAACCGACAACGACGGCACCGGCCGATCTCCGTCCGGCTCAGGCGAACGGCCAGCACGTCAGACGGTCCGCGGCGCGCGATTCGTAGGGCCGCGCGCCGAGCAGACGCGCCCGGTGCCGCGCGGCGATCACCTCGTCACGTGCGCCGGGAAGTCCGAGGATTCCGCGGGCGGTACCACGGTAGAGCCCGGACGGACCGAGACACACGAGCCCGGGCCATTGCACGATCAGCGTCTCGCCCCACCCCTGGGTGAACGGTTCGAGTTCGGCGGTGAGCTCGACCACCCGGTCGCGCAGGCGCGGCGCGCGTCGACCGACCGTGAGCAGCGCCTCCACCAGCAGTGGCACCCGCACGACCAGGCGCGGGCCGTGCAACCTCCCGGGCAGGGCGATGATCGACTCGATCGTCGACAGCGCGCGCTCGTGGTCATCGATCTCCGCCGCGGCCATCGCGACCACGAGCGCGAAGTCCTCGTCGAAGTCCTGAGCCATCCGGTCCACTTCGGCGAGTACCTCGCCGAGCCGTCCGCGATGCCACAGCTCGATCGAATTGCTCGTCAGCGCAGAGACTTCGGCGAGCAGCCGGGCGTGACCGTCGACCGCGCCGAGATCATCGGCGAAGCGTGTCATCAGCGCCTGCGACTCCCGGTAGTCGCCGCGTAGCACGGCGAGCATCACTTGCCACCACAGCTGCGTGGCCGCGAGGTCGATGTCGTCGGCCGAGGCGAGCCGGGCGAATTCGGCCGACAACCGGCGGACCAGCCGCATATCGCCCGCTTCCAGCGCACAGACGCGGCGCAGATGGACCGCGGTCGCCCGCGCCGTGCGGTCGTGGCCCGCGAGTTCCTCCAGTTCCTCGGCGATCTTGCGCCGGTCGGCGACGGTTGCCGGACCCCAGGTGCACAGGAATTCGGCCAGCAGTACCTGGGGCCACGACCCGCTGTCGGGTGCGCTGCGCGCCCGTGCCTCGGCCAGCGCGTCGAAATCCCCCGGCAGACCGTGGATCGCGCGGTCCGCGGCCTCGATCGCTTCCGCCTCGGCGACCAGCTCGGCGTCGAGATCGAGGCGATGCGCCAGCGCCTGCGCCCGTAGCGCCGACGAACCCGCGTGCACCACACCGTATCCGGAGAAGTAGCCGGCTACGCCGCGCGGCGCGGCCAGCAGCGCGGTCCGCGCCAGACCGGACCAATCGCTGCGTTCGGCGCAGCGCCGCCCGGCGCGGTCGAAGGACGCGGCGGCCGCGTCGTAGTGGCCGAGACGGTGATGCGCCTGTCCGGCGAGCCGATCCAATTCGATCAGCAACTCCGCGTCACCCGGATCGGCGTGCCGTAGCCCGCGGGCGGCGAGTTCGGCGCACTCGGTGGGCGCGTCCCGCCGCAGCGCGTCCTGGGCCGCGACCGAACAGGCATGCGCCGCAGCGGAATCCAGTGAATCGAGGGCGGCGGCGCTGCGATGCCGTGCTTGCGCCGTGAGCGCATCCGGTCGCAGGTCGGCCAGCGCGTCCGCGATTCGCCTGTGCAACAGCGCTGTCCGCACTTCACCGATGGTGGCGAGCACGGCATCGCGCACGAGTTCGTGCTCGAAGGCGACGGCGCCGTCGGCGAGCGCGACCACCCGCGCGGCGACGAGTTCGCCGATCCGATCGTCGAATCGTGGCGCGCCGTCGGCGGCGGCGACCAGTCCGATCGACGCGCGCGTACCGATCACGGCCAGCACTTCGGCGAGCGCTCGCGCCGAGGTCGAGACAGCGGACAGCTTCGCCGTCGTGATCTCGGGGGCCGCGCCCCCGACGTCCAAGGGGCCGCCCGCCCGAACGAGATCGCACAGTTGCGCCGCGACGAACGGGCTGCCCGCGCTCGACTCGATGATCTGGGCACGCACCTCCGGACCGGCCGAACCGAGCTCGGCGCGCACCAACTCGTCCACGGCCGCGTCGGACAGGGGCGGCAGGTCCACCACGACATGGGCGCCCGCGGATTGGAGAAAGCCGACCTCCGCCGAGAGCGGCTCGGGGCGAACCGTGAGATACAGCAGGACGGGATGGGCGCGCAGCACTCGCATGGCCGCCGCGATCATCCGAACCGAGTCGGGATCGGCCCACTGCACGTCATCGATGACCGCGATCACGTGTCCGGTCTCCCGCGCCACGTCGGCGAACAGCGCGGCGAGCGCACGCGGTGTCGGGACGTCCGGCACGGCGCGTCCGGCCAGCGCGGCCTGATCCAGCCACGGCATCAGCGTCGCAAACGCCGAGGCGCCCGTCCCGCCGACCCCCGCGGTGCGGAAGGCCGTGTCGCCGTGGCGTCGTACGGCGTCCTCGACGACGGCCGTCTTGCCGATGCCGGGTGCGCCGCGCACCGTCACGACGGTCAGTCCCCGCCGCGACCGGTTCCACGCACGATCGAAGACAGCGGCGACGTCGGCACGTCCCACGAGGGCCGACCGTTCCGCCGGAGCCGCCACGGGTTCGGCCGGGTTGCGGATCTCGTTCTCGACCCGGACGGTGTCGGGCGCGGGATCCAGCCCGAAATCCTCCCGCAGCGAGCGTCGCAATCGACCGAGAACGTCGAGCGCCTCCGAGACCCGTCCGCAGTCGCGCAGTGCCAGCGCCAGCAGCCGTGCCGTGCCCTCCCGCTGCGGATGCCGCTCGCATTCGTCGGTGAGCAGGGTGACCGCGTGCCGGGCGCGGCCGAGCACGATCAATCCCTCGGCGCACATCTCGACGAGTTCCGATCGCAGCTCGGTCAGACGCGCCCGCTCGGGAGCGAGTTCGGCGACGTCGTCGACATCGCAGAGCGCCTCGCCGCGCCACAGCCGCAAGGCGCGTTCGAGCAGATCGACGGTTCGTCCGACGTCACCGTCGGCGTGCGCCGCGCGGGCGTCCCTGGACAGCGTGTCGAGCAGGTCGAGGTCGGTGCCGGATCCGCCGCACCGAAGCACGTAGCCGTTCGGGCTGGTCTCGATCCGGAATTCCGGCAGTGGGCGCAGCGTCCGGCGCAACCGTGAGACGTAGCCCTGCAGCGTGACGAGGGCGCTCTCCGGCGGGCTGCCCCGCCAGAGCAATTCGCAGAGGTAGGGCGCGCTGCGGGCGGTGCGTTCGGCCGCGAGGATGACCAAGAGCTCGGCGTGTTTGCGCGCCGGGATGTCGAGGCGGGCGCCGTCCAGGCCGCGCACTTCCAGCGGCCCGAGCACCGAGATGGCCGGGCGGTCGTCGTCGGACCTGCCGCGCACCAGCGTCACACCAGCGCCCTGGTCGACCCTTGGCCCATGACACACACGCAAGCACTCCTACCAACCGAAACCACCGGCGACCCTCGGACCATCGGCCCCTCTCGCGAGACTGTACTGCGGATGTGCGGCGCCGCACTGGCCATCGCGGGCTCCCTGTGCATCGCGGGCGGCACGCTGCATCCGATCGTCGCGGGCAAAAGCCATTCGGTCGAGGCGCTCACCAGCCCCGGCTCGCCGCTCGCGCAGATCCTGCTCGGCATCGGGACGGTCCTGCTGATCCTCGGCCTGCCCGGGATGTACGCGTGGATGCGGCCGAGACTCGGCACCGCCGGATTCGTCGGCCTGATCTGCTACCTGCTCGCCAACATCGTCACCGCGGCCGGTCATCTCACCGTCGAACTGTTCGTCGCCTACCCGTTCGCGTCCGATTCCGGCACCGCGCACCTGATCGCAGGCAACGACAACATGATCGACACGACGGCGTTCGAATTGTTCAACATCATCGGCGCTGTCGTCCTGCTCGCCGGGCTGGGCCTGATGGGCGGGAGCATGCTGCGCAACAACACGGTGCCCCGCTGGATCGCGGTACTCACCCTGGTCGCCGGTGCCGGCTTCTTCCTGCCGGTTCCGCCCACCCAAGGCCTGACCGGATTCCTCTACGAGGCGCCGCGCGGCATCGTCGTCGCCGCCATCGGTGTGCTGATGCTGCGTTGGCCGGGCGGATTGCGGCGGTGGACGGAGGATCGGTAGCGGTTTTCCGTCGTCACGGACGTGCCGGTTCGAACGCGAACCCGACCTTCACGAGCCCATGGTCACCGGTGCCGCTCTCGCGGTGGTTCTCGAAATTCAGATGGTCGTTGTTGATGGTGAGCCCGTCGAACAGCCAGACGCGTTTGCGGCTGTTGTCGTAGAACTGTTCGCTGACGAGCACATGATCGAGGGATTCGCGAATGTCTTGGTGCACGTGGGTGTAGTAGACGTCGCGGGTATCGCGGTACTCCTGCAACGTCTGTGCGGTGTAGAGGCCGTTGTCCACGCCGCCGAGCGAGTCGCCGACCAGATAGCGGGGCTGTTCGGTCAGGATGTTGGCGGTGTTGCTGTGCTGGCCGTCGTTGATGTCGCCGAGCACGATGACCGGCGTCGCGGTGCCCTTCATCGCGCCGGTCAGCACGACGCGCAGCGCCACCGCCTCGGCGGTGCGCCGAATCGTCGAAAGTCCCGCGCCCAACGCCAGCTGATGCGGCTTGAAGGTATCCGGATCGTCCTGGAACCATTGCTCGCCGGCCAGGCTGGTCGGCAGCTTGGATTTGAGGTGGACGACGAACACCTCGGTCAGCTGACCGTCACGCAGTTCGACGCTGAAGTGCAGTACCGGTCGGGAGAACCGGTCGATGGAGACCCGGATCTGCGGTGCTTGCGGGTCGTTTCGGTCGTCGGTGGATTCCAGTCGGACCGCCTCGGAGAAGTCCGCGATCCACCGCGGGGCGCCGTGCAGCAGGCCTTTACGGACCAGCGCCGCGCAGATGATCCGGGAGCCGTCGGCGGGGTCGGCGAGCACATCGTAGGTCGCCTCCAAGCCACCGGCGGCGACCACCTTCTCCAACGCGGTCTTGCTCCACACCTCCTGCAGACCCACGATGTCGACGTCCAGCGTGGTGAGCTGACCCGCGATCCAATCCGCCTTCCGCGTGAATTCCGCTTCCGTCCAAGGACGTTGGCCCGGATTCATCGGTCGTCCGGGATCCTGCAGATTGAACATGTTGAACGTCGCGACGCTGAAACGATTCAGATTCATCGCGCACTCCCTCGAAGTCGATCGGTCGAGTCACCGCGCGGCCGAACTGTGCTTTTACCGCACCGATCATGCCGCCCCGGCAGGGTCTTGCCCTGCGTAGTCGACTACTCGAATGCCCCTCGACCTCGTCACCGCATCGGTGGCGGGCGCCTGCCGATTGGGCCCGCTGCATGCTCGACCTGATCGACGCACCGCAATCCGTTCGCACCCACGTGCACGTCGCGGGCTGATCACCGCTACCGGCGTATGCGAATGTTCTAGTCGCGTCGGCCGGCCCGCGTCTACACCTTCTCGACCGGGAGTCCGGCCAGCGCCCATTCCAGCATCCCCTCGTCGAGGCGTTTGACCTCCCGCCCGGACTGCTGCGCGATGCGGATCGCGTCGGGCGCCATGACGCAGTACGCGCCGCGGCAGTAGGCGACGATGTCCCGGTCGGCGGGCAATTCGGCGAGCCGGGCGGCGAGATCGGCGAGCGGAATGCTGATAGCGCCCGGAATGTGCCCGGCGTCGTATTCCTCGTGCGGGCGGACGTCGACGAGGACGATCTCCCCGGCGTCGCGGCGGCGGATGAGTTCGTCGCGGGTGATCGCGTCCTCGGGCGAGCCGAGCGCGGCGGCCGCCGCGACGGCGACGTCGGCGAGGTGCGCTTCGGCCACGCTCTGCACGAGCGCGAACAAGCGAGCGACGTCGGTTCCGGCGAGCCGGTAGTGCTGACGGGTACCGTCGCGTCGCGCCTCGACCAGGCCGCTGGATTTGAGTGTTTGCAGGTTCGCCGAGGCGGTGGTCAGGTTCATGCCGGTCGCGGTGGCGATCGCCTCGACCGTGCGCTCGCCTTGGGCGAGCAGGTCGAGGATTTGCAGCCGGCGGCCGTTGCCCAGCGCCTTTCCGACACGGGCGACCTGGTCGAACAAGGCGGCTTTGTGACCGGACGACTCGCTCACGCTTGCTTCTCCAATACTCTTTGGAATACCTTATTCCACTGTTCCTTGGAACAACATCGAACATGGCGATTGTATTCGTCACCGCTTGCCCCGCCCGCTCGACAGCGGCTGACCAGGGAGACCTTCTCGTGGCCACCGGCACCACCTCCGACACCCAGCTCCCCGACACCGCACAAGCGCAACGCCGCATCCTGATCGTGCTGGTCTCCGCGCAAGTCCTCAGCGGCGCGGGACTGGCCGCCGGGATCACCGTCGGCGCGCTGCTC
This sequence comes from Nocardia bhagyanarayanae, assembly GCF_006716565.1. Lineage (NCBI taxonomy): Bacteria > Bacillati > Actinomycetota > Actinomycetes > Mycobacteriales > Nocardiaceae > Nocardia > Nocardia bhagyanarayanae. The sequence continues at coordinate 4,701,059 of NZ_VFPG01000001.1, read as the reverse complement.
GCCCAGGACATGCTGGGCTCCACCAGCCTGGCCGGACTGCCCAGCGCGCTGTTCACCGCCGGTTCCGCGCTCGCCGCCGTCGCCGTCGGCCGTCTTTCCCAAGCCCGCGGGCGCCGTCCCGGCCTGGCCGCCGGGTATCTCACCGGCGCGATCGGCAGCATCGGCGTCATCGCCGCGTCCGTCATGAACAACCTGGCGCTGTTGTTCATCGCGCTGTTCGTCTACGGCGCGGGCACCGCCACCAACCTGCAAGCCCGATACGCCGGAGCCGATCTGGCCACCGCCTCGCACCGGGGTCGCGCCGTGTCCACCGTGCTGGTCGCGACCACTCTCGGCGGGGTCATCGGCCCGAATCTGGCCGCCCCCACCGGCGAATTGGCCCGAACCTTGGGCATCCCCTACCTGGCCGGGCCGTTCCTGCTCGCCGCGGCGGCCTACGCTTTGGCCGCGCTCGTGCTGGCGATGTCGCTGCGGCCCGATCCACTGCTGCTGGCGCGCGAGCTGGGCGCGACGGAGGCAGCCACCACTCGGACCACCACAGCGCCCTCGCCCGTCGACGACTCCGGCAAGGGCATCGCCGCGGGCGGTTTGGTGATGGCGCTGACGCAGCTGGTCATGGTGGCGATCATGACCATGACTCCAGTCCACATGCTCGACCACGGCCACAGCACCGCCGCCGCGGGACTGGTGATCGCCATCCACGTCGGCGCCATGTACCTGCCCTCGCCTCTGACCGGCTGGCTCGTCGACCGCTACGGCCGCCTGCCCGTCGCCGCCGCGTCGGGGGTGACGCTGCTCGCCGCGGGAGTCCTCGCGGCCGCGGCGCCCGGCGACTCCATGGTGTTGCTCGCGCTCGCGCTGGCACTGCTGGGGTTGGGCTGGAATCTCGGGCTGGTGGCGGGCACGGCCATCATCACCGACACCGTTCCGCTGGCCACCCGCGCCAAAACGCAAGGGGCGGTGGATGTCTCGATCGCCGTCGCCGGAGCCACCGGCGGGATGGGGTCCGGGCTGATGGTCGCGGCGACCAGCTATCCGGTCCTCGCTCTCGCCGGTGGCGTGCTTGCGGTGGCGGTCGTACCGATCGCGGCGTTCACCGGGCGAGGACGAACCGTGTGACCTACCTACGTAGTGTCGTGACCTGAGCAGATTCGCAGGAAAGGGATACGCCGTCATGGCGAGCCGTGATCGGGAACTGGCCGATGCGCAGTTCGAGCATTGGCAGTCCACCTACGCCGCGCATCCCGGCATGTACGGCGACCAACCCTCGGCGCCCGCCGTGCACGCCGCCCGGCTGTTTCGAACGGTCGGTGTCGCGGACGTGCTCGAACTCGGCGCCGGACACGGCCGCGACACCCTGCACTTCGCGCGCGAAGGGTTTTCCGTCGTGGCGACCGACTTCAGCTCCGTCGGCTTGGATCAGCTCCGGCACAGGGCACGCGAGCAGAACATCTCCGGTCGAATCACGACCATCGTTCACGACGCACGTGATCCACTTCCGCTGCCCGACGGCTCGGCGGACGGGGCCTTCGCGCACATGCTGTTGTGTATGGCTCTGTCCACCAAGGAAATTCGCGCTCTCGTCGCCGAGGTGCGGCGCGTTCTGCGTCCCGGCGGAACCTTCGTCTACACGGTTCGCCACACCGGCGACGCGCACTACGGCGCCGGCACCGCCCGCGGCGACAGCATCTACGAACACGGCGGGTTCGCCGTCCACTTCTTCGACCGAGCCATGATCGACGACCTCGCCGACGGCTGGACCCTGACCGACATCGACGCCTTCGAGGAAGGTGACCTGCCACGCCGGTTGTGGCGGGTCACCCTCATTCGCCCCACATAGCCCGGCGCCGAACCGACGGCCTCGTTCAGCTCTGCGCTTCGGCGGTCTTGGCGAACAGCTCCAGCAGCGTGCTCCAGCCACCGCCGCGCTCCACGATGGTGTCCGCGATGGCCTTGCCGTCGACCAGGCGGTCGAGATGGCGGTGTTCGAGGGTGACGGTGGTCTGCTCGGGTCCGTCGGCGGTGAACCGGATCTCGATCTCGCTGGCGCGGTCCGGGTCCGGGTCGAACTGCCAGTGCCCGTTGATCTGCCAGGTCAGCACCAGCCGATGCGGTGGCTCGCACGTCAGCACGCGCCCCCAGTCGCATTCGCTGCCGTCGACGCCGCGTTCGAACCAGCGCCCGCCCTCGCGAGGTTCGAGAATCGCATCCGCCATCTCGGCCGTACCGATGTGGTAGGCGGCAGGCCACCAACTGCCGAACGACTCGGTGAAGAACGCGAACGCCCGCTCCAGCGGCAGCGCGACGGTGGCCTTGCCCTGCAGGACAGGAAGGTCCGGAGTGATGCTCATGGTCGATTCTCCTGTTCGGGATCGTTGGCCGCCGCGTCGGCGGCCTTCTGAAAAGCGGTCAACGCGTCATCCCAGATCTGCTGGAAATACGCTTGAATCGCGGCCAAGCCCTCCGGATCGATCCGGTAGATCCGCCGCGTGCCCTCGGGTGTGGCCACCACCAGACCGCCTTCCTTGAGCACCCGCAGATGCTGCGACACCGCCTGCCGGGTGATCGGCAGCGATTCGGCCAGCTCCCCCACCGACGACGGCCGCCGCGCCAAACGCTCGAAAATCGCCTTGCGCGTGGGATCGCCCAGGATCGCCAAATCGACATCTCTGAAAGTAGCCACTTTCGTAAGTCTAGGCTTTCAAAATTGCCCCGACAAGGGGGATACGGGGAGCGCATCCGCATGCATTTCTACGGCTTCCGGCCGGTGCGGAATGCCACCGAATGCGGGATCGGTCACACCACTTGCACATACCCCCAGGGGGTATTACCTTGTTCCATATCGGAGCAACAAGATCGAAAGGACGAAACGATGACGACGCAGACTCACACCACGCACGGCGGGGCGCACGGGGCGCACACGGGGCACGGAGAGCACGCCCACCACGGGGCTCGCGCCGCGCATGCCGGTCACGGTGACCACGCGGCACACGGGAACCACAACGCCGCGGCCGAGTTGCCCGGCGGGCTCCAAATCACCCAGGACGGTTACACATTGGCGATCGCGGAGCCGATCGTCGGGGCGGGCGAGATCGACTTGCGGTTCCGCATCCTCGGCCCCGACGGCGAGCCCGTCACCCGCTACGACGCCATCCACGATCGCGAGCTGCATCTGATCGTGGCGCGGCGTGAGCTGACGGGCTTCTGGCATGTGCATCCCGAACTCACCGCCGACGGCACCTGGACTGTGACGCTGAATCTTCCGGAAGCGGGGGCATACCGCGTCTTCACCGACATCGCCCCGCGGGCCCTGGGCAAGACCATCACCCTCGGCGCGGATCTCGCCGTGGCGGGCGCGTACGAACCGCGGCCGACACCACCCGCCGCACGCACCGCGATCGTGGACGGATACGAGGTGACCCTCGACGGCGATCTGGTGCCCGGCGCGGGACGACTGCTCACCCTGACCGTGCGCAAGGACGGACGGCCGGTCACCGACCTGCAGCCGTATCTGGCCGCGTACGGACACCTGGTGATCTTGCGAGCGGGAGATCTGGCCTACGTTCACGTCCACCCCAACGGCGAGCCCGGCGACGGGGTGACCGCGCCCGGACCGGACATCACCTTCCACACCGTCGTGCCCGGCCCCGGAACCTACCGGCTCTTCCTGGATTTCCAGCACGGCGATGTCGTACGAACCGCCGCCTTCACCCTGCCCACCACCGACCACTGAGCATCGAAAGCCGGTGAGCGGGATCGAGTCTCGCCCGCTCATCCCCTCAAGAGGAGACCGGCGTGTGTGAGTGCCGCTGTCGAAGAAGCCGTGATCCACCCCGAAATCGACTACCAGGAAGTGTTTCCGATGCGCTTTACCAGCACCTCGCTGTTCGGCAACCACGACTATCTGCGGCTGTTCACCGCTCAGGTGTCGGCTCTGTTCGGCACCGGACTGACCACGGTCGCTCTCGGACTGCTCGCCTACGAACTCGCGGCGGGCGACGCCGCCGCCGTCCTCGGCACCGCGCTGACGATCAAGATGGTGGTCTACGTGACGGTCGCGCCCCTCGTGGCCGCCTACGCCGACCGATTCCCCCGGCGGTCGTTCCTGGTCGGGCTCAACGTCGTTCGCGCCGCCGTCGTGCTCGCACTGCCCTTCATCGACCAGATCTGGCAGATCTACGCGCTGATCGCCCTGCTGCAAACCGCCTCGGCCGCGTTCACGCCGACCTATCAGGCGGTCATCCCCGACATCCTGCCCGACGAACGCGAATACACCAGAGCGCTGTCGGCCGCCCAGCTGGCCGCAACCATGGAAACCCTGCTCAGCCCGATGCTGGCCGCGGCCGCACTGGCCGTGATCAGCTTCCACTGGCTTTTCGTCGGCACCGCCGTCGGATTCGCGGTCTCGGCCGTCCTGGTGATCACTACCCGTATCCCGAACGCGACCGCGGCCACCGGAGGCTCGTTCCGGGAACGCATCACGCTGGGCATGCGGATCTTCGCCGCGACACCGCGGCTGCGCGGGCTGCTCGGGCTGAACCTCGTGGTCGCCGCCGCTGGATCGGTGATCATGGTCAACACGGTCAACTACGTCCGCGACACCCTCGGCGGCACCCAGTCCGGAGTGGCACTGTTGCTGGCGGCCAACGGGTTCGGCACCATGCTCGTCGCGCTGTCGCTCCCCCGCGTTCTCGATCGCGTCGGCGCGCGGCCGGTCATGCTGGCGGGCGCGGCCACACTGTTCGCCGGACTCGCCGCGGCCATCACCCTGTCGCTGGCGAACACCGGTGACTGGCGCTGGGAAGCCGCGATCGCGGTGTGGGCCACCGTGGGCGCGGGCACCGCGGCGGTGCTCACCCCGACCGGACAGGTGCTGCGGCGTTCGTCGCGGCCTGCCGATCGGCCCGCGCTGTTCGCCGCTCAGTTCTCGCTGTCGCACCTCGCCTGGTTGATCACCTACCCGATCGCCGGATGGCTGACGACCGCCGCCGGTTTCACCGCCACCTGGATCACCTTGGCCGTGCTCGCCGGTGCGGGAATCACCGTGGCGCTGCGCATGTGGCCGCGCCACGACCCGGAGGAGCTGACCCACCTGCACGAAGTCGGCACCATCGACCCGGACCGGCTGGCCGATGCGGTACGCGTGGACGACCGCTTCTACCGGCACACCCACGCGTACGTCATCGACGCCGACCACCGCCGCTGGCCGACCCCGGCGGAGCGTCGGCTCGTCTCGGCCACCGCGGCCTAGCCCCGGCATGCACCGGCGGTCGCCGAGGGGCTCGGCCTCGGCGACCGCCGGTTCGGTCGGTCGAGAGTCCCTCCCCGGTCCGGCCGAGCCTTCGACCCCGGTGTGCTCCACCTCAACCGATGTCCCGGCGCACTCACGGACGACGACGAGCAGCGCCGAGGCGAGCCATCCGAAAGATCAAGTCTGTTAACTCGTTTGTTGCCGGTCTGTGGGATTGCGCTAGTGCGAGCGGAACAGACTGAGCCGTCGGATCTGTGGCGGTGAAAGCGTTGGTGCTGATGAGGATTGATCACGACGTGGCGGCGAGCGGTGTCCGGCACGAGATATTTCCGGACGACCGTGGACGATTCGGCGTATTCGGCGGCCGATTCGTGCCCGAGGGATTGATGGCCGCGCTGCTGGATCTGGAGGCGGCCTACGTTCTGGCGCAAGCCGATTCGAGTTTCGAGGCGGAGTACCGGGAACTGTTGCGCGACCGTGTCGGCCGGCCGACGCTGCTGCATCAGGTGCGTAGGTTCGCCGAGTTGCTCGGCGTGCCCGGCGTGCGGGTGTACCTCAAGCGCGAGGACATGGCCCACACCGGAGCTCACAAGATCAACAACGCGCTCGGGCAGGCGCTGCTGGCGCGGCGCATGGGCAAGCGACGGATCGTCGCCGAGACCGGTGCGGGCCAGCACGGCGTGGCCGTGGCGACGGTGTGCGCGATGCTCGGCCTGACCTGTGTGGTCTACATGGGCACCGACGATATGCGGCGCCAGGAGTCGAACGTGATCCGGATGAATCTGCTCCGCGCCGAGGTGCGACCGGTCGACAGCGGATCGCGCAGGCTCAAGGATGCGATCAGCGAGTCGGTCCGCGACTGGGTGGCGAACCTGGACACCACGCACTACTTGTTCGGCACCGCGGCCGGCCCCGCGCCGTACCCGCGCATCGTGCGGGATTTCCAGACGGTGATCGGCGCCGAGACCCGGGACCAGATCACGCGCGTCGAAGGCAGGCTGCCCGACTACGTGCTCGCCTGCGTGGGCGGCGGCAGCAACGCCATCGGCGTCTTCTACCCGTTCACCGACGATCCCCACGTGCGGCTGATCGGCGTCGAGGCGGCCGGGCTCGGCGTCGACACCGGCGCGCACGCGGCGACGCTGAGTATGGGCAGCCCTGGTGAGATCGACGGCTCCTACAGTTATCTGCTGCAGGACGAGGACGGCCAGATCGCGCGGACCCACAGCATCGCGGCCGGACTCGACTATCCGGGCGTCGGCCCCGAACTCAGCCATCTGAAAGACAATGGCCGCGTGAGCTATCGCGCGGCCACCGACGCCGCCGCACTGCGCGGGATGCGGGCGCTCAGTCACACCGAAGGCATCCTCGCCGCGCTCGAGTCGGCCCACGCCGTCGGGCATCTGCTCGAAATGGCCGACCGCGGCGAGATTCTCGAGGATTCCGTCGTCGTGCTGTGCCTGTCGGGTCGCGGTGACAAAGATCTCGCCGTCGCCGCCGAGCGCCTCGGCGTGTGACGACCGCTGCTATCGTCGGAAGTGTTCATGGCGCCGGGTGAGGGACCGCGCGCTTCATCCGCGCGCGAGGACGAACCCTCTTGAAGTATGTACCACGCTTGGTCCTGTTCCTGGCTGTTCCGGCCCTGCTGATCGCGCTGCCGTGGTGGACGTTGGTGGCGGCGCCGACCCAGGGAACCGGCTCGCTGTTCTGGCTCGGCTCGGCGCTGTTCGCGCTGACGTTCTGCTGCCTGCCCGCAGCGATGTATCTCGGCCACGGCCCCGCGCAGTCGGATGCCGCCTCGATCGTCGGCGACACGCTGCTCGGTGTGATGTGGGTGGTGTTCAGCTGGTCGGTGCTCGGCAACCTCGCGCGCCTCGGTCTCGCCGTGGCCGGCGTTGATGATCCGGCGCGCTCTCGGATCGTCGCCGCGGGCGTGTTCGCCGCCTCCGCCGCGCTCGTGGTGTGGGGCGTGGTCGAAGCGCGGCGGGTGCCGCGGGTTCGCACCGTGGAGGTATCCATTCCAGGACTCGGTCCGGCGCTGGACGGCTTGCGTCTGGTGGTCGTCACCGACACCCACTTCGCCGCGCTCGACCGATTGCGCTGGTCGGAGCGCGTTGTCGACGTGGTCAACGCGCAACGTCCCGATATCGCTTGCCACGCGGGAGATCTCGCGGACGGCTCGGTGGCGAAGCGGCACGCGCAAGTCGATCCGCTCGGCAAGGTCGAGGCCGAGCTCGGCCGGTTCTACATCACGGGCAACCACGAGTACTTCGGCGACGCGCCCGGCTGGATCGACCACATGAGTTCGCTCGGCTGGCAACCACTGCGCAACCAGCACGTGACGCTGCGCCGCGGCGACGATCGCCTGGTGATCGCCGGTATCGACGACCCGACGGGCGTCGGCTTGACCGGTCACGGCCCGGACCTTCCCACCGCGCTCGCCGGTGCGGATCCCGACACTCCGGTTGTGCTGCTCGCCCACCAACCCAAGCAGATCACCGACGCCGTCGCCGCCGGTGTCGCACTCCAGATCTCCGGCCACACCCACGGTGGCCAGATCTGGCCCTTCCACTATCTCGTCCGGCTCGACCAGCCCGTCGTCGCGGGACTGAGCCGCCACGGCGACACCCAGCTCTACACCAGCCGCGGAACCGGCTTCTGGGGCCCGCAACTGCGTGTCTTCGCACCGAGCGAGATCACCGTGCTGGTCCTGCGTCCGCAGTAGACCGCTCCACGCCGTTCCGGCAAGCCGGCATCGGTGCCAGCCGGTGAAGGAGTCCGCCGATCTTCCGGTGCGGTGTCCTCAGGCGTACGCTGAACGATGCAGTTTCGATGCAGCTTCGGTTGTCGGCAGCCGGGTACTCGACGCGAAGCGGTGCACTCCGGGAGACGCGAGGTGCGGATATGCGATGCGTGATATTCGGCGCGACCGGATACATCGGCGGCCGTCTGGTTCCCGAGCTTCTGCGCGCCGGTCATTCCGTCCGGGTGGTCGCGCGCAGCCCGGGGAAGCTCGCCGACGCGCCCTGGCGCGATCGGGTCGAGATCCTGCGCGGCGATGTCCTCAGCGATGAGGACGTTCGCCGGTGCGTCGCCGGCCAGCAGGTCCTCTACTATCTCGTCCACTCGCTCGACCGGGCGGATTTCGGCGAGATCGACCGCGCGGCGGCCACTCGGGTCGCGACCGCTGCCGCGGCGGCGCGGGTCGGTCGCATCATCTACCTCGGCGGCATCACCCCCACGGGACAACGACTTTCGCGCCACCTCGCATCACGAGCGGAAGTCGGCGAGATCTTCCTGGCCTCGCCCGTCCCCACGCTGGTGCTGCGGGCCGGTGTAGTCATCGGGTCCGGCTCCGCGAGCTTCGAAATCCTTCGCTACCTCACCGAGCGGCTGCCTGTCATGGTCACTCCCCGGTGGGTGCGGAACAGGGTTCAACCGATCGCTGTCCGCGACGTCCTCTACTACCTGGTGCGGGGTGCGGGGCTGACGCCGGACCAGACCGGCGCCTTCGACATCGGAGGCCCGGACATCGTCACCTACGAACAAATGATGCGAACCTATGCCGAGGTCGCGCGGCTGCCTCGCCGCGTCGTCATTCCGGTACCGTTGCTCACTCCCTGGCTGTCGAGCCAGTGGGTCAACCTGGTGACACCGGTGCCGCGCGCGATCGCCGTTCCACTGATGGAATCGCTGATCAACGACGTCGCATGCGCCGACCACTCGATAGCGCGGCTCATCCCGGACCCGCCGACGGGGCCGATACCCTTCCGCGAGGCGATCTCATTGGCGCTCACCAGAATTCGAGATCTCGACGTTCCTACCCGATGGTCGGACGCCAGTCCCCCTCGGACGCCGTCGGATCCCCTGCCGTCGGACCCCGACTGGTCGGGCGGCTCGCTGTATCGCGATGTCCGCGAACTCTCGACTTCCGCGGATCCCGAGGTCCTGTGGTCGGTGGTCGAGTCGGTCGGCGGGGAACACGGCTGGTATTCGTTCCCCCTGGCGTGGGCGCTTCGCGGATGGCTGGATCGGATCGCGGGCGGTGTCGGTCTCCGTCGAGGGCGACGGGATCCACACAAACTTCACCAGGGTGAGGCGCTGGATTGGTGGCGCGTGGAAACACTGGAACGCCCTCGGCTGCTTCGGCTGCGGGCAGAGATGCTTCTTCCCGGACGAGCGTGGCTCGAACTGTCCGTCACGCCCACACCCGGCGGTGGCGCGCGCTACCGGCAGTGCGCGGTGTTCGAACCGCGGGGACTGGCCGGGCATGCGTACTGGCACTCGATAGCGCCCTTCCACGCCGTCGTGTTCGGCGGCATGGCCCGCAACATCACGGCGAAAGCCGAAGCGGCGTAACGCTATACCCCGTTTCGCGGACCGGCTATCCGATCGACCGCGTCCGCCAGCGTGGTCACCGGAGTCGCGTGCGCCGGAAGGACGACCGAGTCCCAACCCGGTCCGCCGACGAACACTCGGGCGCCCGCCGCCGCGCAGGCCCGTACCGCCGACATCAGCGCCGTGGACTCGTGCTGCGACCAGAGCACGGCGTCGGGGCGGCGATCGGTCCGGGCGAGGGCATCGGCGAGGGCGGCGGTGGGCACATCGGCGCCGAGCATCCAGGCGCGCAGGCCGCGCTCGGCAAGCGCGGCGCGCAGGATCTCCAGCGGGAGTACGTGGGTCTCGCCGCCCGTACATGCGAGTACCGCGGCCTGCGCCTTCGTGGGGGTGGTCGGTGGGACGTAGCTGTGCAGGATCGCGGTGGTCGACCACGACAGCAAGTGCTCGACGTCGACGCAGGCCTCGCCCGCGAGCTGCCGTGCGACGATCGCCGCGAAGGCGGGGCGGCACAACATGTTCCAGGTGTCGACGACACCGTAGGCGATCAGATGCTCGTCGAGCAGCGCCGGCAAGGCCTCGGCATCGAGCGCGAAGGCGGCGGTCAGCAGCGACTCCCAATCCCCGCGGGTGGCGGTGGTTCGCCGCCGCTCGGTCACCACCGCCGCGGCACCGGCCGGACTCGCGCCCGCGCGGATCAGCGCGAGCATCCGCCGCAGTGCCGCGATATCGGATTCGCCGTAGCGGCGATGTTTTCCGGGTTCGCGGCTGGGCCCGATGTCGTAGCGGCGGTTCCAGCTGCGCAGCGTCGCGGTCGGGATGCCCAGGCGGTCGGCTACCGCGCGCACCGAGTACCCGTGCACGTCGGGAGGGAGGTCCGCGGGCCGGAGCTCGCCTCGTCCGCCTGGTGTTCGGGCTGTGGACCGCGCGCCGCGACCGGTCGGCGGCGAAGCCGCCTCCGGGTCGGATCCGGGCGTCGCATCGTTGGGAGCCACGAGCCCTCCTCGCTGACAGGAACCGTCTCCACAATTATGCATCGTTAATGCATCGTTTAGTGGTACTGTTGGCCTGAACGGAAAGCGAAAGACGCGAGGGGAACGATTCGACGGCACTTGCGGCGACCAGCCGCCCGACACGAGTGGTGAACGACATGAACAACACGAAAGCCGTACTGGCGACAGTCCTGCTGACTTTCTCGGTCGCGTCCGCCGCGGCCTGCACGGATGACGACACGGACTCCGCGCCGACCACAGAGCAGACCACCGCGCCGGCGCAGCCGACGGCAACAGCGCAGGGCACAACCCCGCCGAGCGGTGACCCGGCCGCCGGGTTGGTCGGGCCGGGTTGCGCGGCGTACGCCGAGCAGGTCCCAACGGGACCCGGTTCCATCGAGAGCATGGCGCAAGAACCGGCGGCCGTCGCGGCGTCGAACAGTCCCTTGCTGACCACGCTGACGGCCGCGGTATCCGGCCAGTTGAACCCGCAGGTCAACCTGGTCGGCACCCTCGACTCCGGCGAGTTCACGATCTTCGCCCCCGTCGACGAAGCGTTCGCCGCGGTCGATCCGGCGACGATAGAATCGCTGAAGACCGACGCTCAGGCGCTCACGACCGTGCTGACTTACCACGCGGTGCCCGGTCGGCTCGCCGCGGACCAGGTCGCGGGAACCCATAAGACGGTGCAGGGCTCCGAAGTCACCGTGACACGATCCGGCGACGAGATCCGGGTCGCCGACGCCGATGTGCTGTGCGGCGGCGTTGAGACCGCGAACGCGACGGTATATCTGATCGACGCGGTGCTGATCCCACCCACGAGCTGACCCAACACTCACCGCGAGGAAAACCGACTCGGCGCGCCGGCGCACGCGATCGAGCGAAAGGCGAACCGATGACCAAGCGCAGATGCCGTAAGGGCGACAAGGTCGAATGGGATAGCCACGGCAGCACAGCCAAGGGCACGGTGGAGGAGAAGATCACCTCCGACACCGAGGCGGCGGGACGCACGGTCCGGGCCTCCGAACAGGATCCGCAGTACCGGGTGCGCAGCGAGAAGTCCGACCGCGACGCGGTGCACAAACCCGACGCCCTGCGTCCCCGCGACGACTGAACTGGGGACACGACCCCGCCAAGAGCTGACCGATCCCGCCGCCGTACGGCCGTTGCGGCAGGCACTGGTTGCCGCAGCCTCAGCTGACGGTTCGATCGCTGGCCACGATCGGCTGCGTATTGCCGGATTCGGTTGTGGCGGATGGTAGGAACGGAGGCATGGAGCTACGAACCGCGGTAGCTGGGCTCGCCGATCCCGCTTTCCGCGCGGAGGCGGTAGAAGCGATAGTGGCCGCGGGTGACGATCTGATCGAGCTGCTTCTGTGGGAGCTGCTGGATCCGGATCCGCGAGTCGACCGGGTGGGCGGTATCGCGGTATTGCGGCGGTTCGGGCCGGTCGCCTACCGCGCGGTGACCGAGCAACTCGCGATCGCGGAGACGCCGGATGCCGTCGAATTGTGTTGTCAGGTACTGGATATCCCGGTAACGCCGGATGCCACGAAGTACGCACTCGAGATTTGCAGTGAGGATCCGGAGGATCGGGCGGGCAGCGCATTCGTGCTCGGCTACCGCCGCCGTCGTGAGTACGCGCCCTTGCTGGTGCCGCTGCTGGCGGATCCGGTGCAGCGGGTGCGTGCGGAGGCGATCAGCGCGTTCGGTCGCCTGGGACGTTCCGCGGTGCCGTTGCTGCGCCGGGTGCGAGGCTCCCGGATGCCCGAGCGGCGGTATGCACTGGCGGCGCTGAACCAGATCGGTTGGGACACAACGGAACCACGCGACCTGAAGGTGCTGGCCCGGTGGATGCGGTCCAAGATCGCGGCAGAGGTTGCCGAACCCTTTGTCCCACAAGATGGATGGTATGCCATCCGAACCGCCGACCGAGCCGCAGTGCTGGAGGCCTTCGGCCTGTCCGATCCGGTCGCGGTTACCTGGTCGATGGGTACCGACACCTGGCGGGAACACGACTCGAGACACAGCCGCACCGCGTATGGCGAGCACGCCGATTGCGCCCGGATGTATGTGAGCCCGGTGCTCGACGGTTGGACTCTGGTATTCGGCACACCCGTGATCGAGAGGGAGCTCGATCGTCACGATTACGAGATGAGCCGGATGCTCGACCTCGATGCCGACTACACCCCGGATGGACGCGAACACCAGGAACGGCGGGCCCGCTGCGCGGCGCTGAGTGAGCGGTTCGGCCAGGCGCACTGGTACGGCCAGAACCACGAAAGCGGCTGCGACGACTGGTGGGGCTGGTGCCTGGCAGCCCACGGCGAGATCCTGCGCTACTACTACCGGGACTTCGACGAGCATGTCGACCCGATTCGGGTCGGCTCGAGACATGCCGCGGAAGCCGGAGTGCTTTTCGATTCGACGAAAATCGAGGACCGCGAGGACTTCCGGCAGCAGGATGGGCTTTCCGACATGGCGACACCGCTGCTCGTCGCCGGACGGACCTCGGTCGATCCGTCACGGATCGGCGCGAACACTCGTACACAGGGGCACGGTGTGCTGGCACTGACCGCCTGCGGTCGTCGCCTGGGACACCGAGGTGTATTCGGCATGTGAGCTCACTGTCCACCCGAACCCGCGAGGTGTCAGCAGACATGAGGAGCGGAGGCGTCGTTACGGCACGACTTCGATGATGTCACCGGGCGAGAGGTAATCGAAGAATTCGCGCGCACCGTCGGGTGTCATGCGGATGCACCCGTGCGACTCCTCCTCGATCGGGCCGATGTGAGTGGCGATGTCGCCGTCGAAGAAGACCGCGTACTTCATCCAGACGTGGTGCATGGTGCTCCAGTGGTCCTCGCGCTTGAAATCCACGTCGAAGACGCCCACCCGGGTCCGGAAGCCGGGCCTGCCGTGCGAAATCGGGGTCGGGCCGTAGACGACCCTGCCGTTGTCCATCAGCCACGCCTCGTTCGTCGACAGGCGCATGCACCCGCGCGCCGCCTCGGCGGTGCACGGCGCCACCACCGGCGCGGGCGGAGCCAGCGGGGGCAGGACCAACGGGGGCACGCCCGGGATGTCGGGTCCACCGGGCCACAGCGGTTCACCCTGCGCCGGGGCCGCGACGGCGAGTCCGGTGACCGCCGCGCCGATCAGCAGCGCGATCCGCGCCACGGGGCGAAGTCGTCTCTGGGACTTCATGAATCAGACCTGCCTTTCCCTCACCCGGTAGTTGGGACGTGCCGCCCGCGGGGCGAGGGGACGCGCATGGGCGACACGAGGTCCGAGCTGACCTGAGAGTGTTTTCGATCATTCTGAAGCGGCTCTCTACCCCAACGTGGCAAATCGGGCACGACCGGTAGGCAACCGAGTCGATCTCGATAGCGTCGCGTGATTGCCATTTTCGGATTGTTGTGATCGCGCCGGTAGTGCGCCACCACCCGGGCGATCGGTCGGCACGGCGTGGCGCGCCGAAAATCCAGCAATCCGCCAGCTACGCTGACGGGTCAGCAATCGGACAGCTACAGTGACGGATCATCGGCACGGGCTCGGTTGCGGTCGAGCTTCGTGCGGTGCGTGCACGACCGAGTGGTTCCGGACGGAGACAGGAGCTCCATGCGAACACGGAAGTGCGGATACGCCCTCGTCACCCTCGCCATGACCGCGACCGTGGCGCTCGCGCCGGGGGCAGTTCCCTCGGCGCACGCGACCGTCGCGCCGTTGGGCGACGAATTCCTCTGGGGAGTCGCGTCATCCGGCTTCCAGTCGGAGGGCCACGCTCCCGACAGCAACTGGACCCGCTACATCGACTCGGGCGAGGCCGGGGACGAATACCTGAATTCGGTCGACTTCCTCGAGCGCCATCCCTCCGACATCGAACTGGCCGCCCGGCTCGGGGTTCAGGTGTACCGGATCGGGATCGAATGGGCCCGCCTCCAGCCGGAGCCGGGAATCTGGGACTCGTCGGCGTTCCGGTTCTACGACGATGTGATCGACCGTATCGTCGCGGCCGGCATGCGGCCGATGCTGACCCTGGACCACTGGGTCTATCCGGGCTGGGTGAGCGATCGCGGCGGCTGGCGCAATCCGGGCATCGTCGAGGACTGGCTGACCAATATGCGAAAGGTGGTTGACCGCTACGCCTCTCGCAACCCGCTGTGGGTCACCTTCAACGAGCCCGCCGCCTACGTCGGCACCGAGCTGCGTATCGGCGCCATCACCGTCGACGAGGCGCCCGCGATGCTGGACCGAATGGCTCAGGCCCACAACACGATCTACGACGTCATCCACCACGCCGCGCCCGATGCGCAGGTCACCAGCAACCTCGGCTACGTGGCGGGCGCCGAGACCGAGGTCAACCAGCCGATGGTCGACCGCATCGCGGACAAGCTCGACTTCATCGGCGTCGACTACTATTTCGCGGTACTGCCGGAGTCCGGTCAGTCGGTACAGGGCGGTTCGAACCAGGGTCCGGCCATCTGGGAATTGCCGATTCGCACCGAGGGCATCTATTACGCGTTGCGGCACTATTCGCGCCTGTTCCCGGACCGCCCGCTGTACGTCGTGGAGAACGGCATGCCCACCGAGAACGGTGGCCCCCGTGCCGACGGTTACACCCGCTCCGAGCACCTCCGCGACACCGTCTACTGGCTGCAGCGCGCCAAGGCCGACGGCATCGACCTGATCGGCTACAACTACTGGAGCCTCACCGACAACTACGAATGGGGTTCCTACACACCGCGTTTCGGCCTCTACACCGTCGACGTTCGCACCGATCCCACGCTCGCCCGCCGACCGACGGACGCCGTCGACACCTACCGCACGATCATTCGATCCGGCGGCGTCCCGACCGGCTACCGGCCGACTCGTCCCCCTGCCGAATGCGAACTGGTGGACCCGCCGGAGAGCTGCGATCAAACGGTCGGTCTGCCCGACTAGCCCGCGAGCACATCGTTCTTCGTGCGTACCCGTGCGCACGAAGAACAACCCGCAGCAGAGTCAGTCGAAGGGCGACTCGTCGACCGCGCAGCCGGTGCCTTCCGCTGGAAGTCGGCCGGTGAACAGGTACTCCCGTTTGGTTCGCTCGGCACAGGTGCTCGGCACGTACATGCTGCTGTGCCCGGCGCCTTCGATCACCACCACCTGGGCGTCGGCCAGCTGGGTCGCGCCCGCCAAGGCGCCGGACAACGGGGTCGCCGGGTCGAATCTGCTGTTGAGCACCAGGATCGGGGCGGCGGTGCGGCGGTTCCACGGTCCGGTGTACCGGTCGGCGTCGTGGCCTTGCCAGAACGCGCAGGTCGTGGTGCCGAAGACGGCGATTCGCCCGAAGTGCGGCACCCGCAGATCCTCCGATATCGCCGCGCGACTGTAGGCGCCGGTGTCGGTCGGGACGACGCTGTCGGCGCACTGAATCGCGTGGTACGCCTCGGTGCGGTTGCCCAGATAGGACTCGCCGCGAGCGACCGGCAGCAGTCCCGGGACGCTGGTGCCCGCGTCGAACAACTTCTGCAGCAGCGCGGCGAGATCCGGGAAGGTCGACGGCTGCGCGAGACTCGACGCGGCAGCGAGAACCGCGGCGTACGTCCACGTCTGGTCGTCGAGCCTGATCGGCGCCACGCGAGCCCGCTCCGCGAGCACCGTCCACTTCACCCTCGGATCACCGGAGGAGAACGCGCACCGCGGCCCGGCCGCCGAACACTGCCGCAGGAAGGCGTCGAAGGTGGCGGCGATCGCGTCGGCCACGCCCTGTCGAGTGTCCAGCGGAACCGTCGCGCCTTGCCCGTCGTGACCGTTGACGTTGCCCTCGAAGTCGATCGATCCGTCGAAGACCATCGCCCGCACCCGGCTGGGATACATGTTGGCGTAGATCGCGCCGAGCTGCGTGCCGTAGGAGATGCCGTGATAGGTCAGCTTCGGATCGCCGACGGCGCGGCGCAAGAGTTCGAGATCCCGCGCGGTGTTGGCGGTCGAGGCGTGGTTCAGTATCGGACCCGCGTTCCGCCCGCAGCGGTCGGCGAACTCTTTGGACCAGCCGTAGAACGCGGCCTCTTCGCTTGGGACCGTTGGCATTTGGGGCATCGCGCCGAGAAAGGCCGCTTGTTCGTCCATCGTCGGGAAGCAGCGCGCCGCCGCACTGCGGGCCACCGATCGACTGTCCCAGGAGACCACATCGAACCGCGCGCGCAGTTCGTCGGAGAACAGCCACGGCCACCGCGCCCGCTCCCGCAGACGGTCCACCCCGGACGGGCCGGGACCGCCGAAGTTGACGAACAGTGTGCCGATCCGCCGACTCGGATCGGCGGCGGGCAGTTTGATCACCGCCAACTCGATCCGGTCGCGGTGCGGCTGGTTGTAGTCCAGTGGCACCTGCGCGGACGCGCACTGGAAGCCGTCCTGGCAATCGGACCACCGCAGCGCCGGGGTGTCCGCCGCCTCGGACAGGCGATCGATGTAGGAGTCGGCGACGTCCTCCGCGGACGCCGACACGGGCACCCCGAGTAGTCCTACCCCCACCGCGAGCGCGAGCACGGCACGCCGGATCCGATGAGATCTGTTGGGTCCCAAGCGTAGATCCAAGCGAAAGCCTCCTGCGCACAGCTCGACGAACCGGGCGATCTTGTCATACGCGCGGCGACGACTGCCAGCTACCGAGGGCAGGGGCACAACGGATTCGACGAATTTCGAGCCGGGCGGTGTCGATGCGCGCCGATTCCGAGGTCGGCGGCTAGGGTCGAGTCGGCCCGCGAACGTGGCGGCGTTTCGCGGCCGTCGGGGAAGGGGTCCGTCCTCCGCACGTCGACGTCGGGGGACGGGCCTCCCGCGGACAAATGCTTGACTCGTTCCAGAAAACGGACAAGACTTTCGTCCGTGCACACTGCCGAGGAATTCCAGCAGATGCTGCAGGGAGCTTCGCTCCGCGTGACCGCTCCGCGAGTCGCGGTGCTCGGCGCGGTGCACGACCACCCGCACGCCGACACGGATTCGATCATCCGCGCCGTGCGTTCGCGCCTGTCGGCGGTGTCACACCAGGCGGTGTACGACTCGCTGCGCACGCTCACCGCCGCGGGCCTGATCCGATGCATCCAGCCGTCCGGCTCCGTGGCGCGTTACGAGTCGCGGGTCGGCGACAACCATCATCACGTCGTGTGCCGGGCGTGTGGGTCGATCGCCGATGTCGACTGCGCGATCGGCCATGCCCCTTGTCTGACCGCATCCGAGGACCACGGTTTCGCCATCGACGAGGCCGAGGTCATCTACTGGGGTCTGTGTCCCGACTGCGCCGCATCCCAACGTCCCTGATCGCAGCCCGCACCTCATTCAGGAAGGAATGTCGTGACATCAGATAGTCGTCCCCCCGCTCCGGATACCGGAACTCGAAGCACGAGCGAGACCGAGAACCCGGCGATCCCCTCCCCCACGCAGAAGACCGAACATCGCCCCCGCTCCAACAAAGACTGGTGGCCGGAGCAGATCGATGTCTCGGTGCTGCACGCCCACTCTTCCAAGTCCAACCCGCTCGGCGAGGACTTCGACTACGCGGAGGAGTTCAAGAAACTCGACGTCGACGCCCTCAAGGCCGATGTCGCGGCGGTCCTCACCGATTCGCAGGACTGGTGGCCCGCCGATTACGGCAACTACGGTGGCCTGTTCATCCGGATGAGCTGGCACGCGGCGGGCACCTACCGCATCGCCGACGGACGCGGCGGCGGCGGTCAGGGCGCCCAGCGCTTCGCGCCGCTCAACAGCTGGCCGGACAATGCCAACCTGGACAAGGCTCGCCGGCTGCTGTGGCCGGTGAAGCAGAAGTACGGCAACAAGATCTCGTGGGCCGACCTGCTGGTGTTCGCGGGCAACGTCGCGCTCGAGTCGATGGGATTCAAGACCTTCGGCTTCGGCTTCGGCAGGCCCGACATCTGGGAGCCGGAAGAGGTCTTCTGGGGCCCGGAGGACACCTGGCTCGGCGACGAGCGCTACAGCGGCGACCGTGAGCTGGCGAGCCCGTTCGGCGCGGTCCAGATGGGCCTGATCTACGTGAACCCCGAAGGCCCCAACGGCAGGCCCGATCCGGTGGCGGCCGCGCGCGACATCCGCGAGACGTTCGGCCGCATGGCGATGAACGACGAGGAGACCGCCGCGCTGATCGTCGGCGGCCACAGCTTCGGCAAGACCCACGGCGCGGGCGACGCGAGCCTGGTCGGCGCCGAACCCGAAGCCGCCCCGATCGAGCAGCAGGGCCTTGGCTGGAAGAGCGCCTACGGCACCGGCAAGGGCAAGGACGCCATCACCAGCGGCCTCGAGGTCGTCTGGACCGCCACCCCGACCAAGTGGGGCAACGGCTTCCTGCAGAACCTGTACGGCTACGAGTGGGAGCTCACCAAGAGCCCCGCCGGTGCGTGGCAGTGGAAGCCGAAGGACGGCGCGGGCGAAGGCGCGATCCCGGATCCGTTCGGCGGCCCCGCGCGGACCCCGACCATGCTGACCACGGACCTGTCCCTGCGCGAAGACCCGATCTACCGCGAGATCACCAGTCGCTGGTTGGAGCACCCGGAGGAGCTCGCCGAGGCGTTCGCCAAGGCGTGGTACAAGCTGCTGCACCGCGACATGGGTCCGATCAGCCGCTACCTCGGTCCGTGGGTCGCGGAGCCGCAGCTGTGGCAGGACCCGGTGCCCGCCGTCGACCACGAGCTCATCGACGACCAGGACATCGCGGCCCTCAAGAGCGAGGTTCTCGAGTCCGGCCTGTCGGTCCCGCAGCTGGTCAAGACCGCGTGGGCGTCGGCCGCCAGCTTCCGCAGCACCGACAAGCGCGGCGGCGCCAACGGCGCCCGGATCCGCTTGGAGCCCCAGAAGAACTGGGAGGTCAACGAACCGGCCGAACTGGCCAAGGTGCTGCCCGTGCTCGAGCAGATCCAGCAGCGCTTCAACAGCTCGGCGTCCGGCGGCAAGAAGGTCTCGCTGGCCGATCTGATCATCCTCGCCGGGTCCGCGGCGGTGGAGAAGGCGGCCAAGGACGCGGGCCACGACGTCACGGTGCCCTTCACACCGGGACGCACCGACGCGTCGCAGGAGAACACCGACGTGGAGTCGTTCGCGGTGCTCGAACCGCGGGCCGACGGATTCCGCAATTACGTGCGGACCGGCGAGAAGGCTCCGCTGGAGCGCCTGCTGGTCGACCGGGCGTACATGCTCGATCTGACGGCTCCGGAGCTGACCGTGCTGATCGGCGGCCTGCGCGCCCTCGGCGCCAACTACGGTGGCACCGAGCACGGCGTCTTCACCGACCGGCCGGGCACGTTGACGAACGACTTCTTCGTCAACCTCCTCGACCAGGGCACGGAGTGGAAGGCGTCCGAGTCGGCGGAGAACGTGTACGAGGGCTCCGACCGGCGCACGGGCGAGTCCAAGTGGACGGCGACCGCCAACGACCTGATCTTCGGGTCGCATTCGGTGCTGCGTGCGATCGCCGAGGTCTACGCGCAGCAGGACTCGCAGGCGAAGTTCGTGAACGACTTCGTGGCCGCGTGGGTCAAGGTGGTCGACAACGACCGCTTCGACGTCCGCTGAGTTGTCGTGGTGTATCCCAGGGCGGCCCTTCGGGGTCGGCCTGGGATTTCCTTTGCTCGAGCTGAAGGAGCGTCTTGTCCGTACCGGTGGCCCCGTCGCGATTCGGTCGCGCACTCGGTGTGCTCGGCGCACTCGCCGTCGTCCTCGCGGCCGCGTTCGTCGTCGTTCCGCCCACGCTGGCGGGCGATTTCGCCGACGAGCGCGATCTCCGCGAAGCTTTCCGCGAGGCGTTCGTCGAGTACTGGCGTTCCGGCGCCCGGGACTTCTCCCCGGCCTTGGAAAGCGCTGTGGACTACTGGTTTTGGTACCACGTGACCAAGGGAGTGATCGCCGCGCTCTTGCTGATCGTGTTCGTCGCGCTCGGCGTTCTGCTGTGGCGGGCATTCCTTCGGGCCCGCGGTCTCGACGCGGGCAGAAATGTCGCACTCGCCTCGTCCGGGATGATCGTCACGGCGCTCGGGGTGTTCTCGTTGCTGGCGGTGATGGCCAACGTTCAGGGTGCGGTAGCGCCCTACGCCTCGCTGTTGCCGATGCTGACTGGCGGCGACACGGACGGTGAGCTCGCCGAGACGCTCGATCAGGTCAGGCAGCGACTGGCCGAGT
Source organism: Nocardia bhagyanarayanae (assembly GCF_006716565.1). Classification (NCBI taxonomy): domain Bacteria; kingdom Bacillati; phylum Actinomycetota; class Actinomycetes; order Mycobacteriales; family Nocardiaceae; genus Nocardia; species Nocardia bhagyanarayanae. The sequence goes on along the minus strand of NZ_VFPG01000001.1, from coordinate 4,680,305 downwards.
CCCTCAGCGGGGGTGGCGAAACTCCCGCGCTGGCGGTGATGATCAGCGACTTCTCGCTCTATCACGTGGCGATGGCCGTGATCGCCGCGGTCGTGGCGATCGTTCTCCTCGCTTTGAATGTGGTGGTGTGGAAGCGATTCGCGCGAGCGACCGACACGCGAGCGAGGCGCGTATCGGGGTCCTTCGGTGTTCTCGCGGCGTTGTCGTCGCTGGCCTCGATCGTTGTCGTCGTCGCGAACACGACCACCGCGGCGGATCCGGGACCGGCGCTCTCGGCGTTGTTCGACGGCGGATGGTGAATGCCGACGCCGGTGTCATGAGGCGGAGCGCGCCGCCCGGTGCCGTGTCGCGTCGTATGGCTCGAAATACGTCTCGCCGACGGCGAACATGCCGCGTTGCGGCAACCAGAAATCACCCAGCTTCGCCTGCTCCGCCAACGGTCCCGGCGGGCCGATATCGATGCCGTCGATGCGCGCGCGACCGTTCTCGACGGGCCACAGCATCCGCGGATCGGCACGGAACCACTGCCCGTTCGGCGCGGTGCCGCTGAGCCGCACCCGCCCGACACCCAGCGCCGGACCGGCGACGCGCGACATGAGCGCCAGGACCGCGGGGCGTTGCCGCCAGGTCGCGGGCACCATCCGGCCGAGACCCGTCATCGCCGCCGTCGCCGCCGATCGGCCGAGCTCCAGATCCCACACGATGTCGTCCCCCACCTCGACCGTGAACGCGGACGGACCCGTCCAGGTCACCGAGATGGGCGCGACCCGCGCGTCTGCGAGGGCCGCACCGAAATAGCGGGCGCAACTGGCCTCCGGGGCGACACTGCTGTAGATCACCCATTTCCCGGCCGGGCTTCGATACCAGACCGCGTCGTATCCCGCACCGACCGAGCTGGCGGGGAAGTGCCGAAGCGCCAGATAGTGGCCGCTGGTGAAGGGCATCCCCATCACCCCGTAGCCGGAAAATCGCTCCTGGTCCGCACCCGGCGGGAGCGTTATGTCGCTTTCGGCGATCGATCGTGGGCTGTCGGTCATCGCCGCCTCCTCGAGGAGTGGGCTGGTAACGGCCATCCTACGTCCGGCATTCGGCCGATCGTCGCGCGTCGCCGGGGAGATTTCCGCCGCGTGCGCAACGCCTTCTGCCGCACACCGGAGTTTGGGAACTATCGTTCTTGACTGAATGTTCCCAAACTCGGTAAGGTGGTGACATGGCGCGACCGAGAACATTCGACGAGGTTGCTGTCGTCGAGTCGGCAGCGGAACTGTTCGCCCGGCGTGGATTCGACGCCGTGTCGATCGACGACCTCGTCGGCCACCTCGGCGTACACCGTCACAGCCTGTATCGCACCTTCGGCAGCAAGCGCGGTCTGTATCTGCGGGCGTTGCGAGCGGTGCGGAAGCAGAACTCGAGCGCGATCGCGGCCGCCGATGATCCGTTGCGAATCCTCTGTGCCGCAGTGGTTTCCGAGGGGATCGGCGGCCTGGACCTGCTGCTGATGGCCGCCATCGAGCAGGGTGCGGCGGATCCGGAAATCGCCGCCGAGGTGACGGGCGCGTTCGCGGAACTCGATGCGGTCACCGCGGCGCTGGGCGACGGAACAATGTCGACCGCGACATTGCTCGGACTTCGGCTGCGCGCCCGCGCCGGTGACGATGTGGCCCGCCTCGCGGACGAGTTCACCGGACGAACACAGACCGATCGATAGAGACGAACGAAGGAGAACGGCATGGCCGAGGTCAGCATCGACGGCACGGATCTGGTGGTCCGCATGGCGGGCCTGGACAAACTGTGGGCGCTGAAGAGCCGCCTGGTGATCCCGCTGGCGAACGTCCGCGGCGCGACCGTCGACCCCGGAATCATCAAAGAGCGCAAAGGCATTCGCGCGCCGGGCACGCACCTCCCCCGCGTGATCACGGCGGGGACCTTTCACATCGACGGAGAACGAGTGTTCTGGGACGTCCGCGATCCCGACAAGGCCGTGGTCATCGAACTGGCCGACGAGCGCTACGCACGGCTCGTAGTCCAGGTCGACAACCCCGCCGATGTGGTAGGGATGATCGAAAAGGCCTGCGCTCGTTGATTTTTCGCCGGACATGAACGCCCCGAACGGGCGCGCCGACACGCTCGCCGAGGTGGCCGCCACGAGCCGTTGGGGCGCGGAGCCGACCGCCTCGGCGGGGGGAACGCCGCCCGTCCGGTGCAGGCCGCACGGCGAAACCACTCGGACTACCCGGACGCCTGCATATCGGCCACGATCTTCGCGACTCGATCGCTGGCCTGTGTCGCCCAGTGCGGATGGGTGGTGACATAGAGACGGTCGGCCTCGACCGCCGACAGGATGATCTCCGCGGCACGCGCGGCGGGCATGGCCTCGTTCGCCAGATGGGTGATGGCCTCGAATCCCGGTGCGAGACGCTCCCATTGCTCCGGGGTGAGCGTGCCCAACCATCCTTCGGTGGGTTGCGCGGGGACGTCGCCGTCGCCGAGCAACGATCCGATGCCGTCGGTGAGCCCGCGCAGCATCTGCGTGTCGACCGGCCCCGGGCACACCACCGTGGCTCCGATCCCGGGCGCGAGTACGGCCAACTCGCCGTGCAGCGCCTCGGTCAGCGAGACGACCGCGTGCTTGCCGGCGGTGTAGGGGGCCCGCCGACGCCCATTCCGGCATTGTTGAACACCAGGTCGACACGACCGAAGCGCTCCACAGTGGCGTCGGCCAGTCGCTGAACCTGTCGCGGATCGGCGACATCCGTCTGCACCGCGAGGTGCTCCGACCCGAACTCGTCGGCGACCTCGGCGACGGCGTCGCCATCGATATCGGCGAGCACCACTCGAATCCCGCGATCGCACAGCGCCTGCGACACCGCTCGTCCGATGCCGTTGGCGGCGCCGGTCACCACCGCGACCTGTCCCGGTTCCAGTTTCATTGCTTCCCTTTCGGTTCGGCGATCATGGACGGTCCGACGTCACTCGGTATCCAGTGTGCGTTCCGGAGCGGTCGCCCGATCGAACAACGTAACAAGTTGCGCCGCATAGAAATCGACATCGCTCACCTGCCCTCGGCATATCGGATCGCGATGGTCTCGATGGCCGCGCGCAGCGTCACCGCCATCACATGGGCATCGAAATCGCCGCATTCGCCCGCTGCTCGGCCCGCGCGGAGACCTTCCTCCAGCGGCGGCAGCGGCGAATCGGCGCCCCGTCGTCGAGAAACGGCTCCCCGATCGCCGCCCGGGCATTGCTGTTGAGCTCGATCAGTGCCCGCAGGACGGTCGTTCGATCCCGCATGAACTCCATGTTCGCGGTGATGTACGCCGCCAGCTGCGCCCGATGGCCGGAGGCGGCCAGAATGCGCGGCGCTCGAGGCCGGTTCTCGGACGGCGCGCGCGACCCACCGCGCAAATCCGTCGCAACCTTCAGGCCCGGGGTGCCGCCATCACCGTCCAGCAGCGGTGTACGAAACGGGTTGTCGGGTATCGGCCGAATATGACGAAGCTCGAGGAGAACGAGATACTCAAGCCGGGCCAGAAGGCGCCCGCCAGCGGGATCTACGAGTGCTGCGGCCCCACTTCGTGTGGACACCGGTTCAGCACCGATGTCGCCGGACACCGGCTGCCCCCGCTGCCCGCCGACTGCAAAGGCGGCGGCTGGCGGCTCCAGCAGCCCACCCCGCACATCCATGCCGCCGAGGGCTGAACTCGACCACGCCCCACCGATCGGCGGAGTCTGGATCACGCCGCGTTTGCCGTCCCCGTCGAGGGGTACGGCGGCAGCGGCGTGATTTGCGCCGAGCCGACCAGTCGTTCGAGGAGGTAATCATGGAAGCTACGACGATCAACACCACCGATGATGCCGTCGCGTTCCTGATCGATCAGCACGTGCGCATCCGCGAACTGTTCGCCGAGGTCGAGCAGGCGCCGACAGCGGAGCAACGTGAGCAGAAGTTCTACGAACTGCGCCGCCTGCTGGCTGTCCACGAAACCGCCGAGGAAGAGATCATCCACCCTCGCTTCCGGCGGGAAGTCGATGACGGCGCCAAGATCATCGACGCGCGTCTGGAGGAAGAGAACAAGGCCAAGCGCCAACTCGCCGACATCGAAGCCGTCGACATCGACTCCCCCGAGTTCGACGCCAAACTGGCGGCCCTGCGCGACGGCGTGCTCGCCCACGCCGAGCACGAAGAGCACGAAGAGTTCAACCGGCTGCGTGCGGAACTGGAACCCGACGAACTCCAGCGCCTGCGCAGCGCCGTGAAGTTCGCCGAGGCGATGGCGCCGACCCGCCCGCATCCCGGCGTCGAGTCCGCCACCGCGAACATGCTCGTCGGTCCGTTCGCGGCCATGATGGACCGTGCCAAGGACGCCATCACCAAATCACGCACTTCGTGATTCCCCGAGCCCGTCGTCCCCGGCCTCGCGCGACTTCGTCTCGAGCTCAGGCCTCGAGGGTCGCGCCGGGGTCGGGTCGGGTCGCGAAACGCGACAGTGCCACGAGACCGGGCTGGTAGCCGTGGGTGGTGTCCACGGTCAGGGTGGGCAGCTCGTCGATCGCTGGGTCGAAGTCCGCTTCGGAGGCCGTATCGGGATCGATCCCCTCCAAGAGTTCATCGCTTCGGGCCCGACGGTGCGGGTTGGTCGCGATGCGCTGGGTGATGCGGCCGCGGACGATCGACGTCGGGGCGGTGCAGCGCAGAATGCGGATCTCGGCGAGCTCGGTGAGTGCCTCGAGGCGCGGCTGCCACAGCTTGCCCGGCAGCGCGGCTTCGGCGACGAGGGTGACTCCCGCCCGCGCCAGCGCGGCGATGATGTCGAAGAAGGCGTCCAATGCGGGACGCTCGAAGGCTTCCCCGACGCCCGCGGTCCGGGTCGGCGAATTGGTCAGGACCATGCCCTGGGTGATCTCGTCGTGGACGATCGCCGGGCAGCCGATCTCGCGCGCGAGGCTGTGGGCAAGGGTCGTCTTCCCGGTGCCCGGGCGACCGGTCACCACGGTCAGGGCTGGCGAGGCCATACCCCATTGTCCCCCACTCGCGGGAGTGGGCACACGGTCGGCAACTAGGCGCCCGGCGCGCGCCGGTCCGGTGGCTGGTCGCGGCCGCCCTGGATCGCGGCCGCGCGTGATTCTCGCAGTACGGAGGCGAGAATGGCGCAGCCAAGGGTGGCGGTCAGCAGCAGCAGAACGATCGGCGGCGCGCCGAGGGCGGCGATCAGCGCCAGGCCGGTCGGCAACGCGAGGGCGTACCGGTAGCGACCGAGGGGATCGGTGCTCGTGCCGGTGTCAGTAGGCGAGAGGGTATTCGTCGTCATCGGGTAGCGGCGTGATGAAGGATTGGTCGATTCGATCGGTCGTGTCGGCGGCGTCGAAGGCGGCGCGAATGCGTTCGGCCAACGGGTGCAGCGCGCGGGTGTCCAGGCCGATGTGGCGGTCGGCGTCGTGGACGAGGGTGCGCTGCTCGGCGTAGTCTGCGTCGTCGCGAGCGGGAATCGTGGTCATGGCCAACCTCCTTGCGTCGTGCACTGGTCACTCGGATGACAGGGGGGCGGGCCCCGGTAATCGCTCCGGGCCCGCCCCGGCGAAGGAAGACGTGACTTGCGAGAGATTCAACCGCAGTCGTGTCTATGACATCACCTCACTTCCACCTGTTCACCAATCGATCCGTTCGGTCCGAGTGCGCGGAGGACCGCGCTGGGTCGCACGCGTTCTCGGCGGCGCCCGTCCTGTCAATCTCGGTGTCCGCCAACCGCGCTCGACGTCGGCGGGCGGGCGGGGTGCTCGTGCCCGAAGTCCGGGACGCCCCGAAACGCGCTTGGGCGCAAGGGCTTCGGACAAGACCTCGTCGACCTCGGCGAACAACGGTTCGAGGTCGGGGTCGAGCAGCAGCAGCCGCGCGTCGAGCGGGTCGTAGACACCGAGAGCATCGATGCCGGTCATGGCCCTACCTCCGAGGGGAAGCGTCGAGCCGGCGCGGCTCAGGCGTTGATCGCCTTGTGCCCGTTGCCGTGGGCGATCTCGATCCTGCGCGGCTTGGCCTGCTCCGCCACCGGGATCGTCAACCGCAGCACGCCGTCGGTGTACTCGGCGTCGATGCGATCGACATCGAGGGTCTCGCCGAGGAACAACTGGCGGCTGAACACACCGCGTGAGCGTTCCGCGGCGATCATTTCCCGGTCGCCCTCGAGTTCAGGGCGTGTGGCGCGCACCGTCACGACGTTGCGCTCGACGCCTAGATCCAGCGAATCGGGGTCCATGCCCGGCAGATCGAACTCGACCACGAACCTGTCGCCCTCGCGCCAAGCGTCCATCGGCATCGCCGCGGGATGGGCCGCTGTGCCGAACACCTGCTGCGCAAGGCGGTCCAGATCGCGGAACGGATCGGTACGCATCAGCATGATCGTCACCTCCAACCAACCGTCTTCTCGATAGTCGGATCCGGATCTATGCCATCCGGTATAGATTTCTTATAGCACTGTCGGCAGCTGCATGCAAGGGTCTACCATAGAAAACCTGAGCAGTAGGAAGCAGTATCGAGGAGCAGGATGGTTCGCCCGCAGCACCAGCCGCCGCAACCCGACCCCACGCGCGCGGTGTACGCGATCTCGGTGGCCGCCGATCTGGCGGGCATCGGCGTACAGACCCTGCGCCTCTACGAACGCCACGGCCTGATCACCCCCGCCCGCAGCGACGGCGGCACCCGCCGCTACAGCGGAGACGACCTCACCCGGCTGCAGCGCATCACGGCGCTGGTCGCCGAAGGGGTCAACCTCGCGGGGATCGCCCGCATCCTCGACCTCGAAGACGCCAACGCCGAATTGCACGCCGACAATCACCGCCTGCGGGCAGGCAAGCGCAACCGGCGATAGCCCACAGTCGCCGCCGCTTCAGCGCCGAAAAGGTCTCCGGAGGGACTGCCATTCGCTGGTCGGTGCCGTTACCGGCCGTGCCGGCGAACTGAGCCCTTCACGCCATCGACTTGGTGGCCCACAGGACCACGTTGGTGCCGAGGAATTTCTTGCTCCACCCGATGTCCTGAAAACCGAGCCCGCGGAGGATTTCGGCGACGCGCTCCGGTGTGGCGAAGGCGAGCGTGCTGGATTCGAGATAGGTGTAGGACGACCGGTCACGAGCCACGACCTGGCCGAGCAGGGGAACGACGATGCGCATCCCCCACTCCACGATCGGCTTCACCGGCCCGCTCGGCGGACACGTTTCGAGTACGACGATCCGGCCGCCGGGCTTGAGCACCCGGTGTTGTTCGCGGAGCACGCCCTCCAGGTCTTCGACGTTCCTGAGCAGATAACCCTCGGTGATCCCGTCGAAAGTCTCGTCGTCGAACGGCAGGCGAGCCGCGTCCGCGCGTTGCCATCGGACCGACTGCGCACCGGGTTTGTTCTGGGCGCGCGCCAGCATCTCCTCCGAGAAGTCGACGCCCGTCACCGTGACGGAGGGATACCGCCGTGCGGCTTCCAAGGCGATCGCGCCGGTCCCGGTGGCGAGATCCAAGAGCTGTCCGCCCGCGGGCGGCGCCACCCGCTCGGCCACTTCACGACACCATCGCCGGTGACTGCCCAGCGTCATGAGGAAGTTCATCCGGTCGTAGTATCCGGCGATCTTCTCGAAGATCCCGTGTACTTCGGCGCCTTTGCTCTTGTCGATGGTCACTGGGTCTCCACTGCTGCTCATCCGGACTCGCGACCGGACCTGTCGACGGAGCCGAAATATGGCGCTGGCCAACAGAAGTCGGCGGAGTCCGAACCTTGCGTACGACAGCGTATCGAGCCAGGTCGACGGCCACGAAGGCGGGTGCCGACCCGGCAGCGGGCGGGGATCTTCGGCGTTCTCGTCCGAAAGGGTCGGCGGAGCGGCGCGGGTTTGCTACGAATATGGGGCGGCGCTTCCGCTCACCGTTCAGCCAGCGGTCAGCGGGTGGACACCGCTCGGATACGGCGGCATCGCCGGGGGCGGTCAAACAGTCGGCCCCGCCCGACGATGCCGCGCCGAAAGCGACCGACCTGGATGTCAGGGGCGTTCGTGCACGGTGAGCAGCAGATGGTCGAACCGGGTGCGAGTGCTCACCGAACCCCCGCCGAAATCGCGCAACGCGCTGACCAGCTTCTCGGCGATGGTACGCAGCTTGGTGTTCGTCTCCTGCGAGCGCCAGGCCAGCACGTTGAACGCCTGCTCGGCGCTGATCCCGTACACCAGCATCAGCGCGCCCTTGGCTTGCTCGATCACCGCCCTGGCCTCCACCAGCTCCGGCAACGCCTCGTTCAGGACCGCGCGCCGGGTCTCGTCCACGCTGTCGCTGACGTCGACGTAGAAGCCCGCGGTGCCCACCAGCGCACCGGTGTGATCGCGCAACTGGTCGCCGACCACCAGCACGTGGTGCTCGACCCCGGCGGTATCGATGATCCGGTGACGACTACAGAACGGCTGACCGGTCTGCACCACCGTGACCAGGGTGTCGGCGACCTCGGCGCGGTCGTCGGGATGCTTGTGCGCCAACAGCAGCTCCGTGGTCGGGACGACGGTGCCCGGTGCGTACCCGTGCAGGACGGCGACCTCGTCGGACCACTCCCAGCGCTGGTCGGCGAACCAGAAGCGGAAGCTCCCGGCCAAAGGCGGCTGCTCGAGGCTGGCGTCCACCGTATGGAGCCCGGCTGTTTCTGTCACCTGGCAAGTATCCCTGGCGCGCGCCGCGAGCGGGTCGATCGGGTCCGGAGAACGGATCAGGTACTTGCCACCAGAATCTGCTCCGACTCCGCAGGTCGCAGTCCGTCGGTGCGGTCGGCGAAGTAGCGGCGGGTCAGCTCCTCGGACGAAATGTGGTGGGCGGAAGCGAAGCCCGACTCCTCGGCGAGCGCCACTATTTCGCCGGGCCGGAAGAAGCTGACGAACGGGGTGCCCGAGGCGCGGGCGCCCTGCTCGGCGAACCGGCGCATGTGCTGTTCCCCGGCGCCGACGAGTTCGAGTGGCAGCATGAACGTCACAGCCAGCGTCGAACCCGGCGCGAGCGTCGCGAGCTGTCGCAGGGTGGTGACGTTCGTCTCCCGGTCGAGATACATGGAGACGCCGGTGGAGGCGACGACCGCGGGGCGACCCGGATCGAAACCGGCGGCCGTGAGCCGCTCCCACCACGAGTCGACCTCGAAGTCGACGGGCACCCAGCGCAAGCCGTCCGGAACGGCCGATCCGAGCTCGCCGAGGCGTTGCCGCTTCCACGCTTGCGTGCCGGGCTGGTCGACCTCGAACACCGTCAGCCGCGCGGCGAGCTCGGGCCGGCGCTGCGCGAAGGTGTCCAGCCCGGCGCCGAGGAGAACGTACTGATCCACACCGCGGTCGATCTGCTCGGCGAGCAGATCCTCGACGAAGCGGGCCCGCGCCACGATGCCCGCCCGCATCGGGCTCGTCGTCCGCGGGTCCATATCCGGGCGGTCCCGCCAGCCGTCCTCGGGCGCTGCCAGTCGCAGTCCGATCCGGTCGTCGAACACACTCGGCCGCGCATCGATTTCCGCGTGCAGAGCCCGCCACAGCGCGACGCGGACCGCGGTGTGGTCCGGAGCGATGATCGGCATCGCGCTCACTCCTCCCCCGGCGCCTGGAGATTCCACAGTCGCCCATCAGGGTCGCGGACGGTCATCTCCTGGGTGCCGTAGTGGGTCGGCTCGAACTCGCTGACGATCTCGACGTCGCCACCGGGGCGCTCCGCCGTGTCGGCGGCCTTCAGAACCAGGAGCGTCCGCGGCTCGCTGGTCGGCGGGATCTCCGCCACGAAGACATAGGGTCCGTCGCCGTTGCGGAACTGGCCGGAGCCGTGGTCGGTCTCGAACTCCACCTCGAATCCCAGTTCGCGCAGGAATCGCGCCTGCTTGCCCCAGTTGTGCGTCTCCAGGAACACGGCTTCGATGCCTTCGGTCTTCATGTCAATCCTTTCCCGGCGGTGTCTTCGGGTGGGTGTCGTCGAGGTAGGCGCGCAGCGCCTCGGCGACCAGCGCCGACAGCGACATTCCCGACTCGATCGCCTGGAACTTGACCTGCTTGATCAGTCCGATCGGCAGGTAGACGTTGAACTGCTTCACATCCTCGTCGCCCACGGGACAAATGCTAGCACGCTAGCTTGCTAGTTTGCTAGCACGAGTTGGGTCAGGTCAGGATCGCCGAGCACCGCGGCAAGCCGCCGGATGACCGGGTGAGAATGAGCTGTACGCCTCCGGCGTGTCAGTTGACTGGACCGAATCGTTCGAGACCGGTCACGCGGAGTAGTTCGAGGGCCGAGGCCTCGGGCGTACCGGGTGCGGCCGAGTAGACGACGACGGTCTGATCCGCCTCCGGCACCAGCAGGGCGTCGCAATCGAGAGTGAGTGCGCCCAGGTCGGGGTGCGCGATGGTTTTGCTGAGGCTGCGCAGCCGCCCGGAGCGCCCCGCCCGCCACAGCTCGTCGAATCGCGCGCTGCCGGAACGAAGTTCGTCGATCAGCCGGGCGAGATCCGGATCCTTCGGGTACTTGGCCTGCACCGTGCGCAGACAGCCGACGCAGTCGACGGCATTGGCCGCTTCCTCCTCCGGCGTCATGACCACCTGGTCGAGACCGGTGCCGAGAAATCGTTGCCACATGATGTTGCGCTGGATGGGCGGGCGCTCGGAGAAGTCGCCGAAGAGCGCCGCCGCCAGCGAATTCCACGCCAGCACATCGGATTTGGCGGACAGCACGAGGGCGGGCAGGTCCGCCATTCGGTCGAGCAGGCGCATGACGCTCGGCCGGATCAGCATGGGAATGCGCCCGGCCTGTGGTGGACCGGATCCGGCGAGCCGGAAGATCAGATCGCGGTCCGGGTCGCTCAATCGCAGCGCCCGAGACAGTGCGCCGAGCACCTGATCGGAAGGTTTGGGGCCGCGCCCTTGCTCGAGCCGGACGATGTAGTCGACGCTGAGACCGGCCAGCTGCGCGACCTCCTCGCGTCGCAGCCCGGGAACCTGTCTGCGGGAACCACTCGGCAGCCCCACGTCGGCGGGTTCGACGCGCGACCGCGCGGTGCGCAGCACCATCGCCAATTCCGCTCTGTCCACCGTTCCATCGTGCCGTAGGACCGACCACCCGGGGTGGTACCGCCAGTCCCATGCCTCGCCGACCCTGGAGCCGGACGGCGACCGGCGCGAGGCTCCAACCATGACGACGACGACTGCCCTGGTGACCGGAGCGAACAAAGGACTCGGACGCGAAACGGTGCGCCGACTTGCCGGATTGGGCTGGGAGGTGTTCCTCGCCGCCCGCGATCCCGCTCGCGGCGCCGAGACGCTGGCCGAACTGGCCGAGGAGGGGGTGCGCGTGCGCTTCGTCACGCTGGACGTGACGTCGGACGAGTCCGTGACCGCGGCGGCCGACGCGGTGCGGGCCTCCGCCGGCCACCTCGACGTCCTGATCAACAATGCCGCTGTCGGCGGCCCGCGCACCCATCCGGCCGATACCCGAGTCGACGAGCTGCGTGAGGTCTTCGAGACGAATGTCTTCGGCCCGGTCCGGGTGACGCATGCCTTCCTGCCGCTGCTGCGCGCCTCCGGCCATCCGCGCATTGTCATGGTCTCCAGCGGCATGGGCTCGATCGCGACCGTCACCGACCCGCGATGGAAGGATCTCCTGCCGCCCGCACTCGGCTACCCGACGACCAAAGCGGCGCTGAACATGCTGACAACCAGGTACGCCGCCGCCTTGCCCGAGATCCGCATCAATGCGGTCGACCCGGGCTATACGGCCACTGACCTCAACGGGCACACCGGTTTTCAATCCGTCGTGGAGGGCACCGACGCCATCGTCGAGCTGGCATGCGTGGATCCCGGCGGACCCACCGGAGGCTTCTTCGACAGGAATGGAACCGCGTCGTGGTGAGGGCGGCGCTGGCCGCCACTGTGGGTGTCGGCTTGGTGCTGTTCATGTTCGTGGCGAGAACGGAGGATCATACGGTGGAACGACGGCATTCGACCGTGTTGTCGATCGGGCTGCATCCCAGCGCCGTCGACTACAGCCGGTATCCGGGTATCGATCAAGCGACCCTTACCGCACGCATCGAGGCGGGCGAGTCCGCGCTCCGTGCCGCCGGATTCGACATCGTCTCGTGTCAGGTGCCCGCGGACCCCGATGCGGCCGAGGCGCAGCTGCGGGAATGCGCTTCGCGCGGGTCGTTCCGAGTCGCCATGATCGGTGCGGGCGTACGCATGGCGGCCGAGCACACCCTGCTGTTCGAGCGTCTGGTGAATGTGGTTGCCGAGATCGCGCCGGGGATCCGCTTTTGTTTCAACACCTCGCCGGAGACCACCATCGACGCTCTGCGCCGCTGGGTCGAGCCTGCCGATCGCTGAGGGGGCTCGGCCACGCGAGGCGCCGCGACCACGCTGATTCGCCGGAATCGGGTTGGATCGCGCCGAGCGGGTACGCCAGGCATGAGCAGCGAGAGACGAGATCGAGATGGGATGATCTGATGAGCGAGCTCGGTCCGTTGGATTCGGGATTCATGGAACTCGAGGACATCGATCAACACGTCAACCTCGGCATCGGCGCGGTGGCGATCCTGCGCGGAAGCCCCGGCTCGCGTGCGGAATTCACCGACCGCATGGCCGAACGAATCGGCGCGAACCCGCGACTGCGCCAGAGACTGCGGCGGGCGCCCTTCGATCTGAGCGCCCCGCGGTGGGTCGACGACCCACACTTCGATATGGGCCATCACCTGCGCTGGGCGGCGCTGCCGCAACCGTGCGACGAAACCACGCTGTGGGAGATGGTGGCCACCGTCATGACGGAACGCCTCGACCGCGACCACCCGCTGTGGCGCTGCACCGTGGTCGAGCACCTGGCCGACGACCGGTGGGCGTTGATCGTCACCGCCCACCACAGCATGGTCGACGGCGTCTCCGGCATCTCGCTTTTCCAACGCTTCTGCGATCCGACACCCGACTCCCCGACTCCGAAACGCGACGAGCCGGATGACGACGCCGACCGCGGCCGGGATTGGCGGGCCCTACTCGCCGATGGTCTGCGACTGCCGGTCCAGGCGCCGGCGGCGCTGCTGCGCACGGTGCGCGCGGCGGTGCCGTTGGCGTGGAACGCGATCGTGCCCGAGAGCGGGTCCTCGCTGACCGGACCGATCGGGCGCCAACGCCGCTACACCGTCGCGCGGGTGTCGTTGGACCAGGTCAAAAGGATCGGCGCCGTGTTCGATGCGACGGTCAACGACGTCGCGCTCGCCGCGGTGACCGCCGCGTTCCGGGCCATGCTGCTCGCCCGCGACGAGGAACCCGACACCGAGACCGTCCGGATCCTGGCGCCGGTGTCGGTGCGCACCACCGACGCCGACGGCGTGCTCGACAACCGGGTCTCGGCGATGCTGCCGCAGCTGCCGACCGAACTCGACGACCCGCTCGACCAACTGCGCACCGTGCACCAGCGCCTGAACAAGCACAAGGCCAGCGGCGAAGCGGGCGCGGCGAATTCGATTCTGTCGCTCGCCAAGTGGGTGCCCTTCGCACCCCTGGCCTGGGCGGTGCGCACCGCACTGCGCTTCCCGCAACACAGCATCGCCGGACTGGCCACCAACGTGCCCGGCCCCGCCCGCACCCTGCGGCTGCACGGCCACGAGGTCCTGGAGATGTTCCCGTACGCGCCGATCGCGATGCGCCTGCGCACCGCCATCGCGATCCTGAGCTACCGCGACCACCTCGGGTTCGGCATCACCGGTGACTACGACACCACCCCCGACCTCGACCTGCTCGCCGACACCATCACCACCACCGTCGACCGCCTCCTGGACAGCTGCCCCCAAAGCTGAGCATCGGGAATCCGCCGCCACGGTGCCGCCCGGCGCTCTGCCACCACGTCAGCGAGGACCCCGCCTGACGCAATCCGGCTGCCGCAGAGGCGACGTCGTCAACGAGGGGCACGCTGTTCCCGGGGTGCCAAAAGACCCGCATTCCTATATAGTCGAATTCGACTAGACGAACTCGACTAAAGGACGCCGGTGGCCCGAGAACTGCGCGCGCTGCAAACGCCCCTGACGATGGTGGTGCTGACGATGCTGGCCGAGCGGCCGCGTCATCCGTACGAGATGAAGATCGCCATTCGCGAGCGGCACATCGAGGACGTGGTGAAGATGCGCGGCGGCTCGCTCTACGACGCGATCGGCCGCCTCGAACGGGCGGGGCTGGTGCGGCAAGCCGGTACGGCGCGCGAAGGATCCCGACCGGAGCGGACGGTGTACGAGATCACCGAGCCCGGACGGACCATGCTGGACGAGCTGCTGGAGCGGTTCCTCACCGAGCCGGTGAACGAATATCCGCGCTTCGTCGCCGCACTGGCCCACCTCACCGCGCTCACGCCGCAAGCCGCGGCGCAGTCGCTGCGCCGACGTTCGCGACGACTGCGCGAGGGGCACGCCGATACCGCCCGCATGCTGGACGAGCACTCGGCCGGACTCCCGCGGGCGGTGCTGCTGGAAGCCGAGTACCTCCAGCATCTGCGTGCCGCGGAGATCGCGTGGCTGGACGGCGTCGCGCGCGATATCGAAGACGGAATGCCTTGGCCGGACGACCAATTCACCGATAGTGACAAGGAGTAATCATGACCAGCGAGAACGATCGCCTGCGGCGGCGAATGAAGCCGCTCAACCGCGTGGTGGTCGCCCTGCAAGGCGTCGGCTTGGCCCTGGGCACCATGCGGGTGCTCTCGGTTCCGGGCCGAAAGACCGGAACGTTGCGCACCACCCCGGTCTCGCCACTGACCGTGGACGGCGTGACGTACGTGGTCGCGGGATTCGAGGACGCGGACTGGGTGCGCAACGCGCGCGCCGCGGGGTGGGGCGTGCTCGCGAAAGGGCGACGGAAACAGCGTGTTTCGCTGATCGAGCTGCCGATCCCCGAACGTGCCGCGGTGTTGCGCGAGTTCCCGCGGAAAGTGCCGCACGGGGTGCGGTTCATGCTGAACGCTGGTGCGGTCGAGTCCGCCGACCCGGACGCGTTCGCCGCGGCCGCACCGCGCTGCCCGGTGTTCCGGGTCGAACCGTCGCGCGCCGTGGAAGCGCCCGCCGATTCCAGGCGGTGACATCGGTCGAGACGCTGCGGTGTCGCGGATGCTCGTCGGTGGGCCCGGCCAAGCGTCGGCCGGGCCCCCGTGTCAGGCGTTGACGGCGGCGACGAGCGCGTCGAGTTCTCGCGCGGGCTCGGGCTCCAGCGGCAGCAGCGGCCTGCGCGGGTCACCGGCGTCCAAGCCGGTCGAACGTAGCGCGGACTTCACCGTGACAGGCAGGCCGCGGCTGACGAGCGCGGTCAGCAGCGGCTCGAGCTTGCCGAAAAGCGCTGTCGCGCTGTCCGTCTCCCCCGCCCGCAGCAAGCGCCAGAACTCCACGACTCGTTCCGGCACCAGACAAGGTGCGGCGGTGCACCATCCGGCCGCCCCGGCGGCGAAGGCCCGCAGCGCCAACGGATTGCTTCCGTTGAAGAACGGCACGGTGCCGCCGCCTAGCTCGACGATCCGGCGCATGCGCCCGATGTCGCCGCTGGACTCCTTGATCATGGCGATGTTGGGCACCTCGTGCACGAGGTCGACCAGGAACTCCGGTGGCATGTCGATGCCGGTGGTCCCCGGGTTGTTGTAGACCATCACCGGCAGGGCGGTCGATTCCGCCACGGCGGTGAAATGCGCGCGCAGCTCGGCCTGGGTGAGCGGCCAGTAGGAGATCGGCAGCACCATCACCGCGGTGGCGCCGGTCCGCTCGGCGAACCGCGCGCGACGCGCGGTGGCCGCGGTGGTCAGATCCGAGACGCCGACCACCGTCGGCACCCGGCCATCGGTGTGCTCGACGCAGGCGGCGGCGACCTGCTGCCATTCGCGCTCGTCGAGGTACGCGCTTTCGCCGGTGCTGCCCAGCGGGGCGATCGCGTCCACGCCCGCGTCGATCATCCGGTCGAGCAACCGCGCGAGCGCCGGCGTATCGACCCGCCCGGCGACGTCGAACGGTGTGACGGGGTAGGCGACGATGCCTTCGATGGCGCGAATCATGCGGTTGCTCCTGTCGTGTCGATGGCGTCGGGGTGGTTGCGCAGCGCTTTGCGCGCGTAGTAGGCGAAGTTGGCCTGACTGCGGCGCGGCGTCAGCGTCCAGTCGTGCGCCTCCTTGGCCAGGCGCGGCGGCAGCGGCTTGATCTCGCCCGCGGCCATCGCGAGCAGTTGCAGCCGCGCCGCGCGTTCGATGAGGTGCGCCAGCGAGCAGGCTTCCTCGATCGTCGCCCCGACGACGAGCTGACCGTGGTGGGCGAGCAGGATCGCTCGCTTGTCACCGAGGGCGGCGGAGATGATCTCGCCCTCCTCGTTGCCCACCGGCACGCCCGGCCAGTCCGGCAGGAAGGCACAGTCGTCGTAGAGCGGGGCGATGTCCATCTGCGACACCTGAAGCGGCACTTCGAGCATGGACAGCGCCGCGCAGTGCAGCGGATGAGTGTGCACGATGCAGTGGACATCCGGGCGAGCGCGATAGATCCAGCTGTGGAAACGGTTGGCCGGGTTGGCCATTCCCACGCCTTCCAGCACGGTCAGATCCTCGTCGACCAGCAGCAGGTTGTCCTCGGTGATCTCGTCGAAACCGAGACCGAGCCGCTGGGTGAGGAAGGTGCCCGGTTCCGTGCCGCGCGCCGAGATCTGCCCGGCCAGACCGGAGTCGTGCCCGGCGTCGTAGAGCGCGCGGCAGGTCAGGGCGAGTTTCTGGCGGTCGTTCCAGTCGCCGGGCGACAGTTCGGTCTGCATGGACCGGGTCGCCATGGTCATCAGCTCGGACTTTCCGAGGTTCATGGTGGTGGCCATCGACTACCTCCTTATCGAAGACACACGTTGACGATAGGACACTTTGTGTCATTCCGCTAGTCTTGTGTCCTGTCGTGACCGTCACCAGCGAAAGGAGAACGGTGGCCGCGTATCTGAAGGCGCACCGCAAACGCGCCGACCTGACGCTGGACGCGCTCGCGGAGCGGACCGGGTTGACCAAGAGCTACCTGTCGAAAGTCGAACGCGGCCTGAGCACTCCGTCCATCGCCGTGGCCCTCAAGATCGCGCGGGCGCTCAATACCGATGTCGGGCAACTGTTCTCGGACGATCCCGATCCCACGCTGATGCAGGTGGATCGCGCCGACGACCGTACCGGCGAGCCCGCGACCTCGACCGCGCACTACCTCGCCGTCGCCACCGGCGTGTCCCGAAAGACCATGCAGCCGTTCGTGGTTCGACCGACCACCGAGCCGGACACGAAGTATCTGGAACACTCCGGCGACGAATTCGTGTTCGTGCACAGCGGCAGCGTCGAGATCTCGGTTCCCGGCGAACAGATCGTGCTGCACGCGGGCGACAGCCTCTATTTCGCCGCGACCACCCCGCACCGGATCAGGTCGATCTCCGCCGAACGCGCCGAGCTCATCGTCGTGGTCGCCGAACGAGAATCGCAGACCGACTGAGACCGCAGGGCCGTCGTCCCGGTGCGTACCGGGCTTATGGGATCAGGACCGCGGCTCCGTCGAATCGGCCGTGGGCGAGGTCGTTCAGCGCGTGGTCGGCGCGGTCCAGTGCGTAGCGGTGGGTGGCGACGTGCAGGCGGTGTCGTTCGGCGAAGGTGAGGAATTCGCGTGCGTGGGTGCGAGTGTTGGAGGTGACGCTGCGTAGCTGGCGTTCCCGGAACAGGTGGCGTTGGTAGTTCAGCGGCGGGATGTCGCTGAGATGGATTCCGGCCAGGGCCAGGGTGCCGCCCGCGTCGAGGGCCTCCAGTGCGACAGGGACCAGTTCTCCGGCGGGAGCGAACAGGATGGCCGAGTCGAGGGGTTCGGGCGGGGCGTCGGTCGCGCCCTGCACCGAGGTCGCGCCGAGAGCGCCGGCGAGATCCCGCGCCGCCGCACCTCGGGTCATCACGTGCACTCGCGCGCCCTGGGCTGTCGCGACCTGCGCGGTGAGATGCGCGCTTCCGCCGAACCCGTAGATGCCCAGCGCGCCGCCCGCGGGCAATGCCGCACGCAGCAGCGCGTGGTATCCGATGATGCCCGCGCACAACAGCGGCGCCAGTTGCTCGTCGGTGTAGCCCGCTGGCAGACGGAGGGCGAAATCTGCCGGGACCGTGGTGTATTCGGCGTATCCGCCATCGGCGTCCCACCCGGTGTAGCGCGAGCGCGGGCAGAGGTTCTCCGCACCGCGTCGGCAGTATCGGCACACCCCGCAGGTGTGGCGCAGCCAGGGGATGCCGACTCGGTCACCGATCGCGAAACCGTCGCGGGCCGGAGGAACGGCGAGCACTTCGGCGACGACTTCGTGCCCGGGGATCACGCCGGCGCGATGGACGGCCAGGTCGCCTTCGACCACGTGCAGATCGGTGCGGCACACCCCACACGCCAGCACCCGGACCAGCAACTCGTCCGGCCCCGGTTCGGGGATGGGCTCGTGCGCCATACCGAGGGGATGGCTGTCCAGTGCGCCCGGCGCGCGCACCCGCCACGCCCGCATAGAGTTCGGTGCTCCCATGACAGGCTCCGATCGGTTGTGCCCGGCAGGCGCGCCCTTCCGGGCATCGAGACGGTCCCGTATGTGCCGGGTATGCCCGGTCGTGCGTCGGTCTCACACGATTACCCGGATGCGTGCGCCGACACGGCCACCCGCGAGGGGTGGTCGGTTACTCGTCTTCGCCGCGGCGCTCGGCCGCATCCGGTGAACAGCGCGCTCGCAGGGTGGGCAGGCCCGGGCCTGCGAGGTCGTCGCAATACGTGTGTCTTCTCGCCATGGCCATGGTCAGCGCGAGGGTCGTTCCGTGGATCAGCGGTCCGGCGCCGACGGCGAAGGAGCTGTCGGTCGCTTCGAGGCGCAGGCCCTCGACGAGGCTGCGGCTGGGCACGGTGAAGTCCCGGGCCGCGAAGAAGCGGGCCACTTCGAGGCACGCCTCGATCGAGGGTGTGCGGGACAGCCCGAGTGGGTGTCGGATGTCTTGGGCGTGGACGATCACCTCGCCGAGCCATGCCGCGGTATGCCCCGACGCGGCCGTGGTGCTCGTGATGATCGAACGGAACCGTTCGAGGGTTTCGGCCGGGTTCGCACCCCGGTGCTCGGCCAGTCGCCGATCGTTGTGCCGATCGAAGTCGAAGCGGGCGCCGACGACACTGATCAGCCAACGCGCCCGGCCGATACTGGCCGCCGCGGTGAGGTGGGCGACGACCTCCTCGACCACCCAGTCTCCGCACAGCGAGGGCGCGACCCACTGCTCGTCGTCCAGCGCGGCGAGATCCTCGGCCAACGCGGCGCGCTCGGCGTGCGCCATGGCCCACAGGTCTTCGCGAGACACAACATTCGACACCGGGTTCTTCCCTTCGCGTGCGGCCGGCGGAGCCGGCGATGTGGTCGATCCGCGTCTCGGTCGGCGCGGATCGCCGTTCTCGGATGCAGACGATCCCGCCTCCCAGAATTCATCGGTTGCCCGCGTGTGCATCGTGGTGGCGCGCCCGGATCGACCAGCGTTCGCCGCCCGTTGGTCCTCAGCGGCCGCCCGCTAGATGGAGGAAGCTGCCCGTCGTATAGGAGGCGGCCTCCGACATCAGCCACGCGATCGCCTCGGCCACCTCGTCGGGATGCCCGCCCCGGCCCATCGGCAGGGTCGGGGCGAGGCGGTCGACTCGCTCGGGGTCGCCGCCGAGGGCGTGGATATCGGTGTGGATGTAACCGGGCCGGACCGCGTTGACGCGGATGCCCTCGCCCGCGACCTCGGCCGCCAAGCCGCGCGTGAAGGTGTCGATCGCGCCCTTGCTCGCGGCGTAGTCGACGTATTCACCAGGCGCGCCGAGCCGGGCGGCGACCGACGACACATTGACGATCACGCCGCCCGCACCGCCGTGTCGGCGCGACATCCGCCGGACCGCCGCGGCCGCGCACAGCATCGGGCCGACGACATTGACCGCCATCACGCGGTGCAGCCGGTCGGCATCGAACTCCTCGACGCGACACTGGTTTTCGAGCATCCCCGCGTTGTTCACCAACCCCACGAGCGGCTCGTGACCCATGTCGACGGCGCCGAACAGCGCGTCGATGTCGGCCGGGCTGCTCAGGTCGGCGCGAGTCGCCCTGGCGCGTCCGCCCTCGGCGACGATGGCGCCGACCACGTCGCCGGCGGCATCGGCGTCCGTGCGGTAAGTCAGGTGGATGGCATGACCCTCGCGGGCGAGCCTGCGCGCGGTGGCCGCGCCGATGCCGCGGCTTCCTCCGGTCACGATGATCGTCCCTCGTCCCATCGGAATACCTCCTAGCATCGATGACAGTCGGTCGCGTGCGTTGCTCACCACGCCCCGGGGCACCGTACCGCCGACCGTTCCATCGATGCGGTCGTCGGTCCCGGCAGTCGGTGACCAACGACCAGCGCGCGTGGGACACGCGCTGCCCAGCCTGAAAGAGCCGGTTACCTCCGATCCGCAAGGGACAGAGAGGCACACGCACATGTCAGACACCACCGACCCGCCCGTCGTCGTCGGAGTCGACGGTTCCGAGCAGTCCCTGACCGCCGTGCGCTGGGCAGCGCAGTACGCCGCCCGCCACCGATCCCCCGTGCAGCTGATCCACGCCCTCGGCGTCCCCGCCTTGGGGCCCAGCATGGCAGGCCCGATCTTCGACGTCGAGTCCTGGCGTCACACCGGACGCGATCTCCTCGCCACCGCGGCCGACACCGCGCGAGCCGCGGCAGCACCGATCGCGACCATCGAAGTCCGCACGGTCGTGGACGATGCCGCCCCGGTACCTGTCCTGGCCGGCCGGGCCGCCGACGCGCGCCTGACCGTCGTCGGCACCCACGGCCACGGCGTGTTCGGCCGTATGGTGCTCGGCTCGGTGAGCACCGCGCTGGTCCGCCACGCCCACGGACCCGTCGCGGTCGTCCCCGAAGCGAAATCCGAATCGTGGCGCGGGCCGGTCGTCGTCGGCGTCGACGGCTCGCCCTCCAGTGCGCAAGCCGTCGAGGTCGCCTTCGACGAGGCCTTCCTGCGCGGCGCCGAGGTGATCGCCGTGCACACCTGGTCGGAGTTCGGCCGCTACGAATCCCGCGCGGAGATGCAGACCGAAGCCGAGACGCTGCTGGCCGGGAGCCTCGCCGGATACGTCGAGAAATACCCCGAGGTTCCGGTCACCCGCGTGGTCGCCGAAGACCGTCCCGCCCGCCGCGTGCTGCGAGCCGCCGCCGGTGCGCAGCTGATCGTGCTCGGCAGCCACGGCCGCGGCGGATTCCCCGGCATGACCCTCGGCTCGGTCACCCACGCCGTCCTGCACCGCACCGAATGCCCCCTCCTCGTCGTCCGTCCCCGCACGACCGGTTGACCCCGCCGAGCAACGACACCGCGGCGCTCACGCCGGTCCCTGATGGGCTCGGCCGTTGTCGTTGAGGTGGCGGTGGGCGCCTGTTCGACGACGACCACGCGCTCGGTCGACGTGCCGTCCTGTCGACGATGTCGCTGATCGTCCAACACTATGACGATGGTTCTCGGATCGAACGCTACAGCGCCATCGACACCCCCCAGAAATCCGCGTAGCGCCCGCCCCGCCGCAGCAGTTCCTCGTGGCTGCCGTCCTCCACGATCCGGCCGCCGTCCAGGAAGACGATCCGGTCCGCGCGCTGGACGGTCCGCAGGCGGTGGGCGACCATCACCACCGTCCGCCCCGCCATCAGCCGCTCGATCCCCTCGTGGACGGCCGCCTCGTTCACCGGGTCCAGCGCGGAGGTGACCTCGTCCAGCAGGACGATGGGCGCGTTCTTGAGCAGGGCCCGGGCGATCGAGACACGTTGGCGTTCACCGCCGGACAGCAGGGCGCCGCCTTCGCCGACAGCGGTGGCCCAGCCGTCGGGCAGTCGCTCGATCACGTCGTCGAGCCGCGCCGCGGACGCGGCCGCGCGCACCTCGGCGTCGTCGGCGTCGGGACGGGCGAGACGTATGTTCTCCTCGATCGTGCCGTCGAAGAGATATACGTCCTGGAAGACGATGGCGATCCGCGCCATCAGGTCCTCGGTGTCGATCGCTCGCACGTCCACCCCGCCCACGCGCACCGCACCGGCGTCCACGTCGTAGAACCGCGCGACCAATTGCAGCAGCGTGCTCTTGCCCGCGCCGGACGGACCGACGACGGCGAGCCGCTGTCCCTCGGGCAGGCGCAACGACACGTCGCCGAGTACGGTTCGGTCGCCGTGCCGGAAGGCGACGGAGTCGAACTCGAGGTCGTGGCGTCGCGGCCGGACGGGTTCGCCGGGTTCCGGCAGCGGCTCGGTGCGCAAGACCGCCTCGAGCCTGCTCAGCTCGGAGCGTGCGCTCCGGAGCCGACCGCCCATGTCGGCCAGCGACAACAGCGGGTCGGCGCAGCGGGCGGCGAGCACCAGGATCGTCAAAACCTCTGCGGCGCCGATGTTTCCGCCGAGCGTGAGGTAGGCGCCGAGAATCAGCAGCGCGGTGAACATCGCCTGCACGACGAGCGCCATGCCCACGACGCCGGGCAGCGTCGACAGCGTCTGCCTGCGGGACGCGCGCCCGACTTCGCGCAGCGAGTCGTCGAGCAGCTGGAAGCGTTCGACGGTCCGGCCGCCCGCTCGCAGAACCGGCTGGGCCTGGAGGTATTCGATGACTCGACCGGCCGCCTCCTTGTCGCGTTCGTGCCGCTCGGCATCGGCCGCGGCCGTCGCGCGTCCGGTCCAGACCTGGGCCACCGCGACGATCGGCACGGCCGCCGACGCGGCCAACCCCAGCCGCCAGTCGAAGGCGAGCATCACGACGACGATCGTCAGAGGCGTCACCGCGGCGGAGACCAGCGGCGCAAGCAGATGCGCGATGACGCTCATCGCCTGCAGCACACCGCGACTGGCCAGCACGGACACCTCCCCGACGCGTCCCGCCGTGTACCAGCCGATGGGCAACCGGGCCAGATGATCGCCGAGCCGGTGATAGACGCCACGCAACAGCGTGGTCCCGCCGTGGAAACCGGACAGATCGCTGACGTAGCGCAGCACCGCGTAGACCGCGACCACGCCTCCGAACGCGATCAGCCAGGGCCACGCGTCCGCCGGGGTGTCGCCGAACAGCGCCCGCAGCACCGGAACCAGCAGCGCGTAGGACAGGCCCTCGACTATCGCGGTCGTCGTCATCAGGGCAACGGTGCGACGCACCGGCCGGGCGTACTCGGGTCCGAGCACGCGCAACAACATTCGGATCATCGGGGCCACTCTCCTAGCGGTGTCTGATCGGCGGAGTTCGCGTGCGCGGCGCTCCGCTGGGATTGCCAGAGCGCGGCGAACTTTCCGTTCCGCGCCAGCAGTTCGGCGGGTCGGCCACGCTCGACGATCGATCCGTTCTCCAGCACCACGACGGTGTCGGCGTCGGCGACCGTCTCCAGACGATGGGCGATGACCAGGATCGTCCGGTCGCCGCCCCACGTCGAAAGGGCTCGGCGGACGGCTTGTTCGGTCTGCGGGTCGGCGAACGCGGTCGCCTCGTCGAGCACCAGGACGGGCGCGTCGGCGAGCAGCGCCCTGGCGATCGAGATGCGTTGGGCCTCACCGCCGGACAGTCCGGCGTCTTCGCCTAGCACGGTCTCGTATCCGCGCGGCAGCTCGAGAATCCGTTCGTGGATGTTCGCCAGCCGAGCGGCGCGCACCACGTCGTCGAGGTCGGCGTGCGGCACGGCCAGCGCGATGTTGTCCGCGACCGACGCGCGCAGCAGCCGAACGTCCTGGAAGACGAAGGAGACCGTCCGATAGAGCTCCCGGCTGCCGAGGTCGCGGAGATCGACGCCGCCGAGAACGACCGAACCGTGGGTCGGGTCGAAGAACCGCGGCAACAGCTGAACCAGCGTGGATTTCCCGCTGCCCGACGGCCCGACGAGCGCGGTGACCGTTCCGGGCTCGAGCACCAGGTCGATGCCGCGCAGCACCTCGTGATCGGCTTCGTAGCCGAATCGGACGTCCCGCAGTTCCACCCGGTGCCCCTGCGGCGCGACGGGATGCGCGGGCTCGGGTAGTGACGGCACCGCGAGCACGTCCCGGATCCGTCCCACCGCGCGCCCGGCGGCCTGCATGTCGTCGAAACCGTGACCGAGCGCCGCCACCGGGGCGGTCAGTCCCAGCCCCAGCAGGATGAACGGCAGCAGGTCGGCCGGGGCCATACCACCGGAGGTGATCAGCACCGTGCCGCCGATCAGCACGACGAGCAGCACGAACGGCGGTGACAGCGCCACCTGCATCCCGGCGGCGACCCCGGCGAGCCCGCGGACCATCCGCAGGAAGATGTCGGCGAAATCGTCCGCGGCGGTGACGAATTTGCGATGCGCGCGCCCGGATCCGCCGAACGCCTTGACCACCGCGATCCCCTGCACGAACTCGACGACCGAACTCGCGATCCGGCCCATCGCCGCGTCGAACGCCGCCTGCTCGCGCAGCCGGGTCGGGGTCATCATCAGCGGGACCAGCGCCACCGCGAGCAGCACCGGGACGAGGGTGATCAGCGTGAGCCGCCAGTCGACGGTGAACAAGTAGATCAGCGACACCAGCGGCACCACGAAGGCCGAAACGAGTTCACCAGGGGTGTGGGCGATGAACGGGTGCACGGCGCTGACGTCCTCCCCCACCACCTTCGCCAATTCACCGGTCCGGCGGCGGGCGAACCAGCCCAGTGGTACCCGGCCCAGTCGCTCGGCCAACTGCCTGCGAAACGACAGTTGCACTCGGTCGTCGAGCAAATGTCCGATTCCCGCCGACGCGGCGGTGCACAGCAGCCGGACCAGCAAGCCGACCGCGCCAGCGATCACCACGAACCAGACATGGTCGTGATCGATCGCGCCGGGCGACAACAGGACTCGGCCCAATTCCGCGACCGCGAGCAGCGGCGCCAGACCGGCGACGGCGCCGAGGACCTGAAGAACCACGACGGCGGCGAAACCACCCAGATACGGGCGTAGCAACCGCGCCATGCTCGGTTTCGCCGCGGAATCGGCCTCCGCCGTGGGTCGCTCGCTCGTTCTGGTGAGTTCGGTGGTGGTCATCGGGTACCGGTCTTCCGCGACGCGAACGCCCGCGATTCGGCGAGACGACCACGGAGGAACTCGAAGATCTCCGCACGCGCCGCTTTGGCCTGCGGCACCACCCCTGGCATGGCGAGGTATCCGTGCGTCGCACCGGGATGTTCGACGATCCGCGCGGAAGTGCCGGACTCGAGCAGCCGTTCGGCGTACCGGCGGCCGTGGTCCGCCAAAGGGTCGAGGGTCGGTACCACGACGAGCGCGGGAGCCAGCCCGCCGAGGTCGTCGGCGCGCAAGGGCGACACCGCACGAGAATCTGCCCCCGGCGGAACGGCCAACCTGTGGAACAGCCGCATCTGCGCCATGTTCAGCGTCGGACTGTCCGCGTAGCGGGTGATCGAGTCGTAGTCGAGCATCGTCTCGCTCAGGTCGGTGACGGGATTGACCAATACCTGTGCCCGGAGCTCCAGGCCGGATTCTCTGGCCCGGATCGCGGCCAGCGCGGCGATCAAGCCGCCGGTGCTCTCCCCGACGACCGCGGTCCGCGCCGGGTCCACTCCCCACTCCGCGGCGTGCCGCACCACATGCAGCAGCACGTCCCAGCCGTCGTCGACAGCGGCCGCCAGCGGAGTCCCCGGTGCGAGGAGACGGTGCTCGACCGAGACGACGACCGCGGGCAAGCGCGCGGCGAAATAGCTGTTGGCCCAGTCGCATTGGGCCGCCGTACCGACGAAACCACCGCCGTGCACGTGCAGCACGAGCGGCAGGTCGCCGCCCCCGGACGACTGCCGGTACTCGCGGACCGGAATCCGACGATCGGGCAACCGCACCTCCCGCCAGCCGATCGTGGCGTCGCGATCCGGGAATCCGGTGATCACCCGTGCGGTTCGGGACGAACGCTTGCGGTTCTCGGCCTCGCGGAAGGTGGCCAAGTCCTCGGCCGTCATCGTCGACCAGTCGGGCGCCTTGCCCAAAGCGTGCAGCAGCCGAATACCCAGTGGCGGCCGTTCGGTGCCGGTGACGTCGTTCATGTTTCCTCCAAATGGGCTTTCGCCTGCCGTCCCGGCGCGCGGCTCGACAGCACCCCGCGCCGGGTACGACTGCCAGCATCGCCAGCGCGGCGCCGGATGTATTGGAGAAATGTTCCGTTCTGGCGGTCAGCGCCGAAGGGCCACGCCGCCTGTCCCGATCCGGTCGGGGTCGGCCCACGCGACGTCGTCGACCGCCAGCCACGGCGCGACGGCGACGGCGGTGGGCGTCACCCCGGTGAAGGCCACGACGTCCCGGTGGAGGTGGGACTGGTCGACGTAACCGCTTTCCGCCGCCACCAGCGCGGCGCTGTGTCCCGCGGCGAGGCGGTGCACCGCGTGATCGAAGCGAACCAGCTGAGCGGCGCGCTTGGGCGTGAGACCGACCTGGGATCGGAACCGCGACCACAACCGCTTACGGCTCCATCCGATCTCGTCCGCCAGCCGCTCGACCCGAACCCCGCCTCGGCTCGATCGCATTTGCCGCCAGGCGAATTCGACCTGCGGGTCGACCGCCCGGCCCAGCCCGTGGCGCCGTCGGAGCGCGGCCTCCGCGATCGCGAACCGCTCGTCCCACGACCCGGCGGCGTGCAGTTGCTCCAGGATTCGTCCCGCGTCGGGGCCCCAGACCTCTTCGAGGCCGACCACCGTCCCGCTCAACTCCGACGTCGCGCCGAGCACCGCGTGCGCGACCGAAGGCGACAGCCGGATCTGGAGGCAGTCGATATCGCGCCCGCCCACTCGGACACTGCCGGGCGCGAGGCCGGTGACGATACCGCCGCGGAACCGACGGCCGCTGCCCTCGTCGACGAGCAGGCCGTCACCGAAGTCGATGGCCACGGTGAGCGACGGGTATGGGACCACCTGCATGTCGACAGGGCTCGTCGTCCGGCCCCGAAACCCGGCCATGCTGACCCCGGCGATGCGCCCGGGCCGTGCCGGAACCGCGATGTCCCACAAATCCGCGGCGCGGGGAACCGGATCGACAGGGCGCATGCCGCCATGTTACGAGGGCGGCGGGACGAGACCCGCTGGAACCTCCGGTCGGTCGCGTCAACCGCGCAACGCGGAAGCGAAGATGCCGGGCAGGGCGGAAACGCGGGGGTTTCTGGCGAAATCGGTCAACCGGCGCAGCGTCGTGGCGCCGGTGCGGTTCGTCACGAACCACGGTGGCTTCGGTGACAGCGTGAACTCACCGCGCAGCACCGAGCGCGGCGACGGCCGGAACGGTCCGCGGACCACCGTGCGTTCCGGGTCGGCGATGAGCAACGCGTTGTGCACCACGCCGATTCCGCTCTGCACGTCGTGGATGCTGTGCCCGGGGAAGGCGCCCCAGCTCGCGCGGGCCGTGAGATAGCCGAGGCCGGTCCAGGCGTTGATCGCCACGGTGCCGTAGCGCAGCGTCGCGACGGCGGTGTCGAAGTCGGCGCCCAACGACTTCATCGTCCGAGGATGGGCGATGATGTTGGCACCGAGCGTCCCCTCGAACTCGTCGTTGCACACCCGTACCGCCTCGGCGAGGAATTCCGCCGCGGCTCCGGGGATCTCGATGACGCCGAGTACGGGTGCGAAGTACTCGGTGTGCAGCGCGGGCTCCGATTTGATCGGCGCGAGACCCGTGACGAGCGTGCGCTCACCGTGCGCGCCGAGCTTTTGCGCTTCCGGGTATTCCGCCCGCGCCGCGGCCACCCGTTGCGCCGATCCGGGATAGTAGGCCGTGCGCGCGGGCGCCCGGTTCATGGCGGCTCGCAGTTCGTCGAGGAACTGCTGCTTCTGCGGCCAGTCCCCGCTGATGACCGCTACCTGGGCGGCTACGCAGTTGTAGCCGTTGTTGTGCAGCCGCTGGGTCGCCAGGTGCTCGGCCTGGAACCGCAGATCGGCGCGCGACCATCGGCCCGGCACCACGATGGACGGCGAGACGCCGCCGAGCTCGCTGGTGATGGGCTTGTCCAGCAACGGCTTTCGCGCGGCCTTGCGCCGGGCGCCGTCCGCCCCCGCGCCGAAGACGATCGCGTCGTGGGTCAGCGCGCTGCCGGTCATGTGCACCGACTCGACGTCGGGGTGGTGCACCAGTGCGGTGCCGATGTCGGCGCCGCCGGTGACGATCCGCACGAAGCCGCGGGCGATGGCCGGAGCGAAGATCTTCTCGAAGACGGGAAGCAAGGGGTCGGTGATCGGGTTCAGCTTGAGCACCACGACCCTGTTGTCCGCGTAGAGCTGGTACAGCACGTCCAGCGGCGCGATGGAGAAGATGTTGCCCGCGCCGAGAACCACCGCGATGCCGTCGGTCCGTTCGGGTGTGCGCTGCCCCAGCCCGGCGCGCGCCCGCACGGTGGCGGCGTCCACACCCGGCTTCGACCAGACCTGAGCGCTGAAACCGTTGAGCAGCAACCGGTCGAAGCCGCTCGCGGGGAAGACGTCGACCGCGGTGCGGTTACCGGGCGCCTCGCGCATCCGGTATCCGTCGACCGGACTGCCGCCGCCTTCGAGAGCGGCCAGCGATTCCGCCAGGGCCGCGGCGCCGGTCAGCAGCGAGTACGGGCCGCTGACCCATTCCTCACCGAGCAGCGGGGAGTCCGCGTCCAGGCCCTTGATCGCGGCGGCGGTCTCCACCCATTCCCGCGCGCATTCCGCTGTGGCGGTGTGGATCTGCTCCAGCAGCTCCCGGCGGCCGCGCAACGGTGTCCTGCTCCACTCGATCTCGCCGAGTCGCAGGGCCGCGATCGCCGAGTCGATCTCTTGTGCTGTCGTCGCCGTCATCGCACGGTTCCTTCCGATTCGAGTTCCTCGGCGATCATCGCGGCGGCCTTCTCGCCGATCATGATCGTCGGGGCGTTGGTGTTGCCGCGTACCACGCTGGGCATCACCGAGGCGTCGGCGACCCGCAGGCCGCGCAGGCCGAACACGCGCAGCCGTGGATCGACCACCGCCCCGATCGCGCAAGTCGAGGTCGGGTGGTAGAGCGTCTGTGCGGTGCGGCGGGCGAAGTCGAGCAGGTCGGCGTCGGAATCCGAGGCGGGAATGCTGAATTCGCCGGTGATGACCTCGCGCAGGGCGGGCTGGGCCGCCATCTCTAGGACGATCCGTAGACCGGCGACCATGCTGGCGCGGTCCTCTTCGGTGGTCAGATAGTTGTGCACGATCCGCGGCGCGCTGCCCGGCGAGGCCGAGCGCAGCGAAAGGCGCCCGCGACTGGTCGGTTTGATCACGCAGGCGCCCATGGCGAAGCCGTGCGTGACGGGCGCGCCCAAGCCCTCCTCGTGGAAGAGCACCGGCGCCTGGTGGAACTGCACGTCGGGGCCGGCCAAGCCGGCGCGAGTCTGGATGAATCCACCGGCCTCCCCCACGTTCGACGTCAACGGCCCGCGCCCGTGCTCTTGCAGCAGCGCGACGTTCTCGCCGGTGAGCGCGGTCATCAGGGATTCCCGGTCGGTGCGATAGTTGAGGAACACCGACGGGTGATCCTGCAGGTGTTCGCCAACGGGGAGGTCGCGGACCACGTCGATGCCGAACGCCGAAAGTTGTTCGGCGGGACCGACTCCCGACAGCAGCAACAGGTGCGCCGACCCATAGGCGCCCGCCGCGAGCACCACCTCGCGTCGCGCGTCGATCACGCGCTGCTCGCCGTCCTGGACGATCGCGACGCCGGTCGCCCGGTCGCCGTCGAACAGCACGCGCTGGGCGACGGCGCCGGTGATCACCGTGAGGTTCGGCCGTTCCAGCGCGGGATGCAGGAAGGCCACGGCCGTGCTACAGCGCATCCCGTTGCGCTGGGTCAGCTGGTAGCGGCCGACGCCCAGCTGGGTCACGCCGTTGAAGTCCTCGTTGCGCGAGTATCCGGCCTGCTCGGCGGCCGCGAGGTAGGCGTCGCACAGCGGGTGCAGGGAACGCCCGTCGCTCACCGACAGCGGACCGCCGACGCCGTGGTAGGCGTCCTTGCCGCGCTCGTTGTCCTCCGACTTCAAGAAGTACGGCAGCACCTCGTCGTAGCTCCACCCGTCCGCGCCGGCCGCCGCCCACTCGTCGTAGTCGGCCTTGGCGCCGCGGATGTAGATCATGGCGTTCATCGAGCTGGAGCCGCCGAGCACGCGCCCGCGGGGCAGGTAGGCGCGTCGACCGCCGAGCCCCGGCTCCGGCTCGCTGTCGAGATCCCAGTCGAGCGGACCCTTGAACAGCGCCGGGAACGCCACCGGGATATGGATCTCCTCGGCGGTGTCCCTCGGGCCCGCCTCGATCAACGCGACCTGGACGGCCGGGTCCTCGGACAGCCGCGCTGCCAGCGCGGATCCGGCGGACCCCGCGCCTACGACGACGTAGTCGTACACGATCGGCACCTCTCTCGATTCACCATCGACCCGGCCCGCGTATGGCCCAGGTCACTTCTCGAGGTCGATCCTGCAAGCGGTGCGAGGCGGTGCACCATGGGCCGCGGCCACCGATTCCGGACCGTCCGATGTGCTGCAGCACATCCACGGCGCTCAGGGCGGTACGTATCATCGGTGCATGACGACGGTGATCGGATCGGCGCCCGAGGGGTCCGAGCTACTCGCCCGCGATCTGCTCGATCAGCTCGACCACCTCACCGACGATCT
Source organism: Nocardia bhagyanarayanae (assembly GCF_006716565.1). Classification (NCBI taxonomy): domain Bacteria; kingdom Bacillati; phylum Actinomycetota; class Actinomycetes; order Mycobacteriales; family Nocardiaceae; genus Nocardia; species Nocardia bhagyanarayanae. The sequence continues at coordinate 4,649,650 of NZ_VFPG01000001.1, read as the reverse complement.
GGTCGACCGGATCCGCGTCGGTGACCAGATCTATGCGGAATCGACATTGCTGACCGATCAGCAGCTGCGCGGCACGGTCCACGACAATCTCGCCGCGCTCCTCGGTCAGCTGTCCGGCACCGCGGCGCGGCGCCTGCATCCGGCGATCGACGCGGGCCGGATGAAAGCCGAGCTCGGCATACCGCTCGCGGCGGTGCTGCACGCGTACCGGCTCGCCGGCCGGCTGGTCTGGGAGCGCTCGTTGCGCGGCGCCGCGCCGAGCATGCAGGACTGTCTGCCCGCGCTGGGCTCGGAGATCTGGCGGCTCGTCGACGACTACTCCAGCGCTGCCGCCGACTCCTACGAGCACTACCTCGCCGACCGCGTGCACCGCGACAACCAACGGCGCAGGACCATGCTGCGCACTCTGCTCACGGGCACGGCCGACAACGCGACGCTGTGGGGTATCGGCCGTGCCCTGCACCTTCCGCAGTCCGGGTCCTTCGTCGTCGTGCACGCCGAAAGCGCCCCCGCCACGGAGGTACTGCCCGCCATCGAGGATCGGCTGCGCGCCGCATTCGTCAATTCGTTCTGGATCACCGAGCCCGACAAGCGGATCGGCCTGTTGAGCCTCGTCACGCCGCGCGGCCTGGATCAGGCGCTCCGGCTGCTGACCCTCGGCGCGACGACTCGCGTCGGAGTCAGCCGGCTGTTCACCCGTCCCATCGACGCCGCCGCGGCGCTGCGCGAGGCCGAGATCGCTTGTCGCTGTACGTCTCCGGGCGTGCCCGCCGTGACCAGCTATGGCGTCGAGCCCATTCCGCTGCTGCTGGCGCACGCGCCGCAGCCGAGCGGCGAGCTCGCCACCGAGATCCTCGGCCCGATCCTCGAACTGCCCGCCGCCGACCGGGACGAACTACTCGACACGCTCGACTTGTGGTTCGAATGCGCGGGCTCGAATCTCGAGGTCGCCCGCCGGCTCCACTTCCATCGCAACACGATTCACAACCGCCTGCGCCGCATCGAGAATCTCACCAACCGCCGCTGCGCCGACCCCAAGGCGGCCGCCGAGCTGTACATCGCCCTGCGCGCGGCCCGCCTCATGGACGCCGATCACACCGCGACCCCCTAGCGGAGAACCTGAGCGCCGCAGACTCTCGTGACGGCGTCGACCCACACGTGCGGATCGGTCGACCACAGGTTGTGCGCGACACCGGGCAGTTCCTCGAATCTGCCGCGCGGAACCAAGGCGGCGAGCTGCCGCAGCGGCCACGACGGTCGAATGTCGTGCTGCGCGGCGAGGAACGTCATGGCGACATCGGAGTCGGCCAGCCGGCGCAGCACATCGGGTTCGTGGATCCACTCCACGAACGACGCGCCCAACGCGGCGTGAACCTCTGGATTCCAGTCGATTTCGATGTCGGATTCCAGGTGCCGCGAGGACTCGTACACCTGAGACCACGTGCGGTCCTTGTGCAACCCGTGCCCCGCGACGCCGACCACGGCTCGAACCCGCTCGGGATGATCCAGCGCGTAACGCACCGCCAGATCCGAGCCCCACGAATGGCCCAGCACCACCCACCTGTCGACACCCGCGTCCCGCCGCACCGCTTCGATATCGGCGACCGCCTGAGCGAGATCGTGTGGACCGCCCTCGGAACGCCCAACGCCCCGGGGTTCCGGATACCACGCCCGCATCCCGCGCGGCGCCAGCGCGTCGTCCTCGAGGTAATGAACGCAACCCGGCCCACCGGACAGCACCACGACATCCGGCCCGTGTCCCGTGACACCGACATGCAGCAAGGCCCCGTCATCACCCGGCACGCTGATCGATCGCATCCCACCCCCTGCCAAAGGCATTGATCTCACCGCCTCGACCTTATCCCCCGGACTGGCCTCCGCTCCCGCGAAGCAGCGCCCGAACCTCGCCCAGTAGCGCTGATCGACCCGCCCCGGTTCCCGGTCACGGTCCGCCGGCCGCCCTTTCCGCGCCCGCGGTGTCCGCGCGGTCGCGAAGCGGCAGCAGGTCGGGCCGTTTGGCGGTGCGCCCCGCACCGGAGGACCGTCCAGTCAGCCGTCGCCCCAACCATGGACCGAGAAATGTTGTTGCCCAGCGTATTTCGCCGACCACGGTGGACAGCGCGCCGCGTGCGGGCAGCGGCGGTCGCAGGTCTTCGGTCCAACGATCGTCGGCGCCGGGCAGTCGCAAGGCGTGGGCGAGGGCATCGGCGATGCGCTGATGTCCGATCGGGCCCGCGTGCAGCCGGTCCGGACTCCAGAGGCGAGGATCGGTGACGACGGCGTAGTGGACCGTGTCGGCGACTATGACACCATGCCGCTGCGCGGCGCCGCGGATGCGCTGATTGAGCGCGGTGACCCGTCCGCTGATCGGACGCGCGAGCGGGGTGATGCGCGCGACGTCGGGGAAGGTCAGCGTGGCGACGACCGCGCCGCTGCCGGTGAGCGCCGCGAACATCATGTCCAGGTGTCCGGCGACCTCGTCGGCGTCGAATCCGGGCCGAAGCAGGTCGTTGAACCCGGCGACCACGGTGACCAGGTCGGGCCGCAGCGCCAATGCGGCCGTGAGCTGTTCGGCGTGCACCTCACTCGCGAGTTTGCCGCGTACGGCGAGGTTGGCGTACCGCAGGTCCGGTTCGATCGCGGCGAGCCGTTCGGCGAGACGGTCGGCCAGACCGCGCAATCCGATCCGGTCGTCGCCGTCGCCGACGCCCTCGGTCTGACTGTCACCCAGCGCGACATAGCGCGAATAGACGGTCATCAGAAGGCGTCCTCGCCGACATGCGGTAGTGATCCCCGACCGGGGTTGCTCGAGGTCACAGGTCGAGCTCTACATCGCTGATGGGATAGGCGACGCAGGAGTGGGTGTAGTCGAACTGCGCGTCGGACAGGCGGAGTTTGGCCTCCTCCGCGGTGTGCACCCGGCCTTTCACCACGCGCACCCGGCACAGACTGCATTCGCCCGAACGGCACGCCGCCTCGGGACGAAGGTCGTTGTCCTCCAATGCGTCCAGCAGCGGCCGGTTGCGGGGCGTACGGAAGGACACATCCCCGACGGTGACGGTGACCTCGCCTGTCGGATCCACCTCGGCGGGCCAATGCGGTTGCTCGGTGGGGTCGTTGGGAGCGCCGTTGGCCTCGAAACGGATGCGCTTGCGCGGCTGACCGAGCGCGGTCAGCTGGGTGAGGGCATACGGGTAGAGGGCTTGCGGGCCGCACACATAGACCATGCGGTTGTCGAGTGCGCCGGCGAGAGAGCGGATGGTGTCCGCGGTGAGAAACCCGGTGGCCCCGGTCCATTCGGCGTCGGGCTCGGCGATGACGTGGTCGACGTCGACACCGGGGTGCCCGGCGGCGAGCGCGTCGAGTTCGTCGCGGAAGATCACGTCGGCGGCATCACGAGAGCCGTAGATCAGGTGAAAGGTGCGGTCCAGGCCGAGTTCGACGATCTCTCGGATCATGCTCATGGCGGGCGCGACACCCGAACCGCCCGCGAGGAACACGACGTCCTCACCGTGGAAGAGCGGGTTGTGATGGAAGGTGCCCATCGGCCCGGTGGTGGTCAGCACCTGCCCGACCACCACGGCGTCGATGAGCAGATTGCTGACGCGGCCGCCGGGCACACGGCGCACGGTGAGGTCGTAGTGATCCAGTCGGGTGGGGCTGGAGGAGATGGCGTAGGGGCGGCTGGTGCCGTCGAAGAAGACGTTGACGTATTGACCGGCCAGGAACGGCGGCAGCGGGGCCTGATCGAGGCTCGCCAGCCGGAAGGTCTTGGTGGTCGGGGTCTCGTCGATGATCTCGGTGACCGCCAGCCGGAGCCGCTTAGGGTGATAGGCGTCGACGGTGGCGCGGGTTTCGGCGAGGTGATCGCGGGTGTCGGCGATGCGGGAGTCGATCTCGGCGAGAATCTCGCTCGCACCGTCGAATCGTTCGGCCAAGGGGTATGTCACGAGGATGCTCCGTTCAGGCGGCTTTGGTGCGCAGCAGGCGGCGGGCGACGCGGGCGCCTGCCTCGAGTGTGGGTTGGAAACCGCCGATACCGGCCCAGGAGCCGGCCAAATGCAGTCCGGGGACGTGGGTTCGGCGTTCGCTGTCGCGGAACAGCCAGCCTTCGGTGGCGTCCTGGTCGTAGCCGTAGATCGCGCCGCCTGGGTGGCCGAGGTAGCGCATCATCGTCAACGGCGTCGCGACGTCGACCTCCTCGATGGCGTCGCGGATGCCGGGGGTGACGGTCTCGCACAGGTCGAGCAGCGTCTCGGCGTAGGCGAACTTGGTGCGCGCGTACTCCGATGGGGCGACGTTCTTCCAGATGTCGGCGTATTGCAGCGTCATCAGGCTGACGTGGGTGGCGCCGGAGGGCGCGAAGCCGATCGGTGCGACATCGTAAGAGCTGACACAGATTCCACGCGCGGGTTCGAAGGACTTCCACGAGTCGTAGGTGCGGTCGTCGTCGCTGTCGCGGTTGACGAAGGTGGTGCTGGTGGTGAACCCGAGCTCGGCGGGTGTGGCGTCCAAGCCCATGTGCAGTACGAACCCGGAGACGCCGATTCGCCTGGTGGCCAGATCATCTCGCACGGCCGCGGGTACCTCGAGGCCCTCGAGCATTCCGTACGTGGTGGGCAGCGAGGCATTGGAGACCACATCCGGTGCGGTGACCTCGGTTCCGTCTTCCAGCCGGACACCCAAGACCCGGCCGCCCTCGGTGAGGATGGCCTCGACCCCGGTGTTGAACCGGACCTCCCCGCCCGCCTGCAGGAACGCGTCGAGGATGGCGGTGGACATGGCCTGGGAGCCGCCGCGCACGTGCCATGGCTTGAACTCGAAGTAGGCGAACAGCGTCAGCGCCAAGTCCTGGAAGCGCAGCTTCGACGGCGGCTGGCCGAGGTAGGTCCAGTACATGCCGAGCGCGACCTTGATGCGCTCGTCGTCGAAGTATTCGTCGAGCACGTCCTTCAGCGGACGCAGGCCGTAGGTGAACAGTGTCGGATCGATCTGCTCGACCGGCATGCCGCGCATGGCGGCTATCTGCCAGAAGGTCACCTGTTTGAGCAGTTCGAAGAACTTCGCCGCACGATCGCGATTGCCGGGGAACTCGGCCTCGATGGCGTCGATGGCGGCGTCCCAGTCGGCGGGCAGGGTCAGATCCAGCTGCCCTGGAATCACCGCTCGGTAGAGGTCGTGCTCCTGGACGAACTCCAGCTTGCCGGCGATGCCGAGTTGCTGGAACAGCCCCTCGCGCAACGAGATCGGCTGTCCCTCGACGCCGACGCCGGACAGCTGGTGCAGCGCCACCTCGAACTCGAACCGGCCGCGGCGGAACGAGGTGCCACACCCGCCGGGGATGTTGTGGCGTTCCAGCAGCAGGGTGCGCGCGCCCGCGCGTTGCAGCGTCGCCGCCGCGGTCAGGCCGGCATTGCCCGCGCCGATGACGATGGCGTCGTAGTCGGTCATGCGCCGGTCGCCTCTCGCTGGAGTTGCGCGGTGGCCTCGGCCTCGATGCGTTCGAACTGCTCCCCCATGCGCTTGGCCAGGGCCTGCGCGGCGGAGAGCGGGCGCACCATGACCATGAAGTCGTCGATCTTCCCGTCCTCGTCGAAGTGCAGGAAGTCGCAGCCGGTCAGCTGCTTGCCGTCGACCGTGGCCTCGAACACGAAGGCGTGGTCGCGTCCGTCGGCGTCGGCGATCTCGCGGACGTAGCGGAAGTCCTCGAAGACCCGGATCACCGCGCGCAGGATGGCCGCGGTGATCGCCTTGCCCGGGTACGGCTTGAACGCCACCGGACTGGTGAACACGACATCGTCGGCAAGCAGTGCCTCGATGGCGGCCTCGTCGCGGGCCTCCACGGCTGCCCGGAAGGGATGCATGTCCCCGCCTTTCATATGCAACTAATTGAGTAGTACCTCCATGGACAATAGTGCGATCGAGGAGGTCTGTCCATAGGGCAATAGTGAACTAGTTGCTTATTCATGTGTGCTGGTATCTTGGGCGCATGGCGCTACGAAACGCGGTACTCGCGGCCCTGCTGGAAGGCGAGGCCTCCGGCTACGACCTGGCCAAGGGCTTCGACGCCTCGGTGGCCAACTTCTGGATGGCGACGCCGCAGCAGCTGTACAAGGAACTCGAGCGCATGGCGGCCGACGGCCTCATCGAAACCCGGGTCGTGCAGCAGGAACGCCGTCCCAACAAGCGGCTGCACGCCATCACCCCCGCCGGACGAGCGGTCCTGCACGAGTTCATCGAGGCGCCCGCCAAACCCACCGCCATTCGCGACGAGATGATGGTGAAGGTACAGGGCATGGACGTCGAGGACGCCCCTGCCGTGCGCGCCGCGGTCCTGGACAAGCTGGAGTGGTCGAAAGCCAAGCTGGCCCGCTACGAGCGGCTGCGCACCCGCCTGCTGGCCGGCCGCAGCGAGCAGGCCTACCTCGAGGAGGCCGAGCGGGTCGGTCCCTATCTGACGCTGATGCGCGGAATCTCCTTCGAACAGGAGAACATTCGCTGGGGCGAGTTCGCGCTCTCCGTGATCGACAAGAGGATCGCCGCGCACGCGTGAGCGCGACCAGCCCGCGACTGCCCGATCCGTCCGCCGTTCGGCCGTCGCAGCCCTCGTCGTCGCAGGTCTTCTTGCTTACGTTGGGCCGGTGAGTGCAGCGCGCAGAGTGGTCGTCCTCGTCCTCCCCCAGGTGAATCTGCTCGACCTCGCCGGTCCGGTGCAGGTCTTCGACGCCGCGACGGCGCTGGGCGGCGCCTACCGGATCGAACACGTCGGTCTCGAATCGAACGTGCGATCCGCCCAGGATTTGATGCTGTCGGACCTCGCGCCGCTACCGACAACCGCGGCGGGCGATCTCGTTCTCGTTCCGGGGCCTCGTCTTCGAGGCGACCACCCGCGGGTGCGCCGCGAGGTGACCGACTGGTTGCGTGCGCAGGCCGAGCGCGGCGCGCGGTTCGCCTCGGTGTGCAGCGGCGCGATCGCGCTGGGCGACGCCGGACTGCTGAACGGGCGGCGGTGTACGACCCACTGGGAGCTGCTGGACGCGATGCGCGCGCGGTATCCCGCTGCGCGCGTGGCCGATTCGGTGCTCTACGTACACGACGGGCCGGTGAGCACGAGCGCCGGAATCGCTTCCGGGATCGATCTGGCACTGTCCCTGGTCGAACGTGATCACGGCTCGGCGCTGGCGGCCGCCGTGGCGCGCCAACTGGTGGTCTATCTCCGGCGCGACGGCCACCATGCCCAGCTCAGTCCGTTTCTGCGGGATCGGGCCCACCTGAACGAGGCGGTACACCGGGTACAGGATCATCTGGCCCAAAATCTCGACTCCAGCCACACCCTCGCCGAACTCGCTGCTATCGCGCATCTTTCGCCACGCGGGCTCAGCCGCGCGTTCAAGTCCACGATCGGGATCACGCCGTTGGAATATCGGCAGCGGCTGCGCCTGGAACTGGCCGCGAACCTGCTCGAGCAGACGGACCTGACGGTGCAAGCCGTTGCCGCGCGGTGCGGGTTCGGCGACGCGCGACACCTGCGTCGGTTGTATTCGGCCCGGTTCGGCACGACTCCGGCGGCGCGGCGATGAGGAAGGGGCTGATAGCAGCGCTCGGAATCGTACTCGCCGCAGCGACATTCGCAGGCGCGTGCGCTGTAGGCGTCTGGATCTCGATGTCCCGCAACTACACGATCGCTCCCGGTCGGATTCCACCGCCGCGTCCGCTCCCCGAGGGGCGGATCAACGTCGCGGTCGTTCTCGGACACCGCGGTTCCGTCGCGGCCGACGCGCTGGCGCCGTTCGAGGTGTTCGCGCGGTCTGCGGGGTTCGCCGTGTTCACCGTGGCGGCGCGGCGCACGCCGGTCGCGCTGTCCGGCGGGCTGACGATCGTGGCCGACCGGACATTCGACGACGCACCGCCTGCCGATGTCGTCGTCGTGCCCGCTGTCGTGGACCCCGAGGAAACCGCGGCGCGCCATTACATTTCGAGCCGATCCGGTCACGGCGCGCTGGTGTTGAGCGTCTGCGCGGGCGCGAAGCTCGCCGCCGCGAGCGGGGTGCTGCGCGATCGCACCGCGACCTCGTTCTGGGACGCGATCGACGGCCTCGCCGACGCGTACCCCGACACTCGGTGGGTGGCGGGGAAACGCTATGTCGAGGACGCGAACATCATCAGCACCGCGGGCGTCACCTCCGGCGTCGTCGGCGCGCTGAAGGTCGTCGAACGCCTCGCGGGCCGTCCGGAGGCCGCTCGGATCGGCGCCGAGGTGGCCTTTCCCGGCTGGACACCGGAGGGGACGACCGATATTCCGGCGCACGGCAGGCGACTGTCCGATCTGCCCTATCTCCTCGATGTGGCGTTCCCGTACTTCCAGCCGCGGATCGGGGTCCGGCTCGGCGACGGTGTCGGCGAACTGGACCTGGCGGCGGTGGTGGAGGTCTACGCGGGCAGCTCCTTCGCCGCGCACCTCGTCCCGGTGGGCGATACTTCGTACATCACCTCGCGCCACGGTCTCACCCTCTTCGCGCACACCGCCGCCCGGGTCGAGCGGGAGATCCGCCCAGGAAAGGATCGCCGCCCGGGCGAGTTCGCCTTCGACCCGCCGCTGCGGGATCTCGCGGCGCACACCGATCGCGCCACCGCTCGGGTCGCCGCGAAGTTCGCCGAGTATCCCGACGATCACCTACGGCTCGACGGCGCCGCATGGCCTTGGCGCCCAACTATCCTGGCGGCTCTGACGCTGACGGTCGCGATCGCTGTCGGCTTCGCGCCCGGGTGATACGCAAATTCCGTTGAACCCGCGTGCGTGGTCGGGTACGAAGAGCGGGTGAGCCCATCAGCCGTCGCCGAGCAAACCGTGGAACTGCGCAAAATCACCGCGGAGACCGTGTACGAAGTGTGCAAGCTCAGCGAGACACTCTCGCCGGAGCAACGGAAGATGGTGGCCGACAACGGCATATCGATCGCCGAGGCACACTTCGCGGATGCCGCATGGTTTCGCGGTATCTACTCCGGCGACGAGCCGGTCGGCTTCCTCATGCTCGACCTCGGTATGGACCCCGACGAACCCGGCGTATCCCTGTGGCGCTTCATGATCGCGGGCCCGCACCAGGGCAAAGGGTACGGCCGCCGTGCGATCGAGAGTCTGGTGGCGCACCTGAAAGCGCGTGGCACCAACACGCTCTACACCAGTTACGGACGCGGCCCCGGCAGCCCGGAAGGCTTCTACCGATCGCTCGGCTTCGAACCCACCGGCGAGTTGGTCGACGACGAGACCGAGGCCGTCCTGCGCTGGTGAACGCGATACCGGTGCGGGGCTGAATCACCGCTCCCCCGGCTTCGAATTCCCCTACTCGATTGCGACGCCGTTTGTCGGTGCGGGGCGGTAGCTTCTCTCCTGACTTTCGTGGGAGGAACAGTGGGATTCAAGGTCAACTGGGTCGCGGTGCGGGGACGGGACTCGGACGCGGTGTGCCGCGATATGGGGTTACGGCGCAGCGGCATTCGTTCGGACACACCGAAGCCGCAGTACTCGGGGGCCGAGCTTTCGGAAGATTGTTTTCTCCTCGTCGAGGACACTGCCGACGAGCTGGTGGAGGACACCTGGGACTTGGCTCGAATCTCGCGGGGATGCGAGGTGATCGGGTTCTCGGTGATCGAGAGTGTCGGGCACAGCGAGGTGGTCGGATGGCGCGACGGTCGGCGAGTGTGGGGTGTGGTGTGTGTGCCGGACGACGATCCCTGCCTGCTGGTTGAGGGTGAACTGCCGGTCGAGTTGCACCCCGCCCTCGCGGAATTGCGGGCGTACGAAGCGTCGGCCGACGATCCGGAAGACATCGACTATCAGTCGTTCCCGACCTACCTGGCCGAGCTGTTGGTGGGATACCGCTACGACCGGATACTCGGTGAGCGGGGCGAGGAACGCTTCGAGGTGCTCGACACAGAGGACACCGCGGAACAGCTGCCCCGGGTGTCCACCGGGATCGTGAACGCACTGGCGGAGATCGGATTTCGGCCACGCGTGCGGCCAGACGACTACGGTATGGCGTTCTCCGCCGCCGGTCCCGCGCCCGGCACGACTCGAACGGTAGTGGCATATATCGAGCGAGGACGTCACGGTGGTGTGCGAGTGTCCGGCCGGGCGCGGTTGACTTCGACGGTCGTCGACGAAGTGCTCGCGGCGATGCCGAAAGATGCGTGGCCGACTTCGGACAAGGAAGGTGACACTCGGGAATATGCCTTGGACAGCGTCGATTTCGGCGCCTTCGAGCAGTCGTTCTACATGACGCTGACGTACGGGGTCCGTGCGCAGGATGGCTCCGACGGGGTGAAGTGGTTCATGGACCGCCTCCGCGGCCCGGTCACCGACTGGTACGACCGCCGCGGCACCCTGGCCAAGATCGCCGAGCTCGCGAAGCAGCCGAACAAATGGGGCGCGGTGCTTCCGCACAAGGTCCGGACGGCCGTCGCCCTGGCCGCGGCGTGCGGCGACGCCGCGGCCGCCGCCGATCTCATGACCTGGTACCTCGACCGAGACGACTACGCACCGAAGGGCGCGTTCGGCGGCACCGATTCCCGCGAACGCGCAACAGCATTCGACCGCGCCCTCGCAGCCCGCTTCCCCGACTACGCCCGCCACCGCCCCCAACCCAACGACGTCGAATCAGTGCAATCGACACACTGAGGAACCAGCGCTGATCGAAGGCGGTCGAAAGATGACGTTCAGTGTCGCATTCCTGCAGTACGCCGGATCGGGCCCGATGCGGCACGAGGAGGAGCTGCTCGAGAAAGGGCTACGTCGGCGCGGTATCCCGATCCGGTACTACAGCGTCAAACGCATTCACCGCAGACAGTTGCCGTTGGGGCCGGAGACGTTCATCGCGGGCGATATGGACGCGATGCACGGCGCCATGAAGCAGCTGCGCATCCCGGTCCCGCAACCCGACGACTACCCGGAGAGCTTGCGGGAGTTTCTGCGCCGCAGGGTGTGGACGTCGACACTGGGCGAGATCGAGCACGCGGTCGAGAATGGGTCCGCCCCAGCGGTATTCGTGAAGCCGTCGGAGCGAAGAAAGAGCTTCACCGGAGCCTTGTGCTACTCCGAGCGAGACTTCGCCGCCTTCGGGAATGTCAGCCGACGGCAGCGGGTGTGGTGTTCCGAGGTCGTCACCTGGGTCGCGGAATACCGCGTCTACGTGATCGATGGCCGTGTCATCGGCGTGGACCGATACGACGGCGACGGATCGGTGCCACTGGACATGGACGTGGTCGAGTCCGCGATCGCGACATACCACCGTTCCGGGACGGCACCGAGCGCGTACGGCATCGACTTCGGCGTGCTGACCAACGGTGAGACGGCTCTTGTCGAGGCCAACGACGGCTACGCGCTCGGCGCGTACGACATTGCCGCGGACCAGTACACCGAGCTGGTGCTACGGCGGTGGCGCGAATTGGTCGACGGCGCGCGTCCGGGATCTACCGCGTGAACGGTTTGGTCATCCGTTGAGCGAGTTGGCTTGCGCTGTCCACCGTTACGCTCCTGTCGCGGTCATGGGAGCGGGCGTGGCCTCGGCCGTGATCGAGGACGACGACGGAGACGAAAACCTCGAGCCGGAGCCGGGCCCGATCATCGAGAATCGGCTGACGCGCCGTTGACGGGACCCGCCCTCCGCGACGAACCGCGGAGGGCGGACTCGCCTACGCGCTACGAAGCGGCCTTCTCGTACGCCGCGACGACCTCCGAGGGGACCCGGCCACGGCTGGGAACCTCGAAACCGTTCGCCCGGGCCCACTTCCGGACCACGCCCGCCTCCGGCTTGCGCGCACCGCTCGGCTCGACGGGCTTGCTGCGGCGACGTCCGACCCGGCCGACTTGCCTGCCGAACGGCGTCCACTCCGCGAACACCTCCCGCAAGCGGGCCGCGTTCTCCTCGGACAGGTCGATTTCGTAACCGACACCGTCCATACCGAACGACACCGTCTCCACCGCGGGCGAGCGACCGTCGTAATCATCGACAACCGTGACTACCACTTTGCGTGCCACCGAACATCCACTCCCAACTCATTGAACCGACCGACCGTCCCCTGACGAATCGGGAAAGCAACGCAAACCAGACAGGACGAAACCGCCGCTGTTCCGGAACCCCTCATCCAGACGCAGGATGGTACGCGCGTACTTGCGCTCGGCAGAATCGAGGCCGCATGTAGCGGTCGTCGTACCCGCGCGGAGACGAACCTCGGCGGGCGCGACCACGCCGTCGGCGACGTATCGAGCAATGGCCGGATCTGACAGAGATACGTCATTGCGGTCATCGTCGCGCACCCCGACGATAGGTGGCATGAACTCGAGCCACCGCGTCGTCGTCGCCGCTTTCCCCGATGTCGACTTGCTCGATGTCGCGGGACCCGCGGAGGTGTTCGCGCTGGCGAACCGCGAAGGCGGCGGGCGGGCGCGGTACGAGGTGCGGCTGGCGAGCCCGATCCGGGGCGAGGTGCGCACCTCCGCAGGCGTGCGCGTAGTCACCGATCTCGGTTTCGACGATGTCGGTAGCGCGATCGACACGTTGATCGTCCCGGGCGCCGTGGACACCCCGCCCGGCGGACCGGTCGCGCGGATCGATCGGGACGTGGTGGCGTGGATCGAGTCCGTCGCGCCGCACACGCGGCGGATCGCCTCGGTGTGTGTCGGCGCGCATTTGCTCGCGGCCGCGGGCTTGCTGGACGGCAAGATCGCCACCACCCATTGGTCGACCGCCGACCAACTCGCGGCGGATCACCCGCACGTCGTCGTGGATCCCGATCCGATCTTCATTCGCTCCGGGCGGATTTGGACCGGCGCCGGCATCAGCGCTTGCCTGGACCTGTCGCTGGCCTTGGTGGCCGAGGATCACGGCGAGGAGCTGGCACTGCGGGTCGCGCGACAGCTGGTGGTGTACCTCAAACGCCAAGGCGGACAGAGCCAATTCAGTGTGCCGCTGAGCCGTCCCGCGACGGCCCGCCGTGACATCGACGAATTGCGTTCGTTCATCACCGGGAATCTGGACGGCGATCTGTCCACCGCGGCACTCGCGGCCCGAATGCGCCTCAGCGAACGGCACTTCACGCGCGTCTTCCAGCAGGAAACCGGCACGAGCGCCGCGGTCTATGTCGAGGCGTGCCGGGTCGAAGCGGCGCGCCGCCTGCTGGAAACCACCGACCAGCCCCTCGAGCGGGTCGCCGCGACCGTCGGACTCGGATCGGTCGAAACCTTGCACCGCGCGTTTCGCAGGCAACTCTCCACCACCCCCGGCGACTACCGGAAGCGTTTCCGAATCGCTACGTGAACCAGCTCGAATATCCATTCCCTCCAGAGAAAGACGAAACGAATGTCGATGACCGCTGCCTCGAGCACCCTCCGAAACGTGATCGGCCTGGACGATCGGCTACCGCGACTGACGGACGCCACACTGATCATGATCGATTTCCAGAACACCTACCGCCGCGGAGTCATGGCCGTGGACGGCGCCGAGCAGGCACTCGCCGCCGGATCCCGATTGCTCGGAGCCGCAAGGGAATCGGGTCGACCGGTGGTGCATGTCGTCAACGACGGCGGCCCCGGCACGCCGTACGACATTCGCGCCGAAATCGGCGCGATCAGCGATTCGGTCGCACCACTCCCCGGCGAACCGGTGGTGATCAAGCGGTTTCCGAACGCGTTCCACGACACCGATCTCGAGCCGACTCTCCGCGAGCTCGGCGCGGGGCAGGAATTGGTGCTCGCCGGGTTCATGACCCACATGTGCGTGAGCTACACCGCACAGGGCGCGTTCAACCTCGGTTATACCCCGACCGTCGTCGCCGAAGCCACCGCGACCCGGTCTCTGCCCAGCCCGCTGGGTGACACCGTGCCCGCCGCCGCGCTGCAGGCCGCGGCCTTGACCACCATCGCCGACCTGTTCGGCGTCGTGGCCGCGACCGTCGACGACCTCGTGCGCTGATCGAAGCCACCGCGACGAATTGGTCTGCCCATCAGCGCATTCGAACGAACCGGCATTCATCGGGGTCGTTCGACGGCGACGGCGTTGTAGGGCGTGGCGGGGGAAGGCGGTGTCGTGAAGCGGGCGTTCGGCAGGTAGAGACGCCCGCCGTACGCCGCGACGGTGGTGGGTACGTCGAAGCGCGGGTCGGTGAGGCGCCGCTCGACGGCGCCCGTCGCGCTCGCGGGGTCGAGCGCGACGACCGCGATCGTGTGGAGCCGGTTCTGCACGACCACCAATGTGCTGCCGTGCAGCAGGAGTCCGTCACCGTTCGGCACCGCTTCGCCGCCGAGATCGATCTGCCGCGTCGCGCCGGTCGCCGGGTCGACGCGGAAGAGCTTGCCGGTCGCCGACTGCACGATGATCAACCCCGTACCGTCCGGGGTGCGCACGATGCCGTTGGCGTTGATCGCTCCAGGTACCTGAACGATGTCGCCGGTCAGCGGGCGGCGCAGCACGGCGGCGGGCGGCGGCAACGCGCCGTCGTCGCCGACGGGCAGGTGGTAGAGCACGGGCGCGCGCGAGTCGGTGAACCAAGCGCCGGTGGGCGTGAGGACCACGTCGTTGACGAACGTGTCCGGCGGTGTCGCGAGCCGGTAGCCGGCAAGCAGCGCGCCCGTGCGGGTGTCGATGACGCGGGCGTCGCCCGCGGTGCCGCCCGCGACGAACAGCCGCCCGCGGTCGTCCACCTCGAGCCCCAGCGACGGCGTCCCCGGGCCGGGGCTCAGGATGGCGCCCCGGCCACTCACCAAGCTCGCGGCGTAGATGGAACCGTCTGCGCGAGAACCGAAATAGGCCACCGGCAGCGACCCGATCGCGATGCCCTCCGGCTGGAATCCGGCGGGCAGGTCGATCGTGACGGGAAACGCCGGACCGCGGTCCGCCCGGTCCGCGGGTACCAGCACCGTCACGCCGAAACACGCCAGCGCGATCGAGATACCGAGCGCTCGCCTCATCGCACCATTTCCTCCTAGTAGCCGACGGTGAAATGTTCTTCGCCGACCGGGTTCTCGAGCTCGTCGAGGACGGCCACGGCGAAGTCCTCGGCCGAGATCCGGGATGTGCCGTCGGCGCCGACGAGGAGCGTCGTGGTGCCGCGCCGGTATTTCCCGGTGCGAGAACCGGGTTCGAGGAGACCGGGCGGACTGAGGTAGACCCAGTCGGCCGGGTGCGCTCGGCAGGCTTCCAGTTGCGCGACGCTCGCGGCCGCGATGGGGCGAATCGCTTCCGGTACGTACTCCGGACTGTCGATGACGAGCCGATCGGGGTGCTGTGGGAGGCGCAACGGGGCGGCGCCGCCCACGAAGAGGATCCGGGTCCCAGCTGTCGCGGCCGCGTCGAGAAGCGCGGTCGCGGTCTTCGCCGCGGTGTGCTCGTGTCCCTCGGCGGGACGGGTAGCGGCGACGATCGCGTCGGCGCCGTGGAACAGTCCGCTCATGCGGTCGGGGTCGTTCGCGTCGCCCTCGACGGCGATCACTCTCGGCGGCAAGGCGGTTGGCCGGCGGGACCGGAATACCGCGATCAGGTCGTGGCCCCGGCGGGCGGCTTCGTCGATGACGCGCGAGCCGACCATGCCGGTGGCTCCCACTACGGCGATCTTCATTCGGTTTTCCTTTCGGTGGTGGGTTCGGGCAGTTGTCCCGCGACGATCGCGGCGAGCGCGAGGCCGAATCCCACGAGCTGGATGGGGCCGAGCGTCTGGCCGAGCAGGATCGCGCCGAGCACCGCCGCGACCAGCGGCGAGAGCAGGACGAGAACCGCGACCGAGGTGACGGGCAAGGCGCCGAGGCCGCGGAACCACAGCACGTAGGCGATCAGACCGCCGACCAGACCCAGCCAGAGGTAGCCGAGCGCGGCGGTCGGGCCGATCGCCGGAGGCGGGCCCTCGACGAGAAAAGTGACGGGGAGCAGGAAAAGGCCCCCCGCGGCGAGTTGCCACCCGGCGAACGCGGTGGCGCCGACCTCGGCGGGGCGTCCCCAGCGCTTGGTGAGGGTCAGCCCGAACGCCATCGAGGCCGCGCTGCCCAGGCCCGCCACGACTCCGGTGAAGTCGAGCGCCGCGCTCGGACCGAGCACCACCAAACCGACGCCGAGGACGCCGGTCACTCCCCACGCGAGGCGCCAAACGGACGGGCGCTCGTGCAGCACGGCCACGGCCAGGACGGCGACGACCAGCGGCTGGGCCGCGGCCAAGGTGGCGGCAACGCCGCCAGGCAGGCGTTCGGCCGAGACGAACAGCAGCGCGTTGAGCAGGCCGATGTTCAGCACGCCGAGTACCGCGGCTTTCCACCACCACGTCCCACGCGGCAGCGTGCGGGTGATGGCCAGCGCGATCAGACCGGCGGGCAACGCGCGAAGGAGACCCGCGAACAGCGGATGTCCCGGTGGAAGAAGCTCGGTGGTGACGACGTACGTCGTGCCCCATGCCGCGGGGGCGAGCGCCGTCAGGGCGGTGCGCCGTAGATTCCCCGGTGGCGAACCGCCGAGGGAAACCTCCTGTACTGCTGGACTTTTCACGTTCGCAGTCTCGCCCGGCGGCGATCGATGAGTCCAACACATGTTTGTCACTTCATCGATCGTGATTCACGATTGATCCATGGAGCTTCAGCAGATGCGCTACGTGATCGCCGTCGCCGAGACGAGCAGCTTCACCCGCGCCGCCGAACGGTGCCTTGTCGTCCAGTCCGCGCTCAGTCACCAAATCGCCCGTCTGGAGCGGGAACTCGGCGCGCGGCTGTTCGAGCGCACCAGCCGCCGCGTGCGACTGACACCGGCGGGCGCCGCGTTCCTCCCGGCCGCGCGTCAGTGTCTCGACGCCGCCGAACGCGCGGCCGCCGAAGTCGCCGCCGCCGTCGGCGAGGTGCGCGGACGACTGGCCGTGGGACTGATACCCACCATCGCCGCGGTCGACATCCCCGCGGCGCTCCGTGAGTTCCGCGGGCGGTACCCGCACGTGCGGATCAGCCTGCGGGTGGGTGCGAGCGAGGAGCTGACCGAGCAGGTCGAGCGGGGCGCCATCGACGTGGCCTTCCTCGGGCTGCCGACGACGGCGCGACCGCGCGGCGTCGCCGCCCACGAGCTCGCCCGCGACCGCCTCGTCGCCGTGGTCGCGCCGGACCATCCGCTCGCCGGCGAACCGTCGGTCGACCTGCGCAGGCTGTCGTCCGAAGTGTTCGTCGATCTTCCGGCCGGGACAGCCGGACGCGCCCAATCCGACCAAGCCTTCGCCGCGGCCGGTCTCAGCCGCGACGTCGCCTTCGAAGTGAGCACCGCGGACTCGCTGATGTCGCGACTCGTCGAGCAGGGGCTCGGCATCGCCATGCTCGCCGCCTCCTACGCGCCACGACTCACCGGCGTCGTCACCCTCGAGATCACCGACGCCCCCGCCCGCGTCGAGTACGCCATCTGGGGCCAGACCACCCGCACCCCGGCGGCAACCGCGTTCCTCTCGGTTCTCGACATCCCACTCTGAGCCCGTCGGCCTGGCGCGCGAACCCGCCGATTGGCCAGCCGCGCCGCCCGACGCAAGGCAGGAGCGCTCTCGCGAGCGAGGCTCGGTCGTTCGGGGCGGCGTCGGCAGTAGATGCAATCGGGATCGCCACAGACACTTTCACGCCACTGGTCGCACACCGCGCACAGTGCCGCGTCGTATCGGTCGCAGTAATCGATTCGGGCGCCACACCGCGGGCACGATCCGTCGCCCGGACGGAGGGCGGAGGGCCGCCTACGAGGCATCCTCCTCTTCGAGGCTCAACATCTGCGCGACCACCATGGCGATTTCACGCTGCGTGCGGGCCGAGATCCCACAGACTGTCTGCCTGCTGCGCCCCGAGTGAGGCTTCCGCGGTCGGTTCACGCGGACCTGGCCTGGCCGTTTACGCGGCATAGGCCTTTCGTCGGTTCGATGTCACGAGCGTTATCCTCGCAGAAGACGTTGAGCCACGGCAATACTCGAAGCAACGGTGAGAAGGGGCCCGAAGTGATCGGACGTCCGCTCTCGGCCGAGGAGGCCGCCGGGCTGTGGGCGGCGTGGACTCCCGCCGAAGTCGCGGAGCGCATGGCGGGCGTCTCGGCGCCGTGGTACGTCGCGGCCGGGTGGGCGCTCGATCTGTTCACCGGAGGCGATGCCCGCGAACACAGCGATCTCGAAATCGGTATTCCGCGAGAGCGATTCGACGAGGTGGCCGCCGCTTTCCCCGGCTTCGAGTGGGATGTCGTCCCCGGGCACCCGTGGCTCGAACGAATCAGCGCGACATAGTCCGTGGCCTCCGCAGCACGAGAACCAATACCAGACCGGCACCGACCAGCAGCGCCGCGACCGCGAAAGTCCACTGCGTCCCCCGCGCTATCTCCGCCGGGGCACCCGTCGTGATATCCCCCGCGGCGCGCGCGAAGACCGCGCCCATGACCGACGCGCCGGTCATCAACCCGAGGTTGCGGGAGAGGTTCAGCATCCCGGAGACCAAGCCACGCTGGTGTGCGGCAACGTCTTTCATGACCGCGGTGTTGTTGGCCGCTTGAAATGTCGCATAGCTCGCGGTGCAGACGACCAACGGCAGCACGTAACCGAGAACGCCCGCCGCCACGGGCATCAACGACAGGGTCAGCGCGGCCGCGATGATGCCGACGAGCCCGACGATCACCATGGTTCCCGATCCGAAGCGGTCGGTGGCGCGCCCGGCAGGGACACCGGTGAGCGCCGACACCGCCGGGCCCGCCGACATCACGAGCCCCACCGCGGCGGTGCCGAGACCGAGCGCACCGCCCAGGTGGAACGGACCGACGACCAGGGTCGTCATCATGACGGCCGAGACCAGGGTGCTCGTCGTCAGCCCGACGGCGAGCACCGGATCGCGCAACATGCCGAGATCCAACAGCGGGAACGAGATCTTGCGCTCGGCGACGACGAACACTACGAGACCCGCACCGGCGACGCCGAGCAAGCCGAGGAAGAGCGGCCCGAAGGAGCCGACGGTCACGGCGAGCGCGTAAGCCCCCAGCGTCACGGCCAGCAGTACGGTGCCCAATGTGTCGAAACGCCGTGCCGAGGTTCCGCCCGCGGCGTCGGCAGGCAACCGGAGCGTGAGCGCCAGTGCCAGCATCCCAACCGGCACGACAGCCAAAAATATTGCTCGCCAATCGAATACATCGATCAACAGACCGCCTAGCGACGGCCCGAGCGCCGTACCGACGGCCGACATCGTGCCCAGCAACCCCATCGCGCTACCCGTGCGATGTTCGGGCACCACCGCGCCGACCGAGGCCATCGTCAGCGCCATCATGCACGCCGCGCCGACCCCTTGCAGCGCCCGCGCGGCGATCAGGAGCACCAGATTCGGGGCCAGACCGCACAGCAGCGTCGCGACCGTGAACACCGCGATGCCGAGCACCAGCAACCGACGGCGGCCGACCAGGTCGCCGAGCCGGCCGACGCCGACGATCAGCGTCGTGATGGCCAGCAGGTAGGCGATCACGATCCACTGTGCCGCGTGGAAGGACGCGCCCAGCGCCACCGCCATCGACGGCAGGCCCACGTTGGCGATGCTGATGCTCAGCGAGGGCAGCAGCATCGACAACGAGAGTGCGGTGAGCACCTCGGTCGAGGCGCGACGGCCCGCCGGCTCGTGCCCGAGAGCGGGAGGCGTTGCTGATCTGGACATGAAGGTCTTCCTCCTGGCTTCGACGGTGTCCCTCGAACGTAAGTTCCGTCCGGACCTGGCGGAAGACGCAAAGAAGTAAAGGCACCTGTGCACTGAACGCCAGGTGTGCGATCCTGTCCACATGGCACGGCCCGACCTGAACTTGCTCGTCACCCTGGACGTCCTGCTCGAGGAGGGCAGCGTGACGCGGGCGGGCGAACGGCTCGCGCTGAGTCCGTCCGCGATGAGTCGCGCGCTCGCCCGGCTCCGGCGCGCCACCGGTGACCCGCTGCTGGTGCGCGCGGGACGCGGCCTGGTCCCCACGCCCCGTGCCGTGGAATTGCGCGAACGTGTGCGCGGGCTCGTCCAGGAAGCGGAAGCGGTGTTGCGACCGGTCGAAAGTCTCGATTTGGCGACGCTGCAAAGGACTTTCGCGCTGCGCGGCAGCGATGGGTTCGTGGAGAGATTCGGGCCCGCGCTGGTGGCCGAGGTCGCCGAGGCGGCGCCGGGCGTGCGCTTGCGGTTCCTCCAGAAGACGAAGAAGGACCCAGCCCCCTTGCGCGAGGGCATCGTCGACCTGGAAACGGGCGTCGTCGAGAACACCTTGCCACCGGACGTGCTCAGCAAACCGCTGTTCACCGACCGCTTCATCGGAGTCGTCCGCGCCGAACACGCACTCGGCGCCGGGAAGGTGACCGCCGCACGGTACGCCGCCGCGCGCCACGTGCACGTCTCCCGTCGCGGACTGACCGCCGGACTCGTGGACGAGGCGCTGGAACCGACCGGCCACCGCCGCGACGTCGTCACCGTCGTGGACGGCTTCGGCGCGGCACTGGCGCTCGCGCGAGCCACCGACCTCGTCGCCACGGTGCCGCGGCGGCACACGGCGAACCTGCGTCAGGGACTGCGCTCCTTCGAATTGCCTTTCCGCGCTCCGGAAGTGACGGTCTCGCTGCTGTGGCACGTCCGGCTCGACGCGGACCCGGCGCACCGGTGGTTGCGTGGCCGCGTCTCCGCGGTGTGCCACTTCGAGGACGACTGACGCACCGATGTCGGCGCGACCTGCTACCTTCCGCGACATGGTGATCGACGGAAGCTCCGCGCACGGAGCGCCTCTGGTGGAGCGTGTGATCGAGGCGGTGCGGCGAGACCCGGGAGCTTCCGCGCTTCCCTACCAACACGTGCCGTGGGTGACGGGAGATCCGCGACCGATGGCGGCGGATGTGTTGGCCGAGAAGGTCTTTCCCTCCGGGCGCCCATTGCCGCCGAGCCTGCGTGCGTGGCTCGCCTTCGACGTCGGCCTGCTGGAGCGCTACGGCTGGTTCGGACCGGACGGCGGCTTCGCGGCCCGGCGACTCGACGAGCTGGTACGCGACGAGCTCGGTGAGCCATGGGCCGAGTGTTACGCCCCGCTCGCCGAGCGTTTCGAGGAGTGCTTCCTCCTCCCGGGCGGCTCGGATTCGCGCCGGATCCTCACCGTCGGCGCACCGGATTCGGAGGGGGAATATCCCGTCCTCGCCCTGGACGTCGACGACCTACCGTTCGTCGGTCTGATGTATCCCGGCTTCGATGTCTACCTGGCCGACACTGCGGGACTGATCCGTACCGAATTTCCCACCTACACAGCACTCTTCGATCACGCTGTCTACAGCAGGCGGATGCGTCAGCACGCCCGCTCGTGGTTCGCGGGAGAAGCCTACGCCGAGTTTCCGTTCTGAGTACGAAGCCCATGCCGGGCGGGGTGTGCCGTAGCGGCGCGGGCCCGGCCGGAACAGCGCCGCTACGGACGCAAAATGTACTCTCCGGCAAGCTGAATCGCCTCGAGCTTGGTGTACCCGGGATGGTCGGCGACGATGAAGTGACGGCCGATGGCCAGCGCGAAGGTCAGCATACACCGCGCCTCGATCTCGTCGGGATCGTCGAGGAAGGCGCCGAACATCTTGCGCAGGAATTCCATTCGCTGGTTGTCGATGCGCCGCAGCCGTGCGGCGACGGACTCGTCGCGATGGGCCCAAGCCCGG
Source organism: Nocardia bhagyanarayanae (assembly GCF_006716565.1). Classification (NCBI taxonomy): domain Bacteria; kingdom Bacillati; phylum Actinomycetota; class Actinomycetes; order Mycobacteriales; family Nocardiaceae; genus Nocardia; species Nocardia bhagyanarayanae. The sequence continues at coordinate 4,627,984 of NZ_VFPG01000001.1, read as the reverse complement.
ATCGCGAGATCGATCCGGTGCAGGTCCTCGGAGAAGGTCAACTGGCCGACGCGCCGGATGCGGTCGGCGGCATCGCCGCCCTCGGCGTCGGCCTGGGCGATGACCTCCGTGGTGCAGCGGCGTTCCCACTCGTCGAGCATCTCCGCCAGGAACGCGGCGCGGCCGTCGAAGTGCCCGTAGAAGCCGCCCTTCGTCACTCCGAGTGCGGCGGCGAGCGTTTCGACCCGGACCGCGTCGGGCCCTCCCTGGGCGAGCGCGTCGAGACCCGCCGTAATCCAGCGGGCGCGGGTAGTGCGGGCCACAGCGGGAATCGGGGTCACCTCCATTGATCGCTTCTCGTTTATACGGTACCGTACAAACGAACTGTACGGGGACGTATAAACGAGAGGCGAACCGATGACCGCCGGAAAGTCGTTGCTGCGCTGGGCGAGCGGGATCATGATCGTCCTCGGCGCCGGCCATCTCCTTCTGTTGGCGCTCTTCGCGTGGAGCGACATCACCGGCTGGGTGGATCGCGGAGTGTGGGCGGCCGTCCCGCTCGGGCTCACCGCCGAGGAGGAGACCGTCGCGTCCGCGCAGAACGCGGCGACCTTCTGGGCCGGTCCCGGCAGCTTCGCCGTGCCGTTGATCCTGTTGGGTTGCCTCACTTGGCATCTCGCGCGGCGCGGCGTGGCCGTGCCCGCCTGGGTCGGCTGGAGTCTGGCGGCGTGGTGCGTGGTGGGCGGCGTACTTCTCGTGCCCTCCCCGTACTTCGCCGGGACGGTCGCCGGAGCGCTGGTCGTCTTGGCGGCGCGACAGGGAGATCGGTCGGCCGCACAGCGAGAGCGGGCTATGGACCCGGCCTGACGTCACCCGGTAGCGTCACCGCTGGGGCGGTGGCGAGGAGGACCGGATGTCGATGCACCTGATCGAGGATCTCGTCGAAGGGTCGATACGGGTGTTGCACGACCACGCGCCGGTCGGCGATCGGCGCGTCCGGGACTGGATCGCGGCGCTGTACCGCTTCCACGACACCTACGACTGCTCGTTCACCCATTTCCGGGTGATGGACATCCTGCTGGAACGCGGGTATACCTTCCGCTTCCCGATCGACGAGCATCCCGAGTACGTCGAACGGCGCGAATTCTTCGACGGCCTGGCCGATTTCACCGCGTTGACGGACGGATCGGACGACCCGCCGGATTCCGAGGACCGGGACGATCTCGACGACTGGCTCGACCGAGGGTTTGTCGACCCGCCGTTCCTCTACTGCGACGCGGGTACGGCCTTGTGGCGACAGATGATCGAACTCGGGAAGCTCACCGGCGAGCACGCCGAACCCCTCGGCAACCCGCACTTGGCCGAAGTCGTCCACGAGGTGGTCGTCGCCGCCGAGGAAGCCGGAGACATCGAGCTGATCGCGCTGTGGCACGCGCTGGGCTTGCACTCCCTCCTGGGCGCCGCCTACATCGATGATCCGCGGGACATGCCCACCGTCCGCGCCATCCGCGCCATCGCCCTGCGGACCGACGCGATCAGCTTCGACCTCCCCGACGGCTACCGTCCACCACCGGACGCGTTCGAGGACGATCCGATCCAAACATGGTGGGCGGGCATGGATTCGGAAGAGGACAGCCTTCTGCGCTGACGGACCGACAGCGCCCGCTACCGACCGTCTCGCGATCCCGGATCGAGCGAGAAGTACTCCGACTGCCGCGGGCGGGCGGCCAAGGCCAGGGCACCGGCGACCTCATCGATGCCGCCCGACAACGGCGCGATGGTCACGCGCACCGCTTCCGGGTGACCACGATCGGCGACGAAGAACGGTCCGCCGGGTGCGACGCGGATTCCGTTGGCCGCCAAGTGGATCAGGGCGGTGCGCTCGTCGGCGACCGGCAACCAGGCGTTGAGGCCCTGCCCTTCGGCGAGCTGTGCGCCATGGTGCCGCAGTGCGTCGGCGAGGGCGCGGCGGCGGAGCTGATATTGCTCACGCGCGTGTTCGACGGTGCGGGTGACGGTGTCGTCGCGAAGCATCTCGTGCAGCAGGCGCTGCAGGATGCGCGGCGTCCAGCCAGGACCGAGGACGCGGGTGGCGACGATGCGGTCGATGATCTCCTCCGGGCCGGACAGCGCCGCGATCCGCAGGTCGGGACCGTGCGACTTGGAGTAGCTGCGCACGTGCAGCACGCGGTCGGGCAGCCAGCGGCCGAGGCTGATGTCGTCGGCGGGGACGACGGCGCCGGAGTGATCGTCCTCGATGATCATGCAGCGGTGCTCACCCCGGCGGAGGATCGCGACGAGTTCCTCCGCGCGCTCGATGCTCATCGACGCGCCGGTGGGGTTCTGCGCGCGCGGTTGCAAGACCGCCGCGGTCGCGCCGGTGGCCACCGCCCGCGCGAATTCGTCCGGCAGCACGCCTTCCGCGTCCATGCGCACCGGAACCAACTGCGCGCCAATGGATTCCAGATAGTCGAGGATGTGCGGGAAGGTGGGGTCCTCGACGATAACCCGATCACCGAATCGGACGACGGCCTGGAGGCTGCGGGCGACCGCGTCCATGGCGCCGTCGACGACGGTCAGCGCGCCGGAGCCGGTGGGCCAGTCCGCCTGCAACAAGCGCCCGAGTTCGGGAACCACCGGCGCCTGGTGGTAGTCGGTGGTCTCGGCGTTGAGGGCCAGCCGGGACAGGATCGACCCGATCTCGGGAAGCAGCGCCGGATCGGGCGTGCCGAGCGAGAGGTCCAGCCGGGCGGAGCTCGCGCCGCGGGTCATGCTGTCGGTCCGGGAGGACGCGGGCCTTGCCCCACCGTCGGCGACGAACGTCCCGCTCCGACCGCGGGACACCACCAGCCCGGCCTGCGCGAGCGCCCGCCAGCCGTGACTCACGGTCGCGGGACTGACCCCGAGGCGGCTCGACAGCTCCCGCACCGTGGGCAGCCGGTCACCGACGCGCAGCTCGCCGCTCGTGATCAGACGGGCGATGGCGCCCGCGATACCCGCGGGAGTCGGGTCATCGATCTGGATTCGGTCGTTCGTTTCCACGCCTCGATCACCTCGTGAGATTTACACTTTCGGCACCGACTGAAATATTCAGGAAATGTTTACCTTCGAAGATAACATAACCAACTTCGGTAGGGAGATCGACAGGTGACGACAATCAAGGCCGCCATCACCCAGGCGACGTGGACCGGCGACAAGAAGTCGATGCTGGCCAAGCACGAGGGTTTCGTCGAGCAGGCCGCCGCCGCGGGCGTGCAGATCATCTGCTTCCAAGAACTGTTCTACGGACCGTATTTCGGCAACGTGCAGGACAAGAAGTACTACGAGTACGCCGAATCCGTGCCGGGGCCGACGACGGAACGGTTCGCGGAGCTGGCCAAGGAGCACCGGATGGTGATCGTGCTTCCGTTGTACGAGGAAGACCAGCCCGGCGTGCTCTACAACACCGCCGCGGTGATCGACGCCGACGGCAGCTACCTGGGCAAATACCGCAAGCACCACATTCCGCAGCTGTCCGGCTTCTGGGAGAAGTTCTATTTCCGGCCGGGCAACCTCGGCTACCCCGTATTCGACACCGCCGTGGGCAGGGTCGGTGTCTACATCTGCTACGACCGCCACTTCCCGGAGGGCTGGCGCGCCTACGGATTGGCAGGCGCCGAACTCGTCTTCAACCCGTCGGCCACCAAACCTGGCCTGTCCGAACGTCTCTGGGAGCTGGAGCAGCCCGCCGCGGCGGCGGCGAACCAGTACTTCATCGGCGCGAACAACCGCATCGGTACGGAGACCGAGGAGTTCGGCGACGCCGCCGTGACCTTCTACGGCACTTCGTATTTCGTCGATCCGCGCGGCTGCTACGTCGGAGAGCGGGCCTCCGCCGACACCGACGAACTGGTGGTCCGCGAGCTCGATCTGGACCTGGTGCGCGAAGTCCGCGGCGACTGGCAGTTCTATCGCGACCGGCGACCGGATTCCTACGACGCCATCGTGGCGCCCTGAACCAGGAGGGAGCATGGGTACCACACTGATCACCGGAGGAACGGTCGTCTCGGCGACCGGACGCGGCGCGGCCGACATCCTGGTCGACGGCGAACGCATCGTCGCACTGCTGGAGCCGGGCACGACCGTGCTCGGCGCGAACCTGGCCGAAACGGTGGACACCGTTGTCGACGCGACCGGCAAGTACGTCATCCCTGGCGGCATCGACGCGCACACCCACATGTCGATGCCCTTCGGCGGCACAACGGCTTCCGACGATTTCGAGAGCGGCACCAGGGCCGCCGCGTGGGGCGGCACCACCACGATCATCGACTTCGCGGTCCAGAAGTTCGGTGAGCGCGTCCAGGATTCCTTGGACACCTGGCACAAGATGGCGTCGGGCCAGTGCGCGATCGACTACTCGTTCCACCAGATCATCGGCGACGTCAACGACGAATCGCTGACCGCGCTGCGCAGGCTGCCGGACGAGGGGATCACGAGCTTCAAGCTCTTCATGGCCTATCCGGGCGTCTTCTACAGCGATGACGCGCAGATCCTGCGCGCCATGCAGATCGGCGCGAACACCGGGCTGCTCACCATGATGCACGCCGAGAACGGCCCAGCCATCGACGTTCTCGTCGAGCAACTGCTCGCCGAGGGCAAGACCGATCCCTACTACCACGGCATCGCGCGCGCCTGGCAGCTGGAGGAGGAAGCGACGCACCGCGCGATCATGCTCGCCGATCTCACCGGCGCACCGCTGTACGTGGTGCACGTGTCGGCGAAACAGGCCGTCGCCCAGTTGGCCGCGGCCAGAGACCGGGGCCGCAACGTCTTCGGCGAGACCTGCCCGCAGTACCTGTACCTGTCCCTGGAGGACAACCTCGGCGCGCCCGGATTCGAAGGCGCGAAGTGGGTCTGCTCGACGCCGCTGCGCTCCCGGCGCGAAGAGCATCAGGCTCAGGTCTGGCAGGCGTTGCGCACCAACGATCTTCAAATGGTGTCCACCGACCACTGCCCCTTCTGCATGAAGGGACAGAAGGACATGGGGATCGGCGATTTCTCCAAGATTCCCAACGGCGTCGGCACGGTCGAGCACCGCATGGACCTGATGTACCAGGGCGTCGTCGAGGGCCGCATCACCCTGGAGCGCTGGGTGGAGATCACCTCGACCACCCCGGCCCGCATGTTCGGCCTCTACGGGCGCAAGGGCGTGCTCGCCCCGGGCGCGGACGCCGACATCGTGGTCTACGACCCGGACGGCCACACCTCCATCGGCCTCGGCAAGACCCACCACATGAACATGGACCACTCGGCGTGGGAGGGCTACGAGATCGACGGCCGCGTCGACACCGTGCTCTCGCGCGGCAAGGTCGTGGTCGCGGACGGCGAGTATCGCGGCCGCAAGGGTGACGGGCAGTTCGTGCGCCGTGATCCGTGCCAGTACTTGATCTGAGGAGACGCCATGCAATTCGGAGCGGTACTACAGTGCGATCCCCCGGCGGCGCGCACCGTTCAATTGGCGAAACTGGCCGAGGCGCACGGGTTCAGCCACCTGTGGACCTTCGACTCGCACCTGCTGTGGCAGGAGCCGTACGTGCTCTACAGCCAGATCCTGCACGAGACCAAGCGAATCATGGTCGGACCCATGGTGACCAACCCGGCGACCAGGGATTGGACGGTCACGGCGTCGCTGTACGCCACGCTCAACGAGGCGTACGGCAACCGGACCATCTGCGGTATCGGGCGCGGTGATTCGGCGGTGCGCGTCGGCGGCGGCAAACCGACCACGCTGCGCACACTGCGCGAATCGATCCACGTGATCAGGGAACTGGCCAACTCGCGGCCCGTCGAATACGGCGGGAGCACCGTGCAATTCCCGTGGAGCGTCGGCTCGAAGCTGGACGTCTGGGTGGCCGCCTACGGACCGAAGGCGCTGGCGCTGACCGGCGAGGTGGCCGACGGCTACATCCTGCAGCTCGCCGACCTCGACATCGCCGAGTGGATGATCGGCGCGGTGCGGAAGTCGGCGGAGGCGGCGGGCCGCGACCCGGCCTCGCTGAAGATCTGCGTGGCCGCACCGATGTACATCGGCACCGACCGCAAGCACATGCGCGACCAGTGCCGCTGGTTCGGCGGGATGGTGGGCAACCACGTCGCCGACATCGTCGCGCGCTACGGCGCCAGCGGTGCGGTGCCCGCCGCGTTCACCGAATACATCGCGGACCGAACGGGTTACGACTACAACCAGCACGGCCGGGCGGGAAACGTGCACGCCGACTTCGTCTCCGACGACATCGTCGAACGGTTCTGCGTGCTCGGCACCGCCGACGAGCACATCGCCAAACTGCGGCGGCTCGCCGACCTCGGCGTCGATCAGTTCGCGGGCTACCTGCAACACGACAACAAAGAGGAAACCATGCGCGTCTACGGTGAGACCGTCATTCCGCAACTGCGGCAGACCATTACGGCGACGAAGGTGACGGCATGACCGCCGTGCGCGTCGACTTGGACGCGCGCGCCTACGAACTCGACCGCAGCCATGTGTTCCACTCCTGGTCGGCGCAAGCCGCGCTGCACCCGGTGGTGCTGGCGGGCGGTCGCGGCTGCCGGGTATGGGACCACGCGGGCCGCGAATATCTGGATTTCGCCAGCCAGATGGTCAATGTGAACATCGGCCACCAGCATCCGGTGGTCACGGCCGCGATCGCCGACCAGGCCGCGCGCCTGGCCACCATCGGACCGGCCACGGCGAATCTGCAACGGGGCGAGGCGGCCCAGCGAATCACGGCGCTCGCGCCGGACGGCATGGACAAGGTGTTCTTCACCAACGGCGGCGCGGACGCCAACGAGAACGCCATCCGGATGGCGCGCCTGCACACCGGCCGCGACAAGGTGCTCTCCACCTACCGCTCCTACCACGGCAACACCGGCGCCGCCGTCGTCGCGACCGGCGACTGGCGGCGGATGCCGAACGAATACGCCCGCGGTCACGTGCATTTCTTCGGCCCCTACCTGTATCGCAGCGAGTTCTGGGCGAGCAGCCCCGAGGAGGAGAGCGAACGCGCGCTGCGGCACCTGGAGCGGGTCGTGCAGTGCGAGGGACCCTCGACCATCGCCGCGATCCTGCTGGAGACCGTGCCGGGCACCGCGGGCATCCTGGTGCCGCCGCCCGGCTACCTCGCGGGCGTCCGCGCCATCGCCGACCGGTACGGCATCGTGCTGATCCTCGACGAGGTGATGTGCGGATTCGGCCGCACCGGACGGTGGTTCGCGTTCGACGGCTACGACGTGCGGCCCGATCTGATCACCTTCGCCAAGGGCGTCAACTCCGGCTACGTCCCCGTGGGCGGCGTCGTCATCTCCGACGCGATCGCCCGCACCTTCGACGACACCGTCTTCCCCGGCGGCCTCACCTACAGCGGTCATCCGCTGGCCGCGGCGTCGATCGTGGCCGCCCTCGATGTGATGGCCGACGAAGGCATCGTCGCCCATGCCGAACGTATCGGCCGCACCGCGCTCGGCCCGGCGCTCGCGGAACTGGCCGGCGACTGCCCGGTGATCGGCGAGGTGCGCGGCGAAGGCGTGTTCTGGGCCGTCGAACTCGTCGCCGATCGCGCCACCCGTGAACCCGTGTCGGCGGCCACCATGGCGCGGGTGAAATCCGACCTGATCGCCCGGGGCTACCTGCCGTTCCTGGCCGACAACCGAATTCACGTCGCGCCGCCTTGCGTGGTCACCGAGGCGGAGGTCGCCGAGGGCGCCGCCATCCTGCGTGACGTACTGACCGCCCTGTCAGCCGAGGAGATCCGATGACGAATCCCGCGAGCACCGACATCGTCGACCACTGGGTCGACGGCAAGCCCTGGACCGGCGAATCCGACCGCACCGCACCGGTTTTCGATCCGGCGCTCGGCGTCGCGCAGCGCAGCGTCCGGATGGCCACCGCCGACGACGTCGGCGTCGCGGTCGCGGCCGCGGCGGCGGCGCTGCCCGGCTGGTCCGACTCCTCCATCGCCACCCGGCACCGGTTCCTGCTGAACTTCCGCGAACTGCTCAACGCACGCAAGGACGAACTGGCGAGCATCCTCACCGGCGAGCACGGCAAGGTGCTCGCCGACGCGGCGGGCGAGGTCGCCCGCGGGCTCGAAGTCGTCGAGTTCGCGCTGTCGATGCCGCACCTGCTCAAGGGCGAGTTCAGCCAGAACGCCTCGACCGGGATCGACGTGTACTCGGTGCGCGAACCGGTCGGCGTCGTCGGCATCATCAGCCCGTTCAACTTCCCGGCCATGGTGCCGCTGTGGTTCTTCCCGATCGCGATCGCCGCGGGAAACACGGTGGTGCTCAAGCCGAGCGAGAAGGATCCGTCGGCGGCGAACTGGCTCGCCGAACTCGCTGCCGACGCCGGTCTGCCCGCGGGCGTGCTCAATGTCGTGCACGGCGACAAGGAGGCGGTGGACGCGCTGCTCACCCATCCGCGAGTCGCGGCGATCTCGTTCGTCGGCTCCACCCCGATCGCCGACTACGTCTACCGGACGGCGAGCGCGCACGGCAAACGGGTCCAGGCGCTCGGCGGCGCCAAGAACCACATGCTCGTCCTGCCCGACGCCGACTTGGACCTGGCCGCCGACGCGGCGGTCAACGCGGGCTTCGGATCGGCGGGCGAACGGTGCATGGCGGTGAGCGTGGTGCTCGCGGTCGACACCATCGCCGACGACCTGGTGGCGCGTGTCGCGGCGCGGATGACCGGCCTGCGCACCGGTGACGGCCGCCGCGGCTGCGACATGGGGCCGCTGATCACCCGCGAGCACCGCGACCGCGTCGCCGCCTACCTCGACACCGCCGTCACCGATCAGGCGCGGGTGGTGGTCGACGGCCGCGACAGCGCCATCGACGGCGACCCCAACGGGTTCTGGCTCGGGCCGAGCCTGATCGACCGGGTGCCGGTGACCTCGGCGGTCTATCGCGACGAGATCTTCGGGCCCGTGCTCTCGGTGGTGCGGGTCGAGGGCTTCGAGCAGGGCGTCGAGATCGTCAACGCCTCGCCCTACGGCAACGGCGTCGCGATCTTCACCAACGACGGCGGCGCCGCGCGGCGCTTCCAGCGGCAGGTGAACGTCGGCATGATCGGGGTGAACGTGCCGATCCCGGTCCCGGTGGCCTACCACAGTTTCGGCGGCTGGAAGGCGTCGCTGTTCGGCGATGCGAAAGCCTACGGCCCCAACGGATTCGCGTTCTTCACCCGGGAGAAGGCGATCACCTCCCGCTGGCTCGACCCCAGCCACGGCGGCATAGACCTCGGTTTTCCGCGGAACAGTTAGCATCACCGAAGCACGAAGGACATCCGATGACAGACACTCGGGTACGGCCGCTGAACGGCGCGCCGGGCAGTTCCACGCTGGTCAACGACGACTTGGCCCCCACGACCGAGGCGACGGCGACCTGGCGTACCTGGGACATCTTCTGTCTCTGGATGACCTCGGCGCACAGCATCGCCAGCTACGGGTTCGCCGTCGGCATGCTCGCGCTCGGCATGACCGGGTGGCAGACCATGCTCGCCCTGTTCACCGGCGTGCTCGTGCTCTGGTTGGGCAGCAATCTCGTCGGCGTCGCGGGTCAGAAGGTCGGGGTCCCGTTCCCGGTCTTCGCCCGCGCCGCGTTCGGCGTGTTCGGCGCCAACGTCCCCGCGCTGCTGCGGGCGATCGTCGCGGTGTTCTGGTACGGCATCCAGACCTATCTGGCGTCGACCGCGCTGATGGTGCTGCTCCTGCGAGTGTCGCCGGGTTTGGCGTCGTGGACCGAATCCAGCTTCGTCGGCCTGTCCACGCTGGGCTGGATCGCGTTCCTCGTGCTGTGGACGGTGCAGCTGGCGATCATCAACTACGGCATGGAGGTCGTGCGCAAGGCCTCGGACTTCGCGGGTCCCGCGGTGTGGATCGGCATGATCGCGCTGGCGATCTGGATTCTCGGAAAGGCCGAGTGGAGCATCGACTTCAACGCCCGTGCCGGTGCGCCGCTGTCGGGCGGTGCGACGGTGGCCGCGTTCGTCGGCGTCGCCTTCCTGATGGTGTCGTTCATGGCGGGTCCGCTCGTCAACTACGCCGACTTCGCGCGGTTCTCGCCCAGTAGGAAGGCGGTGCTGCGCGGCAACGCGTGGGGCATTCCGTTCAACGAGACGGCGTTCGTGGTCCTGTCGATCGTCATCTCGCTGGCCACGCTGAAGGTGTACGGGAAGGTGCTGACCGACCCGGTGCAGCTGGTCGCCGACATCGACAGCGACGTCGTGGTTGTCGTGGCCGCGGTGCTGTTCGCGACGGCGACCGTCGGCATCAACGTGGTCCTCAACTTCGTGTCCCCCGCCTACGACATCTCCAATGCCGCACCGAGATACATCTCCTTCCGCACCGGCGGCATCATCACCGCCGTGCTGTCCATCCTGGTGATGCCGTGGAAGCTCTGGGAGAACCAGGATTTCATCATCTACTTCCTCGGTGGCGTCGGCGCGCTGATGGGCCCGGTGTTCGGCATCCTGATCGTCGACTACTACCTGGTGCGCAGGCAACGCACGGCGGTCGCCGAGCTGTACTCCGACACCGCGGAGGGCCGCTACTACTTCTCCCGCGGGTTCAACCCGAAAGCTCTGACGGCGCTGGCCATTTCGGGAACCATTGCCGTGATCGTCGCCCTGGCTCCGGATTCACAAGAGGTGACAGCGCTGTCGTGGCCCGTCGGCGCGGCCCTGGGCGCGGTGCTGATGTACGCGTTCGACGTCCTTCGCCCGTCCGTTCCCGCGGATGCGCACGGGGACTGATCACCTCCGCCAGATCTGCCGCGTTATGGCGACGAGGTTGTGCTTCGGGCAGTTTCCGAACCACGATGACGTCGGTTCGCTGCCCTCGCGGGTCGGTACGGCAGCGCAACCCGATGAGTGCGGCGGGTACGGCCGGAAACGACGTGACAGAGCGGGTGGCGTCGAGGATGCTGGCGGCATGTTGATCAGGAGCGGCGGCGCCGGGGACGCGGAGGCGATCGCGGAGCTGCACGCCGCGAGCTGGCGCTCGGCCTATGCGGGCATCATGCCGGACGACTACCTGAGTGGGCCGCTCGAGGCGGATCGGGCCGCGCTTTGGCGCGAACGGCTGACCGGTGCTGTGACGCCCGGATTGTTCGTCGCGGAGGATGCCGCGACGTTGCTCGGCTTCGTCTATCTCGTTCCCACGGCAGACGGCCGGGTGCTGCTGGACAACCTGCACGCCCGGCCCGAGCGTCGTGGGAACGGGATCGGCGGAAGCCTACTCGAGCGCGGTCTGGGGTGGGCGGCGGCCGAAATTCCCGGCCGCCCGGTCTATCTGGAGGTGTTGCGCGACAACACCGCCGCGATCAGCTTCTACGAGCGGCGCGGTGGGCGACGAACGGATGCGCGGATCGGACAGTTCGAGGCCGGGTTCGAGCTGCCGGAGTACGAGTACACCTGGGATCCGGCCGCCTCGGCGTGAAGATCCAGATCGACCGACGAACATCCACGCTGGCATACACTCCAACCCGAAGGTTAGCCGAAACATAGCTGAGTGAGGAGTTGGCCATGAGCGAGCGTCCGCGGTGGTATCGCGATCAACAGGCGTGGCGCGACCTACAGCAGTTCCTGCCCCAACGCCTCCGGCTGACCGGCGACACCGAGCCCGCCGAGGAGTACTGGGACTGGCGTGGCCATCACGTGCATCTCGACCGGTATCCCCTCCCCGGCGCTCCCGCCAAGATCGTGCTGCACCACGGGGTCGGCACCAACGGCAGGCAGATGAGCCTGGTCGCGGGCGCGACGCTGGCTCAGCGCGGCTTCGAGACCGTCGCTCTCGACAACCTCGGCTACGGCCTGACCCAGGTGGCCGACGGCACCGCCCCCGGCTACCACGACTGGATCCAGCTCACCACGGACTTCCTCGCGTACGAAAGCACCCGCGACGACCGTCCGATCGTGCTCTACGGCCTCAGCGCGGGCGGCATGCTCACCTACCACGTGGCGGCGCACGCACCGCGCGGCACGCTGCGCGGCATCATCGGCACGACCTTCCTCGACCCGCGCGACAAGACCGTCTGGCGGGCGGTCTCCCACGACCCCTTCCACGCCACCTTCGGCACCGCGGTGTTCAACTTCCTGGCCCGCACTCCGCTGCGCGGGGTCCGCTACCCGATGTCGGCGGCATCGAAGATGAGCGCGTTGTGCAACAACCCGGACGCGATGAAAGTCTTTCTGCGGGACAACACTTCGGCGGGCAGCTGGGTCTCGGCCAGGTTCTTCAGCGAGTTCGGAGCTTACGCACCCGATATCGAGCCCGCCGATTTCGACGTGTGCCCGGTCCTGCACACCCAGCCCGCCGAAGACCACTGGACTCCGCTCGAGCTCAGCAAGCCGGTGACCGGCGCGATCACCAAGGTGCCGGTCACCACCGTCGTGCTCGACAACGCCGGTCACTACCCGCTCGAAGAACCCGGTCTGACCCAAATGCACGACGCCATTACAGAATTCGTCACCAAGGACACGCGATGAACGATAGTGTTGGCCGGGCGGCGTAACACGCCGGCGTGATGCGGGACGGTCGCCGCACGCGGCGCGATTCACGGGCAATCGCCACCGTTCCGCGTTCCGAGTGGCAGCATCGATGAGGCAGGTCCTGAACCCTCGGGTCGACCAGCACCGGACCGCCGCGACGAGCCTGGCGCCCCGGACCAGAACCATGCGAAAGAGGTATCCCCGTGCCGGTCGATCCCGTCAACCCGGTACCCGCCGCGCCGCCAACCACGCGGATGGCCGCGGCGGCGGTCCGCGGCTTGCTCCGATTGCCGCACCGGACCAAGCGTGCGCTCGCCGGTCCGGCGATTCACCGCGACGGCAACGAACTCGACCTCGACGCGCAACTGCTCCTGCGGATCACCCGGACACTGCCGAGGCCCGAGCCCAAACCGGCGACCCTGCGGATCCAAGCGCGGCGGATGGCGGCGATCGGTGCGGGGCAGCGGGCGCCCGTCCGCGTCGACGACAGCACCGTCACGGGCGCCGCGGGACCGCTGCGGGCGCGGCTGTACGACCCCGGCGCGGCGGACGCCCTGCTCGCCTACTTCCACGGCGGCGGTTGGGTCATCGGCGATCTCGACACCCACGACGCGTTGTGCCGGACATTGGCGCACACGGCCGGAATACGAGTCCTCGCGGTCGATTACCGGCTGGCGCCCGAACATCCCTATCCCGCGGCGATCGACGACGCGGTAGCCGCGTTCCGCGACATCGTCGGCCGCGCAGAGGAATTCGGCGTCGCACCGCAACGCGTCGCGGTGGGCGGCGACAGCGCGGGCGGCCATCTGGCGGCGGTGCTGTGCCAACGGACGCGCCGTGACGGTGGGCCCGCTCCCCTGCTCCAGCTGCTGATCTACCCGCCCACCGACCTGACAGGAAAGGCCGAGTCCCGCAGGACATTCGCCGAAGGCTTCGCGCTCACCCGCACCGACATCGACTTCTTCGACCGCTGCTTCCTGCCACCCGACATCGACCGCACCCAACCGGATGTGTCACCCCTGCGCGCCGAAACCGCGGCCGGACTTCCCCGCGCCGTCGTGATCACGGCGGGTTTCGATCCGCTGCGCGACGAGGGCGAAGCGTACGCGGACCTACTGAGGACCGACGGTGTGCCCGTCGCACTGCGCCGATTCGACGGCTACATGCACGGTTTCGTCAACAACGCGCTCGCTTTCGGCCCCGCGGTGCACGAGATCGCCGCTCTTCTCGCCGACGCCCTTCCGGCGGCACGCGAGTCTTCGACCGATCCGGGAGCGGACAGCGGACGGAACCGGGCGGCCACGAGATAGACTCCGGCACAACGCTGCACGGGAGGTTCGGCCCTGGACGCACTGTGGACGTTCGTCGTCGATCGGCGACACCAGCTGCTTGTCGACTCGTATCTGCATGTCTCGGCGGTGCTTCAGTCGCTGCTCATCGCGGCGCTGATCGCCGTGATCGTCGGTGTGCTCGTCTACCGCAGCCCGTTCGGTTCGGCAGCGGCGACGGCCGCGGCGAGCGCGATCCTCACGGTGCCCTCGTTCGCGCTGCTCGGCTTGCTGATCCCGATTCTCGGGCTCGGCGTCGGTCCGACGGTCACCGCGCTCGTGCTCTACGCGCTGCTGCCCATCCTCCGCAACACCATCGTCGGCTTGGCCGCGGTGGATCCGTCGGTGGTCGACGCGGCACGTGGTGTCGGGATGAACCGGATGCGCGTTCTCGCCGCCATCGAACTACCGCTGGCCTGGCCTTCCATCCTGACCGGAATGCGGGTCAGCACGCAGCTGATCATGGGCATCCTCGCGCTCGCCGCGTACGCCAAAGGGCCCGGGCTCGGCAATCTGATCTTCTCCGGGCTGTCCCGGCTCGGCAGTCCCAACGCCGTGCCGCAGGCGTTGACCGGCACGGTGCTCATCGTCGTGCTCGCGCTGCTGCTGGACGGCCTCTTCGTCCTCGTGGGACGACTGACCACCTCGAGGGGGGTTCGTGACTGACACCGAGACCGGGGACACCGCGGTGTCCGGCGTGCAGATCGTGCTCGACGCGGTCACCAAACAGTATCCGGGACAACGTGATCCGGCCGTAGACGCGGTCTCGCTGACCATACCGGCCGGTGAGATCGTCGTCCTCGTCGGACCGTCGGGCTGCGGCAAGACCACGACCATGCGGATGATCAACCGGCTGATCGAACCGACCTCCGGCACCATCACCATCGGCGGACGCGACGCCGCGAAGATGAATCCCGATCAGCTGCGCCGCGGCATCGGGTACTCGATCCAACAAGCCGGGCTCTTCCCGCACATGACCGTGGCCAAGAACATCGCGACCGTGCCCGGGCTGCTCGGCTGGGACCGTGCGCGGATCGCCGCGCGAGTCGACGCGATGCTCGACCTGGTCGGCCTGGAGCCGGACACCTTCCGCGGGCGCTACCCCCGCCAGCTCTCCGGCGGGCAGCAACAGCGCGTCGGGGTGGCGCGCGCACTGGCCGCCGACCCGCCGGTGCTGCTCATGGACGAACCGTTCGGCGCGGTCGACCCGATCACCCGCGGGCTGCTGCAGGACGAATTGCTGCGTCTGCAGGCGGAACTCGGCAAGACCATCGTCTTCGTCACCCACGATTTCACCGAGGCGGTGAAGCTGGGCGACCGGATCGCGGTGCTCGGCGACCGGTCCCGGATTCTCCAGTACGACACCCCTGCCGCGATCCTCGCCGATCCCGCGGACGAGACCGTGGCGGGATTCGTCGGCGCCGACGCCTCGCTCAAGCAGTTGACCTTGACCCGGGTCGGCGACGTGGAACTGGGCGACTGCCCGACGGCCGGGCCGGACGAACCGGTCGAGACATTGCGCGCGGCACTGGCTGGTCGGGAGTGGCCGTGGGCGCTGATTCTCGACGGGCGCCGACGACCCGTGCGCTGGGTGTCGGCCGAGCAGCTGACGAACGCGCGGACGCTGGGCGAGGCAGGCAGCCCGATCGGTCAGGCGCTGTCGCTCCGATCGACCCTGCAGGAGGCGCTGGAGGCCCTGCTCGCCGAACAGACCGCGACCGCCGTGGTCACCGATGCGCGCGGCGAGTACGCGGGACTGATCACGATCGACACGCTGGTCGGGCACCTGTCCGCCCTGCGAGCGCGCCACAGCGGAGACCGGTCGGCGGCCGAGGCGACGCCGTGACCGCGACCCGCACCGCCGCGTCCACCCCCGCCACCGCACGCCGAGCCGAGCGGCTGCGCCTGCTCGTGCAGCCGGTGCTGGTCCTGGCGCTCACCGTCGGCGTGTTGGTGTGGGCGTTCCGCCGTGACCTCACCGCCACCCAGCGCGCGAGCATCAACGCGAGCAACATCGCCACCGTCACCTGGCAGCACGTGCTGCTCACCGCGACGGTGGTGCTGATCGTGGTAGTGGTAGCGGTGCCGCTCGGCACGCTGCTCACCCGGCCCGGATATCGCCTTCTCGCACCGGTTTTCGTCGGCATCGCCAACGTCGGCGCGGCGGCGCCCGCCATCGGGCTGATCGTGCTGTGCTATCTGGTGACGCGCACCACCGGATTCTGGATCGGGGTCGCGCCGATCGCCTTTTACACACTGCTTCCGGTGCTGCGCAACACGATCCTCGGCTATCAGCAGGTGGATCGGACGCTCGTCGACGCGGGACGCGGTCAGGGGATGTCGGCGGTGACGGTGTTGCGGCGCATCGAGTTTCCGTTGGCGGTGCCGTACATCCTTGCCGGGCTGCGCACTTCGCTCGTGTTGGCGGTCGGCACCGTCACGCTGTCGTTCTTGGTCAGCGCGGGCGGGTTGGGGATTCTGATCGACACCGGGTACAAGTTGCGCGACAACGTCACCCTGGTGGTCGGCGCGGTGCTCGCCGTGGCGTTGGCCCTGCTCGTCGACTGGCTCGGCGCGTTGGCCGAACGCTTTCTCGGACCGAGGGGCCTGCGATGAGGTGGCTGAGCGTGCTGGCGGTGGCGGTGCTGACGCTGGCCGGGTGCGGACTGGAGTCGGGTGGCGCCGTGCCGCTGCGCGTCGGGCCCGGCAGCATCCATCCGGTGCCGGAACTCGACGGGGTCACCATCACCGTCGGCTCCAAGGACTTCACCGAGCAGAACATCCTCGGCTATCTCATCGAATTCGCCATGACGGCGGCCGGCGCCAACGTGCGCGACCTGACCAATATCCAAGGCTCCAACAGCCTGCGCGACGCGCAATTGCACGGCCAAGTCGACGTGGCCTACGACTACACCGGCACCGGTTGGATCAATTACCTCGGTAACGAGACCCCGGTGCCGAGCGAACTCGGGCAGTTCGAGGCGGTCCGCGACGCCGACCGCGCGGAACACGGGATGGTGTGGACGGCGATGGCGCCGATGAACAACACCTACGCCCTGGTGACGAGCAGTCGCACCGCCGAGCAGACCGGAGTCCGGACGCTGTCGGACTACGCGCGGCTGATCGATGCCGATCCCGCCGCGGCCGCCACCTGCGTCGGCACCGAATTCAACGTCCGGCAGGACGGTTATCCGGGAATGGCGCGCAAATACGACATCGATGTCGGCAAGGTGCGCAAGAAGATCATGCAGGACGCCCTCGTCTACCAGGCCACGGCCGACGCGGGGCAGTGCCGCTTCGGCTCGGTCGCCGCGACGGACGGACGCATACCCGCGCTGAACCTCGTTCTCCTGCAAGATGATCGGGCGTTCTTTCCGAAGTACAACGCGGCGTTGGTGCTGCGCGCCGACTTCCACGAAGCGCATCCGCGGATCGCCGAGATCATGACTCCGATCTCCGCGTTGCTCACCAACGAGGTGATCACCGAGCTGAACCGGCAGGTCGACGTGGACGGTCGCGAACCGGCGGAAGTCGCTCGCGACTGGCTGGTCGGTCAGGGTTTCGTCACCGCCGAGTAGACGTTCGTATCGACGTGGATTTCGATGTGAAAGACGATGGCAAATCGCTGAGTCCGCGCGCCATCCGCGCGCTACAAGAGCCGGCTGATCGGCCAGTCGCCGGGTAGGTCGAGCCAGGCGGCGATCATACGGATCGCCGTGAGCAGCGCCTGGATTTCGTCGAGGCCGGAAGCTACGGCGTGGCGGCTGCCGTCGATGCGGAAGGGGCACACGTAGAACTGGCTGTCGGAGGAGGAGACCGGGCGGCCGATGGTGATGGTGTGCGGGCCGCCGGCGGCGATCAAGGTGCGGATCGCGAGCAAATCACCGAGCTCGTATTCCATTCCGGGGTCGTGCGCGATGTCGTCGCGGGTGGGTGGGGCGGGGAAGCCGAGCTCGGCGGGTCCCGCGACGGTGAATTGGGCGCCTGCCTCGTTCGCTTGCGTCAGCTGCGCGCCGATTTCCACCAGCGCGCGATACAACGCCGCCAACGCATCCACCCCGGTTGCCCTCGACTCGCCCCAACCCTGAATTCGGAAGCCGCACACGTCACCTCCGGCGCCCGCCGCCGGTCGCGGCCTGCCGACTTCGATCAGGACCGACCGATCCCCGTCGGCGACCATTCGTTTGGCAATCACCTCACCCAGGCGATCGATCACCGGTATACCTCCCGCCTTCCGGCCGATCCGCCGGACATGTTGCGCCCGTTCGTTCCACAGCGACGGTCCTCGTGATACCCACCCACCAGCGGGCTTAACCGGTCGCCACCCTTGTGATACCGAACTAGAAGCGCCAGTCACGTTTTGGTCACAGGCAGGACGGGTACCACAACCGGCATGACTCCGATGAACGATCGACCTGCACAGATCGTCGGCATCGAACGCGGAACCGCCGTGCTCGGCGGCATCATCGCGCTGGCTCTCGGCTGCGGAGTAGCGGTCATGACCGGGTCCCTATCCGCCGCCCTCGGCGCCTTCGCCGCCGTCTGCATCGGCATGATCGTGCTGGTGCCCCCCATCGGCCGCCCACCCCGCCGACCAACCAACCCGCTTCGCGTTTCGTAACTTTCGCCCGAGGTGCTGCGAGTTCCCGAAACTCCGCGGCCCACACCTCCACCTGACGGCACACACCGTCGCACCCCCGGCCGAAGCCGCGGCACGAAACCGAACCCGAACCCCCAACCACCATTTGACTACCGTCGATAGAGAAATGGATTCGACGGTAGTCAAATGGTGGTCCCGAGCACCCCAACAACCACCATTTCTCTCCCGTCGATTTCCGACCTACTCCATCCCGGGCCAACGCAACTCAGCCAATCCGGCTCGGCTGCCCCGGGCCCGCCCCGGCGCGGCGCAGCGAGCCCAAGCCCCACCCGGCCCGGCTTTGCTCGCCCGCGCCATCCCAGCACAGCTCGGCGCGGCTCGGTCCACCACCGTCGACACAACTCAGCCCGCCCAGGCCCACCCAACTCGCCTCGGCGCAACTCGCACCACCGTCAGCGCGATCATCCGATTTTCATTTGCCCCGACACGGTTTGCTTCCCCGAACCAGGACACTGCCCGTCCTAACCAAGCGCCGCGTAATCCGACCGAGTGTGCGCACGTCACAGAGCAGTTCATGACCGCCTGCGCGGGCGGCGACCCAACGCCCTCGAACCAGCTCCGGCTGAACCGATCCGGCATCAATCGAAGGCACCCTGCCGGTGATCGGTCATGCTAAGGAGCCTGGGCCAACCGCAGTGGAAGTCCATTCCGTACCAGCAGGAGGTTCTGGATCGTATTGAACGATCCGGCGGACCTGCCGCGCGCGTTCCGTCCCGGCCAGCCGCTGGACGAGTCGCAGTGACATATCGAGGCCAGCGGAAACCCCTGCGGCGGTGATGATATCGCCATCGTCGACGTAGCGATCGCCGGGACGGACCTCGATCGTCGGATCCACCGAAGCAAGTCGGTCGATTGAACGCCAATGGGTGGTCGCCGGCCGACCGGCGAGCAGCCCGGCGGCGGCGAGCACCAAGGCACCGGTACACACGCTGGCGATCAGCGGCGTAGTTGCGCGTTGTGCTCGCACCCAAGCCAGATGGTCGGAGTCCTGCATCATCGGGCGAGTGCCGCGCCCTCCGGGATAGACGAGCACATCCCGGGCGGGAGCGGCGGCAAGGCTGTGATGCGGAATGATGGTCATTCCCTTGGCGCACTCGACCGAGTCGCCGCGATCGGTGAAAGTGAAGACCTCGTACCCGTCGCCCGGAAAGTACTCGGTCCAGCACGACAAAATCTCCCACGGACCTATCGCGTCGAGCTCCTCGACGCCGGGAAACAGCAGAATCCCGATCCTCTTCAGTCGCTCGGTCACGAGTCGCACCCCCTGTCGACCAGGCAGGCCCCGCCTGCCGCCATCGAACAGCATCACATCAAGCCAGCACGCCAAGGTCAACGTTCAGCGATGTCACATGGGCAGGCCTCGAAGATGTCGCGCGACTCGGCACTGTCGGCGCGGCCAGCTCTCTCGGCTCGGCCGCGTCCGGCGACCAAGGTCCACTCGGCTAGGCACTGCTTGGGAGCGGCAGACCCGCCGACTCCTGGGGTCGACACCACCCGGACTGCACGCCGCCGACGGCCATTCAGAATCGGCGTCGTCCGACCCGGAAGCCCGCCCGGCTCCGCAGCGACCCGGTGCGGCGGACCCGCTCGGCTCCGCACCGTCCGGCGCGGGCCGCTCGGTGGTTCTTCGGCTCGGCGCCGCATCTCATCGCATGCGCCGGTCGAAAGCCCCGGGCTCGGTACGGGTTTGCACGGCATGCCCGGGTGAGGCCCGGTACGGCCCCCGACCGGGCCCCGCGGTCAGCGGGTGGCGTAGCCGCGGGGGCCCGGGGTGGGGGTGCGTTTGGGCGGGCGTTTGTGGTTGATGAGGGTCATGTCGCCGTTGTAGTGGGCGATGACGCGGTGGTCCATGACGGCGCGCCAGAGTGGGGGGATGGCGGCCAGGACGACCATGGTGGCGTAGCCAGCAGGTAGCTGGGGGGCCTGTTGCGAACTGCGCAGGGTTTGATAGCGGCGGCCCGGGTTCGCGTGGTGGTCGCTATGGCGCTGCAGGTGGAACAGGAAGATATTGGTGACCAGGCGGTCGCTGTTCCAGCTGTCGCGCGGCGAGCAACGCACGTAGTTGCCGTTCGGGCGGCGAGCGCGCAGGAGACCGTAGTGCTCGACGTAGTTCACCGTCTCCAGCAAGCCGGCGCCGATCAGCGCCTGCAGCGCGAGGAAGGGAATGACCTTCGGGCCGAAGAGCACGATCATCGAGCCGAAGAGCGCGATGCTCATCGCCCACGCCTGCAGCAGATGGTTCTCCAGGGTGAACCAGCGCTTGCCCTTGCGAGAGAGGCGTTCCCGCTCCAAGGCCAGCGCCGAGCGGAACCCGCCGAGCATGCTGCGCGGCAGGAACTCCCACAGTGTCTCGCCGAACCGGCCGCTCGCCGGGTCCTCCGGCGTCGCGACGCGCACGTGGTGGCCGCGGTTGTGCTCGACGAAGAAATGGCCGTAACCGGATTGCGCGAGCGCGATTTTCGCCAGCCACCGTTCCAGGTGCTCGACCCGGTGACCGAGCTCGTGCGCGGCGTTGATGCCGATACCGGACACCACGCCGAGGGTCACGGCGAGCCCGAGCTTGTCCGCGAGGCTCAATTCCGTTCTGGACCACAGATATCCCGCGATCATCAGACCGATGAACTGCATCGGCAGGAAAAGGAATGTGCACCAACGATAATAACGATCGTTGGACAATGCCTCGTAGTCCTCGTCACGTGGATTGCTACCGTCGTCACCCACCGCCCAGTCGAGCAGCGGAATGGCCACGAACACGATGATCGGACCGATCCACCAAAACAGTTCCAGCCCAGTATGAGCCACCAGTTGTGAGGGGAGTAGTGCGCACCCCGGTGCGATCAATCCGAATACCCAGAGGTACCGCTTGGGGTCGCGTGCTTGCGTATTTTTGAAGACCGTCATAGCCATCCCGCTGGTTGCAACAGAACAACACCCGTCTGAGTGTGCCGTCGATAACGGTTACGCTAGAACTCGTTGCTCTAGGATAACTGTTTGCTGGCAGTAATCCAGCAAACCGAGAAAATAGCCTCCTGACCGGGTGACTTCGCCCCGCGATATCGCACACCGGCGACCGGTCGACGCGGACGGACCGAACATAGGTGGGCCGGACGAAATCTCGCCCGCGAACCGCGTGAAGTGGTGCAATGCCCCTGTATACGGGCACCTCACCGCGAACGGGACCGGCGAGTTCACCATGAGCTCGAGCCTCCGTCCATGGCCACCGGCAGATGCCTACCGCGCGCGATTGTCGCGATATCGCAACGAAATGAACAATTCCCGTAGTACGCGATGTCCGTCTCCGCTCGAAAGTCTGGCAATCATGCCGCGAATGATTCTTCGCCCCGAACACTCACCCACGGCAGCCGGCTGGGCGGGGCCTTCATCGCCGGACTGCGACCCCCACGCCCCCAACAGGGTTCGAAAACGACCCGACCAACTCGGCGTCCGCGCCGAAGCACGACGTCCTCCAGCCGAGCGCCCCGGACAGCCCCATCACGAACGAATGCGCGGCACAATCGGGACATCGTCCACCCCACAGGGATACGCCCGACGCCCGAATGTGCCGCGCATCCGCGCTACGGCAGCGCCCCGCAGTTGGTCGGCGCAGGAACATCCGAGAGCCGATCCATCATCCACTGCTGGGAGGCGATCAGGGCCGGGAAGAACGCCAGCACGTGGGTGCCGATGATCCCCGCCATGCTGGGAATCTGACTGTTCGCGTCCAGCTGAACCGGCACGCCGCGGCTGCACCAGCTGGCCGCCATGGCGTGGATGGGCGGGAAGGGCGCGCCCTCGTCGTTGGCCGCCGAGGCGATCAGCACGGGCACCTCCGGGGTGAGTCCGCCGAGCCGCTGCTCGTCGAAGGCCTCCTTCAACGCCGGGGACTGGTCGATCACGGCCGTCAGCGGCTGCCCGCTCACGGTCCACTGGGACGTGTGCGCGTGCAGCTGGGCCAGGCCCATCGGGACGGCGCACTTGCCGAGCGATTCGTTCAGGATCGCCTTGCCGGTGTCGTTGAGTTCGGCGTCGAGCACCGGACGGACCGACGGGTAGTTGGCGGCCATGCCGTTGAGGATCCAGGCGTAGGTGGGCGCGATGTTGGACCGGCCGTCGTTGTGCCCGATGAAGTACTGGTCGTCCACGACAGGGCCGCCGACGTAGGCGCCGCGGACGTTCAGATCAGGCGCGTAGCTCGACAGCAGTTCGGCCGCGCCCGCGGAGGCCATGCCGCCCTGGGAGTATCCATAGAGGATGACCGGCGCGTTCGGGCCGAGGCCGCTGCCCGGCAGCTGCAGCGCCGCCCGCGCGGCGTCCAGCAAGGAGTGCGCTTGCGCCTTGCGGTTGAGGTAGTCGTGCACCGCGGGCGTGCCGAGGCCGTGGTAATCGGTGATCATCACCGACATGCCGCGCGACAGCAGCGAGCTGATCGCGAGCAGGTCGTATTCGAAGATCAAGTCGCCGGGCGGCTGATAGGAGACGACCTGCGACATCAGCTTCGAGGGCGCGCACTGATCGCCCTGGCCCTTGGTGCCGCCCGCGTACGCGACCAGCGGACGCTCGCCAGGACCGAGCCACGGCACGGCGGGCTCCAGATACGTGCCGACCACGGCGGTCGGCGCGTCTTGGGCATCGTTGCTGACGTACATCACTCGGGTCGCGCGCGCCGGGACCATTCCGGGTTGCCCGGGAGCCGACAGCGCCACCACCGACGGTTCCGCGCGCAGGATGTTGCCCGGCGCACCGCCGATCGGCGGCGGAACGTAGAAATCGGCGACGGCTTCCGTCGCCGGATCCGTCCATGTTGGTGCTGCGGAAACCGCCCCGCTGCCGACCACGGTGAGGGTTCCCGTCAAAACTGCGGCCAAGCTGAGTAATCGACTCCTCACGATTCGATCCTTCCTTCGATTGGGAAGAGCCATGGCAACTAGAATCGGATATCGAGATTATCCGGATTGCCGACATTAGGCAGCACAACGCGCACCGTATTTCCGGGAAAGGCGCTTCGGAGCGCCAATTTCCCCGCCTCTACAGCGACAATCCCGCCGAGAACACATGTTTGGCGGCGTCGTGCGAATACTCCGGCCGCCGCGCTGCTGTGAGCAGATCTGCCCAGGGCAGCATCGGCCCATTTCCCCGGTCCGGCTGCGGCACGGTGAAGGCATGGCTCACGACGACAAGACCCCGCTGTTCAGCTGGCGCGCCAGGGAGCAACTGCTCGGCCGCCGCGTCCTGGTGCTCGACGGACCCCTCGACGACGACAACGGGACGCTGCTTGCTACACAGTTGCTGACCCTCGCCGCCGAGAACGACGAAGCCGGCATCTCGCTCTGGATCCACTCGCCGGGCGGTTCGGTTCCCGCCATGCTCGCGATCCGCGACGTCATGCGGCTCGTACCGTGCGAGGTGTCCACGCTCGCTCTCGGATTGGCGTGTAGTGCAGGTCAATTCCTGCTCTCGGCGGGCAGCAGAGGCAAACGCTTCGCGCTGCCGCACGCCAGGATCCTGATGCACCAGGGTTCGGCGGGGATCGCGGGCACAGCCGTCGACGTGGAGGTCCAGGCCGACGACCTGCGCCACACCGTGGAAACCGTCCTCGGCCTCATCTCCGCCGACACCGGCCAGCCCTTCGAACGGATTTACGAGGACTCCCTGCACGACCGGTGGTTCACCGCGAAGCAGGCCAAGGAGTACGGATTCATCGACCACATCGTCGACAGCTTCGGACAGGTCGTCCCCCAACGCCAGCGAATCGGGATCTCGGCATGAGTACCTACACCATCCCCAACGTCATCGCTCAGCATCCGCGCGGCGGCGAGCGCATCACCGACATCTACTCGCACCTGCTCGCGGAACGCATCGTCTATCTGGGCACGCCGATCGACTCCGGCGTCGCCAACGCGCTGATCGCCCAGCTGCTGCACCTGGAATCGGAGAGTCCCGAACAGGAGATCCAGTTCTACATCAACTGCGAGGGCGGCGATCTGACCTCCATGCTCGCGATCTACGACACCATCCAGCACATCGGCGCGCCCGTGCACACCACGTGCGTCGGCCAGGCTATCGCCGTCGGGGCGGTGCTGCTCGCGGGCGGTGCGCCGGGGCACCGCGCGATGCTTCCGCACGCCAGGGTGGTGCTGCATCAACCCGCGGCGCGCGGCCAGGGCGCGATTCCGGACCTGATCCTGCAGGCCGACGAGCTCGTGCGGATGCGCGCGGAGATCGAGTCGATTCTGGCCCGGCACACCGGGCAGTCGGTGGAGCGGCTGCGCCACGACACCGACCGGGACCGCGTCTTCACCGCGCAGGCGGCCATCGACTACGGACTGGTCGACACCGTGCTGCAGCCGCGGGGCTGACCGGCTCAGGCCGCGCGGAGCAGCATGGTCGGCGCGGCCTTGGACCGCCGCTGGTAGGCGTGCCGCCGCCCGCGCAACTCCTCGGCGACCTGCTCGGTCAGCCCGCCGAGGGTGGTGCCGAGCGCACCGGCCAACGCCGCGATCATCTCGCTGGACGGCTCCTTGCGCCCGCGTTCGACCTCCGAGAGGTACTGCGGCGAGATGCCGGCCCGGCCCGCGGTTTCCACGAGCGTCTCGCGCTGTTCCTGCCGCAGCGCGCGCAACCGTTCGCCGAGCGCCTCGCGCCACAGCGGTTCCGGAGCGGACGGCTCGGGTCGCCGAGTTCGGTCGTCGCGGCCACCGGGGATCGAGTGCAGTCTCGGATGCTCGGTCATGGAGGAAGCGTACGTTCGGACCCACGGTGTTCGGCTAGTCATTACGCTGTGGGCGTACGGGACCGGCGCGGTAGCCGCCACCGCACCGGATCCTTGACCTGAACCCCGGTTGAGGGTGCACGCTGGAGCCATGACTCAGGCTCCGGAATTCTGGAACACCGTCTACGACAACGACACCGCCCCCTGGGTGATCGGGGAACCGCAACCGGCGATCCTCGCGCTCGAACGGGACGGCTGGATCAGCGGCCGGGTGCTCGATCCCGGCACGGGCGCGGGTGAGCACACCATCGCGCTGACGAAACTGGGCTACGACGTGCTCGGCGTGGATCTGTCTCCGAGCGCGGTCGCCTACGCCCGGCGCAACGCCGCGGACAAAGGTGTCCCGAATGCCCGGTTCGAGGTGGTCGACGTGCTCACGCTCGCCGACGCGGACGACGACCGGCTCGGCGTCTTCGACACCGTGGTCGACAGCGCCCTCTTCCATGTCTTCGGCACCGAACCCGAGGCGCGTGCCGCCTATGTGCGCGGGTTGTTCCGTGTG
Organism: Nocardia bhagyanarayanae; assembly: GCF_006716565.1. NCBI lineage: Bacteria > Bacillati > Actinomycetota > Actinomycetes > Mycobacteriales > Nocardiaceae > Nocardia > Nocardia bhagyanarayanae. Next base: position 4,602,223 of record NZ_VFPG01000001.1, on the reverse strand, counting down.
TGCAAGCCCGGCGGACTCGTGCACGTCCTCGCACTCTCGGACATCGAGGAAGGTTTCGGTCCGCGGATCAGCGATTCGCTGATCCGCGAATCGTTCGCGGGCGAGGGCTGGGAACTCGAAGAACTCGTTCCCTCCACCTATCGCGGGCGGGTCACCGAAGTGGTGGCCGAGGACGCGGCCCGCCACAACCTGCCCACCGAGGGCCCGGTCGACGTGGTCGCCTGGCTGGCGCGTATCCGGCGGATCTGAGCGTCAGTCCGGCGCGGTGCGCGGCCGTGGTCGCGGGCCGATCTGGTCGAGCAGATCGTTGACCTCGTCCGGGAATCCGTTGGTGACCGGCTTCGGTGTCTTGTTCGGGAACCGCCGCGTGACATGCTCCTCGGCGGCGGATCCCGGCAACACGTACACGGGTTCCTCCTTGTTCTGCAACGGACGGACGACCTCGTCGAGGTGGCCCTTCCGGTTGTCGAGGAAGCCGCCGATCACATCCTCACCCGCCGGGCAGACGGCCATGCAGTAGCCGGCCTTGTAGTTGGGTTTGAACGACAGGCTCTGCCACATCGAGAAGGACTCGCCGGTGGTCACCCGCTCGCGGTACTCGTCGCGGTCGGCGCTGTCGGCGACGGTTTCGGCCCAATCGGTGAAGCCGCCCATGAACTCTCGATAGTTGTGCGTGTAGCAGGCCTGGAAGTCGAAACCACCGTCGGTGGTGATGGCGCCGACCGGGCACGCGGACACGCACAGCTTGCACTCGAGGCACGGGTTGAATGCCAGCGGTGGCGTCGGCTCATCGATCACCGCGTCGGTGACCACCGTGCCGAGCAGGACGAAGTTGCCGAACTTCGGGTGAATGATGTTGCGGTGTATGCCCATAACGCCCAGACCGGCGGCCTCGGCCACCACCTTGTGCGCGATGACCCAGATCCGCCCGGGAAACCGATCGACCTCCATCGGATATCCCGGCGCGGGATAGACGGCGCGATAGCCGGCGTCCTGGAGTGCCCTGGTGATGCGACGTGATACCTCGTTGGTCTCGTCGTCGGCGTGGTTGAACTCGGTGTTGGCGAGGCTGCGCATCGGGCTGCGCAAGTTGTCTCGGTTCATTCGCACGCAGAAGGACACGAAAGTCTTTGCCGTGGGTAGGATTCCGCGCGCGTGCTCCAATTCCACGGCCACCCTCGGATCGTCCACCGAGACGAAGCCGACATCGTCGGCGCCTGCGGCCGAACAGATCTCGCGAAGGCGCGCGGTGTCGAGTACCGGATCGGGCGTCGTCCGCCCCCGCTCGGCGATCCGCTGCACGGTCGGATGCTCGGCCAGCCGCCCCGTTGGTTCCTGGTCTTGTGTCGACATCGGGCCCTCCTAACCCTCGGCGAGACCGACGCGGCCTCCTGAGGGTAGACGTGCCGGAGCGGCGAAACTCATCGCTCTTTCCCGCTCATGGGCGCATCGAGAGTTGCGGAGCCGTTGCCGAGCCCTCGATCGGAGTTATCCTCGGGAAGCAGGAACCGACCCGCAGGGCCGGGTCACCACGAGCACGCCTGGAATCGAGGCCGACGATGGCCGACATGCAGCCGACACAGCGCAGTCCGTCCTCCGGGGTCGTCGCGGATTTGAACGCCGAAGGGTTCGAGGAGGCGGAAGAGATCGGACGCGGCGGCTTCGGCGTCGTGTACCGCTGCAAGCAACCCGACCTGGACCGGATCGTGGCCGTCAAGGTGCTGACCTCGGATCTCGACGCGGAGAGCATGCAGCGGTTCATCCGGGAGCAGCAGGCCATGGGACGGCTGTCCGGACATCCGCACATCGCGGCCGTCTTCCAGGTCGGCACCACCAGCAGCGGGCACCCGTATCTGGTCATGCCGTACCACGCGCGCGGCTCGCTGGAGCAGCGGATCAGGAACTTCGGCCCGCTCGACTGGACCGCGACGCTACGGCTCGGCGTCAAGATGGCCGGGGCGCTGGAGGCCGCGCACCGGGTCGGCACCCTGCATCGCGACGTGAAACCCGGCAACATCCTGATCACCGACTACGGCGAACCGCAACTGACCGACTTCGGCATCGCCCGCACCGCGGGCGGTTTTCGGACGACAACCGGAATCATCACGGGCTCACCGGCTTTCACCGCGCCCGAGGTACTGCGTGGTGAGCCGTCGACGCCCGCGTCCGATGTATACGGCCTCGGTGCGACGCTGTTCTGCGCGCTCACCGGGCACGTCGCGTACGAGCGCCACACCGGCGAACAGGTGCTCGCCCACTTCCTCCGGGTCGCCGCGCAGCCGATCCCCGATCTGCGCGCGGAGGGCATGCCCGACGATGTCTGCACCGCCATCGAGCACGCCATGGCGGGCGACTCCGCGCAGCGGCCTGAGTCGGCGCTCGCCCTCGGCGAGGAGCTGCGCGCGGTGCAGGAGCACCGCGGGGTCCCGGTCGATGTCATGGTGTTGCCGATCGCGCCCGGCCCGCGGAAGCCCCCGCCCGCCGCGACGGTTCGCCGCCGCGAACGACCCACCGCTCCCCCGACCCCGGCGACGAAGTACCGTCCGCCGACTCCGGCGCGGACGCCCATCACCAGAAAGCGCCTGCTCGATCTGCTTCGCTCGGGCTCACGCAAGCGGTTGACGTTCATCCACGCGCCGAGCGGGTTCGGCAAGACCACCCTCGCGGCCCAATGGCGCGACGAGCTCGCGAACGCGGGCACGCCGGTCGCCTGGCTGACCGTCGACGAGGACGACAACAACGTCGCCTGGTTCCTCGCGCACCTGGTGGAGGCCATTCGCGGCCCGCGCCCCAACCTCGCCGACGAACTGGATCGCGTTCTGGAGGTCCATCCCGACGATGCCGAGCGGTACGTGCTCACCGCGCTGATCGACGATCTGCACTCGCACGACGACCGGGTCACCGTCGTGCTGGACGACTGGCAGCGGGTGACCGACGAATCCTCGCTGGCGGCAGTCCGTTTCCTGCTCGAGCACGGCTGCCACCACCTGCCGATCATCGTGACGAGCACGTCCCGCTCGGGACTTCCGCTGAGCCGGCTGCGCATCGACGGCGAGCTGGAGGAAATCGATTCGAGCGCGTTGCGTTTCGACGTCGACGAGGTGCGGCACTTCCTGGCGGAGGCGGGCGGGCTGCACTTGTCGGACGCCGATGTCGAAGCACTGACCGAGACCACGGACGGCTGGGCCGCGGCGCTGCAATTGGCGGTGTTGTCGTTGCGCGCGGGCGACGATCCGGCACACCTGGTCGACAGCCTGTCCGCACATGCCGACATCGGTGAGTTCCTCGCCGAGAACGTGCTGGACGCGCTGGAACCGGACATGCTCGAATTCCTCACGAAGACTTCGATATGCGGGCGAATCTGCGGTGCGCTCGCGTCCGCCGTCACGGGTGACGAGCATGCGCGCGCGATGTTGGAGGACATCGAGGACCGCGGGTTGTTCCTGCAACGCATCGACCCGAATCGCGAATGGTTCCGGTATCACCAGCTTTTCGCGGGATATCTGCGCCGCCGCCTGGAGCGGGACCGTTCCGAGGAGATCGAGGCGCTGCACTATCGGGCATCGGAGTGGTTCGCGCGGCACGAACTGCTCAATGACGCGGTCGATCACGCGTTGGCCGCCGGAAACCCCGACCGCGCGGTCGATCTCATCGAGCAAGGCGGCGGGTACCTGCTGGAGCGGTCCAAGATGACGACACTGGTGGGCATCGTGGCCAAGCTGCCCCCACAGTCGATCCAGTCGCGACCCCGTATCCAACTGTTCCTCTCCTGGGTGTACCTCGTCCTGCGCAGGCCGGAACCCGCCGCCGCGGCGCTCGCCCGCTTCACGGCCGCGCTCGACCAGGCCGAGCTGACGGACGCCGAACGCGCGGACCTCCGCGCCGAGGCCGATGTGCTCGCGGGCACCAGGGAGATGTTCGCCGATCGAATCGAGCAGGGAGACCGGCTGATTCGCGCCGTACTGTCGCGTCTCGACGACTTCTCCCCGCGGGTGGCGGGCGTGGCGGTCAACATCGCCGCGATCGCCGCGATCCATCGCTTCGATTTCGACGCCGCGCGCCGATGGCAGCAGCGGGCCGTGCCGTATCACGATGCGACGGGTCCCTTCCTTCGGGTGTACGGCCGCTGCTTCGCGGGCATCGCCGAGCGGGAGCAACTCCTGATCCCGGCGGCCGACGAGGCGTTCCGCGACGCGGTGGAGTTCGCGACGACGACCATGGGCCCGCACTCGCACGCGGCGCGGCTCGCGAGCGCGCTGCTCGGCGAATTGCGTTACGAGACAGGCGATGTGGACACCGCAGCGGAACTCCTCTTGGAGAGCCTGGGATTGGCGGAGGAAGGCGGCGGCGGCGTCGATTTCATGATCGCCACCTATGCGACGGGAGCGCGGGTCGAGGCCGTCAGGGGCGATCTCCGTGCGGCCGCGAAGCGGTTGAACGACGGCATGGCGAGTGCCGAACGGATGGCGCTGCCACGGCTCGCGGCCCGGTTGCGCAACGAGCGAATCCGGTTGGGTCTCGGTCTCGCACCCGACGAGATCGAGCGCCTCGTCGGTCGGCGAGAACTCCGGCACGACGACGGGATCGCCACGCTCATCGCCGAACTCGACGAAGACTCCGCGATCCGGCTGCTGCTCACGGCGTACCCGCCGGACCGGCACGACGAGGCATGCGAGCGGGCGCGCGCCCTGCTGACGAGCATCGAGTCCGCACCTCGCCCGCTGGCCGCCGTACGCGCCCGGCTGCTGCTCGGCACCGCTCTGCGCCGCGCGGGCCGGGCGGAGGACGCGGCGCGGGAGCTGGCTGCCGCGGTGGCGACGTGCGACGAGGCGGGACTGGTCCGTCTGCCGATCGATGCGATGCGTGACCTGCCCGGCCCCGACGCTCGCTGACTCGCCGAAGCGATCAGGCGACGGCTTCGGTCAGACGCCGGAAGTCCTTGCGGACGCCGAAGGCGGTGATGATCTCCATGATGCCGAGCACGATCAGCCAGATGCCCGCGACGAGGGTCAGGGTGGCCACGGAGCTGACCGGCCAGATGATCAGTACGACACCGGCGATCGCGGTGATCACGCCGAAGAAGCCTTGCCAGCCGCGTCCGGGCAGGTCGGGATCAGAGGCGGCAGCCACCAGCACGGCCACGCCGCGGAACAGCCAGCCGATACCGATCCACAGCCCGAGCAGCAGGATCGAGGCGAGCTCGTCGCGGAAGCAGAACACGCCGATGATGATCGACAGCACGCCGCTGAGGAAGTACAGCACCCGCATGCCCGCGCTCTTGGTCGCGCCGAACGCGGCCACCAGCTGCAGCACACCGGCGATCACCAGGTAGATGCCGAAGAGGATGCCCGCGACCAACAGGGTCTTGTCCGGCCACACCAGAATCACCACACCGAGGATCACCGAGAGGACACCGGTGACCAGAACGGTTTGCCAGGCGCTCTTCGCGAGCGCCTGAGCAGGTCCATCGACCACACTGTTTGTCGTCATGACCAGATGTTATGCCGGGCGGCGCTGGTTTTCTGGACATTTGCTACACGGCGCGGGTCAGCCCTCCGGCGAGACGATGTTGACCATCCAGGCGATGCCGAACTTGTCGCGGCACATCCCGAACTCGTCGCCCCACATCTGCTTCTCCAGCGGAACGGTGACCACGCCGCCCGCGCTCAGCTTGTCCCAGTAGCCGCGCAGTTCCTCGGCGTCGTCGCCGCTGAGGCTGATCGAGATGCTGCTGCCCGGCTGGTACTCCATGCCGGGCGGGGTGTCCGACGCCATCAGCGTGAACCCGCTCGGCGTCTCCAGTTGACCGTGCATGACCAGTTCGGCGCCGGGCGATTCCTTGTCGCCGAACTCGCCGAAGGTGTTCACGGCCAGGGTGCCGCCGAACACGTCGCGATAGAACTCGAGGGCCGGGCGCGCGTTGTCGCCGAAGCCGAGGTACGGGTTGAGCTTGGAGACCATGGAATGCTCCTTAGCTGTAGTTGCCGCCACGTGCGAGGGTACTGCCGCGCTGCGGAGAGTGGCGTGGATAACGCTCGACGGGCTCCACGTTTACCGCCGGAGCGCCATGGGAAGTCATCCGTAAGTGGCTCTCGTCGTTGAACACCTGCGGGGTGGGGGTCGCATTTCGTGAGTCTCGGGTTGCTAGGAGAAGAGGGTGGCGGTTGTACTCGTGCTACAGGCACGCGGACTCGGTGATCTGCTCACCGCGGTCCCGGCGCTCCGTGCGCTGCGACGAGCCAAGCCGAGCGACCAGATCGTCCTCGCCGCGCCGCACCGGCTCAAGCCGATCGTCGACCTGATCACCTCGGTGGACACCATGGTCCCCACCGCCGACGTGAGCGCGCTGCGCTGGGACGGACCGTCGCCGCAGCTGGCGGTGAATCTGCACGGGCCGAGCGCCGAGAGCGTCGTCGAGCTGGTCAAGACCGACCCGGCACGGATCCTGACCTACCGTAATCCGGCCTTCCCCGAGCTGCGGGGCCCGATCTGGCAACCGGATATGCACGAGGTGGAGCGGTGGTGTCACCTGCTCGAATCCGACGGCATCGTGGCCGACCGCCGCAACCTGGGCCTGGTGCCTCCCGTGTCCACCAACAGCCGCCGCGACTGCGTCGTCGTGCACGTCGGGGCGGGCGCTCCCGCGCGGCGCTGGCCGCCGGACCGGTTCGCCGCGGTCGTGCGGCACCTGCTGGTGCTCGGCCGCGAGGTGGTGCTCACCGGTGACGAGTTCGAGCGGGACATCGCGCTGAACGTCGCCGCGCGGGCCGGACTTCCCCAGGCGAACGTGCTCGCCGGCGACCAGAACCTCATCGACCTCGCCGCCACCGTCGCCGAGGCGGCGCTGGTGATCAGCGGCGATACGGGCGTCGCGCGGCTGGCCACGGCCTTCGGCACCCGCACCGTCCTGTTGTTCGGCCCGACGCCGCCGCGCTGGGGCGGACCGCCCCCGCATCTGCTCGCCAGGCACATCGTGCTGTGGGCGGGTCAGACGGGTGATCGATATGCCGATACGCCCGATCCCGGCCTGCTGCGCATCGGGGTCGGCGAGGTCGTCAGCGCGGTCGAGAAGCAACTGAACCAGCGCAACTCCGCCGCGGCGCGGCGCCCGGCCTACCGCAGGGTGGGCTGATTCCTCATCGCTCGGCGCGCGCCTCACTCAGCGCGGCCGCGTAGGCCGCCAGCGCGCTCGGCCAGAACTGTTCGAGGTAGTCGCGCGCGTCGCCGAGGCCGCGCGGATCGAGCGTGTACACCCGCCGAGTGCCTTCCGGACGCACCATGACCAGCCGCGCCGCCCGCAGCACCTTCAGGTGCTGGGAGACCGCCGAGCTGCTGACGCCGACCAGGTCGGCCAACTCCCCCACCGACTTCGGCGCGTGCGGCAGCGCCTCGAAAATCGCCCGCCTGGTCGGCTCGGCCAGCGCCTCCAGTGCCCGAACTCCGTTAGTCGCCACTTAAACATTGTGATCAACTAGCAATTAGCTGGTCAAGATCGCCTATTACCCAATTTCCCCAGGTCGGTAACACGGACCCGCTCTTCCGTTATCTCTTCGTGACACTCGAGCTGGGCTTTTACCGATCTGTGACTGTAGCCACAAGATAACAATTCGACTATCACGGTCCGTTAGCTTCGAGTCATGCCCGTGACCGATCTGTTATCTGCTCTTCGGCCCGGCGCGACTCGCTCTCGCCGGCACCGTGTCGCCACCCGTGCGGTGGCCGTCTCCGCCGCCGTAGGCGCCTCCCTCGGCGTCCTCGCTTTCGCCAACCCCGAGAACCCGGCTCCCGCACCCGCGGCCGCCGAAACCGCCACGAACTCGAGCGCCATCCAGTACGCCGCGTTCGACCCGGCTCCCCCCGCTCCCGAGGCCTGGGACCAGCACCGCGCAGCTCAGGAAGCCGCCCCGGCCCCCGCCCCGGAACCCGTCGCGGCGCCCGCCCGTCCGCATACCGTCCGTCCCGTCGCGGGCCGACTCACCTCCAACTTCGGCTCCCGCTGGGGCGCCATGCACAACGGCCTCGACTTCGGCGACCCGATCGGCGCCCCCATCTTCGCCGTCACCGACGGCGTCGTGATCGAGGCAGGCCCCGCCTCCGGCTTCGGCCTGTGGGTGCGCGTCCAGCAGGACGACGGCACCGTCGGAGTCTACGGACACGTCAACGACATCCTCGCGGAGGTCGGCCAGCCGGTCCTCGCGGGCGACGTGATCGCCACCGTCGGCAACCGTGGCCAGTCCACCGGACCGCACCTGCACTACGAAGTGCACGATCCCGCTCTCGGCCCGATCGACCCGATGCCGTGGCTCGCCGCCCGAGGCGTCCACGTGGGCTTCGCCGAGGAGTGATCCTCTCGGGTTCGCGAGCCCGATGAGGGGCTCGCGAATCCCCGCCGGTCGTCACTCCCGGCAGCCATGCCCGCGAACAGCGCCGTTCGCGGGCATGTGCGATCTCCCGCCGCTCCCCCGCCCCGGGGTGAGCGGCGGAGTCGTCCGATACTCCGGTACGAGACCCGAATAGCGCTGCGGCGGGACGTGTTCCGGCGTCCCTGATTCCTACGTTCGGGACATGTCGACGACCGAACTCGCCGCCGTCAGCGGAACCGATCAACCCGATCTCGCGCGAGATGCCCCGCGCCTGCACCGTCCTCTGCTCTGGTCGTCGGCCGCCATGGTCGCGCTCGTCGTGTTCTCGCTCGGCGGGATGATCGTCGACGACCGCACGCTGCTCGGGGAGTCCGTGTGGTTGAAGACCTTCAAGTTCGGGTTGGCGTTCGCGGTTTACGAGATCACGCTCGCCTGGCTGTTGTCCTTGCCGCACAAGGGATCTCGCGCGACCTGGTGGCTCGGCACGGTGTTCGCGGTGACCGGGGTGCTCGACGTGGGGTTCATCGTGCTCCAGGCCGCGCGCGGCACCTTCAGTCATTTCAACTCCTCCGACGACCCGGTCAACTCCATCGGCCAAATGGTGTTCGCCTCCGGCGTGCCGGGCCTGTTCTTCGCCAATCTGCTCATCGTGCTGGTCCTGTCCTGGCAGCGGCTGGTCGACAGGCCCACCGCCCGGGCCATCCACGCCGGACTGGCGCTGGCCGTGGCGGGCATGGCGCTGGGGTATCTGATGGGGTTCACCGGGGAACAGCTCGTCCGTGACGCGAACGGACAGGTCGTAGAGCTGGTCGCCGGACACACCGTGCTGCGGGAAGACTCGCCCGCCGCCGAACTCGCGATCCGCGACACCGCCGCGGGCATGCCGCTCACCCACTGGAGCACCATCGGCGGCGACCTCCGCGTCCCCCACTTCGTCGGCCTGCACGGCATCCAGATCCTGCTCCTGGCCGCCTTCCTGCTCACCCACCTGGCCCGCCGTCACCGCTGGCTCCGCGCCGAACCCACCCGCGCCGCCCTGATGGCCGTCCTCGCCCTCACCTACACCGGCGTGCTCGCCATCACTTTCTGGCAAGCCATGCGCGCCCAATCCCTCGTCCACCCCGACCCCCGGACCCTCACGGCCTACGCCTGCCTCCTCACCACCGCCACAGCCGCCACCCTCGTCCTCTACTACCGCGCCCGCCGTCTCGCGGAATAGGTAGCGCCGCACCGTCCGGTGCTGGAACTACGGGCGGCGCTCTGGGCCGCTACGAAGTGGGCGCCGCCGAGGCGGGTCGGAGTCGGCGTCAGCGCAGGCGTTCGGCTTCGCGGGCCAAGGTGACGAGGGTGGCGCTGAGGGAGGCGAGTTCGGCGGTGTCGGCGCCTTCGCCGATCGCGGTGGCGATGTCCTCGGCGGCGCAGCGGGCCGCGAACCAGCGGTCCGCGAGGTCGGCGGCCTCCTGGGCGCTGAGCACCACGGAGTCTTCCGGAATACCGGTGCCTTTGAGGCTGTTGCGGTGTTCGTAGGCCCGTTGGCGGCAGGACTGGCGGCAGTACCGGCGACGACGTCCGGCCTCCGACTCCACGATCTCCCGCCCACACCACAGGCAGGACAGCAAGCGGCGCGACATGAGGCAGAACACTAGTGTGTCGCCCGGCGAGTTCGCCCGCAGACCCCCCGCCGTCGCCGGACCGCAACACAAGAAACCGCAGGACGCCCGCGTCGCGAGGGACGGCATCGCCACCGACTACAATGGAACGGTTCACCGTCGCCGTGTCGGGAACTATTGACGCAGGCCCGTTCGTTGCACTAGAGGTCCAGCGAGCGCAGGACGCGTTCGCCGGGCACGGTCGCAGCGCAACAAGACTCGAGCACACAGGGAGAGGCACACCATGGCAGATCGCGTACTCCGGGGCAGTCGGCTCGGAGCGGTGAGCTACGAGACCGATCGCGACCACGACCTGGCCCCGCGTCGGATCGCCCGGTACCGCACCGACAACGGCGAAGAGTTCGACGTGCCCTTCGCCGACGACGCCGAGATCCCCCCGACCTGGCTGTGCCGCAACGGCCAGGAGGGCATCCTGGTCGAGGGCACCACGCAGGAGACCAAGAAGGTCAAGCCGCCGCGCACCCACTGGGACATGCTGCTGGAGCGCCGCAGCAAGGAAGAGCTCGAGGAGCTGCTCAAGGAGCGCCTCGAACTGCTCAAGACCCGCCGCCGCGCCTGACGCAGTCGACTGAAAAGGCCGCCTCCCGATCGGGAGGCGGCCTTTTGTCATGCCGGCTCAGTGGCTGGCGACCTTGCGGTAGCGCAGCAGCGCCAACGGCATCGCCACGACCAGGATCGCCACCGAGCAGATGATGGCGTACTCGATGCAGTGATCGGCCGCCCAGCCCGAGGGCGGCACGAACGAGGGCGGGGAATCGTTCTCGAACAACTTGCGCCCCGACGCCGAGACCGCGGTGATCGGATTCCACTCCGCGATGGTGCGCAGCGGCCCCGGCAGCGTCTCGGCGGAGATGAAGGCCGACGAGATGAAGCTGAGCGGGAACAACCAGATCAGGCCCGCGGACTGGGCGACCTCGACGGTCGGCGAGAACAGGCCGGTGACCGCGCCGACCCACGACATGGCGAACGCGAACAACAGGATGATCCCGAAGGCCAAGGCGGCGTCGGCGATTCCGCCGTTGATCCGCCAGCCGACGATGTAGCCGCAGACCACCATGACCACCAAGCTAAGGACGTTCACGGCCAGGTCCGAGAGCGTACGGCCCATGAGCACCGCGAGCCGCGACATCGGCAGCGTGCGCATCCGATCGATGATGCCCTTGTGCAGGTCGCCCGCCAGGCCGACGGTGGTGAACGCGGCATTGAAGGCGACCGTCTGGGCGAAGATTCCGGCCAGCAGGAACTCGCGGTACTGGCTGCCGCCCAGCGAGGCGCCGAAGATGTAGGCGAAGAGGAACACGAACATCAATGGCTGGATGGTCGCGGTGACCAGCAGCGTCGGTACCCGGAGAATGGTCAGCAGATTGCGGTAGGCGACGATCGCGCTGTCCCGGAAGATCCGCAGCTTCGGTTGCGTGATCTCTTGGGGCACTGGCTCTTTCGGTTTCGTATGCGCGGTCCCTTCGGTCTTGTCGAGCTCGTCGCGCACCGCGGTGGAGGCACTTGTCACCGGGCCACCTCGCTCACGCGGGACGGTGCCGCTGTAGTGGTCGTCGGTTCGCGTCGCTGACTCACGACATGATCTCCTCGGGTACGTCGTCGGTTTCCGATTCGGCGCTCGGCGTCGGCGCCGATGTGCCGGTGAGGGACAGGAATACGTCGTCGAGACTCGGCCTGTGCACGCTCGCGTCCACCACGCACACCCCGGCGTCGTCGAGCCTGCGCAACGCCTCGACCATGGTGCGCGAGCCGTCGCCGACCACCACCGTCACCTCATCGGTGCCGGTCTCGTGGCTCGGCTCGCCGACGCCGATCTGGGCGAGTACTGTCATCGCGGGCTTGGCTTCCTGGCCCGGCGCCAGGGTGACCGTGAGCCGGTCGCCGCCGATGGAGGTCTTCAGCTCGTCGGCCGAACCGCGCGCGATGACCCGCCCGCGATCGATGACGGTGATGCGGTCGGCGAGCAGATCGGCCTCTTCCAGGTACTGGGTGGTGAGCAGCACGGTGGTGCCGTCGTCGACGAGATCGCCGATGACCCGCCACATGTCGAGCCTGCCGCGGGGGTCCAGACCGGTGGTCGGCTCGTCGAGCACCACCACCGCGGGCCGGGCGACGAGCGCGCCCGCCAAGTCGAGGCGGCGCGCCATGCCGCCCGAGTAGGTGCCCGCGCGGCGGTGCGCGGCATGGTCGAGACCGAGCGCGCCGAGCAGTTCGGCGGCTCGGTTGGTGGCTTGGCGCGGTGTCATTCCGTAGAGCCGGGCCACCATGCGTAGGTTCTCGTAGCCCGAGAGGTTGGCGTCGACGGCCGCGTACTGACCGGAAAGGCCGATCCGCCGTCGCGCGTCCGCCGGGTCGCGGAGCACGTCGATTCCGGCCACCCGTACCGAGCCGGCGCACGGCTTCAGCAGGGTCGTGACGATCCGGACGGTGGTGGTCTTGCCCGCTCCGTTGGGCCCGAGCAGTCCCATCACCGTGCCCGCCGGAATCTCCAGGTCGATATCGTCGAGCACCCGGATTTTGCCGTAGTTCTTGACGAGACCGCGCACCTCCACCGCGAGAGTCATGACCGCACCTCACTCACTGGGCATCCTCCTTCGTTGTGCCCGCGCCGCCGTCGAGCTGCCGGTTCAGCACCGGTCCGATCACGGCGAGCGACTCGGGTGCGGTCATGGCCGAATGGCGGCAGAGCAGTTCGTGGTCGTGGACGGTGCCGGTGACGAACGGCTCCCATGCCGCCGCGCACCGGGCCGGGTCGGCCTGGTTGATCTCGTCGGCCGCGGCGGTGAAGAACAGCAGGTCGCCGTCGAAGGTGCGCGGCTGGAAGCCGTGCGCCAGCTCCGTTCCGTTGGTGTAGCCCGTGTACAGCCGCTCCAGGTGCTCGACGGTGAGCGCCGCGAACGCGCCGGGACGCGAGCGCAGCAGTTCCGCCGCGTCCAGCAGGCTCATCGCGGGATCGAGTTCGTCGTCGCCCAGGTCGCTGCCGAACTCGGCGATGATGTCGGCGACGCCCGGGATGGCGTGTTCGAGCAGTTCGTCGGAGAGCTGGTAGCTGTCCATCATCGCCAGCAGCGCCACCTCGTCGCCGGACTCCTGCAGCCGCACCGCGATCTCGTGCGCGATCAGACCGCCGAGCGACCAGCCGAGCAGGTGGTACGGACCTTCGGCCTGCACCGACTTGATGTGCGCCACGTAGTAATCCGCGGCCTCGCCGATGGTGGAGAAGCCCTCCTCCCCCGCGACGTGCGGTGATTGCAGCCCGTACAGCGGCCGGTCCGGCGAGAGGTGCGCGAGCAGACCCGAGTAGCACCAGGACAGCCCGATCGCCGGGTGGACACAGAACAGCGGAGCCTGGCGTCCTGGAGCGGTCGGCCGGATCGGCAGCACCGCACCGAGCGCACCGGCCATGGCGGACGCCGCGCCGTCGGAACCGGCCAGCCGCGCGGCGATGGCGGCGGGTGTGGCCTCGCCGAACATCACCTGCACCGGCAGGTCGATGCCCTCGGCCCGCACCTGCGCGACGACCTTCGTTGCCAGCAGCGAGTTGCCGCCGAGCTCGAAGAAGGCGTCGTCGGCGCCGACCCTTTCCGCCCCGAGCACCGACTCGAAGGCCGCGCACAGCACCGCCTCGACCGGGTTGCTCGGCGCCCGGTAGCCGCCGGACGCGCTGAACACCGGTTCCGGCAGCGCCTCGCGGTCGAGCTTGCCGACCGGGCTCAGCGGCACCTCATCGATGAGCATGATCGATTGCGGCACCATGTAATTCGGCACCAGCCCGGCCACGTGCTCGGTCAGCTCGGCGGCGCTGACCTCGGTTCCGTTGCGCGGCTTCACATACGACACCAGCGCCGTGCTGCCCGCGGGCGTGCGGTAGCCGATGGTGGTGGCGAACTCGACCGCGCGGTGGCGGGCCAGGGCGACGTCGATCTCGCCGAGTTCGATGCGGAAGCCGCGGATCTTGACCTGGTGGTCGGTGCGGCCCACGTACTCGATCTCGTGTTCGCCCTCCGCCGCGCCGGACCACCAGCGCACCAGGTCGCCGGTGCGGTACATGCGCTCGCCCGGCTTGCCGTACGGGTTCGCGACGAACCGCTGCGCGGTCAGTCCGGGCCGGCCCAGGTAGCCGCGGGCCAGCGCGCTGCCCGCCAAGTGCAGCTCCCCGGTGACGCCGACCGGCGCCGGATGCAGCCTGGCGTCCAGCACGGTGGCGGCGACGCCGCGGATCGGACCGCCGATGGTGATCGGGCCGCCGGGTTCCATGGGCTGGGAGATCACCGTGACGATGGTGGTCTCGGTGGGCCCGTACACGTTGTACAGGTTGCGACCCGGCGCCCACCGGGTGACCAGATCGGGCGGCAGCGCCTCGCCGCCGACCAGCACGTGCGCCAGATCGGTGACACCGGTCGGGTCGACCGTGCCCAGCGCGGAGGTCGTGATGAACGCGTGGGTGATCCGTTCCTCGATGAACACCTGCGCCAGCTCCGCGCCGCCGACCACTCCGGACGGGGTGATCACCAGCGTCGCCGCGCCGCCCAGCGCGAACAGCAGGTCCAGCATCGCGGCGTCGAAGCTCGGCGTCGCGAAATGCAGGACGCGGCAACCGGGATGGACGTCGAAGCGTTCCGCGGTCTCGGCGGCGAAGTTGGACAAGCCGCCGTGGGTGACCATCACGCCCTTCGGGGTGCCGGTCGAACCAGAGGTGTAGATCACGTACGCCGGGTTGTCGACCCGCAGCGGACGCACCCGCTCCCTTTGCATGATCGCCTTGTCCGACGCCGCGAGCACGCCCGCCCGGAACTCCGGATCGTCCAGCACGATCCACTCGATGCCGTCGGGCAGCTCGTCGCGGTACTCGGCGAGCGTGATACCCAGCGCCGCGCCGGAATCGCTCAGCATGTGGGAGATACGCCCGGCCGGGTACAGCGGGTCGACCGGCACGAACGCCGCGCCGGCCTTGGCGACAGCGAGCACCGAGGCGACCGACTCGACCGAACGCGGAATGCCCAGCGCCACCAGGGTTTCCGGGCCGACGCCGTGTCCGATGAGCACGCGGGCCAGCCGGTTGGTCCAGCGATCCAGCGCGTCGTAGGTCACGTGGGTGCCGTCCGAGGACAGCGCCACCGCGGTGCGGTCGACGTTCGCCGCGGCCTCGAACACCTCGGGGAAGACGATCGGGCGGTCGGCTTCGATGCCGCGCACCGGCGCCAGCCCGGTCCACTCGTCGGGGTCGAGCAGTTCCAGATCGCCGACGGCGGCGGTCGGCGTGGCCGCGATCGCGCCGAGCAGCCGCACCAGGCGCTTGCCGAGTCCGTACGCGGTCCGCTCGTCGAACAGATCGCTCGCGTAGTTCACCGCCAGGGAGATGCCGCCGGGCTCGCGCTGCGCGGTCTGTTCCTCGGTGAGGGTGAACTGCAGGTCGAACTTGGCGATGCCGGTGTCGCCGTCCTCGGCCTCGATGTGCAGACCCGGCAGTTCCAGGCTCCGCAGCGGCCGGTTCCGCACCGAGAGCATCACCTGGAACAGTGGGTGGTGCGCCTGCGAGCGGGCCGGGTTGAGCACCTCGACGAGGCGTTCGAACGGCAGGTCGGCGTGCGCGAACGCGTCCAGATCGGTGTCGCGCACGCTGTGCAGCAGGTCGGTGAACCGCGCGTCCGGATCGAGCCGGGTGCGCAGTACCAGCGTGTTGACGAACATGCCGATCATGCGGTCCAGCGCCGGGTGGCCGCGGCCTGCGATCGCCGTGCCGACCGCGATGTCGTCGGTGGCGGTCATCCGGTGCAGCAGCACCGCGAGCGCGGCGTGCAGCACCATGAACATGCTGACGTTGTTGGTGGTGGCCACCGCCTGCAGTTCCCGGTGGGTGACCGCGTCGATCGCGCATTCCACCGTGCCGCCACGATAGGAGGGCACCGGCGGCCGCGGCCGGTCCGCGGGCACGTTCAGCAGTTCGGGAACACCGTCGAGGGTCGTTCGCCAGTAGTCGAGCTGGTGGCGCAGCACCGAGTCGGGATCGTCCTCGGTGCCGAGCGTATCCCGCTGCCACAGTGTGTAATCCGCGTACTGCAGGGTCAGCTCGTCCCATTCCGGCTGCTGTCCGGCGCAGGCGGCGCGGTAGGCCACGGCCACGTCGGCGGCCAGCGGCTCCAGCGACCAACCGTCCATGGCGATGTGGTGCACCACGAGCACCAGGACGTTGTCGGTCGACGCGGCGGGCGGTGCCGTTCCGTCCGGATCGGGTTCGTCCGACACGGTGATCAGCGCCGCGCGCAGCGGCACGGACTCGCCGAGGTCGAAGCCGGGCGCGGCGAAACTGCGGACCGCGTCGTCGACGCCGTCGGGGGTGACCGTCGCGACGAACAGCGTCACCGCCGCGTCGTCGGGCTCCAGGACGACCTGGGCCGGTTCGCCGTCCACCTCCGGGAACACCGTGCGCAGCGACTCGTGCCTGGCCTGCACCTCGTGCAGCGCCCGCACTAGCGCGTCGACATCCAGCTCGCCTCGCATCCGCAGCACGACCGGGATGTTGTAAGCGCCCGCGCTGCGGTCCGGCGCGTCGGCGGCCGGGCCGACTTCGTTGAACCGGTTGAGGAACCACAGCCGCTGCTGCGCCGCGGACAGCGGAATCCGGTCGGGCCGCTCGCGGCGCACCGGTTCGGGGCGCGCGTCCGCGCGGGACGGTCCGGACTGGAGCATGGCGGCGAGCTCGGCGACGGTCGGCGCGGCGAACACGCTGCGCACCTCGAGCCGGGTGTTGGTCGCCGCCTCCAGTCGCGCGACGAGCTGGGTGGCCAGCAGCGAGTTTCCGCCGATGTCGAAGAAGCTGTCACCAGCGCCGACCGTCTCCGCGCCGACCAGCTCGGCCATCACGGAGGCGACCAGCTTCTCCAGCGCGGTCTCCGGCGCGCGACCGGCGGACACGGCGGCGAACTGCGGCTCGGGCAGCGCCGCGGTGTCCAGCTTGCCCACGGGGGTGAGCGGGATCCGGTCCAGCACCGTGATGCTCACCGGAACCATGTGCGCCGGAAGCTGTTCCGCGACATGCGCGCGCAAGGCCTCGGTATCCACGCCCGCGTGCGCATCGATCGGCTGGACGAAGGCGACGATCCGATCGGCGCCCGCGATGTGGCGGACATCGGTGTGCGCGAACCGCACGCTCGGGTGCCCGCCGAGCGCGGCGGTGATCTCGCCGAGCTCGATCCGGAACCCGCGCACCTTCACCTGGTGGTCGCTGCGGCCGAGGTAGACCAGCTCGTTCGCGGCGTTCCAGCGCACCACGTCGCCCGTGCGGTACATGCGGGCGCCCGCCGGTCCGAACGGGTCGGCGACGAACCGCGCGGCGGTCAGTCCGAGGCGGTCGAAATAGCCTCGCGCGACGCCGAATCCGCCGAGATACAGATCGCCGGGCACGCCGACGGGCACCGGCCGCAGCCGGTCGTCGAGCACCATGGCCCGCGCGCCGCGCACCAGCGTGCCTATGGTGATCGGCGCGCCGACGGTCACCTCGGCGGCCGTGGCGACGACGGTGGTCTCGGTCGGACCGTACCCGTTGAACATCAGTCGTCCCGGCGCCCAGCGGGCAGCCAGTTCCGGCCCCCACGCCTCGCCGCCGATCATGAGCGAACGCAGGTGCGGCAGCGGCCAGCGTTCGTTGTCGATGGTGGACAGCGCCGCGGGCGTCATGAACGTGTGGGTGACCCGCTCACGATCCATCAGCGCGGCCAGCTCGTCACCGCCGTAGATGTCCGGCGGGCAGATCACCATGGTTCCGCCCGAACCCACCGCGAGCAGCAGGTCGAACACGGCGGCGTCGAAGCTCGGCGAGGAGAAGTGCAGCGTCCGCGCGTCCGCGTCGACCCGCATCCGGTCGCGGATCTCGTCGGCGAAGTTGGACAGCCCGCTGTGGGTGACCGCGACGCCCTTCGGCTTACCGGTCGAGCCCGAGGTGTAGATGATGTAGGCCAGGTCGGCCAGCCGCACGGGCCGCGAGAGTTCCGCGTCCTCGATCGGCCCGTCGGCCAGCCCCTCCAGTTCGGCCACCATGGCCGAGTCGTCAAGTAGCAGCCAGTCGGTGGACGCTTCGTCGCCCGCCGAGCGCAGCCGCCCGGCGTATTCGGACACGGTGACGCCGAGCAGGCAGCCGGAGTCGGTGAGCATGTGCCGGACGCGATCGGCCGGGTAGTTCGGGTCGACCGGCACGAAGGCCGCGCCCGACTTGGCGACCGCGAGCACGGTGAGCACCGAGTCGATGGATCGGGTCAGGCCGAGCGCGACCCGGTCGCCGACACCGATACCGCGCCCGACGAGGGCACGGGCCAGGCGGTTCGAGCGCCGGTCGAGTTCGGCGTAGGTCATCGAGATGTCGGCGGACCGCACCGCGTCGCGTCGCGCGTTCCGCCGTGCCGTGGCGGTGAAGTACGCCGCCAAGGTGAGCTGCGGTGTGGTCTGCCCGCCCGTCGCCGGGCTGAGCAGCCTGCGCTCCTTCTCCGTGCGGGCGTCGATCTCGCGGACCAGCGCACCCGGATCGGCGGTGACCGCGGCCAGCACACGCAGGAACCGATCGGCCAGGGTCTCGACCGTCGCGGCGTCGAAAAGCTCCGCCGCGTAGACGAATTCGAAGTCACGGGCGCCGGTGTCGCGGGCCGCGACCCGCAGTTCCAGGTCGAACTTGGCGCGCGCGATGTCGAGTTCCTCGGCGCTCAGCGCCAGTTCCGGCAGCTCCAGGGCCGGCGTGGGGCCGTCCTGAACGGTCAGCGCCACCTGGAACAGCGGTCGGTTCGCCCCGACGCCCATGATCCGGCCCAGCTCCTCGACGACGCGCTCGAACGGCACGTCGGCGTTGGCCATGGCCGTCAGCTCGGTGTCGCGGTCGGCGCGCAACTGGGCGGTGAACGGTCGGTCCGGATCTACGTCGGAGCGCAGCATCATGGTGTTCACGAACATGCCGACCAGTTCGTCGAGCTTGGTGTCGGTGCGACCCGCGATCGGCGTACCGATCACGATGTCGCGCCCGCCGGTGACGAACCGCAGCAGCACCGCGAGCGCCGAGCGCAGCACCATGAACAGACTGACGCCCTGCTCGCGCGCGAGTTCGGCGAGCGCGCGCTGGACCGGCTCCGGCACGGCGAACCGCACGGTGCCCGCCCGCTGGGTCGGATCGAGCGGCCGCGGGCGGTCGTACGGCAGCGGCAGCTCGGCTGGCAGGTCGGCCAGCTCGGTGCGCCAGTAGGCCAGCTGCGCGCCTGCGACGCTGTTCGGATCGCTCTCGTCGCCGAGGCAGGCTCGCTGCCACAGCCCGAAGTCGGCGTACTGCACCGGAAGTGGCGTCCACACCGGCGCGCGGCCCTCGCGGCGCGCCGTGTAGGCCATCGCGAGGTCGCGGGTCAGCGGGCCGAGCGACCAGCCGTCGGCCGCGATGTGGTGCAGCACGATGCCGAGCTGGTATCGCTGAGAACCGGTCCGCAGCAACGCGATTCGCAGCGGGGTGTCCCTGGTCAGATCGAAGCCGCCGCGCGCGAGCACGCGCAGTGCGTCCTTCGCGCCCGCCTCGTCGATCGTGATCGGCTCCACCGAGGGCAGCGCCCGGCCGATCGGCAGCACCAGCTGCTGGGCGCCCGCGCTGTCCTCCGGGTACACGGTGCGAAGCACCTCGTGCCGCTCCACCAGATCGGTGAGCGCGGCGCGCAGCGCGGGCACATCCAGATCGCCGTCGATTCGAATGACGAAAGCGATGTTGTAGGCGCTGGATTCGGGCGAGAATCGATTGAGGAACCACAGTCGCTGCTGGGGCAGCGACAGCGGGATGCGTCCCGGACGCGGGTTGTGAACAGCCAGCGCCACCCGTTGCGTCCGGGGCGCTTCCGCCAACCGCTTGGCGACGGCGGCGACCGTCGGCTCCTCGAACAGCGTCCGCACCGGCAGATCCACGCCGAACTCGGCATGCAGCGCGGCCGCCAACCGGGTGGCGAGCAGCGAGGTGCCGCCGATGTCGAAGAAGCTGTCCTCGGCGCCCTCGACGGGATGTCCGAGCACGGCGCCGAACACGCCCGCCACCCGGATCTCGGTCTCGGTGCGCGGCGCGCGCGACGGACCGGCGGCCGCGAACACCGGTTGCGGCAAGGCCTTTCGGTCCAGCTTGCCGGACGGGGCGACGGGCAGCCGATCGAGCATCATCACCGAGGCGGGCACCATGTAGCCGGGCAGCCGCTGTCGCGCCGTCTCCAGGATCGCGGCGGGCGTCGGGGCCTCCGCGCCCTGTTCCGCCGTCACATACGACACCAGCCTCGGGTCGCCGTGATCGCCGCTGTGCACGATCGTCAGCGCGAAGCTCACGCCGGGGTGCGCGCGCAGCGCGTGGTCGATCTCGCTGAGCTCGACGCGGAAGCCGCGGATCTTGATCTGGTCGTCGGCCCTGCCGAGGAAGCGCAACCGCCCGGCCGGATCGGCGACCACCAGATCGCCGGTGCGGTACATCCTTTCGCCGCGCCTGCCGTGCGGATTCGCCGGGAAGCGTTGCGCCGTCAGGCTGTAACGACCGAGGTAGCCGCGGGCCAGGCCGGGGCCGGACAGGTACAGCTCGCCGGGCGTGCCGGGCGGCACCGGGTGCAGGCGCCGATCGAGGACGAACAGGCGCATGCCGCGCACCGGCATGCCGAGCGGCACCGGTTGTCCGGCCGCCATCGGTCCCGACGCCGTCGCGGCGACGGTGGCCTCGGACGGCCCGTACATGTTGTGCATGCGGTGCCGCGCCGACCAGGTCGCCACGAGCTCCTCGGAGCACGCCTCGCCGCCGACGATCACGGCCTCGAGATCGTCGAGACCCTCGTCCGGAACGGTGGCCAGCGCGGCGGGGGTGATGAACGCGTGCGTGACGTGTTCGGTGCGCAGCAGATCCGCGAGTTCCGTGCCGCCGTACATCCCGGCCGGAGCGATCACGATGGTCGCGCCCGCCGCGAAGCCGAGCAGCAGCTCGAGCACCGACGCGTCGAAGCTCGGCGACGAGAAGTGCAGCGTGCGTGCGGAGTCCGTGACGCCGAACTTGTGCATCTGCTCGCTTGCCAGCGACGCGATACCGGCGTGGGTCACCACGACGGCCTTCGGAATTCCGGTCGATCCCGAGGTATAGATCAGGTAGGCCGGGTGGCTGGTCCGCAGCGGGTAGTGCCGGTCGGCGTCGGTGACCGGCGCGATGGAGTGGTAATCGCATTCGGCGGCCAGTTCGGTCGACCCGAGCACCAGCCAGTCCACGTAGGACTTGCGGTGCCGCCCGCGAGGGGCGGGCCATTCGGGCATGGCGGCCAAGCACTCCGGAATGGTCAGGCCGAGAAACGCGCCGGAGTCGGCGATCATGTGGCTGATCCGCTCGGCCGGGTAGCCGGGATCGATCGGCACATACGCCGCACCGGTTTTCGCGACCGCCCAGACCGCGGCGATCGAGTCGAGGCTGCGCGGCAGCGCGATGGCTACCACGACCTCGGGCCCCGCGCCGTGCTCGATCAGTACGCGCGCCAAGCGGTTCGACATCTCGTCGAGCTCGCGGTAGGTGGTGTCCTGTCCGAGGTAGCGCACGGCGACGGCGTCGGGCAGCCGCTCGGCGGTGGCGCTGAGCAGGCGGGCCAGCGAGACCGACGGCTCGGCCGGCGCGGCCGCGATGGGCACCAGGTTCGCCGCTTCCTTGCGGTCGAGGATATCGATGTCGCCGACCGGCACCTCCGGCGCCGCGACCGCCGCGGTGAGCAGGGCGACGAAACGGCGCGCGAACGACTCGACGGTTCGCTCGTCGAAAACGTCCTCGGCGTAGCCGAATTCGGCGGTGAGCGGACCGTCGCCGAAGTTGTCGTGCACGTCGAGTTGCAGATCGAACTTGGCCACGTCGGCCGCGAGCGGCAACACCTGCGCCGTCACGTTCGGCAGCTCGACGCCGAGCTCCGGCGCGCGGTCGTAGGACAGCATCACCTGGAACAGCGGGTGCCTGGCGGCCGACCGCTCCGGGTTGACCGCCTCGACCAGCCGCTCGAACGGCACGTCGGCGTTGGCGAACGCGTTCAGGTCGGTTTCGCGGGCCACGTCGAGCATCCGGTCGAAGCCTGCCGCCGCGTCGACCTCGGTACGCAGCACCAGAGTATTGACGAACATGCCGACCAGGTCGTCGAGAGCCGGATCGGAGCGCCCGGCGATCGGGGTGCCGACCGCGATATCGGCGCTCGCGCACAGCCGGGCCAGCAGCGTGGCCAGTGCCGCGTGCAGCACCATGAACATGCTGACACCGCGGCTGGCGGCGAGTTCGGCTGCGGCACGGCGAGTTTCGGCCGAGATCGTGAACGGGACCCGGCCGCCGGAGGTGGAGCGGCGCATCGGGCGCGGGCGATCCAACGGCAGGTCGAGCTGATCGGGCAGGCCGGTCAGCGCCGTACGCCAGTAGGTCAGCTGGCGGCTCAGCGCGCTGGCCGGATCGTTCTCGTCGCCGAGCAGTTCGCGCTGCCAGAGGGCGAAGTCGGCGTACTGCACGGGCAGCGGCGTCCACTGCGGTGCGACACCCTCCGCCCGCGCGGCGACGGCCGTCATCAGATCCTTGGCCAGCGGCGTCACCGACCAGCCGTCACCGCAGATGTGGTGCAGCACGATCAGGAACACGTGCTGCTGCGGGCCGGTCTTCCACAGGGCGACCCGGATCGGCGCCTGACTGCGCAGATCGAAGCCGTACCCGGCGAACTCGGTGGCCAGCGCGGCGACGTCGGCGCCGACGGCGTCGATCGGATCCAGGGTCAGCGGGATCTCGGTGGCCGGGTGGATCAGCTGGTAGGGACCGTCGGCGGCCTCCGGGAAGGTGGTGCGCAGGCTCTCGTGACGATCGATCACGTCGACGAGACCGGCGCGCAACGCCGCGTGGTCGAGCGGTCCGTCGAGACGGACGGCCAGCGGCATGTTGTACGCGGCGGCGTGCTCGGCGAAACGGTTCAGGATCCACAACCGCTGCTGGGCCAGCGACAGCGGAATCCGTTCCGGCCGTTCGGCGGGCAGCAGCCGCGGCGAGGTGGTGTCGGGGGTGTGCGAGGCGAAGCGCTGGGTGAGGGCGGCCACCGTGGAGGCCTCGAACAGGTCTCGGATGGTCAGCGCGGTGCCCAGCGCGACGTTGATTCGCGCGACGGCGCGGGCGGCGATCAGCGAGTTGCCGCCGAGATCGAAGAAGCCGTCCTCGAGCCCGATCGCGTCGATGCCGAGCACCTCGCTGAAGATCGCCGCGAGCGCGTGCTCCACCTCGGTGCGCGGCGCGGCGGTCACCGGCATCGTCCTGGCGACCACCGTCGGCACCGGCAGGGCCTTGCGGTCGATCTTGCCGTTGGCGCTGAGCGGTAGTTCGTCGAGTTCGATGAGCGCCGAGGGGACCATGTAGGCGGGCAACGTCCGGCGCAGCGCGGCCAGCAGGGTCTGGGTGTCCATGCGCTCGCCGTCCGCGCCCGGTGCGGCGACCACGTAGGCCACCAGTTCGTCGCCGGTGCGTCCGGTGTGCGCCACGCAGACCGCCCTGGCGACGCGATCGTCGTCGAGCAGCGCGGCCTCGATCTCGCCGAGCTCGATGCGCAGGCCGCGGATCTTCACCTGGAAGTCGGTGCGGCCCAGGTATTCCAGCACGCCGCGGCCCTCGGCCGTCGGCTCGAGCTGCCAGCGGGCGAGATCGCCTGTGCGGTACATGCGCGCGCCGGGAGTGAACGGGTTGGCCACGAATCGGTCGGCGGTCAGCCGCGGCTGGCCGAGGTAGCCGCGGGCCAGCTGCACACCGGCCAGGTACAGCTCGCCCACGACGCCGGGCGGCACCGGGCGCAGCTGCTCGTCGAGCACGTAGGTCTGGGTGTTCCAGACCGGCGAGCCGATCGGCACGGTCTCCGGCGCGCTCGGGCACGGCCAGTAGGTGACGTCGACGGCCGCCTCGGTGGGCCCGTACAGGTTGTGCAGCTCGGTCCCGCGCAGCACCGCGTGGAAGTCGCGGACGGTGGCGGCAGGCAGCGCCTCACCGCTGCAGAAGACCCGGCGCAGGCCGACGCATCCGCGGACATCGGTGGCGGTGACGAACACCGACAGCATGGACGGCACGAAATGCGCCGTGGTGACGCGCTTCTCGGCGATGACGCGCGCGAGGTAGGCGGGATCGCGGTGGCCGTCGGGCGCCGCGACCACCAGCCGTGCGCCGATCTGCAAGGGCCAGAAGAACTCCCAGACCGAGACGTCGAAGGTGGCCGGGGTCTTCTGCAGGACCGCGTCGGTGTGGTCGAGCGGATACTCGTGCTGCATCCAGTGCAGCCGGTTCACGATGGCCTCGTGGGATACGCTCACACCCTTGGGTTTTCCGGTGGAGCCCGAGGTGAAGATGACGTAGGCGAGGTGCTCGGGACGCAGCGGCGCCCGCCGGTCGGCGTCGGTGATCGGCCCCGCGTCGTAGCCGGACGTATCCAAGGTGTCGAGCATCAGCACCGGGGTGCGCACCGGAAGCGCGAGCCCGTCGCGCTCGGCGCCGAGCAGGCACACCGGCGCGGCCTGGCCGAGGATGCCGTCGATGCGGTCGGCCGGGTGGTCGGGATCCAGCGGCAGGTAGGCCGCGCCCGCCTTGACGATCGCGTACATGCCGACGACCAGTTCGACGCTGCGCCGCAGGCAGAGGCCGACGACCGTGTCCGGGCCCGCGCCGCGCGCGATGAGCAGTCGCGCCAATCGGTTGGCCCGCTCGTCGAGCTCGCGGTAGGTCAGCGTGCGTCCCTCGAACTCGAGGGCGGTCGCCTCCGGGGACATCGCGACACGGTCGGCGAACAGCTCCGCCAGCGTGCCTTCCTGGACGGGGGCCTCGGTGGCGTTCCATTCGCGCAGCACCAAGTCACGCTCGGCGTCGGTGATCGCGCAGAGCGACTCCGCGGCGGTCTCCGGCTCGGACTCCAGGAACTTGCCGAGGAAGTCGAGGAAGCGGCCGTGGTGCGTGGCGACCTCGCGGTCGGCGTACAGCCTCGGGTTGGCCTCGAAGTCGACGTGGATGCGGTCCGCTTCGCCGTTGTAGAGGTTGATCGAGAGGTCTTCGACCGGTCCGGTCGCGAGCACGTGCAGCGAGCCGGTCAGGTCGCCGAACTTCAGCTCGTTGTGGAACAGCATGATGTTGACCATCGGCCCGAAGAACCCGCGCGCGTCCCTGGAGTAACCGCAGTCCCGCCGGATGTCGTCGTGCCGGTAGCGCTGGTGCCGCAGCGCGCCGGTGATCTGCAGTTCCGTCGAGCGCACCACGTCACCGACGGTGGTGTCGGCGTCGAAGCGAAGGCGAATCGGCACCACGTTCGACAGCACGCCCGCCGAACGGCGCAGCGCGACGGTGGTCCGCGCCGCGACGGGCAGGCTCAGCACCACGTCCGAGTCGCCGGTCACCGAGCGCACATAGCAGGCCAGAGCCGCCACGAACAGCGTCGAGTTGTTCGTGTCGAACGCCGCCATCGCCGCGGTCATGGCGGCGTCGGCGCGGTCGTCGAGCGTGCCCTTGGCCAGGTGCCTGCCCGGATCCGGGGTCGAGGAGGTGACCGCGACGGAGGACAGGCTGAGCGGCCCGCCCGCGCCCGAGAGCTGCTCGAGCCAGTACTCACGGTCGGTGCGGAACCGGCTGGTCTCGCGGTAGGCCGACTCGTCGGCATAGATCTGCGCGAGCCCGGTCGCGCGCGAGACCGACGGCTCCGTGTGGTTCTGCACCGCGGTGTAGATCTCGGCCGTGCGGGTCAGCGCGTTCATCGCGCCGTAGCCGTCGATCACGATGTGATGGCCGCGGGAGTACCAGAAGTATTCGGATTCGCCGACGCGCAGCACCACGTTGGTTGTGAGCGGATCACGTTCCAGATCGATGGGAGAGCTGGCGTGCTCGTTCATCCAGCGCAGAGCGGCGCCGCGCGGATCGGGTTCGGCGCGAAGGTCGATGCGGCCCCAGCCGGGGCGGCGGGACCAGTCGATCATCTGATGCGGAACACCGTCGATCTCCGCCATTCGGACGTGCCCGACCTCGGTCTCGCCACCGAAACGCTCGATCGCGTAGAGCAGGCACCCCACGTCGAGATCTCCGTGGATCTCGACGTATTGGGCGATCGTCAAGGGTACGTCGGGCCGAATCCGCTGGGCGTACCACAGGGCCGTCTGCGCTGGGGAGAGAGCGAACGGTTGTGCCGAAAATTCACCCGAAGTGCATTGGTCGACGCGATCGGTGGCCAATGAACTCATTCATCACTCCGTTCTGCCGCAACTGACGCAACTCCCCGACCCCCCTACGGCGGCCACGCACGCGCGAGCCGTAGGACGTGTGATCCACGCCCTATGATTCGGAGCACCCCAGATGCCGGATGGCCGACGTATTGGATTTGTTTCACATCGAACGACGTTGGCAGAACGCCCTTTTGGCCAGCTACATTTCCGCAAACTTTCGCGCCGAGCGGCATCTCGGACCGCAAACACCGAGGTCCGACGGCGGACGCCGCGGACGGGATCGACCTCGTGGCCCGCGTCAGCAAACAGCTGGCAACATCACGAAAAGGCTACGAAGGCCTCGCCCGTCCCGGAAGAGACCGGATGTTCGGTTGTCGAGGAGATCGTTATTCAGGTCAGCCGACCGATTGGTCGACCGAAAAGCCCTGGCCGGTCGCGCGAACAGATTGCGACCTCCGCCGGTGGGACAACGCAACGACGACGGCGGCAGCGGTCAGGATAGCCGAGACCCACTCGGGTGCGGCGCCAATTCGAGTAGCCAAAGTGATGCTGGTGCGCAACGGCAGGTCCGCGACGAGGGCCGCCGGCACGAACAGCTCGCTCTGCTGCGACACCGCTCCGTCGGCGGTGACGATCGCGCTGACACCCGAGGTGGCCGCCACGACCAGCGCCCTGCCGTGCTCCACCGCGCGCACCCGGGACATCGCCAGTTGCTGATAGGTCATCTCGCTGTCGCCGAAGGTCGCGTTGTTGGTCGGCACGGTGAGCAACTGCGCGCCGGCCCGCAGCGAATCGCGAAAAGCCCGGTCGAACGCGACCTCGTAACAGGTCGCCACACCGATGTCGACGCCGGCGGCGCGCACCGTGCCGTCGCCGTCGCCCGGCACGAAATAGCCTGCGCGGTCGGCGTATTCGGAGAAGAGCCGGAAGAAGGAACGCATCGGCAGGTATTCGCCGAACGGCTGGATGATCTTCTTGTCGTGCCGGTCCGCAGGCCCTTCCGCGCCGTTCCACACCATCACCGAATTGGTCGTGGTGCGATCGCCGTTCACCAGGACGGCGCCCACCAGGATCGGCGCCTGGATCGCCTCGGAGGCCCGCGTGATCAGCGCCGCCGCGTCGGCGTTGCGCAGCGGATCGATGTCGGAGGAATTCTCGGGCCAGATCACCACATCCGGCTTGGGCGCCCGGCCCGCGGCGACATCCTCGGCCAGCTGCTCGGTGCGGCGGACGTGGTTGTCCAGCACGGCGCGTCGCTGCGCGTTGAAGTCGAGACCGAGGCGCGGCACGCTGCCCTGAATCGCGGCGACAGTGATCGTCCGGTCACCCTCCTCCGGGGCGGGCAGCGCGGACCGGAGTATCACTCCGGCGATCGGCATGACAGCCAGAGTCGCTGCCGCGGTGACGATTCCGGCCCGCGACGCCGCGCCGACCCGAGGTTTCGCCGCGACCGCCGGGCCGCTCCCGGACAGCGCGTCCGCCGGGTTCGGCGTGCCCGCGGCGTCCGTCGACTCGTGGTCGGCTACGACGCCTCCCGGCGCGGCGGTCGCGCGCAGTATCGCCAGTCGTTCGATCAACGCCGCGAGGCCGGTGCCCGTCAACGCCACCGCGAACCCGATCAGCGGCGCGCCGCCCACCGCGGCCAGCGACAGGAACCAACCGTCCGCTTGGCCGAAAGCCAGTCGCCCCCAGGGGAAGCCGCCGAACGGGAAGCTCGACCGAAACCATTCGGTGGTCACCCAGGCCAACGCCACCCACAGCGGCCACCCGGGCAGCCGTCCGATCAGGTTGGCCAGCAGGCCGAACAGCCCGAGGTAGAGCGCGCACGTGGTGGAGAGCGCCAACCAGGGCAGCGGCCCCACGTAGATTCCGGTCCACGGCAGCAGCGGCACGAAAAAGCCCAGTCCCGCCAGCATTCCGTAGCCGAAGCCGCCGCGCAGGCCGCCCGCGCCGCGCACTGTCGCGGTGAGCACGGCGATGCCGACCGGCGCGAGGAACCAGAACGGCCGCGGCGGAAAGCTGCCGAACAGAAGCAGTCCCGCGACCAGCGCGGCCACCGAACGCGCCGCGACGCCGCGCAGCCGCTCCGGTGCGCGGGAGGTGCGCGCCGAGCCGGGCACCGTCATGCCTCGAACAGGGTGACGCCGCGGTGCACGGTGCGCAGGCACCGCGGCGGCGCCGAATCCGGTTCCAGCGGTGGCAGCCCCGGCACGCGGGACCGCGGATCGGTGGACCAGCGCTGTACCGAGTCGGCGGCCGCCGCGACGACGAGATCGCCTGCCTCCCATACGGCGTACGAGGCAGGCGCGCCGGGCACGAGGGTGCCCGCGATGCCGTCGCGCACGCCGCCCGCGCGCCAGGCCCCGCGCGTGGCGGCCGCGAACGCCGCGCGCGGTGAGATGCCGTGGCCCGGCGTCCGGTGATTCGCCGCGGCGCGCACGGCCAGCCACGGATTCAGTTCAGTGACCGGTGCGTCCGAGCCGATGGCCAGCGACACACCCGCGGCGGCCATGGCCGCGAACGGATTCAGCGCGGCGGCCCGCTCGGCGCCGAGCCGGGCGGCGTACATGCCGTCCGCGCCACCCCATGTCGCGTCGAAAACCGGTTGCACACTGGCGATCACGCCCCAGGCGGCGAGCTTGCCGATCTGCTCGGCGTCGAGCATCTCGGCGTGCTCGACGCGGTGTCCGCGGGCCGCGACGGCCGGACCGCCGAGCTCGTCGACGACCCGCTGGAAGCCCGCGACCACCGCGTCCATGGCGGCGTCGCCGATCACGTGGAAGCCGGCCTGGATGCCCGCCGCGGTGCACGCCCGCAGGTGCGCGGCGATGGCCTCGGCGTCCAGATATCCGTTTCCCGTCCCGGGCGTGTCGGCATAGGGTTCGCGCAGCCACGCGGTGTGCGAACCGAGCGAGCCGTCCACGAACAGGTCGCCGCCGAGTGCGTGCACACCGAGTTCGGCGACCAGGGCCTTGGCTTCTTCCGCGCTCGTCACGGCCTCGCCCCAGTAGGCGCGGACCTCGACGCCGTGTTCGAATTCCAGCAGTTCGCGCACGTCGTCGCGGCCCGCGATGTCGGGTCCCGAGCATTCGTGGACGGCCACGATGCCGTGGGCGGCGGCCGCGTCCAGTGCGGCGCGGCGCGCGTCGTCGCGCCTGGCGCGGTCCAGGCCGCCGAGCACCGCCGAACGCACGAGGTGGTGCGCCGCGGCGCGCAGCGGCTCTCCCCTGGTGAACCCCGCGGTCGAGGTCACCTCGGGTACGGCGTCGAGCAGCGCCGAGGACACCGCGGCCGAATGCGCGTCGACGCGGACCAGGTACACCTGACGGCCGGGGCCCGCCGCGGCGTCGATCTCCTCGACCGTCGGCGGGCGGCCCTCCGGCCAGCGCGTCTCGTCCCAGCCGTCGCCGAGGATCGCGCCCTGCGGCTGGGCCGCGGCGTGGTCGCGCAGCGCCGCGAGGCATTCGGCGAGCGAGCGGGTTCCGGACAGGTCGAGTCCGGTGAGCTTCAGGCCGAGCGCCGTCACGTGCACGTGCGGCTCGACGAAAGCGGGCGCAACGAACGCGCCGTCCAGGTCGATGATCTCGGCGTCCGGATGCAGCGCCCGGCCGGGTTGTTCGGCGCCGAGCCACACCACCGTGCCGTCGGTGACCGCCATCGCGGTCGCGTCCGGTGAACTAGAGCTGTAGAAGCGACCGCCGAGCAGCAACTGGGTACCCACGGGTCACCAGTCTGCCGTATCCCGGATCCGGTCGATCACCGTGGACGGGCCCGTCAGGCCTGGCCGACCGCGCGACGTGCGTTGCCCTGGCCGTCGTCGTACCACTGCTGAACGACCACGCCGTCGATCACCTCGTCGCCGTCGATGACGACGCCGCGGTACGGCGCGCTGCGCACCAGGCGGCCGAAGCGGCGCGCGGCCAGCGCGGTGACGACCGGACGCACCAGCGTCCTGGTCGGCGGCAACAGCAACAGCAGGCCGAACAGCGAGGTCACCAGGCCGGGCACGAACATGAGGACGCCGCCGGTCGCGACCAGCGCGCCGTCGGCGACGGCGGTGCCTGGCGCGATCTCACCGCGTCCGGCGCGACGGAACTGTTCGAACACCCGCCGCCCCTGCGAGCCGATCATCAGCATGCCCGCGGCGGAGCCCGCGATGAGCAGCAGGATGGTCGGCGCGACGCCGATCAGCTGACCGACGGCGAACAGCGCGGCGATCTCGACGACCACGTAGAGCACGAACAGCAGGGCGGGCATGGCGTTCCTTCCGGACGATCTACCCCTACCAACGCCCGCCCGCGGTGTTTTTCTCCCACGCGCGGCTGATAGCTCGCTGAGATTCAGCCGCCGGGCCGCACCAGTCCGGTCTCGTAGGCGAGCACCACGGCCTGCACCCGGTCGCGCAGACCGAGTTTGGTGAGCACCCGGCCGACGTGCGTCTTCACGGTGGCTTCGGAGAGGTAGAGCTGCTCGGCGATCTCGGCGTTGGAGCGGCCGGCGGCGATCTGCTCGAGCACCTCGCGCTCGCGCGCGGTGAGCACATCGAGCACCGAGGGGTCGCGCATGCCCGCGGGATCGTCGGCGATGAGCCGGTCGAGCAGCCGTTTGGTGACCTTCGGCGAGACCACCGCGTCGCCCGCTGCCACGCTGCGGATGGCCGAGACCAGGTCTTCGGGCGGGGTGTCCTTGAGCAGGAATCCGCTGGCGCCCGCGCGCAGGGCGCCGAGTGCGTGTTCGTCGAGATCGAAGGTGGTCATCACCAGGACGCGGCAGCCGTCGCCCGCCTCCACGATGCGGCCGGTCGCCGTGACGCCGTCGACGACGGGCATCCGGACGTCCATCAGCACCACGTCGGGGCGCAGTTCCTTGGCCTTGCCGACGGCGGCGGCTCCGTTCTCGGCTTCGCCGATCACCTCGATGTCGGGGTGCGCGCCGAGCACCATCTTCAGGCCCATGCGCATCAATTCTTGGTCGTCGACTACGAGAACGGTGATCGGCACCGCTCCAATCTAGCGGTGCACGGCGACGATTCGGTTACCCTCCCGCGCGTCTCACGGGATTGTCGGCGCGCGTCGTTATTCTCTTGCGTTCCCTGTAATCGACTCTCGTGGTGGAGAGATGTGCGAACAGATTCGGCTTCTGGAGAACGCGATGATCCAGCAGCGCACGTGGACCGGCGGCCAGCATCGGGTCGCGGTCCTGGACCATCCGTTTCTGCGCCACCTGGCGCAACGGCTGGTGTGGCTGGGCTTCGACGAGCGGGCCAACCCGGAGATTTCCTTTCGGGTCGGGGCGGACGGCACCGCCACCGACCGTGACGGGCGAACGATCGGCGTCGACTCGGCGCGCATCGCCGTCGCCCATCCGCTACAGCTCGCCGAGGAGCTACCGCGCTGGGTCAGCCAGTTCACCGATCACGAACTGCGCCAACCCTTTCCGCAACTCGCCAGGGAGGTGCACGCACTGACCGAGCGGGAGCGGACGGCGACCTCGCTGGAACGCTTCGCGCACCGCATGGTGCCCACGCACGCGCTGCTGCGGCTGGAGAGCTTCGGCTGGCGCCGCGGCGCTCCGGTCGAAGGTGTCCACGATCACTTCTACCGGCCGGTCGAGGGCGATCTCCAGGTGCTGCTGCACCTGGACGACGGCATCGCCGTCGAGGATCCCGCGCCGGAGGGCGAGCGGGTCATCGAGGCGGTCGAGCTGAGTTCGCCGCCCGTGTCGCCGTGGTGGCGTCGGTGCGGGGACACGGCCTTCGGCGCGCTGGACCCGATCACCGCGAGCGAGGTGCTTCGCGAGCTCGCGGCGGTCTTCGACTGACTCGGGCGTGGGTCAGCAGTCCGCCCCCTCGGGCTCGAGCGGGATGGTCGCGCGTACCCGCCAGGCGCCGTCGGCGGCGCGCCCGACGTCCAGGGTCCCGCCGAGCACCGCGATGCGTTCGCGCATGCCGACCAGCCCGAGGCCGCTGCCCTTGATGGGGTTGGCCTCGGGCCCGTGCACCGGGACGCCGCCGGAATCGGTGACCTCGACCAGGACGTCGGTGTCCCGGCGCTGCACCCGCACCCATGCCTTCGGGTGGGCGCCCGCGTGGCGCAGCGTGTTCGTCAGCGACTCCTGCACGATGCGGTGCACGCCGAGGCTCACCTCGGGGGCGACGTCGTCGATGTCGCCGGTCAGCTCGAGCTCGACGGCCAGGCCGGTGCCGCGCATCATCTCGACCACCTTGGCGATACCCGCGGTGCCGTGCTGCGGCAGCTGGTCCGGCGCGTGCTCGGTGCGCAGCAACGCGACGGTGCGCCGCAGCTCGCGCAGCGCTTCGCGGCCGGTGCCCGCGATGGTGGTGATGGCCTGTTCGGCGCTGTCCGGGTCACGGCGCAGCGCGTACTTCGCGCCGTCGGCCTGCACGATGATGACGCTGACCGCGTGCGCGACCACATCGTGCAGTTCGCGGGCGATGCGGGTGCGTTCCAGCGCGACCGCCTCGTGGGTGCGCCGCTCTCTGTCGTAGTCGGCGACCGCGAGCCGGGCCGCGACCTCGGCGTCGTAGGCGTGCCGCGCGCCGTTGAACTCCGCAAGCGTCCAGCACAGCGCGTAGTACAGCGCGATGAACGCGATCGTCGACCAGACCGGCTGATCGAGCAGCAGGGTGGACAGCGCGGTGTCGAGCACCAGACCGGCGAGCAGCAGCATGCCCTCGCGCCTGCCGACGTAGGCGACCAAGGTGTACAGCATGATCCCGAGTGCGAGCAGCGCCGGGTGCACGGCCTTGTCGTCGAGCACATAGCTCAGCAGGGTGGTGCCAAGGGCGAAGCCGAGCTGGGTGGCGGCCATGGCCCTCGGGTAGACCCGGCGGAACGCGACGGGGATCGGCAGCAGCCCGCCGACCACGAGGTACACGGCCTTCTGATCGGTGTCGCCGATGGCCGTGAGGTCCAGCAGGAGCAGCCCGAACGCCAGGATCGAATCCGCAACGAGGGGCTTGCCGCGAAGCCACAGACTGAACCGGCGCATGACGGCCAGACTAAGGCGTACCTCGCATTCGCCGCGGCCACGCGGGTGCCGGCGACTTCGTCGGGCTGTTCCGCACCGTCCCAGGCAGCGGGGAAACATGGGACGTCTGGTTGTCTTGCAGCGTGGATCTCGCAGATTGGGCGGCGCTGGTGGCGGCCGCGACCGCCGCCGGATGGGTCGACGCCGTGGTCGGTGGCGGCGGCCTGATCATCCTTCCGACGCTGTTCCTCGTGGCGCCGGGCATCGCGCCGCAGACCGCGCTGGGCACCAACAAGCTGGCGGCGGTCGCGGGGACCACCGCGTCGGTGCTGACGTTCGCCAAGAAGGTGCCGATGCAGTGGCGGGTGCTGCTGCCCGCGGCCTGCATCGCCGCCGTGGCCGCGGCGGTCGGCGCCGCGGCCGTCTCGCTGATCGACCGCGACCTGTTCATCCCGATCGTCATGGTGGTGCTGGTGTCGGTCGCGATCTTCGTGACGCTGCGCCCGTCCATCGGCGTCACCATGGCGACCCATCCGCCGAGCCGTCGCAAGGTGGTGCTGGTGGTGGCGCTGGCCGCCGGGCTGATCGGGCTCTACGACGGGTTGCTGGGTCCGGGTACCGGCACCTTCCTGATCATCACCTTCGCCACCCTGCTCGGCACCGAGTTCGTGCGGGCCGCCGCGATGGCGAAGGTGATCAACTGCGGATCCAACGTCGGCGCGCTGCTCTTCTTCGGCCTCACCGGGCACATCCTGTTCGCGCTCGGGGCGACCATGGCGGTGGCCAACGTCGCGGGCGCGATCGCGGGATCGCGGATGGCGCTGAGCCGCGGCGCGGAATTCGTCCGCATCGTCCTGCTCGTCGTCGTGGTGGCGATGGTGATTCGCCTGGGCTGGCAGCAGTTCGGCTGAACGGCGCTCAGCCGACCGGTTCAGCGTGGGCCGTGCAGGTCGAGGCGAGCCAGGGCCGCAAGACCTTGGAGGTGGTCTCGTGGATCTGCCGGTGCAGCCGCTCGCCGTCCTCGGGCCCCGAATGCGGCTGCTGGAACAGCACGGTGAGCGCGCCGGAGACCGCGCCGACCACCGCGCCGACCAGGGCCGCGGCGCCGACCTCGTCGAGTTCGTCCGGGAACGCGGCGTGCAGCTGCCTGCCGATCTCGCGCTGCGCCACCAGCTGGGCGTGCGCCGCGCGTCCGCTCACCGCGGGCACGGTCCGCGAGACCTGGGCGCGAACCGCGGCGATGCGGGCGCCGAGATCGTCGACGAGATGCTCGCCCGGGTTGTCGCCCGCCGCCCGCAGCGCGCGCAGCAGCACCTCGACCGGACGCTCGCCGACGCGGCGGCTGGCGATCGCGGCCACCGCGAGCCGGACCCGCTCGTCCGGCTCGGGGAAGAGCAGTTCTTCCTTGCTGGCGAAGTAGTTGAAGAAGGTGCGCGTGCCCACCTCCGCCGCGGCGGCGATGTCGGCCACCGTGGTGTCGTCGTAGCCTCTGGTCTCGAAGAGCTCGACGGCGGCCTCGAGCAGAGCGCGGCGGGTACGTTCACGTTTGCGGTCACGGAGGGCGGATGGCGGCACGCGGGCACAGTACGGCATTCCGCGGCGCCGATGCGGTAACCCGGGTCTCGCGCGTGCCGCGATCGCGCACGTCAGGCCGGGCATCGGACGGGATCTTCGCTGTGCCGCTGGGTATTTCGCGAGAGATCGCGCACCGCCGCGGAACGGCGCGCGGACCGCTCGGCGAGTACCCGGTAGCGTTGCCGTGGTGAGCATCGCGACTTCCGAGGACGCGTCGGGTTCGGCGATCGACGCCGAATTCCGTGCGCTACCACTGTCCGCGCTGACCGACGCCGCGCTCGCCGCGGCCACCGCGGCGGGCGCCGAACACGCCGACCTACGAGTGCACCGTTTGGTCACCCAGTCGATCCGGCTGCGCGACGGGCGGGTCGAGGCGATCAGCAACGCCACCGATCTCGGCTTCGCCGTCCGCGTGATCGTCGACGGCACCTGGGGTTTCGCCTCGCATGCCGCGCTCACCGCCGACACCGCCGCCGAGGTGGCGCGCCGCGCGGTCACCGTGGCCAAGGCGTTGCGCGAGCTGAACCGGGAGCGCGTCGAGCTGGCCGACGAGCCGGTCTACGCGGGCGCGCACTGGGTCTCGGCCTACGATCTCGACCCGTTCGCCGTGCCGACCGCCGAGAAGGTCGCGCTGCTGCAAGACTATTCGGGCAGGCTGGCCGCCGCCGACGGCGTCGACCACGTCACCGCCTCGGTGTTGCAGGTCAAGGAGCAGACGTACTACGCCGACACCGCGGGCTCGTCGATCACCCAGCAGCGGGTCCGGCTGCACCCGCAACTGGAGGCGATCACCGTCGACTCGGCCGCGGGCGTCTTCGAGACCATGCGCACCCTCGCCGCGCCGGCGGGGCGCGGCTGGGAGTACGTCACCGGCGCGGACGGAATCTGGGACTGGGACGACGAACTCGCACGGATCCCCGGCTGGCTCGCCGAGAAGGTGAAGGCGCCCAGCGTCACCGCGGGCCCGACCGATCTGGTCATCGATCCCAGCAATCTGTGGCTGACCATCCACGAATCCATCGGGCACGCCACCGAATACGATCGCGCCATCGGCTACGAATCCGCTTACGCGGGCACCTCGTTCGCGACACCGGACAAGCTCGGCACGTTGCGCTACGGCACGCCGATCATGCACGTCACCGGCGACCGCACCGAGCGCCACGGCTTGGCCACCGTCGGCTTCGACGACGAGGGCGTGGCCGGGCAGCGCTGGGATCTGGTGCGCGACGGCGTCCTCGTCGGCTACCAGCTGGACCGGGCATTCGCGCCGCGGCTCGGGTTGGCGCGCTCCAACGGCTGTTCCTACGCCGATTCCGCGCACCACGTGCCGATCCAGCGAATGGCCAACGTCTCGCTGCGTCCCGATCCGGACCGCGACACCAGCACCGAGGAGCTGATCTCGCGGGTCGAGGACGGGCTGTACATCGTCGGCGACAAATCGTGGTCGATCGACATGCAGCGCTACAACTTCCAGTTCACCGGGCAGCGCTTCTTCCGCATCCGCAACGGCGCGCTGGACGGTCAGGTGCGCGACGTCGCCTACCAGGCCACCACCACCGACTTCTGGGGCGCGATGGAGGCGGTCGGCGGCCCCTCGACCTGGCAGCTGGGCGGCGCGTTCAACTGCGGTAAGGCACAGCCCGGCCAGGTGGCCGCGGTCAGCCACGGCTGTCCGTCGATCCTGGTGCGCGGCATCAACGTTCTCAACACCAGGACGGAGGCGGGCCAGTGAGCGAGCCGGGCATCGACACGGTGAGCGCGCGCGGTGTGGCGCCCGCGGGCGAGGTCGTCGAGCGGGCGCTCGCGCTCTCCCGCGCCGACGAGGCGATGGTGATCGTCACCGACGCGCACGAGGCCTCGCTGCGCTGGGCGGGCAATTCGATGACCACGAACGGCTCCTCGGTGTCGCGGGACTGGGCCGTGATCTCGATCTTCCGCGACGGACCGCACGCGGCCCGGGTCGGCAGCGTCAGCTCGACCAGCGTCGACTCGTCCGAGATCGAGGCGATCGTGCGGGCCAGCGAGGCGGCGGCGCGCACCGCCGAACCCGCGAAAGACGCCATGCCACTGCTGGAATCGGACGCGCTCGCTCCGGACTGGGCGGACGCGCCCGGCAGCACGGGCATCGAGGTGTTCGCGGATCTGGCGCGTGACCTGTCGGCCGGTTTCGACGGCGCCGACCAGCTCTACGGCTTCGCCCACCACCAGATGCACACCACCTGGCTCGGCACCTCCACCGGCATCCGCCGCCGCTTCGTGCAGCCGACCGGTTCGGTGGAGATCAACGGCAAACGCGGCGCGGGCGCGGAGGTGGCCAGCGCGTGGGTCGGTGTCGGCACCGCGGATTTCACCGATGTCGACACACCGGGTCTGCTCGCCGAGCTGAATCGCCGTCTGGACTGGGCGGGCCGCCGCGTCGAGTTGCCCGCGGGCCGCTACGAGACGCTGCTGCCGCCCTCGGCGGTCGCCGACCTCATGATCTACCTGGCCTGGTCGATGGAGGGCCGCGGCGCGCAGGAAGGACACAATGCCTTCGCCCGCGCGGGCGGTACCCGAATCGGCGAGCGGCTCACCGACATTCCGCTCACGCTGTACTCCGATCCCACCGCCGCGGGTCTGGAGTATCGGCCCTTCGTCGCGACGCCCGCTTCGTCGGAGACGCTGTCGGTCTTCGACAACGGCCTGTCCGCCGAGCGGGTGGACTGGTTGCGCGAGGGCGTCGTGGAATCGCTCGTCTATCCGCGCGCCACGGCGGCGGAGTTCGACGTCCCCGCGACCGTGCCCGGCGAGAATCTTTTGCTCACCGGCGGTTCCGGCGCGAGCCTGGACGAGATGATCGCGCGCACCGAACGCGGTCTGCTGCTCACGACGCTCTGGTACATCCGCGAGGTGGATCCGGCCAGCCTGCTGCTGACCGGTCTCACCAGAGATGGCGTGTATCTGGTGGAGAACGGAGCGGTCACCGCGGCGGTGAACAACTTCCGTTTCAACGAGAGCCCGATCGATCTGTTGCGCAGGACCACCGAGGCGGGCGCGACGCAGACCGCGCTGCCCAGGGAGTGGAAGGACTGGTTCACCCGAACCGCCATGCCGCCGTTGCGGATTCCGGACTTCCACATGTCCTCGGTCAGCCAGGCCACCTGACACACGACGCCGGGCCGCCCGCGTTCTCGCGGCGGCCCGTGCGGGGTGGGATCGTTGCGGCGACCGGCCTCAGTGCGGGCGGCCGACCTCGTAGGTGCCGTCGGTGTCGGTGATGGTGACCGACACGGACTTCTGTGTGCTGCCGATCTTCACGAGGCAGTCGAAGCTCGCGTCGACCGTGACGGTCTGGCCCGCGGGGCAGCGGACGTCGCGGACGTCGTCCATGCCGTAGGAGTCGATGAGGACCAGTTGCACGCCGCGCTGGAGGTCCACCTGGTCCAACAGCTGGGGCGCGGGGTCGACGGCGCGAACCGGCGCGACGGGTGCCGGGGACTGTGCCATCGGCGCCGATGCGGCCGGTGTCCGCACGGGGTTGTCGGCCACCGCGCTCTCGCGGATGTTGACCACCACCAGTCCGGCGATGACACCGGCGATCGCGATGGCGACGGCGCCGATCAGGGCGGCGACGAGCACGGGAAGCCAGCCGCTGTCGGTGAATTCGCCGGTGTCCGGATGTTCGGCGACCGGGTAGGGCTGCGAGGCCCGCGGCGGCCGAGTCGGTGCTGTCATGAACGATCCCTCCCCCCGGGGCAGGGTCGAGACATCGTGTCCGCCTGGGGACTACCCCGGTATGCCCGACGAACAATAGCCGAGCCGCGATCGCCGCACCGCCGGTCCCCCGGAAACTCCGTGTCCGCCTTGCCTATTCCGGACTTTCCGGGCGTTCGGCCCGGGTTAGGCCTCCGGGGTGAACTCGATGCCGATCGTGCCCGCTTTGCCCCTGCGCAGGTTGCTGCCGAGGATGACGAGCGGCCCGAGCAGCCAGTACTTCTTGCGCAGCAATTTGCGCACGCGCTCGGTACCTTCGGCGTCCAGCACCCGGCCCGTGCCCGCGACGACGGCCCCGTGCAGCCGCTTGCCGCTGTAGTCACATGCCTGCACGGTGCACGCGGGATTCCGGCGCAGCCGCTTGACTTTCCAGCTGTCGGTGACCGTCCAGACATACAGCTTGCCGCCGTCGGCGACCGCCCACACCGGCGTGGCGACGGGCGTGCCGTCCTTGCGGTAGGTGGTCAGCTGCACATAGTCGGCGGAGCCTGCCGCACCGAGCGAGTTCGTCATGATCGCAGCGTATCCGCAACGCGGTCACTCGGGCATGTGGTACTCGCCCGACTCGAGCCGCTCCAGCAGACCGTCGGTCCACCGAGTCAAGTTGTCGAAGACGCCGCTCCAGAGCTCCAGCAGATCGGGCATGTGCGGCGCCTCGTAGCGGCCGGGAAAGGTCGGGATCATCGCGATCAGGTCGTCGCGAACGGCGGCCGCGTTGCGCCGCTGCTCCCCCAGTTTCGCGATGACGTGCGCGCGCGGCAGCGCGTCCATGAACGCGATGGCGGCGCCGAGCTCTTCCATGTCGATGCTGACCAGCGCGGCGTCCATGAGCCTGCGGAACTCGGCCTCGCCCGCCTCGGTGAGCTCGAACAGCGTCCGGCCGGGTCCTTGATCGCTGCTCTCGGTGCCGAGCGCGCGCAGTTTCCCTTCCTGCGCCAGCTGTTTGAGCGCGTGATAGATCGAGCCGGGCTTGACGTTCGTCCAGGTTTCGGCGCGCCAGGACAGCAACTCGCGCCGCACCGCGTAACCGTGGGCGGGTTGCCGCGTGCGGATGACCCCCAGGACGAGCAGACGGACGGCCGCCACGCGTTGCTCCCTTCTCCGTGCCGCGACGAACGACCCATGCTACTCAAATTTGACTTCCACCAGCGAACAGCCCTAGCCTGGCGGTACTCAAACTTGACTAGTGCGGTTGCGGAGGAACGACTCATGGACGACTTCCCGGTTCCGGTGCTGTGGACCGCGTCGCCGGCCACCACCCTCGACTTCTACCGGGCCATCGGCTACACGGTGACCCACGAACAGACCCGCCCCTACGTCTATCTCGCGCTCGAATTACACGGCTGCCCAGTACATTTCAACTCGCCGCCCAAGGACTTCGAGATACCGGCCGAGCGGGTCGGCTGCCTGGTGATGGTCGACGACGTGGCCGCCCGCCACCGCGAGTTCACCGCCGCATTGCGCGCCGCCTTCGGCAAGGTGGCCGCCAAGGGCCGTCCGCGCATCACCCGATTCCGTCCGGGACAGAGCCGGTTCACCCTCGTCGACCCCGACGGCAACACCCTGCTGTTCATCCAGCGCGACGAACCACGGAAGCTCGAGTACGGCGGTTCGCCCGAGCTGGCCGATCTGGCGAAGGTTCTCGACAACGCGCGGATCCTGCGCGATTTCAAGAACGACGACAGGGCAGCGGCGCGGGTGCTCGAGGTCGGGCTGGGCCGCTTCGCGGACACGGCCGCGCCGGTGGAAAGAGCGCGGGCGCTGGCCATGCTCGCCGAGATCGCCGTCGCCGCGGAAGATCCCGAGCGCGCCGCCCGGTACCGCGACGAGGTGCGCGCGCTGAATCTTTCGGCCGAGGATCGCGCCGCGGTGGCCGCCGAACTCGGCGCGAGCTCCGATCTGGAGCGGTGGCTGACCGAGACGCGGTGAGCCGGAACGCTCGT
This sequence comes from Nocardia bhagyanarayanae, assembly GCF_006716565.1. Classification (NCBI taxonomy): domain Bacteria; kingdom Bacillati; phylum Actinomycetota; class Actinomycetes; order Mycobacteriales; family Nocardiaceae; genus Nocardia; species Nocardia bhagyanarayanae. The sequence continues at coordinate 4,561,717 of NZ_VFPG01000001.1, read as the reverse complement.
CGTCAGGCGGCTCGGGTGAGCACCTGCGGTCCGTCGGCGGTGATGGCGACGGTGTGCTCGGAGTGCGCGGTGCGCGAGCCGTCGGCGGAGCGGATGGTCCAGCCGTCGGCGTCGGTGTAGATGCGGTCGGTGGTGCGGGCGAACCACGGCTCGATGGCGAGGGTGAGCCCGGGCCGCAGCCGATACCCGCGACCGGCCCGGCCCGCGTTCGGCACGTGCGGGTCCTCGTGCATGGTGCGCCCGAGGCCGTGCCCGCCGAACTCGGTGTTGACCGGGAAGCCGTAGGAGCGGGCAACGTCCTCGATGGCCGCGGAGAGATCGCCGATGCGGTTGCCGGGCAGCGCGACCGCGATGGCGGCGGCGAGCGCTTCCTCGGTGGCGCGCACCAGCTTCCGGTCCGCCTCCGCCGCCGTGCCGACGATCACCGTGATGGCCGAATCGGCCACCCACCCGTCGACGCCGACCGCCAGGTCGATGCTCAGCACATCACCGTCGCGCAAGGCGTAGTCGAACGGAAGACCGTGCAGCACGGCGTCGTTCACCGAAAGGCACACCGTGTTGCGGAACGGGCCGCGCCCGAAGGACGGCGCGTAATCCCAATAGCACGACACCGCACCGCGTTCCTTGATGCGTTCGCGCACATAGGCTTCCAGGTCCAGCAGGTTGACCCCGACGCACGCCCTGGTGCGCAACTCGGTGAGCACGTCCGCGACGAACTCCCCTGCCACTCGCATCCGAGCGATCTCCGCGGGCGACTTCAACTCCACCATTCCCGACCTCCACTGCGCCGAATCCCACCGGCGAGCACCCACCCGACCGGTATTTTTATACCAGCCTAGCGTCGGCGGTATTTAAATACCAATCACGCGCGAGAACGCGCCGCGCCCGGCTTTCTCCGGACGCGGCGGCACTCGGAAGACACACACGCGCCGGATCGCTCCGGCGGCGGCGCTACTCCGCGTCGTCCTCGCCCTGCTCCTTGGCGCGCAGAGCCTCCGCCAGCTCGGCGCGCAGCCGCTCGGCCGCCTGGCGATCGTTGCAGTCCTCGGCCGTGGTGATGTCCTGACGAAGCTGGGCGATCGTGTCGCGGGAAACCATGAATCCTCCCTCTCGCTCTCGCGGCGTTGTCATTCCACTCGGGGGGTGTCCGGTTTCCCCGCGGGGAAACCCCGCCCCGCACGCGAGATTTCGGGGCACGACCGGGTAATCGACCCGTGAGCGGCGCCACACAGAATCGGTGAACAGTCGTACTCTGACAGTGGATGGACGGCGTCGCGCGCGGCACCCTCCCCACGCGCGCGACGCCCCGCTCCCGCACCGCCGGAATGGGCCCCGAGCTGCACACCGTCGAGGTATCGGCGCAAGCACACCACACCGTGGACAGTGTGTGCTACTTTACGTAACATTAATAGGCGACGAGTGTAAACTCAGCGGACTTGGAGGTTTTCGTGTCCGGCACGATCCACGAAGCGATAGGGCAAATCGCCGCGCAGGGCACCGAGGGCGGCGGCGCGGCACTCGACCAGGTGGCGATCATGACGGGCTCCGCGGGCCTGATCGCGTTGGCGCTGATGTGGGTCGGTTATCTGCACCGGACGCGGCGCATCACCTGGCTCGGCGCCACGGCCGACCGGATCGGCGCCGTCTTCAACCGGCCCGGCTGGGTGGCACTGCCCATCGTGATGTTCCTGGCCACCATCCTCACCGCGCTGCTCGGCTTCATCTGGGACGTCAGCCTGCACGTCGGCAACGGCCGCGACGAAGGCCCGCTCGCCAACCCGGCGCACTACTTCATCCTCGCCGGGCTGTTCTTCTTGTTCACGGCCGGAATGCTGGCGATCGTGCTGCCTTTGGACGACAAGCCGGGCGAGGCCGCGGTGCGCATCACCCGCAGCTGGTACGCGCCCGTCGGCGGCATCCTCATCGCCGGCGCGGGCCTCTACGCGCTCATCGGCTTTCCGCTCGACGACATCTGGCACCGGATGTTCGGCCAGGACGTCACGCTCTGGGGACCCACGCACCTGATGCTCATCGGCGGCGCGGGACTGTCCCTGGTCGGCGTGCTGCTGCTGGAATTCGAGGGCAGCCGCAATCGGCCCGATCCCGATCGGGCGGACGGCAGGTTGATCTGGACGCTGCGCGCGTTCGCGTTCGGCGGTCTGATCATCGGCCTCTCGGTGTTCCAGGTCGAGTTCGATTTCGGCGTCGAGCAGTTCCGGCTGGTCCTGCAACCGATGCTGATCGTCGCGGCGGCCACCGTCACGCTGGTCGCCGCGCGCGCGACGCTGGGCGCGTTCAGCACCTTCGTCGTGGTCGGGTTCGCGACGGTGGTGCGCGGTGTGGTGGCGTTCCTGGTCGGCGGCCCGCTCATCGACGCGCCGCGCAACGTCTTCCCGCTCTACCTCGGCGCCGCCGTGGTCGTCGAACTGCTGGCCCTGCTTCCGTTGGCGCGTAAGCCGCTGTGGTGGGGTGCGGTGGCCGGCTTCGCGGTGGCGACCGTCGGCGTCTGGCTCGAATCCCTCTGGGTCGAGGCGATGTTCGTCGATCCGTGGCCCTCGGGAATGTGGCCGGAGCTGCTGGCGATGACGGTGCCGACCGGCATCGCGGGCGGTGTCGTCGGCGCGCTGCTCGGCATGGTGCTGCGCGGGGAGCCGCTGCCGCGCCCGCCGGTGCGGCGGGCCATTGTCGTCGCCGCGGTGCTCGTCGTCGCCGCCACCACCGCCAACGGCCTGCTCATCCGCGTCCCGGACGAGGCGAGCGCGACCGTCGCGCTGCGCGATGCCGAGCCTGTCGATGGCGGCCGCATGGTGACCGCCGACGTGCGGCTCGAACCGGCCGATCTGGTCGGCTCCGATCCCGAATGGGTGCAGATCCTGGCCTGGCAGGGCGGCGTCGGGTCGGACAGCCCGGGTCGCGGCCTGGTCGTCGACCAGCTGCGGCGCGTCGGCGACGGCCACTACATCTCGACGAAACCCGTTCCGGCGCACGGCACCTGGAAGACCGTGCTGCGCCTGCAGGACGGCCGCATGCAGACCGCGCTGCCGATCTTCATGCCCGACGATCCCGGCATCGGCGCCGCTGAGGTCGCCGCGCCACCCGAGTTCACCCGCCCGTTCGTCGCCGAGATCACGGTGCTGCAGCGGGAGCGGTCGTTCGACCATCCGGCTTGGCTGTTCGGCGCGGCCTCACTGGTCGTGCTGGTGTGCAGCCTGATCCTGATCGGCGCCCTGTCCTGGGGCGCGGCGCGGATCAACGACCGCTACCCCACCACAGCGCGGACGGACGCGATCGAGCCCGTCGCGGCCGGATGACCGGCGGCGCCGACGGCGTGGACCTGCTGGCGGACCATTCCGTTCTGCTGGCGATCCCCGCCTTCCTTCCCGCGTTCGCCGTGGTGGGCATCATCGTGCTCATCGCGGTGCGCGACCGCCGCGCCGAGCGGCGCGAGAGCGAGCAGAGCGACCGATCCCCTTCGAACAGCGACGAGGAGACCCGATGACCCGCACCTGGCGCTGCGCCGCGCTCGTCTGCGCGGTGGCGGCCGCCGCGCTGGGTTGCGCCACCGAGGACGCCCCCAGCACGCCGCGGCCCGGCGCGAGTTCGCCCGCCGAAGCCGACGCCGTCGTCGTGCGGTTCCGCATCGCGAACGGGTCGGTGAGCCCCGTGAACGAGCGCAGGGAGGCCAAGATCGGGCAGCCGATCGAGCTGGTGGTCGACAGCGACGCCGAGGACGAGCTGCACGTGCACGCCACGCCGGAGCAGACCTTCGCGGTCCGCCCCGAGGCCGGTCAGCGCTTCCAGTTCACGGTGGCGGTGCCGGGACGGGTCGAGATCGAACTGCACCGCGTCCACAAGACCGTCGCCACGGTGGTCGTGCGCCCGTGACGGAGGTTCTCGCGCATGGGATCTCCGGTGCGACCGATCTGCCGATTCCGTTGTCCTACGCGCTGATCGGCGCCGCATGGGCCCTGACGTTCTCCTTCGCCGTGCTGGCCTTCGCGTGGCGCGAGCCGCGACTCGATCCGGACTCGCCGGGCGTCGCACTGCCCGCGTTCGCGCGCGCCGTGATCGATTCCACGGCGGTGCGGACGGTGCTCGCGGCGCTCGGGCTGCTCGGGGCGATCGCGGTCCTCGCGGTCGGCTTCTTCGGCGCGACCGAGCCTGCGGACAATCCGGTGCCGGGGATCGTCTACATCTATCTGTGGGTCGGGGTGATGGTGGCCTCGCTCGTGCTGGGGCCGGTGTGGAAGATCGTCTCCCCGGTGCGCGCGCTGCACCGTCTCGGCTGCCGGATCGCGGGGCGTGCGCCGGAGTGCGGGCTGCTGCCCTATCCGGAATCGTGGGGTTACCTACCCGCGGCGCTGGGGCTGTTCTCGTTCGTGTGGCTGGAATTGGCGTATCCCGAACCGGGTTCGGTGCTCGCGGTGACGCTGTGGTTTCTCGGCTATCTGGTCGTCAGTACGGTCGGGCTGGTGGTTTTCGGTACGGCGTGGGCCGAACACGGCGACCCCTTGGAGGTGTACAGCAGTCTGCTGGCACGTCTGAGTCCGTACGCGCGGCGCGATACCGGGATCCCGGTGCTGCGATGGCCGCTCGACAATCTCGCGGGCACGCCCGCGCTCGTCGGCTCGGTCGCGGTGGCGGCGACGCTGCTGGGATCGACTGCGTTCGACAGCTTTTCGATGTTCGCCAGTTGGCGTGACTTCCTCGACCGCGCGGGCGGTGACTCCACCCCGCTGGCCACCCTGCTGCGCACCGCGGGGTTGCTCGGCTTTATCGCCATTGTCGGCGGTGTCTTCCGGCTGGCCGCCCGCGCGACCGGCGGCGTCACCGAGGCGGAGCGTGCGCTGCTGCCGATCCGGCTCGCGCACAGCCTCACCCCGATCGTGGCCGGCTACCTGATCGCGCACTACCTCAGCTTCTTGGTCGAGAAGGGGCAGGCGACGCTGATCCTGTGCGCCGACCCGTTCCAGCGCGGCTGGAACATCCTGTGGCTGGCCGACTTCGACGTGCACTACATCCTGTCCACCCATCCCGCCGTGCTGGCCGGCCTCAAGGTCCTGGCCGTCCTCACCGGTCACATCCTCGGCGTCACCGCCGCACACGACCGCTGCCTACGCCTCCTCCCGCCCGCGCACCGGCTGACCGGCCAGTTGGCGCTGATGCTGACCATGGTCGGCTACACCTTCACCGGGCTGTACCTGTTGTTCGAGGCCTGACCGATGATTTGCGGTATTTAAATACCGACCCTACCCTGGGTCGCATGGTCCGCCTGCCGCTGACACCCGCCCAGATCGAGGCGGGTCGCCGCCTGGGCGCTCGACTGCGCGCGGCGCGTGGCGAGCGCGAACTCACCGAGGTCGCCACCGCCGCCGGGATCTCGCCGGAGACGCTGCGCAAGATCGAGACCGGCCGCCTGCCGTCGCCCGCCTTCGGCACGGTCGTGGCACTGAGCCAGGCGCTCGGCCTCCCGCTCCAGGAACTGGCCGACACCTGGCGCTCCGCCGGGCTCGCCGAATCCGCCTGACGCTACCGCCCGGGTTTCCTTCCCGCGGATACGTCAATAAACTCCAATTCGTGACGAATCTGCGGATCAGTGAAGCGGCCGCCCTGATGGGTGTCAGCGACGACACCGTGCGGCGGTGGATCGATCAGGGCAGGCTGCCCGCGATCCAGCTCGACAACGGCCGCAAGGGCGTCGACGGACGCGATCTGGCGCAGTTCCTGCGCGCCAACGCCGAGGCGCCCGCGCCGGGCGTGACGGTGGCGGCGTCCGCGCGCAACCGCATGCGCGGCATCGTGACGCGCATCGTCAAGGACACGGTGATGGCTCAGGTCGAGATGCAGGCCGGACCGTTCCGGCTGGTGTCGCTGCTGAGCCGCGAATCGGTGGACGAGCTCGGGCTCGAGGTCGGCAGTGTCGCCGTCGCGTCGGTGAAGTCCACGCACGTCGTCGTGGAAATTCCGGAAACGTGATCATCGCCGCGCGGCGACGGGCGGTGCGCGGGCGGCGACCGTTGATCCTCGTGCTGCCCGCGGTGTGCGGGTTGGTCTTCCTGGTCGCGCCGTTGGTCGGGCTCGCGGTGCGGGCGCCGTGGGCGACCATGCCGGAACGCCTGTTCAGCGCGGAAGTCGCCGAGGCGCTTCGCCTTTCGCTGGTGTGCGCGAGCCTGGCCACTCTGGTCTGCCTGGCGCTCGGCATTCCGCTGGCCTGGCTGCTGGCGCGCGGCGACGTGCCAGGCCGCGGCCTGATGCGGGCGCTGGTCACCGTGCCGCTGGTGTTGCCGCCGGTGGTCGGCGGTGTCGCGCTGCTACTGGTGCTGGGTCGGCGTGGGCTGGTCGGTCAGTACCTGTACGACTGGTTCGGCGTCTCGTTGCCGTTCACCACGGCGGGTGTGGTGGTGGCCGAGGCCTTCGTGGCGATGCCGTTCCTGGTCATCTCGGTGGAAGGCGCGCTGCGGGCCGCGGATCCGCGGTTCGAGGAGGCCGCCGCCACCCTCGGGGCCTCCCGCTGGTACGCCTTCCGCCGCGTCACCCTGCCGTCCGTGCTGCCCGGCGTCGTCGCGGGCGCGGTGCTCTGCTGGGCCCGCGCGCTCGGCGAGTTCGGAGCGACCATCACGTTCGCGGGCAACTTCCCCGGCGAGACCACCACCATGCCGCTAGCGGTGTATCTGGCGCTGGAGACGGATCCGGACGCCGCGATCGTGCTCAGCCTGGTGCTGCTGCTCGTCTCGGTGGCCGTGCTGGTCGCGTTGCGGGAGCGATGGATTCGGGGCGCGCTGTGACACTGGATGCCGAGATACGCGTCCCCCGAGGCCCATTCACCCTCGACCTTGCGCTGACGACCGAACCGGGCGAGGTGGTGGCGCTGCTCGGCCCGAACGGCGCGGGCAAGACCACCGCGTTGCGGGCGTTGGCGGGCCTGCTCGCGGTGACCGAGGGACGGGTGCGACTCGGCGAAGAGACCTGGGACGCACCGCCTTCGGTGTTCGTGCCCGCCGAGCACCGCGAGGTCGGCGTGGTCTTCCAGGACTATCTGCTCTTCGGGCACCTCTCCGCGTTGGACAACGTCGCCTTCGGGCTGCGCGCCCGCGGCCATCGGCGCGCCGTGGCCCGCGAGCGCGCCGCCGAATGGCTCGATCGGGTCGGTCTTTCCGAGCACGCGCACCGCAAACCCCGCGCGTTGTCCGGCGGGCAAGCCCAGCGCGTCGCGCTGGCCCGCGCGCTGGTCACCGAGCCGCGGCTGCTGCTGCTGGACGAACCTCTCGCCGCGCTCGACGCGAGCACCAGGCTTCAGGTGCGCTCCGATCTGGCCCATCACCTGCGCGACTATCCGGGCCACACGGTGCTCGTCACCCACGATCCGCTCGACGCGATGGTGCTCGCCGACCGGCTCGTCATCCTGGAACACGGCCGCGTCGTGCAGCAAGGCGCGCCCGCAGAGGTCGCCCGGCAACCCCGTTCGGACTACGTGGCGAACCTGGTGGGGCTCAACCTGTATCGCGGCGCCGCCCGCGGCGGCTTGGTCGACCTCGACGAGGGCGGCGTCCTCACCATCGCCGAGCCCGCCGACGGCCGGGTGCACGTCGCCTTTCCGCCGAACGCCGTCAGCCTGCATTTGGCGCACCCAGAAGGCAGCCCGCGCAACATGTGGCCGGTCACCATCACCGGCATCGAACAACACGCCCACACCACGCGCGTCCGCCTCGACGGCCGCCCGCCCGTGCTCGCCGACATCACCCCGGCCACGGTCGCCGAACTCCGTCTGCGGCCCGGGATGGAATTGTGGGCGGCGGTGAAGGCGACCGAGGTACGCAGCTATCCGGCCTGACCCGCGTGATGGTCGCCGCCTCGGACGCCGAACTTCGCCCGTAGCCCGAGCCGTGACCGTGGGCGGCGGTCGAATGCGAACGGGTCCGATCTATCCAAGTCGATCTCTGCGGGCGCGGGCGCTGACGATCGGCCGCGTCGAGCTAGTCCAGATCTATGCGGATCGTGAGCATCGGCCCGCCGCGGGCGAGTCGCCGGAGCAGGATTCCGTCGAGCCGGTAGAACGGCCGTCCCCGGCCCAGCCGACGGTGGCGGGCGGCCGCGTCGTCATCGTCGAGGAAGGTCGCGGTGCCGGTCCGCCACCGCAGCCGCACACCGTCGCGCAGCTTGGCGGGCCGAGCGCGGACTCGGACCCGGGGATTCGCCCGGATATTGCGCACGTACTGCGCCTCGTGACCCAATCCGGCGATCAGCCAGAAGACATCGCCGTCCAAACCGTTGGCCACCGGCACGCGACGGGGCTGCCCGGTCCGCCGGCCGACGGTCTCCACCAGCGCGTACGTGGGCGGTCCGAACCAATTGATCGTGGCCGCCATCAGGGGATTCCACAGCCGGATCAGAACCCGTTCGTATCGCTTCAGACCGCTCATCGAATCCCCACCGCCCTGGCTTTCGATTCACGGTACCCGTGAGCGCACGGCACGAGGAGAACACCGGCGTCCGGCATGCGCGCGGCCATGGCGGCTGGACCACATGAGCACCCGCGCTCATGGCGGGCGCGACGATCGACTCGTTCACCAGCTGTTTGCTTGCTTATCGGTATAGATGTCCATCAATATAGGCCTATGTCGAAGTCGGAACTCCCCTTGATGCCGGTGCAGCCCTGCTCGGCAGCGCCGATCGTTCGCGAGCCGCTGTCCGGCCAGGCGGCGGCCGAGTTGGCGGGCGTGTTCAAGGCGTTGTCGGATCCGATTCGGCTGCGGTTGCTCAGCGCCATCGCCGCCCGCGCGGGGCAGGAGGCGTGCGTCTGCGAGTTGTCCGAAGGCATCGATCTGACCCAGCCGACGATCTCCCATCACCTGAAGGTGCTGCGCGAGGCGGGGCTGCTCACCAGCGAACGCCGCGCCTCGTGGGTGTACTACCGTGTGGTTCCCGAAGCGCTGCAACGGCTTTCGCAGGTCCTGCTGGTCGAGAGTGGCGCGACCGGAGTGCTGGCGTGAGCGTCGAGACCGCCACCCGAGCCGGTGTCGCGGGCAAGCTGTCCACCCTGGACCGGTATCTGCCGGTGTGGATCGGTGTCGCGATGGCCGCCGGGCTGCTGCTCGGGCGAATGCTGCCGGGGCTCGGTGATGCGTTGGGCGCCGTACAGGTCGACGGCATCTCGCTGCCGATCGCGATCGGCTTGTTGATCATGATGTACCCGGTGCTCGCGAAGGTGCGCTACGACCGCCTCGACAGCGTCACCGGCGACCGCGGGCTGCTGCTCGGTTCGCTGGCATTGAACTGGGTACTCGGCCCGGCGTTGATGTTCGCCCTCGCGTGGCTGCTGCTTCCGGATCTCCCCGAGTATCGGACCGGTTTGATCATCGTCGGGTTGGCGCGCTGCATCGCGATGGTCGTCATCTGGAACGACCTCGCGTGCGGCGACCGCGAAGCGGCCGCGGTGCTCGTCGCGCTGAACTCGCTGTTCCAGGTGATCATGTTCGCGGCGCTGGGCTGGTTCTATCTGTCCGTGCTGCCGGGCTGGCTCGGCCTGGAACGAACGACCATCGAGACGTCTCCGTGGCAGATCGCGAAATCGGTGCTGATCTTCCTCGGCATTCCGCTGCTCGCGGGATACCTCACCCGCCGCCTCGGCGAACGCGCGAAAGGCCGCGACTACTACGAGTCGACGATGCTGCCGAGGATCGGGCCGTGGGCGCTGTACGGACTGCTGTTCACGATCGTGATCCTGTTCGCTCTGCAAGGCGCGCAGATCACCGCTCGGCCGCTCGACGTGGTGCGCATCGCGATTCCGCTGCTGGCCTACTTCGCGGTCATGTGGGGCGGCGGCTACCTGCTCGGCGCCGTGCTCGGCCTCGGCTACGAGCGCACCACCACCCTCGCTTTCACGGCCGCGGGCAACAACTTCGAACTCGCCATCGCCGTCGCGATCGCCACCTACGGCGCGAGCTCCGGGCAGGCCCTCGCGGGGGTCGTCGGCCCGCTGATCGAGGTTCCGGTGCTCGTCGGCCTCGTCTATGTGTCGCTGGCACTGCGCGACCGCTTCCCTTCCAGCACCGCGGCGCGCGACCCGCTCGCCTGAACCGCGTCATCGAAACGAAAGGCCCACTCCCCCATGGTTGCCAAGCCCAGCGTCCTGTTCGTCTGCGTGCACAACGCCGGACGCTCCCAGATGGCGGCCGGATTCTTGACGCACCTGGCCGGTGCCGACATCGAGGTCCGCTCCGCGGGCAGCGCGCCCGCCGAATCGATCAACCCCGCCGCCGTCGAGGCGATGGCCGAGCTCGGCATCGACATCTCCGACCAGCGGCCGAAGATACTCACGTTCGACGCGGTGGAGACCTCGACCGTGGTCGTCACCATGGGCTGCGGCGACACCTGCCCGGTGTTCCCCGGCGTGAGCTACCGCGACTGGATTCTCGACGACCCGGCGGGCATGGGCGTGGAGGCCGTGCGGCCCATCCGGGACGAAATTCGTAGGCGTGTCGAGGAACTCGTCGCGGAACTGCTGCCCACACGTTCTCGCTTCCACTGAGCGACATATCCGGAAAGCCTCGGCGGCCCGACGCTCAGCTGGGAACGATCAGATCGCACGCGTCGTAAGCCTTCTCGCGTGTCCCGGACTCGAGCACCGAGGACCGATAGACCTCCCACTCGGCGAGCTTGGACGCGTCACGATCGGCGCCGCGCGCGACCATCCGGGCCCGGATCCGCTCGGCGGGCGTATCCAGCCAGACCGTGACGATCGGGATCGACGGCGCCGACTCCGGGTAGGTGCGCATGTGCTCGCCCAGCGTGCGCCCCGCGGCGTGCGCGGCCCGGATGGTGGACAGGAACGGCGCGTCGAGCACGACCGGTGCCGCGGCGGCGACGGTCAATCCCGTACGGATGAGTCCTTCGTACAGGCCGGGGGCGATCAGCGCGCGATAGACGTCGGAATCGCGGTCGTTGCGATCGCCGGTCAACGCCTCGATCACCGCTTCCTCCAGACGCGGCACGAAGCGATCCTTGTCCAGCACGACGGCGCCGGTCAGCTCGCGCACATACGCCGCGGCCGTCGACTTCCCGGAGGCGGGAAAACCGCAGAGCAGCACCAGCCCGCGGGAGCCGAGCGCGTCGGCCACCCCGCGCAACCGTTCCCGCACGCCCGTCGCCACCCGATCCCGGTCCTCCAGCACCGCTCCAGTCCACCACATCCGCCGCACGTTCGACCCGCGCTCCAGCCCGCCGGTCGGCGGCGATCGGCTCGAAGACCCGTCCTCGGGGCCGATCGACCGCGACAATTCAGACCGCGGCGGCCGCGGTCCCGGCGACGACCTCCCCGATCCACGGCAGCACGGCGTCGCGCACCCGCACCGTGCGCGGCAGCAGCCCGTTGGCCGCGAGCAGGTCGGCCGCGCGCTGCTGTTCGTCGAGGAACGCGTCGGTGACCGGCCGTACCCCGAACGGCCTGCCGCGCAGCGCGGCCTCCCACGCGTCGAGGTCGGCGGACCCGCCGCGGGCGACCGCGTCGTCGACGAAGTACTGCGCCGCCGCGCGCGGGTTGGCGGTGATCCACGCGTCCGATTCCTGGAGTGCCGCGACGATGGATTCCAGTGCGGCCCGGTTGTTCTCGGCGAAGTCGCGGCGGGTGAACCACAGCGAGGGGTGGCTGAACAGCGGTTCGGTGTCGATCAGCGTATGCAGTTCGGTGGCGGCCTCCACGGCGGTGAGACCGGGATACGCGCCCACCCAGGCGTCGAGTGAGCCGTCGAGCAGCGCGGTTCCGCCGTCGCGGACGTCGGTATCGATCGGCTCGACATCCGACCAGCGCAGGCCCGCTCGATCCAGCGCGAACAGCAGCAGAGTGGTCTGCCAGGAGCCGTGCGCTATACCGACGCGTTTGCCCTTCAGATCGGTGGGCGTGCGAATGCCGCTGTCCGCCTTGGTCACCAGCCTGCCGTTCTCCACGCGCGGACCCGAGATACCGACGTAGACGAGGTCGCGCCCGTTGGCGAGCCCGGTGACGGGCGGGGTGAAGCCGGTGCCGATGAAGTCGTAGCCGCCCTCGGTGAAGAGCCAGTCCGAGTGCAGCGACGGCAGCCCGGTCTTCGGGTCGACGCGCTCGGGCTGCGGCAGGTCGCGCAGGTCCACCCATTCCACCTCGGGCACGCGACGTTCGAGTATGCCGCGGTGCCGCAGCACGAACAGGGAATTGTTGTGCGGAAAGTAGCCGACACGAATGGTCACTGGAGTACTCCTGGTCGGGGACGGTCAGATCAGGCCGCGGCGGCGGGCCTCGTCGGCCAGTCCGCTGCGACCCCACTGCACGGCGAGATTGGACGGATCGAATTCGACGGAGCCGCCGAGCGTTTCGGCGATCGCCTGGTACTGCGCGCCCTCCTCCAGCAGCACGACGAACTTGGCCAGCTCGAGCAGACCGGCGCGGCCGATGACATTGGCGCCGCCGTTGGCCTCGAAGATCGCGACCAGGTGCGGGTCGTCGACGAGACGTCGCAGGATGAACTCGCCCGCGCCGATGCTCCGGTCGATGTGCGGCGGGATCTCGCGCGAGAGGGTCAGCCGCTGCGAGGCCGCGTAGCGGATCGGCAGTGTGCGGTGGGTCTGGGCCCAGCCGCCGAGCCACGGGGTGTGGATGTGCACCACGGACGTGATCTCCGGGTGCTCGCGGAAGACCTTCGCGTAGCCGGTGACAAATCCCGCGGATCCGGTGCCGCTGAGCACCTCGCCGTCGAAAGTGGCCACGACCGGCGCGACGGCGCGGTCGTCGGCCCAGGGGCCGGGTTCGTTGAGCGCGACGGCGATCTCCTCGCCCGGCACCCGCTCCACGAAGTTGACGGTGCCGTTGCCGGTGACGGTGCCGGTCTCGCGGAAGACGCGGAACGCCTTCTCGGCGTCCCTGGTCGCGGCGGCGACGAACTCGGTGACGGTCTCGGACAGCCGAGTCTCGGTGGTGGTCATGGTTTCTCCTGTGTTATCGGACGACGGTGAGCGAGGCGGCCGGGGCGGGTGCGGTGAGCCGGGAACGGCCGAACCGCGGCAGCACCTCCTCGCCGACCCGGTAGGCCTCTTCGAGATGCGGGTTGCCCGCGAGGATGAAGGCGTCGACGCCGAGCTCGACGAGCTGGTCGAGGCGCTCGGCCACCTGCTCGTAGCTGCCGACCAGACCGAACGCGGGACCGCCCCGGATCAGGCTGAAGCCGCACCACACGTTCGGCTGCACCTCCAGATCGCGGTAGCCGGTGATGGTTTCGGGCACCCAGCCGGCGATCCGGGCCGCGCCGACCGAGTCGCCCTGCGCCGCCCGATCTGCCGCCGCGCGGTCGACGAATGCCCAGCCCCGCTCGATCTCGGCCCAGGCCGCCTCCTCGGTGTTCCGGGCGACGATATCGATGCGGACCGCGAATTTCGGTACCCGCCCGAGCTTTTCGGCATGCGCACGGACGCCTTCGAACTTGGCCCGCAAGTCCGCGAAGGGCTCGAGCCAGGACAGGTAGTAATCGGCGTGACGGCCCGCGGCCTGCACCGCGGCGCCGGAGGATCCGGAGAAGTAGACCTCGGGGAACGGCTGCCCGGCCAGACCGGGCGGCAGCGCCGCACCCGCCGTGCGGAAGAACCGGCCGTCGTGGTCGTAGGGCTCGCCGTCCCACACTCCGCGCAACACGTCGAGGAATTCGCTGGTGCGCGCGTAGCGATCGTCGTGGGCGACCTTGTCACCCCACCACAGCTGAGCGGGACCGCCACCGCCACTGATGATGTTGTAGACCAGTCGCCCGCCGGTGGCTCGTTGCAGGCTCGCCGACATCCTGGCCGCCTGCACCGGATGCAGGAAGCCGGGCTGGAAAGCCACCATGAACCGGTAGGTGGTGGTCTCACGGGCCAGCGCCGCCGACACCGCCCACGGATCGTCGGTCACCGGGAACGAGGGCAGCAGCCCGCCGAGGAAGCCCGCCGATTCCGAAGCGCGGGCCACCGCGGCCATGTGGTCGATGTAGCCGTAGTCGTCGAGTTCGCCGTGGCGCACGGCAGGGGCGATATTGCCCGGGCCGTAACCGTTGGCGTGGCCGCGGTTGTAGCGGCGTGGTGTGCGCAAGGAGGCATGATCGCCTTCCATGCCGATGCGCCAATAGACATCGATGGTCATGCCGTGACCTCCTGGGCGGCGAGCGTGCGTCCGGCCGGATCGGCGAGGTGCAGCAAGTGCTCGCCCGCGCGGTGCAGTTCCTCGATGTGCGGGTGCCCGGCGAGCACGACGGTGTCCACGCCGACGGCGATGTAGGTGGACAGCTGCCGTGCCACCTGTTCGTAGCTGCCGACGAGGCCGATCGGCTGCGGATAACCGAACGCGCCGAAGCCCGCCCACCGTCCGTCGCCGAGGTTCAGCGCCGTCGCCTCGTCGGCGGCACGGCCGGTCTCGGCCCATTGCCGCCGCACCCTGGCCCACGCCTCGTCCTCGGACTCCCTGGCGATCACCGGAATCTCCACGCCGATCCGCACCCTCCGGCCCGCGGCCGCCGCGCGGGCGCGCAGGTCCGCGATCGCGGTGGCGGGACCGTCGGGCGTTTCCGCGAAAACGTGCACGTCGCCGTGGCGGGCCGAGAGCTCCAGCGCCGCCGCGGAGGTGCCGGACAGGTGAACCGCCGGGAACGGCAGGCCGGACAGGATGCCGCGGAATCCGCCGTCGATCACGTCGTAGTACGCGCCGTCGAACTCGAATCCGGTGCCCGCGAATCCGGCGCCCGGCACCGTGTTCTCGTTCCAGGCGCCGCGTGCCACGGTCAGGAACTCCGCCGCTCGGGCGTACCGCTCGTCGCCGGTCACGCCGTCACCCCGCGCCGTGGCATCGGCCGCGTCGGTGTCCACGGCGATCCGCCACGCGAGCCTGCCGCGCGAAAGGCGTTGCAGCGTCGCCGACATCTTCGCGGCGTAGACGGGAGTGCCGAAGGCCGGCTGGAATTCGACGACGACCGTGGCGTACCTGGTGGCGCGCAACGCGCCCGCCGCGACGATCCAGGACTCCTCGCCGAGCGGATCGTAGGGCGCGAGCACCCCGTCCAGTCCGGCGAGTTCGGCGGCGTGCACGATCTGGGCCAGGTCGTCGAACGGGCCGTAGCGGCCGGGCCGCACGTCGGTCGCGGGGGTGGACGGCGGCGGACCGGCGAAGCCGCCGCGATTGCGCAGTTCGGGCAGCGCGCGCCGGCCGTCGCCGCGGGTCGGCAGCCGCCACAGGAACTCGGTCATGCGGCCGCCCGCTCGGCGGCGACGAGCTCGCGTGCCCGCTGCAACGGCTCCCTGGCCACCCACGACTCGAGGTCGAAATCGGCGGCGAGGAATCCGTGGGTGTAGAGGAACTGCTTTTGGATACCGAGCAATTCGACGCGTTCGTCCGACAGCGACGGGTGCAGGTCCTTGTGGAAGTCGGCGCCGTAGGCCGCGACGACCCCGTCGGGTCCGGACAGCGTTTCTCGCTGCAGTACCGCGCGGACGCCGTCCAAGTTGTCCTTGGCCCACTCGGCAGCGCGCAGGCTCTGCGCCAGGAATCCGACGACCACCTCGGGGCGCGACTCGAGCAGGTCCGCGTGCACCGTGATGGGCCGAGGAGTGCCGTTGTTGACACGCAGCCGCTTGCTCTCGGTGGCGTCCAGGTCCACCGCGACGCGCAATCCGTGCTCTCGTGCGACCTCTTGCGCCCTCGCGCCCTTGACGTAGATGGCGTCCACCTCGCCGCGCAGCAGCTCCTCGACGCCCCACGTGGTACCGCGCCGCTCGGCCTGAATCGCGGCGCGCACCTGCGGATCACGTTCGACACCGAGTTCGACGACGGTGACATCGGCGAGGCTCAGTCCGGCGAGTCGCAGGGCGCTGGCGAAGCCGTGCAGCGCCATGGCACGGGGAAAGCTGCGCGGCTGATCGGCGGCCCAGGCGGGGATGCCGACCCGCAGACCGGCCAGCCCGGCCGGACCGGCGACGGTCGAGTCGGGTCCGACGAGAACGGCCTGCGCCTCATCGATCCAGGTCAGGCCGATCAGCCGGGTGGGCGAGCCGCCGGCGCGCGCCGCGATCGCGGGCACATTGCCGCCTTCGCGCACCAGCCCGGACAGGTCGTGCTGGAAGTGGTGGCCCGCGAGTTCGGGTCCGGCGTCCTGGAGGACGCCGAACTCCAGGCCCGCCGCGGCGGCGGTCTCCCCGAGCCAGCCGAGACTGTGCGCGAGCCCGCTCGCGGTGGGCACGGGGCAGCGGGTGTACCAGAGGGTTTCGGTCATGAGGCACTCCTGATGGGGCGGCGGCCGGCGCCGCCGACGCCGAGCTCGGTGAGGAATTCGCTTTGATAACGCAGGGTTTCGGGATCCGAGCGCTCGCGCGGGCGCGGCAGGTCGATGTCGGTGTCGACCGCGAAGCGGCCGTTGTTCAGGATGAGGACGCGGTCGGCGAGCCGGATCGCCTCGTCGACGTCGTGGGTCACCATCAGCACCGCGGGCCGATGCTCGGCCACCAGGTCGCCGACCAAGTCCTGCATCTGCAAGCGGGTCAGCGCGTCGAGGGCGGCGAACGGCTCGTCGAGCAGCAGCAGTTCCGGTTCCCGCACCAGGGCCCTGGCCAGTGCGGCGCGCTGTGCTTCGCCACCGGAGAGGGTGGCGGGCCACTGCCCGGCCTTGCCGTCCAGGTGCACCTCGGCGAGGGCGCGCAGCCCCGCCTCGCGGTTCTGCCTGGTGCGGCGCTGGCCGACGATCACGTTGGCCAGCACCCGCTTCGACGGGATCAGCCGCGGCTCCTGGTACACCGTGGTCCGGCGGCCCGGCACCAGCACCTCACCCGCGTCGGGGATCTCGAGTCCGGTGAGCAGGCGCAGCAGCGTGGTCTTCCCGGTGCCGCTCGGCCCGAGCAGCACCACGAACTCGCCGCGGCGGATGGTCAGGTCGACGCCGTCGAGAACGACCTTGTCACCGAACGACTTTCGCAGACCGCTGATCGACACCGCGATCGGATCGCTCATGATTCGGTCGCTCATCGGATCGCCACCTGCTTGCGCCACGGCATCGCGAACCGCTCTACGATCCGCACGATGCCGTCGAAGATCAGCCCGAGCAGCGCGTAGAGCACGACGCACAGCACCATGTAGTCGGTGCGGTTGTATTCCTGCGCCAGCGTCACCAGGTAGCCGACGCCCTCGCGTGTCCCCACCTGTTCGGCCGCGATCAGGCCGGTGATGCTGATCGACAGGCAGACCCGCAGCGCCATCAACACGCCGGGCAGCGCCGACGGCAGTACCACCTCGAGCACCAGCCGCGGACCGGTGAGCCCGAAACCGCGTGCTGCCTCGACCATCTTGCGGTCCACGTTGCGCACGCCCAGGTAGGTGTACGCGTACATCGGCGCCACCGTCGCGATGGCGATGAGCAGCACCTTGTACAGCTCGTCGATGCCGAACCAGGCGATGAACAGCGGAACCAGCGCGAGGAACGGCACGGCGCGCAGGATCTGCATGGTCGAGTCGACCAGTTCCTCGCCGAGCGCCGAGAGCCCGGACAGCAAGCCGAGCACCAGGCCGACCGAGACGCCGAGGGCGACACCGAGCGCGGCACGGACGAACGAGGCCACGGCGAAATCGACCAGCTGTCCGGTCGACAGCAGCTCGGTGAAGGCGGTCCATACCGCGGGCGGTCCGGCGATCACCCGTTCGGAGATCGCACCGGACGCCGAGCCGAGCCACCATGCCGCGACGATGAGCGCGGGGACCAAGAACCGCAGTGGCACCGAAACCCAGGTGGGTCTGCGCCTTTCGACGCGGCCGCGGGGCGCGGTCAGCGCCGAGGCGGGCGCCGGCGCGGCGAGGGTCGGGGTGAGCAAGGCCATCTCAGCTGCCCGCCCGCACGGCCGCCAGCTGGTCCGGGGTCAGCTTCGACTTCAGGTCGTAGAAGATGTCGGCCGCGGTGATCCTGCGGCTGATCACGCCGTTGCCCGCGAAGACGTCGACCACGTCGGCCAGTGCCGCGGCGTCGGCTTCGTTCGGCAGATGTGGGACGGTGACCTCACCGCCGACGCGCAACGCGTCCGCCAGCCGCTGGCCCGAGAGCGCCCGCGGGCCGGTCTGCTCGAAGACGTTCTCGAACTCGGCGGGATTGGCGCGCTGCCGCGCGGTCAGCTCCTGCAGCACTTCGAGGTACTTCGCCGCGATGTCGGGGCGCTCCTCGAGCACCTCGGTGCGGAAGACGACCACCGAGTTGTCCTTGGAGCCGATGCTCTGCTCGGTGGCGATCTCGATGCCGCCGTTCGCCTTGGCCTCCTGATACGGGATCAGGAACGAGGCCCAAGCGTCGACTTTGCCGGTGGCGAAGGCCGACGCGGCCTCCTTCTGCTGCAAGGGCACCCGGGTCACCTTGTCGGCGGGGACGCCCGCCAGGGCCAGTGCCCGCAGCAGGATGTACTCGCCCTTGCCCGCGGGATTGACCGCGACGCGCTTGCCTACCAGATCCTGCACCGACCGAATGCCCGAACCCGGGGCGGCGATGATGCCGCTCTGATCCTTGCCCGCCGGGTCCTGCACCGCCACGATGCGCACGCCGACGTCCTTGGACAGCGCGCCGACGACGGGGCTGAAGGCGGCGCCGGACACATCCAGCTCCTTGGTGTTGAACAGCTTCAAGTTGGAGCTGAATCCCGGTGTGGTGCCGACCCATTCGATCTTCGCGCCCAGCGGAGCCAGCGCGGCGTCGAAGGTGCCGTCGCGCTTGCCGACCGCCAGCGGGCCGGAGTTGCCGGGGTCGGTGACCTTCAGCACGTAGGACGCGCCGGACCCCGCGTCGGTGCCGGAGTCGGAGCCACACGCCGCGACGAGAGCGACGACGGGGGCGATCGCGAATGCGATACGCAAGAGGGCGCGCCTGCGGGACATCGTGGGTGACTCCTGTTCGAAAGTGTCGATCACTGCACTCGCAGAGTAGGGAGTGGCGCGATTCGCGACGAGGTAATCCTTTCCAGGGATCGGAAAGCTTGACAACGGGGCCGCGATGGGCATCACCCCGAAATGACGAGAGGGTCCGCTTGTTCGGGCACCATCGAGGGTTCAGCAGTCAGACCTCTAGGTCTTCTTTTCCATATATCGGAAAGATCAGCGGTTATCCACAAGTCCGCTGTGCTACCGTCGCCTGGTGGAACCCTCCGGTGTACAGACCGTCACGCGCGCCCTGTCCGTACTGGACTGCTTCCGCGGCGGCGAGGAGCGCGGGGTCTCGGAGGTGGCGCGCACCCAGGGGCTGGCGGTCAGCACGACGCACCGGCTGCTCACCGCACTCGTGCAGGCTGGATTCCTGGAGAAGGACGCGGAATCCAGCCGCTACCGGATGGGCCGCGCGCTCGCCGAATACGGGCAGATCGCCTACCGCCAGCACCGGATCTACTTGGCCGAGCCGCATCTCGAGCAGCTCGCCAACACCACCGGCGCCAGCGCCTCGGTCGCCACCCGCCACGACATCCACGCGGTGCTGCTCGGCACCAGCCGGTGGCGGGAGTCCGAGGGCCACCGGCTACAGGGCGTGCGACTACCGCTGCACGCGAGCGCGCTCGGCAAGGCGCTGCTGGCATGGTCGGCGGTCACCGACGACGAATTGCGCGGGCTTCCTTACGAAGAGGGCACCGAACGGTCCGTCTCGAACCCCGCCGAACTGCGCGCCGAGCTGACCCGCACCCGGGACCGCGGCTACGCCTACAACGACGAGGAACTCGACCCCGGCTTCCGCACCATCGGCCTGCCGATCCTCGACCGCGACGGCGGCTGCCGCTTCGCGCTCGGCCTCCGCGGCCCGACGACGCTCATGATCCCGGAACGGGTGCCGTTCTTCGTCGAGCTCGCGAAGGTCACCGCGCAGGAGATCGCGGCCAAATTCGCCACGCCCTGAACAGTTTTCGGGACCGAATGGTTCGGCCCGCGCGGGCAGTCAGGCGACGCGCACTTCCGGGATCGTCTCCATCAGGCGAGCCCAGTCCGGGTACATCTCGAGCTTGCGTTCGTGCATGGCCATGATCTTGGCTCCGAGTTCCGGGTCCATATCGTCGGACACATCCGGGCCGATGGCGAGCTTCGCCAGGTGCGGGATGATGCCGGGATCCCCCGCCAGGTGCACCGGGTCGTGCATGTAGCGCTCCAGCGCCGCGAGGTCGGCGATGCCCACGCAATAGCCGTGCGTATACCCCGCCGCCGGGTCACCGAGGTGCTGCCCCACTGCCCCGAACGACACCGATTCCACCGCCGCCGTGCGTCGCATCGCGGCGAGAACTTCAGCCTTCTGCTCTTCGGACGTTTCGTCGCGGAAGGCGAAACGCAGCAGGTGAACGATCACAACAACCTCCTAGTTTGAACTGGCTAGTTCAAACTAGTGACCCAATGGGTAAGAACACAAGACCTGAACCGATGGGTTCATCGAACTGGTCGCGATAGGCTTCGAGGGTGACGCAAGCCAAGGCCGGGCGCGGCCGGATCGACAAGCGCGAGGCAATTCTGGACGCGGCCTTCACGGTTTTCGCGCGCCGCGGCTACAACCAGGCCTGTGTGCAGGAGATCGCCGACGAGGCCGATGTCGCCAAGCCCACCGTCTACAACCACCTCACCGACAAGGAGACACTCTTCCGCGAGGCCGTCGAAGCCGCCGCCGACGCGGTCGGCGCGCAGTGCCTGGACGCCATCGAGCGTTTGCGTGATCCGGGCGCGGATCTGCCTGCCGCGCTGACCGATTCGGCACGCCGCCTGTTGCGCGTGTGCGCGAGCGAGCACGCCAGAGCTCTCCGTTCGCTGACCTACGCGCAACTCGCCGCGTTTCCCGACCTGGTCGACTCCGTTCAGAGCCGGACCTCCCGCCGGGTGGCCGAGGCGCTCGGTGATCGCTTCGCCCGCCTCATGCTGGCCGGACGCCTCCGCACCACCGATCCGGCGGGGGCCGCCGAACAGTTCCTCGCACTCCTGACCGGCCCCTTGGAATCGCGCTCCCGTCTCGGCGCGCGAAAAGTCCCCGCCGCCGAACTGCGCGCGCTCGCCGACAGTGCGGTCGACACCTTCGTCCGCGCCTACGCGACCCCGGTCGGCGCGCCGGACTTGACCTGAACCTTTGTTCAGGTACCAAGCTGACGGCCATGGATACAACGACGAACGAAGCGCCGGTGGTCGAGGACACGACCGTGGACCACACCGAGGACATCGCAGCGATCAAGCGGTTGGTGGCCGACGTGGAGGAAGGCTTCAACAACAAGGACGCGGAGCTGATGGTCAGCGGCTTCACGGCCAACGCATCGGCGGGGAACGCGGTGGGCATGGTGATCACCGGCCGGGAGGCGCTGCTGGAGGCGGGCCGCAAGGGACTGGCGGGTTTCCTGAAGGACGAGTACGCGCGGTACGAGGTGACCGACATCGTCTTCCTGCGGCCGGATGTGGCCGTCGCGCACAAGGCGGCGCGGGCGATCACCGCGGAGGGCGATCTCATCGATGTGGATCCGGCGATGGTCGCGCTGTACGTCCTGGTGAAGGAGAACGGGCGCTGGTGGACGGCGGCGCGGCACAACACGCTCGTTCCGAAGGCCAATTGAGGCGTCGCCGCAGGTCGGACGGCCACAAAGGAAGAACTACCCCCGAACAGAACAGTCCCCGGTAGTCTCCATCGAATCCTTGGGTTTCAGTCGTCGCTGATAACCCTGGTCTTCGACTGGCTTGCCGGGGGCCTAGCCGGATCTTGGAAGAGTTACCAGTACTTTCTTTGGACGTCTCCGCCGATCGTGTGGCACTCTCCGGTGTTCCGGTGTACAGACTAGTGTCCTCGGTTTTCGCCGCTAGTCAATACCTGGAGACCCTCAATTTCGGAGTATTTTCCCTGCTCACCGCGCCGCTGGAACCCGGAAACGGGAACCGCGCGAACCCATGGCAGACGGCCCGCCGCAGCGGCGACCGCACATCCGGCACCCCGCAGTTCGCACGCCCGTCGAACCGTCGTCGCGCACGAGTGCGCACGCGAAAAATCCGAGAGATCGCAATTCGGAAAAAATTGAAATGCGCTGTGTCCGGAATTTCTCGGCGCACGAGTGCGGCCCGTCCGGTTGTTTTCCGGACGGGCCGCGGTTGTTCGCGGGGTGTGTTCACCCCTCGATTGCTCGCCTCAGGCGTTCGCGCCGATGATCCCGCCGATCACCGCTCCGATGATGCAGCCGGGAATGGCCGGGAGGATGAAGAAGATCGCGCCGATCAATGCGCCGATCACACAGCCGATCGCGATACCGGCGATCGTCGTTCCCGCATCGCCGATGAACGCCAGTTCCGGCTGCGCCGGAGCACTTACCGGAGTCAGCGTCAATTCCGTTGCGCTCGCGTCGATTACCGGCGCGACGCGCACCAGCTGACCCGTCACGGAGTGCAGGGTGGTCGGCACGCTGCCGATCACCGTGCCGTCGGGCGCGTGCACGAGCACCGCGTCCGGCGCGACCTCGAAGGTCCCGGACGCCAAGGTGAGCGTCGCTCCCGAGCGGTCCGGCGCCACCGAAGCGGTGTACTCGACACCACGGTCCACCCCCGCCACCACGCCGCCCGGCGACCCGGTGGCGGTCGCGGTGGCGATTCCGGTGGTCGCGGCAACGGTCAGCACCGCGGCCGCTATCAACTTTTTGATCATGATGAATTCCCATCATCCGGCCGATCCGAATAGTGTGTGCCCCGAGAATCGGCTTTCAGGACATCGATATGATGCGCCTTCCGCACTCTCGATGTCGACAGAATGGCGAAACCGAATCACGTTGCAAGATCAGCGAATCGGCCCAGGAATTGGGGGGTTGCCATTACCGGCCGGTGTAT
Source organism: Nocardia bhagyanarayanae (assembly GCF_006716565.1). Classification (NCBI taxonomy): domain Bacteria; kingdom Bacillati; phylum Actinomycetota; class Actinomycetes; order Mycobacteriales; family Nocardiaceae; genus Nocardia; species Nocardia bhagyanarayanae. The sequence continues at coordinate 4,538,898 of NZ_VFPG01000001.1, read as the reverse complement.
TCGCGCGGGCGCATCCGACAATCATGTGAAACGAAACAACATGCGGCGCAACAAAAACCGAGGCGTCGTTTTGCGGAGGCGTACCAATGGAATTGCGGACCGGGCGGACCCGTAGCACGACCGGGTCCGCCCGCGCGCCGGCTACTACTCGAGTTCCCCTTCGGTCTCCAGATACACCTGGCGCAACCGATCCAGCGTCTCGGCCTCGGGGGCGGACCACATGCCGCGCTCGGCCGCCTCCAGCAGCCGTTCGGTGATGCCGTGCAGCGCCCACGGGTTGGACTGCTCCATGAACTTGCGGTTCACGTCGTCGAAAACGTAACTCTCGGTGAGCTTCTCGTACATCCAGTCGGCGACCACGTCGGTGGTGGCGTCATAGCCGAACAGGTAGTCCACGGTGGCGGCCATCTCGAACGCGCCCTTGTAGCCGTGCCTGCGCATCGCCTCCAGCCAGCGCGGGTTCACCACGCGTGCGCGGAACACGCGAGAGGTCTCCTCGGAAAGGGTCCTGGTGCGCACCGCGTCGGGCCGGGTGCTGTCGCCGATGTAGGCCTCCGGATTCTTGCCGGTGAGCGCGCGTACGGTGGCGACCATGCCGCCGTGGTACTGGAAGTAGTCGTCGGAGTCGGCGATGTCGTGTTCGCGGGTGTCGGTGTTCTTGGCCGCCACCGCGATTCGGCGGTAGGCCGAGCGCATGTCGTCGGCGGCCGGCGCGCCGTCGAGATCACGGCCGTAGGCGTAACCGCCCCACGCGGTGTAGACCTGAGCGAGATCGTCGTCGGTGCGCCAGCTCTTGGAATCGATGAGCTGGAGCAGACCGGCGCCGTAGGTGCCCGGCTTGGAGCCGAAGATGCGGGTGGTGGCGCGGCGGGCGTCGCCGTGCTCGGCCAGATCAGATTCCACGTGCGCGCGAACGTAATTCGACTCCGCGGGCTCGTCCAGCTCGGCCACCAGCCGGACCGCGTCGTCGAGCAGTGCGAGCACGTGCGGGAAGGCGTCGCGGAAGAAACCGCTGATGCGCACCGTCACGTCGATGCGCGGCCTGCCGAGTTCGCCCAGCGGAATCACCTCGAGTGTGGTGACGCGGCGGCTGGCCTCGTCCCACACCGGCCGCACTCCGAGCAGCGCGAGGACCTCAGCGATGTCGTCGCCGGAGGTGCGCATCGCCGAGGTGCCCCACACCGAAAGGCCCACCGAGCGGGGGTATTCGCCGTGGTCGGCGCGATACCGCTCGACCAGCGACTCGGCCATCGCCTGACCGGTCTCCCAGGCCAGCCGCGACGGCACCGCCTTCGGGTCGACCGAGTAGAAGTTGCGGCCGGTCGGCAGGACGTTGATCAGGCCGCGCAGCGGCGAACCGCTCGGGCCCGCCGGGACGAACCCGCCGTCGAGCGCGTGCAGCACCCGCTCGATCTCGACGCCGGTCTGGCGCAGGCGCGGCACCACTTCGGTAGCGGCGAAACGCAAGACGGCCCGCACCGCGCCGGCCGTGCCGGGTTCCGCGCCGCCGACGGCCGCCGCGCCGGAGGGCACGAGGGTGTCGGCGAATTCCGCGACCAGCCCGTCGATCGCGTCCACCGACCAGTCGGCGGCCTGCAGCGCGCCGAGCAGCTCGCGCGCCCGGCCCTCGATCACGTCGACCCGCTCACGCGCCTCGCCGCCGGACTCGTTCAGCCCCAATGCCTCTCGCAGTCCCGGCACCGACACCTCGCCGCCCCACAGCTGCCGGGCGCGCAGCATCGCGAGCACCAGATCGAGTTCGCCGTCGCCCACGGGCGCTTGGCCGAGGACGTGCAGTCCGTCGCGGATCTGCACGTCCTTGATCTCACAGAGCCAGCCGTCGACGTGCAGCAGCATGTCGTCGAAGGACTCCTCGTCCGGGCGTTCGGTGAGTCCCAGGTCGTGGTCCATCTTGGCCGCGCGCATCAGCGTCCAGATCTGCTGGCGGATGGCGGGCAGCTTGGCCGGGTCGAGCGCGGAGATGTTGGCGTGCTCGTCGAGCAGTTGCTCCAATCGCGAGATGTCGCCGTAGCTTTCGGCCCGCGCCATCGGCGGGATCAGGTGATCGACCAGGGTGGCGTGCGCGCGGCGCTTGGCCTGGGTGCCCTCGCCGGGATCGTTGACGAGGAACGGGTAGATCAGCGGCAGGTCGCCCAGCGCCGCGTCGGTGCCGCACGAGGCCGACATGCCGAGCGTCTTGCCCGGCAGCCACTCCAGATTGCCGTGCTTGCCGAGATGCACCATGGCGTCGGCGCCGAAACCGCCCGCCGTCTCCGGCGCGGCCAGCCAGCGGTAGGCGGCCAGATAGTGGTGGCTGGGCGGCAGATCGGGGTCGTGGTAGATGGCGACGGGATTCTCGCCGAAGCCGCGCGGCGGCTGCACCATCAGCACCACGTTGCCGAAACGCAGTGCCGCGATGACGATCTCGCCCTTCGGGTCGGCCGAGCGGTCGACGTACAGCTCGCCGGGCGGCGGACCCCACGCCTCGACGACGGCTGCGCGCAGGTCTTCCGGGAGGGTGTCGAACCACGCGGTGTAGGTGGCGGCGCCGATGCGGATCGGGTTGCCCTCCAACTGTTCGGCGGTCAGCCAGTCCGGATCCTGGCCGCCCGCCGCGATGAGCGCGTGGATCAGGGCGTCGCCGTCCCGCTGGTCCAGGCCGGGAACCTCGCCGGAGTCGCCGAGATCGTAACCGGCGGCGCGCAATTCGGTGAGCAGCCGAATGGCGCTTGCGGGCGTGTCCAGGCCGACGGCGTTGCCGATGCGGGCGTGCTTGGTCGGATAGGCGGACAGCATCACGGCCAGTCGCTTCTCGGCGGCCGGGATGTGACGCAGCCGTGCGTAGCGCGTCGCGATGCCCGCGACCCGGGCGGCCCGCTCCGGATCGGGGACGTAGGTGGACAGGCCGTCGGCGTCGAACTCCTTGAACGAGAACGGCACCGTGATGATGCGGCCGTCGAACTCCGGCACCGCCACCTGGGTCGCCACGTCCAGCGGCGAGAGGCCGTCGTCGTTGTCCTCCCACTGGGCGCGGCCGCTGGTCAGGCACAGACCCTGCAGGATCGGCACGTCCAGTTCGGCGAGTGCGCCGACGTCCCACGCTTCGTCGTCGCCACCCGCCGACGCGGTGGCGGGCTTGGTGCCGCCCGCGGCGAGCACGGTGACGACGAGTGCGTCGGCCTGGCGCAGCGTGTTCAACAGCTCGGGTTCGGCAGTGCGCAGCGAGGCGCAGTACAGCGGCAGCGGTCGCGCGCCCGCGTCCTCGATCGCCGTGCACAGTGCGTCGACGTAGCCGGTGTTGCCCGCGAGATGCTGGGCGCGGTAGTAGATCACCGCGACGGTCGGAACGCCCGCGACGGGCGCCGGATGGCGGGCGTCGCGCTCGAGCTCGCCCCAGCTGGGCAGCTGCACCGGCGGCGCGAAGCCGTGGCCGGTGAGCAGGACCGTGTCGGACAGGAAGTTGTGCAGCTGCCGCAGGTTCTCCGGACCGCCCGCGGCCAGGTAGTTGTGCGCGTCGGCCGCGACGCCGCCGGGCACCGTCGAACATTCCATGAGCTCGGCGTCCGGCGCGATCTCGCCGCCGAGCGCGACCATCGGCACACCGCTGTCGCGGAGCGCGGCGAGCCCGTCCTCCCAGGCGCGCTTGCCGCCGAGGATGCGGACGACGACGAGATCGGCCCCGTCCAGCAGCCCGGGCAGGTCGTCGACCAGCAGGCGGGCGGGGTTGCCGAGCCGGTAGTCCGCGCCGCTGGCGCGCGCGCTGAGCAGATCGGTGTCGGACGTGGACAGCAGCAGGATCACGGGTGACCTTCCTCGGGTGACGCGCCCATCGGGTGTGGTGCTCGCCGGAGAGGGTCTGGCTGTTCACAGTGGCGCGACCGCACCGGAATTGCACCGGTTTCCTCGACGCCCGCCGAGCACGCCGATGCTACCCGGCGGGATGTGGCCCGTCGCACCCCCGGTTCAGGTCAGGTCGGCGTTGCCGTCCACGACCTTGAGCAGATAGTGGAACCGGCTGATGCGCCAGCCCGCCGGGGTGCGCTCGACGCCGAGGTCGTAGCTGCCGACGAAGGTGCGGGTCTTGCCGTTGGCCGCGTCGTTCTTCACGTGCACCGCGATGGAGTCCGCGTGCACGTCGGCCGTGTCGCCGTCGCGATCGATCAGGTAGTTGCCCGCCTGGTGGTGGACCGCGTCGAGGTCGCCGAGCCCCGCGCGCCAGTCGGCGACGATGTCCGCGGCCGGGCGCAGGGTGGCCGGTTCGCCGAAGCCGCCGTCGAAATCGACCGTCGGGGCGAACACGTCGAGCAGGTCGTCCCAGCGCTTCTGGTCGCAGTAGACGAACAGGCGGGTGGCAAGGTCGATGATCGCCGAACGATCTGCGACATCGGAGAAATCGGTCATGTCCGCCACCCTATCGATGGAGCGGGTCTCGGCGCTCGGCGAACTCCGGCGCCGCGCATGGGTTCGCGCCGAGCTCGCGCACGTAGGCTGAAGGAGCTATGACCCGAACCGCCCCCGATTCCTGCCCCGGCGTGCTGCGTCTGCATCAGGCCGCCGACGGACCGCTCGCGCGCATCCGGGTGCCGGGCGGACGGCTCACCTCGGACCAGGTGCTCGCCCTGGCGGCCGCGGCGAGCGAACTCGGTGACGGCGCGATCGAACTGACCTCCCGCGGCAATCTTCAGCTGCGGCAGGTGCGCGACGCCGTGGCGCTCACCGAGCGCTTGACCGCCGCGGGTCTGCTGCCGAGCCGGACCCACGAACGCGTGCGGAACATCGTCGCCTCGCCGCTGTCCGGACGGGTCGGCGGGCCGGCGGACGTGCGGGGGCTGGTGGGCGATCTCGACACCCGGCTGTGCGCGACGCCCCGGTTGGCGGACTTGCCGGGGCGGGTGCTGTTCACGCTCGACGACGGACGCGGCGATGTCAGCGGTCTGGACGGGGACATCGGCGTCCATGCCGTCGGTCCCGACGAGTTCGCGCTGCTGCTGGCCGGGGTCGATACCGGCGTTCGCGTCACCGGGGCCGAGGCGGTCGATGTCGTGCTGGCCGCTGCCGAGAGTTTTCTCGAGGTGAGTTCGGGACAATGGCGGCTGCACGAGGTCCCGGACGGTCCGGCCAGGATCGTGGCGTCGCTGGGCCTGACGCCCGGCACGAAGCGCGTGGAAATCGCTGCCGCCCAGGACGTTCCGATCGGCTGGCTGGATCAGGACGACGGCCTGGTCGCGCTCGGCGCGGGCGTCCGGCTCGGCGCGCTCGACGCGCGGCTCGCCGAGTTCGTCGCGGCGGTGGAACGCCCGGTGATCATCACGCCGTGGCGCGGCCTGGTCATCGCGGACCTCGCGGAGTGGGCCGCCGAGCAGGTGGTGCGCGTGCTCGCTCCGATGGGCTTGATCTTCGACGCCGCGTCACCGTGGCTGCACGTCAGCGCGTGCGCCGGTCAGCCGGGTTGCGCGAAGGCGCTGACCGACGTGCGCGCCGATGTGACCGCGGCCGTCGAATCCGGGCGCGTCCTGCCGGAGGGAGCGTCGGCCGAGACCGGGCACCTCGTTCCCGCCGAGGAAGTCACGGTCGGCGGACGTCAGCACTGGTCCGGCTGCGACCGCCGCTGTGGCAGACCCCGCGGCGAGGTCACCGACGTGGTGGCGACGCCCGACGGCTACCGCGTCGACTGAGCACGCGGCTACCGTCCGAAGCTCGGGATCAATGCAATTCGAGCGTGCAGCACTTGATCCCGCCGCCCGCCTTCAGCAACTCCGAGACGTCCACCGGAACCGGAAGGTAGCCGCGGGCGCGGAGGGCGGCGGCGAGGTCGGTCGCGTGCGGGCTGAGGAAGACGTGATACCCGTCGGACACCCCGTTCAAGCCGAGGACCGCGGCGTCGGCGTCGGTCGCCTCGACCGCGTCCGGGAACAGGCCGGCGAGGATGGTGCGGCTGGTCTCGTCGAAGGCGGGCGGGTAGTAGGCGATGGTGGTGTCGTCGAGGACCATCAAGACGGTGTCCAGGTGGTAGAACCGCGGGTCCACCAATTCCAGTGACACGACCGGGATTCCGAAGTGCAGCTCGACCTCGCGGTGGGCCGCCGCGGAACTGCGGAAGCCGGTGCCCGCCAGGAACCGGCCGCCGATCAACGCGAAATCGCCCTCGCCTTCGTTGAGTTCCGCGGCCGCGGCGACGTCGGCGCCTCGTCCGGCGAACCAGCGGTGGAAGGCGGGACCCTCGGCGGCGCGTTCGGGATGGGTGAAGCGCGCGGACATGATCCGGTCGCCGACGGCCAGTCCGCTGTTGGCGGCGAACACCATGTCGGGCAGACCGGGTTCGCCGGGCACTACGTCGACGCGGTGACCGTAGCGCTCGAAGGTCGCGCGCAGAGCGTCCCACTGGGCGAGCGCCAGCGCGCGGTTCACCGGCGCGTCCGGGTTCATCCACGGGTTGATCGAGTACCGGACGTCGAAGTGGTCGGGTCGACACATCACGAACCGGCGCGGCACGGGTCGGCGTGCGGGGGCGGGCTCGGTGGTCTGGAGGGTAGCTACTGAGGTCATCGTGGCTCCCGGAGTGAGGCGCGGTGAATACGGCTGCCACGAAGGTAATGGGCCTACCATTGCGTGGGAAATGCTGAATCGTTGCGCAGATCCACCGTGAAACGGCGAATCATTGCGTCACGTAGGAAGAGCTGTGATGGACGATACCGACCGCCAGATCCTCGGCCACCTGCTGCGCTCGGCGCGCGCCTCCTTCCAGGAGATCGGGTCCGCGGTGGGTCTCTCCGCGCCCGCGGTCAAGCGCCGGGTGGACCGCATGGTCGCCAGCGGTCAGATCACCGGCTTCACGGCATTGGTGAATCCGGCGGCGCTGGGCTGGACGACCGAGGCCTACGTCGAGGTGTACTACCGCGACAACATCACCCCGGCCGAACTGCGCCGAAGCCTGGAGCCGATCCCGCAGGTGGTCGGCGTGTGGACGATCGCGGGCGAGGCCGACGCGCTGGTGCACGTGATGGCCACCGACATGGCCGAGATCGAGTCGACCGTGGAGCGAATCAGGGAGAACGCGCGCGTCGGACGTACCCGCAGCGCGATCGTCATGTCCCGCATCCTCGAACGACCACGCACCTGAGTCCTCCCGGTCATCACGGGGCTGTGGGCGGCCTCTGCCCGGCCGCGCCTTAGGGTGGACGCCATGTCCGACGTGCGCACCAGCTACCTCACCGACGGGGCCGAGATCTATCGGCAGTCGTTCGCGACGATCCGAGCCGAGGCGGATCTGAGCGCCTTCCCGCCGGATGTGGCGCGGGTGGTGGTGCGCATGATCCACGGCTGCGGACAGGTGGATCTCACCGAGGACATCGCCTTCTCCCCCGGTGTCGTCGCGGCGGCCAGGGCGGCGTTGCACGCGGGCGCGCCGATCCTCTGCGACGCGCAGATGGTCGCCTCCGGCGTCACCCGCAAGCGACTGCCCGCCGACAACGAGGTGATCTGCACCCTTGCCGACCCGCGCGTGCCGGAACTTGCCGCGGCACTGGGCAATACGCGTTCGGCGGCGGCGCTGGAGCTGTGGCGTGACCGGCTGGACGGCGCGGTCGTCGCCATCGGCAACGCGCCGACCGCGCTGTTCCACCTGCTGGACATGCTCGACGCGGGCGCCCCGCGCCCGGCCGCGATCCTCGGCATCCCCGTCGGCTTCGTCGGCGCCGCCGAGTCCAAGGACGCCTTGGCGGCGTACGGCGGCGTCGAATACCTGACGGTGCGCGGCAGGCGCGGCGGCAGCGCCATCACCGCGTCGGCACTGAACGCGATTGCGAGCGAAGCGGAATGACGACACCGGGCAAACTCTGGGGTATCGGACTCGGGCCGGGCGATCCCGAACTGGTGACCGTCAAGGCGGCGCGGATCATCGCGGCCGCCGACGTGATCGCGTTTCACAGCGCGCGGCACGGGCGTAGCATCTCGCGCGGCATCGCCGCGCCGTACATGCGGCCGGGCCAGCTCGAGGAGCACCTGGTCTACCCGGTGACGACGGAGACCACCGACCATCCCGGCGGCTATCAGGGCGCGATCGACGAGTTCTACGAACAGGCCGCCGAGCGGCTGGCCGCGCACCTGGCGGCGGGCCGCTCCGTCGCCCTGCTCGCCGCCGGTGATCCGCTGTTCTACAGCTCGTACATGCATATGCACCGCAGGCTGGCGGACCGCTTCGAGGCCGAGATCGTGCCCGGCATCACCTCGGTGAGCGCGGCGTCGGCGGCGCTCGGCACCCCGCTGGTGGAGGGCGAGCAAGTGCTGACGGTGCTGCCCGGCACCATGCCGACGGAGGAACTGACCCGCCGCCTGCGCGACACCGACGCCGCCGCGATCATGAAGCTCGGCCGCACGTATCCAGGTGTGCGGCAGGCACTCTCGGACGCGGGACGGCTCGACGACGCCTACTACGTGGAGCGGGCGAGCACCGACCGCGAGCAGGTGCGTACCGCCGCCGAGGTGAACGACGCCGACGTACCGTACTTCTCGATCACGCTGGTGCCGGGTCCGCCGCCGACCACGCCGCTGCCGAGGAGTTCCGCCGCGACGGCAGAAGCGCGCTCCGCTCGAGTGACGACCGCCTCGACCGACGTATCGACTTCGGTGAGCGCCTCCCGCTCGGCCGCCGAGGACGCCGCTGCGCTTCGGGCTCGAGCGGATTCGATGCCGGAGGGCGAATCCTCCGGTGCTCGACCCGCGCAGGCGGATTCGATTTCGGCGAGCGCGCCCTCCGATGGTTCACCCGCGCAAGCGGATTCGATCGGCGAGGTCGTGGTCGTCGGTCTCGGCCCCGGCTCACCGGACTGGACCACCCCCGAGGTGCGGGAGGCGCTGAACGCCGCCACCGATCTCGTCGGCTACACCACCTACATCGACCGCGTACCGCCGCGCCCGGGACAACACAGACACGCCAGCGACAATCGCGTGGAGTCCGAACGCGCCGCCATGGCCCTGGATCTGGCCAAGCGCGGCGCCAGGGTCGTGGTGGTCTCCTCCGGCGACCCCGGGGTGTTCGCGATGGCGGCGGCGGTGCTGGAGGAATCCGCCGACCCGCAGTGGCAGGACGTGCCGGTGCGGGTGCTGCCCGGCCTCACCGCGGCCAACGCCGTGGCCAGCCGGGTCGGCGCGCCGCTCGGCCACGACTACGCCATGATCTCGCTCTCCGACCGGCTCAAGCCGTGGGAGGTAGTGGCGCAACGCCTTTCGGCCGTGGCCGCGGCCGACATGGCGATCGCCATCTACAACCCGGCGTCCTCGCAACGCACCTGGCAGGTCGGCGCGATGCGCGATCTGCTGCTGGAGCATCGCAAGCCGGACACCCCGGTGGTGCTCGGCCGCGACGTCGGCGGACCCACCGAGTCGGTCCGGGTGGTGTCGCTCGTCGATCTCGACCCGGCCGACGTGGACATGCGCACCCTGCTGATCATCGGCGCGTCCACCACCGCGGCGGTCGATACCCCGACCGGCACTCGCGTCTACACCTCGCGGCGCTACCACCGTCGCTGACTCGCGCAGCCCTACCATGAGGCTTCTTCGCGAGGACGAAAGGAGACCGTTGTGCCGCGGCTGGTGGACCACGAGCAGCGCAGGCGGGAGATCACCGACGCCGCGCGGCGGGTCATCGCGCGGTGAGCGCCGACGCGGGTGACCGCTTCGCCAGGCGGTTCGCCGCACTCGGCGACCAGGCCGCACCGCGCGACGTCGTCTACGCGATGCTCGAGGAACTGCTGCCGATGAACGAGCAGCGGCGCCAGGACACCGTGGTGCTCGGCGCCTTCCAGGCCGCCATGCTCGCCGGGTCGGGCCTGTCCGCGGACGAAACCCTCGGCGGCACACAGTGGTTGATCGCCGCGGTCGCCGACCAGCTGCGCCGGGCGGGCGGCTCGGCCGACGCCGACCTCGACGCCACCGTCATCGTGTTCGCCGCCGCCGCGCTCACGCAGAGTATGGTGGCCGGCGTTCACACCAACGAGGCGGCGACCGAACTGCTCGCGCACCTGCTCCGGCGTATACCCGGGCCGGACGCCGCGCGACGAAGCGATTGAGAACCCGAACGCGGACAGCGCGGTTGTTCCGCTAACATTCCACTATGGAACGTCGAGAAGGGAGCGGCCGATGGCGACGACCCGGCGCAAACCGCTGAATTCGACAGCCGCCTCGCTGCTCGGTTTCCTGCACGAGGGGCCGATGTCCGGCTGGGACCTGGTGGCGCTCGCCCAGGACCGGATCGGCGATTTCTGGACGATCACCCAGAGCCAGGTGTATCGCGAGCTGGCCGCGATGGACGCCGCCGGGCTGGTCGCCAAGGGCGAGACCGGGGCGCGCGAGCGCACGCCCTACCGGATCACCGACGCGGGCCGCGAGGCGTTCCTCGAATGGGTCACCCGCGATCCCGGCGCGGAGACGATCCGGGTGCCGCTGCTGCTCACCATGTCGTTCGGCGACCACGTCGACCCCGAGCACCTCGATCGGATCATCGCAGCCAACCGCGAGGTGCACCAGCGCCGCCTCGATCGCTACCTGAAGGACGAGTGCGACAGCCTGCGGCCGCACCAGCGGGCCACGCTGGAGTTCGGCATCGGCTACGAGCGCGCGGTGCTCGCCTGGTTCGATCGGCTGCCCGAGCTGCTCAGGCGCTGATCAGCGGACCCCGGATTCCTTGGCTCGCAACCATTCCCACGCCTCGGACACCGTTTCGACGACCTCCGCTCCGGCGGGCAGTGGCGGCCGGTCGACCATCAGCACGGGCAGATCGGCCGCCCGCGCGGCGGCCAGTTTGGCGTAGGTGCGGTCGCCGCCGCTGTCCTTGGTGACCAGCACATCGATGCGGTGCCGAGCCAGCAGCCGGGATTCCTCGTCCACGGTGAAAGGCCCGCGGGCGAGCAGCACTTCGTGATTCGGGGGCAGCTCGGTTTCCGGCGGGTCGATGGCGCGGATCAGGAACCACTGTTCGGTGAGTCCGGCGAACGCGCCGACGCCCTGCCTGCCGATGGTGAGGAATACTCGCTCGCCCAGTTCCGGGAGCGCGTGCGCCGCGGCCGCGAGATCGGGCACGCGAATCCATCGATCGCCCGGCGCCTCGGTCCAGCCCGGCCGCCGCACATGCACCAGCGGCACGCCCGAGCCCCGCACGGCCGCGGCGGCGTTCGCGGTGATCGTGCCCGCGAACGGGTGTGTGGCGTCGACGATGACGTCGATACCGTTGGCTCCCAGCCACTCACGCAAACCCGCGACGCCGCCGAAGCCGCCGATCCTGACCGATCCCTCCGGCAACCGAGGGTCGCGAACACGACCGGCGAGCGAGGAGACGATCTCGAATCCTCGCTCGCCGGAAGCGATGTGGGCCAGTTCCCGCGCTTCGGCGGTGCCGCCCAGGATCAGCGTTCTCAGGGCTGACCGCTGAAGTACGCGATGCCCGCGTTCAGCAGCGAGGGGCCGCCCGCGACGAGCAGGCCGATCACGCCGCCGATGATGGCGCCGGGAATGACGCCGACCACGAGACCGAGCAGACCGATCAGGCCGCCGATCACGGCGCCGACCGCCGCGCCGAGCGAGGCGCGCTGCAGTTCGGCGAAGAACCACTCCTGGGCGCCGATGTCCTGCACGGCGACCACGTCGGCCTTCGGGGTCAGGGTGAGCGACTTGCCGTCGGCGTCGATCGCGGCGGCGATCTCCACCGGCGCGCCGTTGCTGGCCTCCCGCGCGGCGAGCGGGATGGTCGTGACGACCTCGCCCGCGTCGTTCTTCAGCGTGACGGCCTTACCGTCCGCGTCCAGGGTGAACGCGCCGCCCGTCACGGTGGTGACGATGGACTTGCCCGCGTCGGCCAGCCGCGCGGTGTAGCCGACGCCCTGGTCCTCGCCCTGCGCCGCGAGCGCGGTCTGTTCCTGGGCGGCCGGGGGTTCGGCCGGTGCGGCGTAGGTGGTGCCCGCGGTGACACCGGTGGCGGCAACGGCCAGAAGAGCGGTGGCGGCGAACTTCTTGTACTTCATCTATCTCCCCATGGAATCGGTTTTCCGATAACGAGTGGATCTCGCGCCCGACCCTACCCGCTGACACGCGCGTGTTTCACCCTCACAGCGAGGATTTCAGGGTGAACCCTGATCCGATTTGACGACTGTCCACTGCGCGACGGGCAGCTGAGGACGCCACGCCGTGAAGCCGCCGAGCGGCTCGGCCCGATAGATCTGGAACTTTCGCAGCTCACCGCCCCGCGCGGCGGCCATGGCGACCAGCAGCGCTTCCGATTCGGCGGTGACGGCGTTCGCGACCAGCCTGCCGCCCTGGCGCAGATGGGCGAAGCATGTCTCGAGCAGGCCAGGCTGGGTCACCCCGCCGCCGACGAAAACAGCGTCGGGCGAAGGCATTTCGTGCTCGGCGGCCAGCTCGGTGAGCACCTCGCCGCGCACTCGAACGTGCGGCACACCGAGTGCGCTGGCGTTGGCGGTGATCTGCTCCCTGCGTCGCTCCAGCCGCTCGAAAGTCACCGCGCGACAGGCGGGATGCGTGCGGCACCATTCGATGGCGATGCTGCCCGAGCCGCCGCCGACGTCCCACAGCAATTCACCCGGTGCGGGGGCGAGCGCGGCCAGGGTCAACGCCCGCACCTCGGCCTTGGTCAGCTGGCCGTCACCGCCGTAGACGGTGTCGGGCAGACCGGGCAGGCGGGTGACGCGGGTGAAGTCCGGATCGGCGACGCAGTCGACGGCGACGACGTTCAGCGGGTCGCCCGCGTCGAGATCCCAGAATGCCGCGGTGGCGGTGCGCAGGCGTTCCGACGGCCCGCCGAGCTGCTCGAGCACCGTGAGGGTCGATCGACCGAATCCGTTGTCCGCCAAGAGTGTCGCGAGCCGCGCCGGTGTGGTTTCGTCAGCGCTGAGCACCAGCAGTCGCCTGCCGTCGACCAAGTCGGGCAGGACCACCGCCAGGGGGCGGCCCACCGCGCTGACGACCGGCGTCTCGGCCAGCGCCCAGCCGAGGCGCGCGCAGGCCAGCGACGCGGAGGACGGTTGCGGCAGCACCCGCAGGGACGCGGGCCCGAACAGCCTGGCCAGCGTGACGCCGATGCCGTAGAACATCGGGTCGCCGCTGGCGAGCACACAGATTCGGTGCGCGACGTGCTCGGCGAGCAACCCGGGCAGCGCGGGGAGCAGCGGCGAGGGCCACGTGCGCCGTCGGCCGCCGAGATCGCTTGGCAGAAGCGCCAATTGCCGCTCGGAACCGAAGATCACCTCGGCCGCGGCGACCGCTTCCCGCGCCGCGGCGCCGAGGCCGTCCCATCCGTCGGCTCCGATTCCGATCACCGCGATCGGGGAGCCTTGCCAGGCGCCGGTCACCGCGCGCTCATCGAGGCATCCGGCGCCAGAGGAATCCCGGAACCATGCGCGCCACGACAGCGGCCGGGCCGAGGGCGCGGGGCACCCAGATCTTGCCCGCTCGGCGGCGCAGGCCGCCGACGACGGCGTCCGCCACCTGGCCGGGAGTGCTCGACAGCGGCGCGGGGTCCATGCCCTCGGTCATCCTGCCGATGACGAAACCCGGGCGAACGAGCAGCAGATGGACGCCGCTGCCGTGCAGGGCGTCGGCGAGGCCGCTGGCGAATCCGTCCAACCCCGCCTTGGCCGAGCCGTACACGTAGTTGGCGCGGCGCACACGCGCGCCTGCGATGGAACTGAAGACGACGATCTGGCCGTGCCCTTGGGCGCGAAGCAGATTCGCGAGGGTGGTGAGCACGCTGACCTGAGCGACGTAGTCGGTGTGCACGACGGCGACGGCGTGCTCGGGCTCGCGCTCGGCGCGGGCCTGGTCGCCGAGGATGCCGAAGGCCAGTACGGCGACGCCGATGGGTCCGTGTTCGGCGGCGATCTTCTCCAGCAGTGCGGCGTGGCCGGCGGTGTCGTCGGCGTCGAACTCCACCGCGTGCACGGCCGACGCTCCCGCCTGTTCGACGGTCGCGATCTGCGCCGCCAAGTCCGCACTACGCCGCGCCGCGAGGATCACCACCCGGCCGGGCGCCAGGCGCTCGGCGATCTCGAGCCCCATTTCGCTGCGTCCGCCGAGTACCAGTACCGAACCCTCGGCGATCCCTCGCTTTCCCATGCGCTCAGTCTGTCATCCCGGTTCGCCACTGCTCCGATCCCCTCGCGCCGCGAAAACGCCCGCACCCTGGCGACCGCCGCCGAACGCAGGGTCTACGGTCGAGGGATGCCGACCACCACCGCGCCGCTCTCGCCCGCCGCCCTCGACTTCGTCGCCGAACGCCATCTCGCGACACTGACCACGTTGCGCGCCGACGGCACGCCGCACGTGGTCGCGGTGGGCTTCACCTGGGACGCGGAGGCGGGAATCGCGCGGATCATCACCAACGACGGGTCGGTGAAGGTGCGCAATGTGCGCCGATCCGGATACGCGGCGGTCAGCCAGGTGGACGGCATCCGGTGGCTGACACTGGAGGGACCCGCGAAGGTGCTCGACGACCCGGACAGCGTCGCCGACGCGGTCGAACGCTACGCGGGCCGCTACCGGGTGCCGCGGGAGAATCCGACGCGCGTGGTGATCGCGATCGAGGTGCGCCGCGTCCTCTCGTCGAGCACGCTGCGCTGACAACGCCTTTCGTCCGTCACAGCACGGTCAGGCCGTGCGGGCGGGCGTTCATGGACTCGCAACCCTCGGGCGTGACAACGACGATGTCCTCGATGCGGGCGCCCCACTCGCCGCGGAAGTAGATGCCCGGTTCGATGCTGAAGGCCATGCCCGGCTGCAGGACCAGGTCGTTGCCCGCGACGATGTAGGGCTCCTCGTGCACGGACAGGCCGATGCCGTGACCGGTCCGGTGCACGAACGCCTCGCCGAAACCCGCCTCCGTCAACAGGTTCCGCGCGGCGGCGTCGACCGAGGCGGCGGTGACGCCGGGACGGACGGCGGCGACGGCCGCGGCTTGGGCGCGTTCGAGCTCGGCGTAGCGCGCGGCGATCTCGGGGCTCGGCTCGCCGAGCACGTAGGTGCGGGTGCAGTCGGAGTAGTAACCGGGCTCGACGGGGCCGCCGATGTCGACGACCACCACGTCGCCCTGCTCGATCCGCCGGTCGGACACCCCGTGGTGCGGGTCGGCGCCGTGCGGTCCGCTGCCGACGATGACGAACGCGGCCTCGGTGTGGCCTTCCGCCACGATCGCCGCGGCGATGTCGGCGCCGACCTCGGCCTCGGTGCGTCCGGCCTGGAGGAACTCGCCCATCCTCGCGTGCACCCGGTCGATCGCGGCGCCCGCCCTGCGCAGCGCGTCGATCTCGGCGTCGTCCTTGCGCATGCGCAGTTCCCGCAGCACCGGCGTCGCCGAGACCGGCAGGCCACTGAACGAGACCGCGAGCGGCAGCAGGTGCAGCGCGGGCATCGCGTCGGCGACCGCGACCCGGGAACCGACGTGCAGCGTCGACTTCACCACCTGATACGGGTCGACGCCGTCGACCCAGTCCAGCACCTGCAGGCCCAGCTCCCCCGCCGCCGACCCGGCCAGCGAGGCGAGTTCCAGCTTGGGAATGATCACCGACGGCGTCGCGCCGTCGGCCGGGATCACCAGGCAGGTCAACCGCTCGAAGGATTCGGCCGCCGAACCGATCAGATAGCGCAGGTCCGGCCCCGGCGTGATGAGCAGGGCGTCGAGGTGCGCCGCGCGCATCGACTCCACCGCCCGCTCGAGCCGGTCTCCGTAGACATCCGCCGCGAACCTGGACTCCGTGTGCCCACTCATACCGATCGACGTTACCCGTCCTCGGCTCGGAGCGAACCCGAACACCTGGCGGTCCCAGGGCACGGCTCGGATCGGGGCCAGCCTGTCGGAGCGGGCGGGTAGCCTCAGCGCGTGACCTCTGCTGCGACATCAGGCCCGCTGCTGCTGCTCGACGGGGCCAGCCTGTGGTTCCGCGCGTTCTACGCGATTCCGGACAAGATCACCGCGCCGGACGGGCGTTCGGTGAACGCGCTGCGCGGCTTCACCGACATGGTCGCGTCGTTGATCACCAAGCACGCGCCGAGCAGGCTGGTCGTGTGCCTCGACCTGGACTGGCGACCGCGGTTCCGCGTCGACCTGGTGCCGTCCTACAAGACGCACCGGCTCGACACCTCGGCCGAGGCCGCGCCGGGCGCGGAGGAAGTGCCCGATCGGCTGACCCCGCAGGTCGAGATGATTCTCGAGCTTCTCGACGCGGCCGGGATCGCGACCGGCGGCGCGGCGGGTCTGGAGGCCGACGACGTGCTCGGCACGCTGGCGAGCCGGGAGCGCACCGACGAGGTGATCGTGGTCAGCGGCGATCGGGACCTGTTGCAGCTGGTTCGCGACGAGCCGGCGCCGACCGTGCGGGTGCTCTACGCCGGACGCGGGCTGGCCAAGGCCGAGCTCTTCGGTCCCGCCGAGGTGTCCGCGAAGTACGGCGTGCCGGTGCGCAACGCCGGACCCGCCTACGCCGACCTCGCCACGTTGCGCGGTGACGCCTCCGACGGCTTGCCGGGTGTCGCGGGCATCGGCGAGAAGTCCGCGGCGACGCTCATCTCCCGCTTCGGTTCGCTCGACGCGCTCGTCGCCGCCGTGGACGATCCGGATTCCGAGCTGGCCCCCGGCGTGCGCGGGAAACTGCGCGCGGCGGAGGACTACTTGAAGGCGGCCGCTCCCGTAGTGCGCGTCGTCTGCGACGCCGACGTCGACCTGTCGCGCCCGGACACGCTGCCCACCGCACCGGCCGACCCCGACCGCCTCCGAGAACTCGCGATCGCCTACAACGCGGAAAGCCCGGTCACCCGGCTCACCGCCGCGCTTGCCTCGCGTTCCTGAGCCCCCGCGACGGCATTCGGCGCGAATTTGCATCGACTGCAATCATGCAGCGTTCGCGTAGGTGCGCCTGCCGCAGAGGCGGACGCCGTCCACCAGCCATGGGGACGCCTCAGCGCTGAAACAGCAACGAGCCCACGAACATCCGTTCGTGGGCTCGGTTCGGTCCCCGCCCCGCCGGACGTCCGTGCCGTAGCACGGGCCGTCCGGCCCGGGATCACGCTCAGCTCGGGCGGCCGACCTCGTAGGTGCCGTCGTCCTTGGTGATCTTGATGTTGACCTTCTTCTGCTCGCCGCTCACCTTGAGGGTGCACTCGAAGGTGGCGTCCACCTCGACCTTCTGGCCCGACGGGCAGGAGACGTCGGTGACGTCCTGGATGCCGTAGGAATCCGTGAGCACCTTCTTGACGCCGTCCTGCACGGCGGCCTGGTCGAGCTTGTCCGTGGAGGTGAGCACCAGCACGAGCGCGACGACCGCGCCGATCACCAGCACGCCCAGCGCGGCGAGACCGATGATCAGACCCTTCTTGCCGCCACCACCGCCGCTCTGCTGCGGCTGCTGCTGACCCTGGCCCCACTGCTGCTGGGGCTGCTGACCCCACTGCTGCTGCGGCTGCTGTTGCTGGCCCCAATCCTGTTGCTGCGGCTGACCCCACTGCTGCTGCGGCTGACCGGGCGTCTGGCCCCACTGCTGCTGCGGCTGCTGGGGCTGTTGGGGCTGGCCCCACTGCTGCTGCGGCTGGCCGGGAGTCTGGCCCCACTGCTGCTGCGGCTGGTTCTGATCGCCCCAGTGCTGGGTGGGCTGCGCCTGCGACGGAGTCTGCTGGCCACCCCAGTGCTGGGTCGGTCCGGCGCCGCCGGGCGCCTGCTGTCCGCCCCACTGCTGGGTGGGATCGTTGCGTCCCTCCCCGGGGTCGTTCGGTCCGTACGGGCCGCTCATCTGCTTGCCTCCACTCGCATCGTTATTCACACGGTAGCCCCCCGCCGGCGACTCGTCGTACTCATTCCTCAGCCTCGCTAGCGCTCAGCTGAGGAACACGCGACTCCTCCGCCACGGTCGGTACGCGAAAGAAATCAAATCACAATCGAATCCGCTACGCGGCGTCCACTGCCACGACACCCCGCCGGATCGCCCGGACGGCCTTCGCCGCCGTCCCCGCGATCTCGGGGTCGTCGGCCGTGCCGTGGATCTGGTCGAGCAGGTCGATCACCTGTCTGCACCACCGGACGAAATCCCCCGCGGACAGCGGCGTGCCCTGGTCGCCGCTGGCCAGCAACGACTCGGCCAATCCATCGCCGCGCGCCCATTTGTAGACGCCGGTGACGAATCCCAGATCGGGTTCCCTGGTCGGCGGCAGCTTGTGCCGCGCCTCGTCGGAACGCAGCTCGCTCCACACGCCGATGGTCGAGGCGACCGCGCGCCGGATCGGCGCCGTGGGACCCGTCGCGCCGAGAATGCCGCCGCCCTCCTGGCGAGATTCGTAGACCAGCGTGGAGACCACGCCGGCCAGTTCGGCCGGACCGAGGCCGCGCCAGAGGCCGTGCCGCAGGCATTCGGCGACCAGCAGATCGCTTTCCGCGTAGATGCGAGCCAGCCTGCGCCCGTCCGCGGTGACCTCGCCGTCGCGCACGAACCCGCGCTCCTCCAGCAGACCCACGATGCGATCGAAGGTGCGCGCCAGCGAGTTGGTGGTGGCGGCAACCTTCTGGCGCATGCTCTCGGTCTCGCGAAGCAGCCGGTTGTAGCGCTCGCCGATCCGGCTCATCTGCTCGCGATCCTGCCTGGTGTGGGCGGGATGGGCGCGCAGGCTACGGCGCAGCGTGGCCAGTTCGCGGTCGTCGGCCGCCTCCGAGCGCTTGCCGCGGCGCGAACGACCGGGCGCGCTGATGCCGGTGCTGCGCAGCGCCGAGGCGAGGTCGCTGCGGGCGCGGGCGGTGCGATGGTCGACGCGCCGGGGCAGCCGCATGTGGCCGAGCGGCTCCGCGGGCACCGGGAAGTCGGCGACCGAGACACGGCCCGCCCACTTGTCCGCGGTGAGCACGAGCGGACGCGGATCGTTCGGGGTGGTGTCCGGTTCGAGAATGACCGCCAGACCAGCGCGGCGGCCGGACGGAATCGCCACCACGTCGCCGCGGCGCAGTGCCGTCAACGCGCTGACCGCCGCGCCGCGCCGGTCGGTGCGGCTCTGCTGAGCCAGCTGACGTTCCCGCTGCTTGATCCGCTCACGCAGCGAGATGTATTCCAGGAAGCCACTTTCCGCGCCGCCGAGCTGGTCGCGCAGCTTGCGCAGCGCGCCCTCGTTGCGCTCGATGCCGCGCACCAGCCCGACCACCGAGCGGTCGGCCTGGAACTGCGCGAAGGAACGCTCCAGCAGGGCGCGCGATTCGTCGGCGCCCATCCGATCGATCAGGTTGATCGACATGTTGTAGCCGGGCCGGAAGGAGCTGCGCAGCGGATAGGTGCGGGTGGACGCCAGACCCGCCACCGCGCTGGTGTCGACTTCCGGCTGCCAGAGCACCACCGCGTGGCCCTCGATGTCGATGCCGCGGCGGCCCGCGCGACCGGTCAGCTGCGTGTACTCACCGGGCGTCAGCTCGGCGTGCGTCTCGCCGTTGAACTTGACCAGACGCTCCAGCACCACGGTGCGCGCAGGCATGTTGATGCCGAGCGCGAGCGTTTCGGTGGCGAACACGGCCCGGACCAGCCCGCGCACGAACAGGTCTTCCACGGTGTGCCGGAACGCGGGCAGCATGCCCGCGTGGTGGGCGGCCAGCCCGCGGTGCAGCGCCTCGCGCCACTCCCAGTAGCCGAGCACCTCGAGATCGGGCTTCGGCAGATCGCCGGTGTGCTTCTCGATGATCGCGTCGATCTCGGCGGCCTCGCCCTCCCGGCTCAGATCCAGCCGCGAGCGCAGGCACTGGGCCAGCGCGCCGTCGCAGCCCGCGCGGCTGAAGATGAAGGTGATCGCGGGCAGCAGGCCCTCCTCGTCGAGGCGGGCGAGTACCTCGGGGCGGGGCAGCGGACGGAAGTCGCGGCGCATGCCGCCGCGTCCGCGCGGCACACCCCAGTTGTTCATCCGGTCCGCGGACTCGCGATGACGGATGTAGCGCACCAGGTCCTCGTCGACGAGCACCTTCTGCTCGCTGGACTTGGTGTCGAACAGGTCGAACATCCGCTTGCCCACCATGACGTGCTGCCACAGCGGCACCGGGCGCGTCTCGTCCACCACCACCGAGGTGTCGCCGCGCACGGTCTCCATCCAGGCGCCGAATTCCTCGGCATTGCTGACCGTGGCCGACAGGCTGACCAGCCGCACGTCGGAAGGCAGGTGCAGGATGACCTCCTCCCACACCGCGCCGCGGAACCGGTCGGCCAGGTAGTGCACCTCGTCCATCACCACGTACGACAGCCCGCGCAGCGCGTCCGAGGACGCGTAGAGCATGTTGCGCAGCACCTCGGTGGTCATCACCACCACGGGCGCGTCCGGGTTGATCGACTGGTCGCCGGTGAGCAGGCCGACGCTGTCGCGCCCGTATCGCTCGGTGAGGTCGGCGAACTTCTGGTTCGACAGCGCCTTGATCGGTGTGGTGTAGAAGCATTTGCCGCCGGACGCCAGCGCCAAGTGGACGGCGAACTCGCCGACCACGGTTTTGCCCGCGCCGGTCGGCGCGCACACCAGGACGCCGTGGCCCTCCTCGAGCGCATGGCAAGCATCACGCTGGAAGGGATCGAGGGTGAATTTCAGCTCGGCGGAGAACCTGGCCAGCTCGGTGCGGGACCGGTGATCTGTCACCGTTCAGAGGGTATCGGAGTAGTCCGACACCGGTCGCGTGGATTTCGCCGACGGATCCATGATCGACTCGGCCGCGCCGATCGGCTCCGGCGCGGCGATCGAGGAGGCCTCATCGTCGGCCAACGCGGCGAGCGCGTCCTTGCGCGCCTTGCGCTTGTCGTTGAGCCTGGCGATCTGCACGGCGAACTCGAAGAGCACCGTCAGCGCGCAGGCGAGCGCCAGCATCGAGAACGGGTCCTGCGGCGTGACGACGGCCGCGAAGACGAACAGGCCGAAGATGATCCCGCGCCGCCACGCCTTGAGCTTCTCGTAGGTGAGCACGCCCACCAGGTTCAGGCCGATGATCAGCAGCGGCGTCTCGAAGCTGACCCCGAAGATGATCAGCAACTGGATGATGAAGCCGAAGTATTGCGAACCGCTCAACGCGGTGATCTGCACGTTGTCGCCGATGGTGAGCAGGAAGCTCAACGCGTGCGCCACCACGACGTAGGCGAGCACGGCGCCGAGGGCGAACAGCACGGTGCCGGAGGTGACGAAGCCGACCGCGACCTTGCGTTCCTTCGCGTACAGGCCCGGGGTGATGAACGCCCAGATCTGGTAGAGCCAGATCGGCGCGGCCAGCACGACGCCCGCGGTGAAACCGACCTTCAACCGGAGCATGAACTGCTCGAACGGCGCGGTCGCCAGCAAGCGGCACGTCCCGTCGGGCGTCAGCGCGGCCCTGGATTCGGGCGGCAGCGAACAATACGGTCCGCGCAGGATCTCGCCGAGGCTCTCGAGGCCGAGGAACGAATGCGAGTACCAGAGGAAGCCGATCACGGTGGTCAGCAGCACCGCGAAGATCGACTTCAGCAACCGGCTGCGCAGTTCCTGCAGGTGCTCGACCAACGACATGGTGCCGTCGGGATTCGTCCTGCGCCTGCTGCGCCGGGGATCGAACGGGATTCGCATATCTGTGGTTGCCCCTGTGCTCGAGTGCCGCGCCTGGCGCGGCGGTATCGCGTCCGTGTGGTGTCAGGGACCGACGAACGCCTTCACGGACCGCCGAACAGCACTGACCGGGGTGAGACCGTACTCACCCCGGCGGGAACATTCGACTCAGACCGACTTCGTCTCGGTCTGTGGCGTGGTCGCCTGGTTCGAGGGCTGCGCGGGCGGCAGCTGCTGCGCCGGCTGTTGAGCGGGCGCGGCGCCCGCGGCGGGGCTCGCCTCGTTCTGCATCTGGCTGACCTCGCTCTTGAAGATGCGCAAGGACCGGCCGAGGCCGCGCGCGGCGTCCGGCAGCCGCTTCGCACCGAACAACACCACGAACAGCAGCGCGATGATCAGCAGGTGCGACCAGCTGAACGTGCCTGACATCTGTACCTCCCAAGACTGTGGTAGCTCCGATGCTACCGGACCTCACGACACCCGAACTCCCCCGACTTCGCCCGTTTGCCGTACGTTCAACCACTACTTTTGCTATACGGACGGTTCGGCCGCGGCCGCGGCGCGCAGTTGCGCGAGCAACTCCTGGCCCGTCCAGCTCCGCCGATCACCCTGCTCGGCGGCGACGATGAGCTCGATGAGCCGCTGGTTGACCGGCGTCGGCGCACCGACCATCGCGCCGAGCCCGACGATTTCGCCGCAGAGCCAAGAGATTTCGGTCTTGCGGCCGGCCGCGAGGTCGTCGGCCATCGAGGACCGCGCCACCGGGTCGATGGCGAGCACCTGACCCGCCACCCGGCGGAACACCGGGTCGGGCACGGTCAGCAGCCGGGTCATCAGCTCGGGCGGCAGCGGGGTGAGCCGGGCCGGGCGGATTCGCGCCTTGTTCATCGCGGCGAGCGCCTCGCGCTGGGCGAGCGCCAGGCAGCGGCGGTAGTCGCGGTCGGCGAGTTCCTCGCGCAACGGGCGGCCGGACAGCGCGTTGATCGGGTTGTTCAGATTGAGCAGCAGCTTGGCCCACTGCACGGGCCGCAGGTCCGAGTGGCGGCGCAGCGGCAGCCCGGCCCGCTCGAAGAGCGCGACGTAGTCGGCCAGCGCCGGGTCGTCCTGCACCGCGAGCCCGCCCTCGGTGCCCCGGTGGAAGCGACCTTCGGGGTGGTGCACGACGTTGAACATCACCATCCCGGCGAGCACAACGCAGGTGGGCAGGATCTCCCGGATCACCGTGTCGTTGCCGATACCGTTCTGCAAACTGAGCACTACCGTGCCCGGACGGATCTTGCCGGTGAGCTCGCGCACCGCGGCGGCGGTCGCACCGGATTTCACCGCGACGAGCACCAGATCGGCCGAGCCGACATCCTCCGGGCCGGTCGCGAGCGAGAGCCGGTCCGGGGAGACGAGCACCTCGCCGCCGTCGAGGTCGGTCAGGCGCAGGCCCGCGGCGCCGACCTCGTCGAGCAACCACTGCCTGCCGACGAAAGTGACGTCCGCACCAGCCGCCGCCAGCTTTCCGCCGACGAAGACGCCGATGCTGCCCGCGCCGAGCACCATGACTCGCCGCGGCATGTTGTCGAGCTCCGTCACCTCACTCCAATTCCTCTAGCCCCGCGTCGCGGTACGCGGCGAGCGCCGCGTTGGATCGCTCGCGCACCGCGGCGATCAACTCCGGCGGACCGAGCACCGTGACGCCCGATCCGAAGCCGAGCAGCAGCCGCGCCATCCAGTCCAGGGTGGCGAAACGCATGGTCGCCTCCAGGCTGCCGTCCGGGTGCACGGCCAGCCGGTGCATCGGGTACTGGTCGAGCACCCAGCCGTAGTCGCCGCGGATGCGCAGCCGCGCCAGCGGGACCGCGGGGTCGTCCTGGAACAGGTCGAGCGAGGCGGCCGCCTCGGTGGCGGCGTGGCTCGGCGGCCGGGCGGGTTCGGTGAGTTCGGTGGCGGCTTCGATCCGGTCGAAGCGGAACAGCCGCACGCCCTCGGCCTCCCGGCACCACGCCTGCAGGTAGCTGTTGTCGTCGACGAGCACGATCCGGATCGGATCGACGACACGCTCGGAGACCACGTCGCGGCTGGCCGAGTAGTAGATGATGCGCAACGCGTGCTGGCGGGCCAGGCCCGAACGCACGGTCGCCACCGCGGGCGCCTCCACCGGCGTCACCCGCGCGTCGTCGGCGGTCCGCGGCGCGCCGCCGGAGATGGCGGATTCGATCTTGGCGATGGCCGCGTGCGCGGCGGTGGGGTCCACCATGCCGGGCATGTCCACGATCGAGCGCAGGGCGACCAGCAGCGCGGTGGCCTCGGTGGAGGTCAGCCGCAGCGGCCGGTCGATGCCCGCGGAGAAGGTGACCTCGATGCTCTCCTCGGAGAACGACAGATCGATGAGATCGCCAGGCCCGTAGCCGGGCAGGCCGCACATCCACAGCTGGTTCAGGTCGCTCATCAGCTGTTTCGTCGTGACGCCGAGGTCGGCGGCGGCGTCCGCCGCGCTGATGCCGGGGTTGGCGATGAAGTACGGGATCATGTTGAGCAGCCGGGAAAGCCGCACGGAGAGGCGACTGGTCGTCACGCCCGCACCTCCGTCGTGTCGAACACCGAGCGCAGCCGGGCGACCACGTCGGCCCGCAGGTCGTCGGGGCCGAGCACGAGAGCGTCCGGGCCGAGGCCGGTGATGAGCCTCGCCAGCCAGTCGCGCGAGCGGATCGGTACCTCGACCACCATGCCGCCGCGCCTGCCGACGGCGCGTTCCTCGACGACCTGACCCAGCCTGCGGATCTCCTGGCCGCGACCGTCGGCGATCCACACCGTGGCCGAGCCGGTGACCGGCGCGCTGCTGGTGACCCGCGCGACGATCTCGCGCAGGTCGACGTCCTCGGGCTTGTGCACCGCGTTGACCGGGCCGTACGGCGTCACGTCGTCGCCGATGCGGGAGAGGCGGAAGCTGCGCACCGCGTCGCGGTCGCGGTCGTGGCCGACCAGGTACCAGCGCCCGTGGTGGGTCACCACGCCCCACGGTTCGACATCGCGCATGAGATAGGGCGCGTTGACCGCGCCGCGATGCTCGAAGCGCACGGCCTGCCCGGCGTCGACGGCCGCGAGCAGCTTGCCGAGCACCGGCTCCGAGCCTCGGGTGCGTGCGGGCACGGCGGGCACCGAGGCGACGGCCGAGTCCGTTTCGACATGGATGCCCGCGGCCCGCAGCTTCAGCAGGGCGCCTTCGGCAGCCGCCGCCAGCTCGGGGGACTCCCACATCTGCACCGCGACCGCGACCGCGGCGGCCTCCTCGTCGCTCAGATCGATGTCGGGCAGCTCGTAGGCGTCGCGGTTGATCCGGTACCCCTCCAGCGTCGAGTACCGGTTCACCGGCCCGACTTCCAGCGGAATTCCCAGGTCGCGAAGCTCGTTCTTGTCCCGCTCGAACATGCGACTGAACGCCTCGTCGCTGGCCGAGTCCTCGTAGCCCGCGACGCTTTCCCTGATCCGCTCCGCGCTCAAGAACTGCCGGGTCGACAGCAGCGCGATGACCAGATTCATCAGCCGCTCGACCTTGGATATCGCCACCCGTAAGAGGGTAATCGCCACCGCGGATTCATCGCGCGGCGGCGCGCGATTACTCAGCGCGGCGGCGCGCGTACTCAGCGCGGCGGCGCGCGACAACTCAGCGCGGCGGCGACAATGGTCCGGTGATCGTTGCCTTCTCCGTGACCCCGCTCGGCACGGGCGTCGATGTCGGCCCCGCGGTGGCCGAGGCGGTGCGCGTCGTCCGGGCCAGCGGACTGCCGAACCGCACCGACGCCATGTTCACCACGCTCGAGGGCGAATGGGACGAGGTGATGCGCGTGGTCAAGGACGCCACCGACGCGATCCTCGCCGTCGCCCCTCGCTGCAGTCTCGTGTTGAAAGCCGACATCCGCCCCGGCGTCACCGACGCGATGACCGCCAAGGTGGAGTCGGTCGAGCGCTACCTCGCCGAGAACTGACCGCCGCTCGAAGTCTTCGCGCCGGCGCGGCGCCGTTCACTCCTCCGGGAAGCGGGTCTGCTGGTAGCAGGTCATACGCCAGCCGTCCGAGGTGCGGGCGTAGACGCTGGACATGACGCCGCGGAAGGCGGGGTCGGTGCCCTCGCGGTAGGCGATGCCGACGTACACCAGTGCGGTGGCGTCGGAGCCGACGCGCACCAGGCGCGGATTCTGGATCTCGTAGGTCCGCCATGGTGGGGCGTGGCGCAGCGATTCGACGACGCCGTCGCGGTCGAGCACCATGCCGTTGGCCAGGATCATCAGCGCGTCGTCGGTCATGAGCGCGCCGTAGAAGTCGGCGCCGGTACTCGCGCACAGCGCGTCCCAGCCGCGGCTCTCGAGGTCGAGCAATTCGTCGAGCACATCCGTGTCGGTCATTGCTCCACAGTAGGCGCGGGATGGGCGGAGGAGGCCGAGCTGACGCGCGGCTTTCGTCCTGCCCATCCAGGCCCGGCTACATCGAGGCGATCAACCGGTCGACGCGCTCGTCGACCGAGCGGAACGGGTCCTTGCACAGCACGGTCCGCTGCGCCTGGTCGTTCAGCTTGAGGTGCACCCAGTCGACCGTGAAGTCGCGACCGGCCTCCTGAGCGGCGGTGATGAAATCGCCGCGCAGCTTGGCGCGAGTCGTCTGCGGCGGGGTGTCGACCGCAGCGTCCACCGCGTCGTCCTCGGTCACGCGCTTGGCCAGACCCTTGCGCTGCAGCAGGTCGAAGACGCCGCGGCCGCGCTTGATGTCGTGGTAGGCCAGGTCCAGCTGGGCGATCTTGGGATCGGACAGCTCCATGTTGTAGCGGTCCTGGTAGCGCTGGAACAGCTTGCGCTTGATCACCCAGTCGATCTCGGTGTCCACCTTGGCGAAGTCCTGCGCCTCGACCGCGTCCAGCGTCCGGCCCCAGAGGTCGACGACCTGGTCGATCTGCGGATCGCGGTCCCGGTTGCGCAGGTGCTCGACGGCGCGGGCGTAGTACTCGCGCTGGATGTCGAGCGCGCTGGCCTGCCGACCGCCGGCCAGCCGCACGGGACGGCGGCCGGTGAGATCGTGGCTGACCTCGCGGATGGCGCGGATCGGGTTGTCCAGCGCGAAATCGCGGAACGAGACGCCCGCCTCGATCATCTCCAGGACCAGCGCGGCCGTGCCGACCTTGAGCATGGTCGTGGTCTCGGACATGTTCGAGTCGCCGACGATCACGTGCAGGCGCCGGTACTTCTCGGCGTCGGCGTGCGGCTCGTCGCGGGTGTTGATGATCGGGCGCGACCGGGTGGTCGCCGAGGAGACGCCCTCCCAGATGTGCTCGGCCCGCTGCGACAGGCAGAAGGTGGCCGCCTTCGGCGTCTGCAGCACCTTGCCCGCTCCGCAGATCAGCTGCCTGGTCACCAGGAACGGCAGCAGCACGTCGGAAATACGGGAGAACTCGCCGGCGCGAACCACGAGGAAGTTCTCGTGACAGCCGTAGGAGTTGCCCGCGGAGTCGGTGTTGTTCTTGAACAGGTAGATGTCGCCGCCGATGCCCTCTTCGGCCAAGCGTTGCTCGGCATCGATCAGCAACTCCTCGAGCACCCGCTCGCCCGCCCTGTCATGGGTGACCAACTGGTGCAGACTGTCGCATTCGGCCGTGGCGTACTCCGGATGCGAGCCGACGTCGAGATACAGCCGAGCGCCGTTGCGAAGGAACACGTTAGAGCTACGGCCCCAGGACACCACCCGGCGGAACAGGTACCGGGCTACCTCGTCGGGGGACAGCCGACGGTGACCGTGGAAGGTGCATGTCACACCGAACTCGGTCTCGATCCCCATGATTCGTCGCTGCACACCATCGACATTACAGCCATGTCAGGTAGTCGCGTGGCGCTGCGGACAACACGGACGCATACGTCTTCACAACGATTCGGCACCGTATGCCCGGCGCACTCGGCCGGTCAGACGCGGATTTCGCGCCGACGGCCACGGCGAAACCCCTGCGCCGAGCGGACGGAGAGCGCACAGATTCGTCGGCTCGATCGCCGCGCCACGACAGATCTTTCGACGGGCCGCTACCGGAGGCCCGGCCGCTGGATCTTTGCGCGGCAGGATCGCGGCGCCCGGAAGCAAGCGAAAGGCCCGCGTGGGATCGCCGTCGAGGCGGTCCCACGCGGGCCCTGGTCTTCGACTACTCCGAGTCCGGCGATTCCTCGGGAAGCTCCACCACGGTGGTGGTCTTCGCCGCGCCCGCCGGCTGAAGCAGCTTCTCCAGCGCGGTGTCGGAGATCCGGCGGAACGCCCGCCGCGGCCGCGACTGCTCCAGCGTGGCGACCTCGAGGGAGCTCACGCCGAGCGCTCGCTTCTCCTTGTCGGCGCCCTCCGGAATCCCGGCCTGCAGCGCCTTGACCGCGACGTCGATCGCGGCGGCCAGGTCGAGACCCGGCCGGTAGGACCCCTTCAGCGCGGAGACAATGGGCTCGGTCGTGCCGCCCATCACCACGTATTCGCGCTCGTCCACGATCGAGCCGTCGAAGGTGATCCTGTACAGCACCGACTGCGGCGCCTGCTCCGGATACCCCACCTCCGCCACGCAGAGCTCCACCTCGTACGGCTTGAGCTGATCGGTGAAGATCGTGCCGAGTGCCTGGGCGTAGGCGTTGGCCAGCGCCCTGCCCGTCACGTCCCGCCGGTCGAACTGGTAGCCGCGCAGGTCGGCCTGCAGGATGCCGCCGCGGCGCAGGTTCTCGAACTCGTTGTACTTGCCGACGGCCGCGAACCCGACGCGGTCGTACAGCTCACTCACCTTGTGCAGCGTCGCGGAGGGGTTCTCCGCCACGAACAGCACACCCTTGTCGTACGCCAGAACGATGACACTGCGACCACGAGCGATGCCTTTGCGCGCGAGCTCGGTCTTGTCGCGCATGATCTGCTCGGCCGACGCGTAGTACGGCAGTGTCATGCGTTGGCGCTCCCTTCCTGTGCCGCCGCGCGGTCGGCGACGATGCCGCGGGCGATCTCCTCGACACGCTCCTCGGGCACCTCCACGGCACCGTCCTCATCGATCGTGACGATCGTCGGGTAGATGCCGCGCGCCAGATCCGGTCCGCCGGTCGCGGTGTCGTCGTCGGAGGCGTCGAACAGCGCCTCGACCGCGATGCGCAACGCCCGGTTCGCGTCGATTCCCTTGGCGTACAACTTCTTCAGCGACGTCTTGGCGAACATCGAACCGGAACCGACTGCGGTGTAACCGAATCGCTCCTCGCTGCGACCGCCGACCACGTCGTAGGACACGATGCGGCCGACCCGGTCCTCGTCGGTGGCCTGCTGGTCGTACCCGACCAGCACCGGCACCACCGCCAGACCCTGCAGCGCGGCGGGGAGGTTGTCGCGCACCATCTTCGACAGCTTGTTGGCCTTGCCGTCGAAGGTGAGCGGAACGCCTTCGATCTTCTCGTAGTACTCCAGCTCCACCGCGAAAAGGCGCACCATCTCGACGGCCATACCCGCGGTGCCCGCGATGCCCGCCGCCGAGTAGGTGTCGGTGATGTACACCTTCTCCATATCCCTGCTCGCCACCAGGTTTCCCTGGGTGGCGCGCCGGTCGCCGGCGATCAGCACGCCGCCGCGGTAGGTCACCGCGACGATGGTGGTGCCGTGCGGGGCGACGTCCTTCGCGACGGCGCCACCGGAGTTTCCGGTGGCGCCATCGATCGCGGCGAATCTGTTGCCGGGCAACAGCTCCGGTGCGTGTGCGCGCAGGTGTTCGGTGAACGAGGAGAGGGCGTACCCCGGGTGGAGACGCATGGGGTCACCTGCTGTCACTGGCCGCCCTTCTGCACATAGGCGCGGACGAAGTCTTCCGCGTTCTCCTCGAGCACGTCATCGATCTCGTCGAGCAGGTCGTCGGTATCCTCCGCCAGCTTCTCGCGACGCTCCTGACCGGCCGCGTCGACGCCGTCGGGACCCTCGTCCTCGTCGCCGCCCCCGGTGCGCTTGGTCTGCTCTTGTGCCATGGCAGCCGACCTCCTCTGTCCTCATCATGACCGGACCCAAAGTATGAGCACGGTTCCGATCATGAGCAATGTGCGTGCTCGTACAACAACACTACCCAGCCGAACCGACACGATGTCGGATCTGTGCCCAATTCGCCGCGCGGACAGCGCCCGAATCGGGACCCGACGACGCCGTTTACGTCGTGAGTTGCTGGACCAGTTCGGCGGCGGTGTCCACGCCGTCGAGCAGCTTGCCGACATGCGATTTGGTGCCGCGGCGCGGTTCCAGGGTCGGGATGCGCACCAGCGAATCGCCGCCCAGATCGAAGATCACCGAGTCCCAGCTCGCCGCGGCGATGTCCGCGCCGAAACGGCGCAGGCATTCGCCGCGGAAGTAGGCGCGGGTGTCGGTGGGCGGCTTGGTCATCGCGTCGAGCACCTGCTGTTCGGAGACCAGCCGCTTCATCGAGCCGCGCGCCACCAGCCGGTTGTACAGACCCTTGTCCAGGCGCACGTCGGAGTACTGCAGGTCCATCAGGTGCAGCTTCGGCGCGGCCCAGCTCAGGCCCTCGCGCTGGCGCATGCCCTCGAGCAGGCGCAGTTTGGCGGGCCAGTCGAGCAGGTTCGCGCATTCCATCGGGTCGCGCTCGAGCAGGTCGAGGACCATCGCCCAGTTGTCCAGGATGTCCTGCACGCGGGCGTCCTCGTTGCCCTCGCGGTCCATGAACTTGGCGACCCGCTCGTGGTAGAGCCGCTGTAGCGCCAAGCCGGTCAGCTCGCGGCCGTCGGCCAGCGCGACGGTGGCGCGCAGGCTCGGGTCGTGGCTGATCTGGTGCACGGCGGTGACCGGGCGGGCCAGCTGCAGATCGGACAGGTCCTCGCCGGCCTCGATCAGGTCGAGCACCAGCGCGGTGGTGCCGACCTTGAGGTAGGTCGACATCTCGGCCAGGTTCGCGTCGCCGATGATGACGTGCAGCCTGCGGTACTTGTCGGCGTCGGCGTGCGGCTCGTCGCGGGTGTTGATGATGCCGCGCTTGAGCGTGGTCTCCAGTCCGACCTCGACCTCGATGTAGTCGGAGCGCTGGGACAGCTGGAATCCCGGGTGGTCGCCGGACTGGCCGATGCCGACCCGGCCGGAACCGCAGATCACCTGGCGCGAGACGAAGAAGGGCGTCAGCCCGACGATGATCTGGTTGAACGGGGTGTCCCGGTTCATCAGGTAGTTCTCGTGGGTGCCGTACGAGGCGCCCTTGCCGTCGACGTTGTTCTTGTACAGCTGCAGCCGCGGTGCACCGGGCACGCTCGAGGCGTGCCGTGCGGCGGCCTCCATCACCCGCTCGCCCGCCTTGTCCCAGATCACCGCGTCCAGCGGGTCGGTGACCTCGGGCGCGGAGTACTCCGGGTGCGCGTGGTCGACGTAGAGCCGCGCGCCGTTGGTGAGGATCATGTTCGCCGCGCCGACCTCGTCGGCGTCGATCACCGGCGCCGGTCCGTTCATCCGGCTCAGGTCGAAACCGCGGGCGTCGCGCAGCGGCGACTCCACCTCGTAGTCCCAGCGCGTCCGCTTGGCCCGCGGCACGCCTTCGGCCGCCGCGTAGGCGAGGACCGCCTGGGTAGAGGTGAGGATCGGGTTGGCCGACGGCTCGGTGGGGGTGGAAATGCCGTATTCGACCTCGATACCGATGATGCGCTGCATACCTCGAGCCTAGGCGACACCGGCCAATGTCATACCGAGGGTGGTACTTCCGGAGGATCACGTTCCCCGCTCCCGGGCCGGATAGTCGACTCATGACCGAATCCATCGCCGAAACCGGGGCGGGAGCCTCCGAACGGGACCGCGCCGAGCGGCCCGAACGGCCCGCGCGGCTCGTCGCGCTCGACGTGCTGCGCGGCATCGCGATCCTCGGCACGCTCGGCACGAATGTCTGGATCCTGACCGACCCGGAGGGCCTGATCGGCTACATCGACGGACTGGGCTCCGCCACCGGCGGCGGCTGGATGTGGACCGAGCGGGTGCTGCAACAGCTGGCGCAGGGCAAGTTCCTCGGCCTGCTGACCATCATGTTCGGCATCGGCCTCGCCATCCAGCAGGCCTCGGCCGCGCGCCGCGGCGGCGCGTGGCCGGGCGGCTATCCGTGGCGTGCGGGGCTGCTGTTCCTGGACGGCGTGCTCAACTTCGTGTTGGTCGCCGAGTTCGACGTGCTGATGGGCTACGCGGTGACCGGCTTGGTGGTCGCCTTCGTGCTCGCCACGAGCGACCGTGCGCAGCGCCGCTGGCTGACGATCGCGGCGAGCGTCCACGTTGTCGTGCTGACGCTCATCGCCCTGGCTATGGCCTTCGCACCGCCGCAGGATTCGGCGCCGCGCGAGCCGCTGGACCCCAATCCCTACGCGGACGGCTCGTTCTGGGACCTCGTCGTGTTCCGCTTGGACAACGCGCTCGTGTTCCGTCTCGAGGCCGTCTTCGTCTTCGCCATGTCGGTCGCGCTGTTCCTGGCGGGCGCCCGGTTGTACCGCGCGGGCCTGTTCCGTCCGGAAGGCACGCGAATTCGCAAGCGGCTCATGGTGACCGGCGCGATCGCGGCGCCGATCGATTTGCTCGCCGGTGTGTTCGGCGGCGATCTGGTGTTGTTCACCCGGTACGGCAGCGCGCCGTTCGTCGCCTTCGGCATCCTGGCGCTGGTCGCCGAGTTCTATCTGCGCCGTCCGCGGCTCGGTTTCGCGGGCCGACGGCTCACCGAGGTCGGCCGCACCGCGCTGTCCTGCTACATCCTGCAGAACCTGGTCGCCTCGGCGCTCTGCTACGGCTGGGGTCTCGGCCTGGCAGCGCGGGTCTCCCCCGACGCGCGCGTTCCGTTCACGATCGCGATCTACCTGGTGGTCACGCTGATCATCGTCACGGCCGCGCACCTGTGGCTGCGGCGCTTCGAACGCGGGCCGGTCGAGTGGGCGTGGAACGCCTGCTACCGGGTGCTGGCCCGCGAGCGCTGACGGGCGCGGCCTCGGTCAGCGCCATCGCACAGAACCGCGGCGGCGAACACGAGTAGTGCGCTACTCGTGTTCGCCGCCGCTCCTCGTCCCATGCTGAAACGACACCTTTCCGCACTATCGACGAGGGGAATCGTCCATGAAGGCCGCGGTGCGCCGTGTCTGGCTGCCGTTCAACGAACCGCTGGAGGGCCGGGTGCCCTGGATGTACCTGGACTCCGAGGGCTTCGTGAGCACCGGTGTCGGCAACAAGCTCGACGACACCGGACGGGTGCGCGCCGCTCCGACGCCGGCCGAACGGGCCGCCTCGCTCATCGCCGCCCGCAGGCTGCCGTGGCGGCGTCCGGACGGCTCACCGGCCACCGGCGCGGAGATCAACGCGGCATGGGACGCGGTGAAGAGCCGGATGGATCTCGTGGCGGGCGGTTACCGCCGTTTCGCCGACGTCACCGAGCTGCGGCTGACCGACGAGCACATCGACCGCCTGGTCTTCGCAAGGCTCGACGAGCTGGAGACGCTGCTGCGCGGCCGGATGGTGCGGCACGGCACGGGCGCGGTGGTGATGCCCTTCGCCGCATTCGACTCCTGGCCCGCCGACGCGCAGCTCGGCATGCTCAGCATGTGCTGGGCCATGGGCCCGAAGTTCAGCTTCCCCACCTTCCAGGACGCCGCCTTCGCGCGCGACTGGCTGCGCTGCGCCGCCGCCTGCCGGGTCAATCCCGAGATCGGCACCGTGATCCGGCGCAACGATCGCGATCAGGACTTGTTCCGCAACGCTTTTCGTGTGGAGGACGAGGGCCTCGATCCGGAGGTGCTGTTGTTCCGGCTTCCTGAACTACCGTCGGGCGAGTGAGTTTCGCCGAGCGCTATCCGCTGCTGCACACCCCGGCCCGCTGGGAGTGGGGCGGTCTGGACGTCCGCTTTTCCACCGAGCTGCCTGCCGACGAGCTGGTGACCAACGTGCACGTCGTGTGTTTCGTCGGCGAGCGGATCGTGCTGTGCCGCGACGACCGCGACGTCTGGCTGCTGCCCGGCGGGACAAGGGAGGCGGGCGAATCGGTGGACGAGTGCCTGCGCCGCGAGCTGCGCGAGGAGGCGGGCGCGCGCCCGGTCGGCCCGGTGCGGTGGCTCGGCGCGCACCACGCGACCAGTGACGCGCCGGAACCGTACCGGCCGTGGCAGCCGCACCCGCACAAGGCGTGGCTGTGGTGCGCCGCCGACGTCGTCCTGGACGGCTCCCCCACCAATCCCGCCGACGCCGAGCAGATCCTCGAGGTCCGCGCCTTCGCCTTCGAGGACGCGCTCGAACACGCCGCCACCGACGGCGTGCACCTGCCCGAACTCCTCACGCTGGCAACGGAATTGCACCGACCCGCCAGGCCCTAGTGCGTCCGTCCCATGACGGCGGCGGCCGAGTCGTAGGCCGGACCACGCGGATGCGCTGGGCGTGCAGCCGTTTGGTCCGGTGCACAAATCCGGACGGCACAGTCTTGGCCTTTGCCCCTGGCGAGGGGTCTGCTCGATGCGCTGAGCTTGAACGGACGACGAGGTCGACGCCACCGCCGGTGACGGGGGGTCGCCTCGGCCACACTCCAGCAGAAGGTCTCGGTCTTGGTTCCCTCCACAACTCCGGCGGTCGAACGGGCGCGTCCGGACACCCTGTGCGCGGCGTTCCAGGCGAACGTGGCCCGCCACGCCGACGCGGTCGCGCTGCGCACCCTCGGCGGCGGGCAGACGATCACCTGGCGCGAGTACGGCGCGCGGGTCCGCGCCATCGCGACCGGTCTCGCCGCGCTCGGCGTGCGCCACGGCGACACCGTCGCGCTGATGCTGACCAACCGGCCGGAGTTCCACCTGTGCGACACCGCCGTGCTGCACGCGGGCGCCACGCCCTTCTCGGTGTACAACACCAATCCGGTCGAGCTGCTCGCCTATCAGTTCGGCAACGCACGGAATCGGGCGGTCATCTGCGAAAGCCAGTTCGCACCACGGATTCTGGATGCGGTCGCGGCGGCGGCCGAGCGGGGTCACCGCGTCGAGCACGTGATCGTGGTGGACGACGCGCCCGCGGGCACCGTGGCGCTCGGCGCGCTCGAATCCGACTCGGCGCCGGAGGGTTTCGATTTCGAGGCGACGTGGCGCGCGGTGCGTCCCGAGGACTTGCTCACCATCGTCTACACCTCGGGTACCACGGGCCCGCCGAAGGGCGTCGAACTCACGCACACCAACTTCATCGAGAACGCGCGCGTCATCGATGAATTCGGCGGCGGCGGACCGGATGACCGGGTCATCTCCTACCTGCCGGACGCGCACGCGGCCAACCGGTGGTTCGCGCACTACCTGACCATGCTGGAGGGCGGCCAGATCACCACGGTCGCCGATCTCGAGCAGGTGGCCGCCGCGCTGGCCGAGGTGCGGCCGACGGTGTTCCTCGGCGTGCCCCGCGTGTGGGTGAAAGTCAAAGGCGCGCTGGAGGAACGGTTCGCCGCGGAGCCGCCGCCGCGTCGCGCACTGGCCCGGTGGGCGGTCGGCGTGGGCCGCGATCGTGCGCGGGCCGCCTCCGACGGACGCGCGCTCGGGTTCTCCGGACGCGTCCAGCACGCCGTCGCCGAACGCCTGGTGCTCGGTCCGCTGCGCGCCAGGCTCGGCCTGGACCAGGTGCGCGTTGCCGTGACGGGGTCGGTAGCCATCCCGCCCGACGTGCACGAGTTCTTCCTCGGTCTCGGCCTGCCGTTGTGCGAGGGGTACGGCATGACCGAGTGCACCGCAGGCGCGACGCTGAACGGCCCGGCCCGGATCAAGATCGGCACGGTCGGCACGCCGCTGCCTGGCGCCGAGGTCCGCCTCGCGGCGGACGGCGAGGTGCTGATCCGGGGAAAGATGGTGATGCGCGGGTATCGCGACGACCCGGTCAAGACGACTGAGACAGTGGATGCCGACGGCTGGCTGCACACCGGCGACATCGGCTTCTTCGACGCCGACGGCTACCTGTCGATCGTGGGCCGCAAGAAAGAGCTCATCATCAACGCCGCGGGCAAGAACATGTCCCCGGCCAACATCGAGAACACGATCACCGAGAACTGCCCGCTGGCAGGCACGGTCGTGGTGATCGGCGAACAGCGCCCCTACAACACCGCGCTGATCTGTCTCGACCCCGATCTGGCCGCCGCCTTCGGCAAGCGGAACGGGCTCGCCGACACCTCGGTCGCCGACCTCGCCGCCAGCCCGGAGGTGCTCGCCGAGATCGAGCGCGGGGTGACGGCGGCGAACGGCAAACTCTCCCGCGTCGAGCAGATCAAGAAGTATCGCGTGCTCGGCGAGGTGTGGGAGCCGGGCGGCGACTGCCTGACGGCCACCGGCAAACTCCGCCGCGCGCCGATCGCGACCCGCTACACCGATACCATCGAGGCCCTGTACTCGGCCTGAGCCGGGGCGCAGGACGGCAATGCGGCACACGGAGGCGCCGATGAACGAACGATCCGCGCGGATCGACGGCCTGCACCGCACCGCGGCCTCGCTGCTGGAGGGGTTCTACGGCACGCTGCCGCCCTACGCACAGCTGCCCTTCTCACTGGTCGAAACCGATTTCGCCCGCGGCGCGAAGCTCAACGTCGATCTGTTCTTCCAGTACCTGCGCCGCGGCGTCGAGCCGTCCGAAGCCGACACCAGGGAGCTGGTGGAACTGGCGATGGACCGGCTGCGCGACGGCACGCCGCTGGCCGAGGTGCTGGAGCGGTATCGGCTCGGCGCGGCTTTCCTCTGGGAGCGGCTGCGCGATTCGGCGGGCGCCGACGAGGCCCTGCTGCTGGACGCCTCCCCCGCGCTGCTGAAGTACATCACGCTGGTCGGCTCGCGCATCGCGACGGCGGCCGTCCAGCGCGTCCACGATCCGCGATGGGAGCTGCTGGAGCGACGCCGCGGAATCGCCGAGGCGCTGCTCGCCGGGCGTGATCCGGTGGAGTGGGCCGACGACCCGGTCATCCCGGTGGCCGACGCCTTCCTGGTCGCGGTGTTCCGGCTGTGCGGGAGCAGCGGTGGACCCGCGGCAGCCCTGCGGCACCGGGTCGAGGCCATCCCCGGCGTCTTCCTGCGTTTGGACACCGGCGGCTGGACCGCGCTGGTCCCCTTGGCCTCCGGCGACGACGGTTCGGCCGCGCTGGCCGGGCTCACCGCGCGCCTGCCCGCGCACGCGCCAGGCCGGGTTCCCCCGTACTGGGTGGGCGTGGGAGCCGCGCCCACGAGGGCCGCGATCCCCGCGCTCGCCGCCGAGGCGCGGGTGCTCGCCGAACTCGGGCGCTGTCTCGCGCGACGCGAGATCATCTGTCGCCGAACGGATCTGCACTTCGAATACACGGTGGCGGTGAGCGACGCGGCCCGGCCGGGGCTGGCCGCGCTGCTCGCACCGCTGGACGCCCAGCCGATGCTCGCCGAGACGCTGGAGACGTTCGTGGACACCGGCTTCAATCAGCTCGCCACGGCGCGGCAGCTGATGGTGCACCGCAACACGGTGACCTATCGCCTCTCGCGCGTGCACGAACTCACCGGACTTGATCCGCACCGTCCCGCCGACGCCATGACGCTGTCCGCGGCGCGGCTGGCCAGACTGCTCGAAGCCGCCTCGTTCGCACCGTAGTTCCGCCGCTTTGGTCGGGCGCACAAATCGTCGCCTCGCGGTCTTGGGAACTGCCGGTGGTGCGGTACCCGGACTATGCGGTCTGCTGTATCAGACAGCGATGTCCCCGGTGTCGTCCGTCTCGGCACCGCGAGCAGAGAGTTCGAGTAGTTGACGATTTCGAGCCGGGCGCGGTTCCGCCGCCGCGCCGCCACGGTCGCCCTCGCGGCGATCACCGCCCTCGGGCCGACCGTTCAGCTCGCGCCCGGCGCGAGCGCCGTCCCCGCCGCGGGACCGGTGCCGTCCGCGCCGACGAACTTCGGGCTGCCCGCGGACTACGTGCCGACGCCGGAGCGGTACGGCATCGAATATCAACTGGGACAGGTGATTCCGCTCGCCGACGGCACCACATTGCAGGCCGAGGTCAGGTATCCGACCGACCCGGCGACCGGGCGACGGGCCGAGGGCGAGTTTCCGGTGGTCGTCAACTTCACCACCTACGGCGCGCTCTCGAGCGCGCTCACCGCCGCCGTCACCGGCGTCATCGATCAACTGCGCATCCCGCTGCCCGACCATCTGCGCGACGCGCGCCGCATCGTCAACCAGGCCACCAGCGCCCAGGACATGCTGGTGCGGCGCGGCTACATCGAGGTGATCGCCGACGTGCGCGGCACCGGCGGGTCCACCGGCGCCTGGAATCCGGCATCGAAACAGGACGGCCTCGACGGCGCGCAGGTGGTGGACTGGGCGGCCCGGCTGCCGGGTTCCAGCGGCGAGGTCGGCATGTACGGGTACTCGTTTCCGGCGCTGTCGGCCATGCGGACCGCCGAATCCGTCGGTCCAGGTTCGCCGTTGAAGGCGATCGTGCCGATGGCCATGCCCAACAACATCTTCAACGAGGTGCTCGGCCACGACGGATTGATGAGCCCGCTGCTGCTCACCGTCATCTCGCTGATGGTGCCGTATCTGAGTCTCATCGGCCCCTTCATGACGGCGGTGGTGACTCCGCAGACCTTCCTGCAGGCGCTCGGCGATCACCTCGCGGCGCTGGTGTCGACCGACAGCACCCTCGTCAAGCTGGTGGAGGCGTACGCGGGCGGCCCGCTGGCCTACGACGGCGCGTGGTGGCAGGAGCGCCGATTCGAGACCGAGCTGAAAGCGTTGGTGGACAACGACATCGCCATGTACCAGGTCGGCGGCCTGTGGGATCTGTACCAGGAAGGACCGTGGCGCAACTACTCTCAGCTCCAGAATCTGGCGGCGGGGCGCGACCAGTTCGCGCCGATGGCGCCCGGGCAGCCGACCGACGGGCGGTTCCAGCTGCTGATGGGTCCCTGGTACCACGTCGGCCTCGGCTTCGGGCCCGGCTCGCGGCTCGACACCGACATGATCACGCTGGCCTGGTTCGACCGCTTCCTCAAGGGCATCGACAACGGCGTCGACGAGACCGAGCGCACGCTGCACGTCATCGACGCGAACAACAACGCCGTCGCGACCTCGCGATATCCGTCCGAGCATGCCGAGATTCAGCGCCGCTACTTCGACGGTGACCGGCTCGTGGCCGAGCAGCCCACGATCGCGGAGGCCGCCGACCGGCTCGACTACAGCGGCGTGGACAACATCTGCAACCGGCAGACCTTGGGCCAGTACTCCGGCGGCCTGCTCGACTTCGTCTTCCGGGTCTTCAACGCCTACAACCCGTGTACCGAATGGGTGCAGAGCCCGACCGCGGGGCACGCGTACACGATGGACCCGGTGACCGAGCCGACGGTGCTGGCGGGTCCGAGCAGTCTCACCCTCTACGCCTCGTCGACCAGTACCGACGCCGCTTTTCAGGTGTGGCTCGACGATGTGGCACCGGACGGCACCTCGGTGAACATCACCGGCGGCTCGCAGCTGGCCAGCCTGCGCACCCTCGACGAGGAGAAGACCTGGCGGGCCGCGGACGGCGCCGTCTACGGGCCCGAGCACGTGGTGCGCAAGGAGGCCGAGCAACTGCTCGTCCCCGGCGAGGTGACGCGGATGGAGATCAAGCTGCGCCCGGCGTTCCATCGGCTCGAGCCGGGACACGCGCTGCGAGTACGGATCACCAGCGGCACCTTCCCCTCCACGATCCCGGTGCCCACCGATCTGCCGCGGCTGATCGGCTCCTCCCAGCGGATCCACCGGGACGCGAGCGGGCCGTCGAGCCTGGTTGTTCCGCTGGCTCCCGCCACCGCGTTCGACTAGATCGACCCACGACCGATCGTGGGTGAATTCCTGGCTCAGCTGACCGAAACGCTCACCGCCGCGGTGCGTCCCGGATAGTCTCGGCGATGGATCCGAAACCCGGATCCATGCGTCACCTGCCGGGAGCGTCCGATGGAGAAGGCTCTGGTCACCGACGGGGTGTCCGCGACACCCCCAGCCTCGGGCGGCGCCCGCACGCCCGACGAATCCCCTCGGCGGGCAACGGCTTTGCTGCGGCCGGGGATTCTCGCCTTCGGCGGCGCGATCCGCCCGACCGCGCTGCACGCCCACCACACCGTCCAATTGCTCGCCGCCCGTACGCCGATCACGGTGATGGACGCGGGCGGGGTGCGGCACCGCGGCACCAGGATCATCGTGCCCGCCGACGCGCCGCACCGGATCGAGACCGCCGCCGAAGGCGCCGCGCTCTACCTCGATCCGGAGACCGCGGCGGGCGCGGCCGCCGATCGCCGCGCGCACGCCGGCGGCTGGGCCGACGATCAGCCCGCGCTGCCCGCGACGCTGGCCGGTGCGCCGATCGCCGAGCAGGTGGCCGCCATCGTGCGCGAATTGCGTTGCGCTCCAACGGCCGCCAACGGCGCCCAGCGGCACGGCGCGGTGACCGAGGCGCTGCGGCTGCTGCCGAGCCTGGTGCCGGATCATTCGATCCGCGGGTCCGACGTGGCGAAACGGGTCGGGCTCTCCCCCGCCCGGCTCTCGCACCTGTTCGCCGAGCAGGTCGGAATGCCGTTGCGCCCGTACATGCTGTGGTTGCGGCTGCGGGTGGCGATCGGCCGGTTCCGTTCCGGCGACGATCTCGCCGCCGCCGCGCACGCCGCCGGTTTCGACGACAGCACCCAGCTCACCCGCACCTGCCGTCGCACCTTCGGACTGACGCCCGCCGCGCTGCACCGAGCCGATCAGTGGGATCTCGGCGACGGAGCGTGACACCGCCCCACCCGGTACGCTCGATCCCGTGTTCTCGCGGGTTCGGCTGACGGCATTCGCGGTATTCGCGTGCCTGGCTTCCGCGTTCGCGCTGCTGGCCACGCCCCTGCCCGAGCACGCCTCGCTGGCCGCGCTCGGCGTGCTCGCCGCCGCGATGTTCGCGATGGTGGCGCTGCGCGGCGCGGCGGTCACGCCGGTCGTCGTCCCGCATTGCGGACCGCCGCCGTCGGCGCAGCGCCGCAGGCGCGGTTCGTATCTGCGCCAGAGCAATCCCGACACGGCGGGCCGTCCGCGGCCGCGAGCTCCGGGACTGGTCACGGGCTGATCGACCTCCCGCGCCACAGCGCGGATGTGGTCGGCCCTTTGCCGTGACCTTTCCCGTTTCCGTGCGTGCGCGCACGTCTCACCGAATCAGGTGTTTCCCCATGCTCGATGTCGTCTACTACCCTGTCTCCGCCGTGCTCTGGCTCTGGCACACCGCCTTCGCCGCGCTGCTCGGGCCCGGCAGCGGTCTGGCCTGGGTGCCGGCCGTGGTGTTCCTCGTCGCCACCCTCCGCGCGGCCATGTATCCCCTGTTCCTGAAACAGGTCCGAACCCAGGCCGTCGTGCGGCGCCTGCAACCCCAGATCGAGGCGCTGCGCAAGCGCTACCCGGACGACCGGCAACGCCAGGCCGCCGAGATCCAGAAGCTGCACCGGCAACACGGTGTGCGCGTACTGGCCGGCTGCCTTCCGATGCTCGGCCAGGGATTGGTGTTCCTCGCGCTGTTCCACGTGCTGCGATCGTTCGACCGCACCGGCACGGCGAGCCATCTGCCCTTCCAGGCGACGCCGACGCCGATGACGCCCGAACAGAACGCGCAGACACCGAACTACGCCTTCGACGCCGCCGACGTGCAATCGTTCCTGCAGGCGAAACTGTTCGGGGCGCCGCTGTCGGCCACCCTGGCCGGGCAGCCGAGCGTCACGATCGCCGCGGTCGCGGGCACGCTGATGGTGCTGGCGGCCCTCGCGACACATGTCACGGCGCGGGCATCGATCGCCCGCCAGGACCCGGCCGCGACGCAGGTTCCGATGCTGAACACGTTGACGCTGTGGGTGTTTCCCGCGGGCGTGCTGATCGGCGGCGCGGTACTTCCCGTCGTGATCCTGCTGTACTGGGTGTCGAACAACGCGTGGACGCTGGCCCAGCAGCACTTCACGTACCGGTGGATCGACGCCGAAAGTCAGCCCGCCCCAACGGCTTCGGATACCTCCGGGACGACGAGCGCCCCACGACCGGGCGCGAAACCACGCCGCCGCCGCTGACCCACATCAGCCGACAGGACCGGCCTGCAGGTAGTACTTGGCGGCGATGCTCCGCAGCACCTGCCGGACACCGAACGGCGCCCAGCCCGCGGACCGGTCCTCGAGCACCACAGGATCCAGGAGTTCGACCGTGCGGCCCCTGGTCTCGAGCTCGAAACCGCCCGCGGCGACGACGTTCTTGACCCACTCCGCGTCGCGACCGTAGGTCAGCGCGATGCGGTAGACGCCGTCGTCCTCGAACACCCACACCGGAGTTCGATACGCGCGCCCGGATTTTCGCCCCTTGTGCACCACGACACCGAACGGCGGCACCGTGCTCGCGATCAACCCGGCCGCCGGATTGGTCACGTGCCGGTTGAATCTCGCCACTGCGCGCGGAAGCACCATCGGACGGTCCTCTCTCCAGGCGGCGTGCACCACTCAGGTTACCCTCGAGCGGTGTCAGCGCAGCCGAACGAGATGATCGCGGTCTACGACCGGCAGGGGCGAGAGGTCGGCGCGGCCGATCGCGCCGAGGTCTATCGCGAGGGACTGTGGCACGCCAGTTCGGGGGTGCTGGTGCGGTCGATGGACGGCGAGCGGGTCTACGTGCACCGCCGCACCGACACGAAGATGGTGTTCGCCGGGATGCACGACTGCCTCGCGGGCGGTGTCGTCGCGCCGGGCGAGGATCCGGCGCGCACCGCGATCCGGGAACTCGGCGAAGAGCTCGGCATCCTGCTCGGACCGGACGCGACGCCGCCGCTGCCGATGGCCGGCGCGTCCTGGGACGGGGAATGGGAGGGCAGGCCGATGCGCTGCCACCTGTTCGCCTACGAGCTGCGCTACGACGGCCCCATCCGTCATCAGCCCGAGGAGATCGCCGACGGCTGGTGGTGGACCGGCGCGGAACTGCGCGCCCACCTCGCCGACCCGGACTGGCCGTTCGTCCCGGACACCCGGGTGCTGGTCGGCGATCTCCTCACCTGAACCGACTACGCAGCGCTGCCGCTGCCCAGGGACAGGAACGTCTGGAAAATGTTGGCGACGACTTCGAGCAGCTCCATGGAATGTCATCCTTCGTGTAGTTCATCGAGTGGAGCGGCCAGCATCACGGACCCGGGTGTCCGGGAGGTTACCCGGACGTGACGGGCTCGGATGGAAATCCTCGCTTCGCGGTCCTCGCCTCGGTCAGCTCGACGAGGCGCCGGTGCTGGCCCAGGACAGGAACGCGCCCGGGTTCCGGGTCTGCAGCAGCACCCGCCCGGGACCGACGAAGTCGAAGACGAATCCTTCGCCCGACTTCAGCGACTGGATGGAGCGGCCGGAGACGGCGCGGCGGATGGTGAAGTTCATGGCCAGGTCGTAGGCGACCACGTGCCCGGTATCGATGGT
Organism: Nocardia bhagyanarayanae; assembly: GCF_006716565.1. Classification (NCBI taxonomy): domain Bacteria; kingdom Bacillati; phylum Actinomycetota; class Actinomycetes; order Mycobacteriales; family Nocardiaceae; genus Nocardia; species Nocardia bhagyanarayanae. Next base: position 4,495,906 of record NZ_VFPG01000001.1, on the reverse strand, counting down.
GATCGGTTCGCCCGGCTGCAGGTCGATCACGTCGATCGCGCCGAAGACGCCGACCACGATCTCGCCTTCGCCGTGCGCGCGCAGACCGAAACCGCCCTCGCCGCCGAACAGATTCGCGAAGCCGCCCCACTTGCTCTCCACCTGCACGCCGTGCGAGTTGGCGATCCAGCCGCCTCGGCTGATGAAGAACGGCCGGTCCGGGGTGATCTGCAGGTTCAGCATGTCGCCGGGTAGCGCGGGCGCGACATCGACCCAACCGCCCTGCTGCGGCGCGGTGAACGTGGAGACGAAGAACGACTCCCCGGCGAGCACCGAGCGCTTGAGACCGGCCAGGATGCCGCCTTCGGCCTTGGCCTGCAACGTGATTCCCGCCGAATGGGCGACCATGGCGCCGCTCTCGACCCGCATCGGCTCACCGCCCGCGAGGAAGCACCGCGCGACGGTGGAGGCGGGATTGTGGCGCAGTTGAACCTTCATAGTGCCGACCCTACCGCCTGTGCGCCGCGGTAGGGATCGGCGAATACCGCCTGGGGAGCCGGGATTTCGCGCGCAGGCTCAGCCGAGCGTGCGCAAGGCGTCCTCGGTGCGGGCGACCACCGCGCCGCCGTTCGCCGTCAGCACGATGGGACGCTGGATCAACTGCGGGTTGGCGGCCAGCGCCTCGATCCACCGGTCGCGGTCGGCGGGCGTGCGGCCCCAGTCCGCCATGCCCAGATCCTTGGCGATCTGCTCGCCGGTGCGGGTGATGTCCCACGGTTGCGCGTCGAGCCGCCGCAGCACCTCGCGCAACTCGTCCGCGGTCGGCGGGTCGTCCAGGTAGCGCCGCACGGAGTAGGCCACGCCCGTCTCGTCCAGGTGCGCCGTCGCGGTGCGGCTCTTCGAGCACCGCGGGTTGTGCCAGATCTCGGTTTGCCCTGATGTCATGCCTTCAGATAACCACGTGCCGCTATAGATGCATCAAGTCCGGCCAGGTCTCGGCCCACGGGTGGCGCGACCCGGTGCAGGCCCACACGGTGACGTCCTGGGTGTTGCCGGGAAAGCCGAGCCTGCTGTCCACCTTGCCGACCGGTTCCACGCTGTCGAAGTTCCAGCGCAGGAAGCTCTCGGACACGCCGACCGCGAGCACGGTGCCGGTCTGCTCGTCCGGTCTGGCGAAGTAGCCGTAGCCGCGGCTCGGGCTGTAGATCGGCGGCAACTCGTCGCGCGCGAACTGGTCGAGTGCGCCGGCCTGCCAGTAGGTGTCGGTGACCACGACGGTGTTCGCGCGTTCGGCCGGTGCGAGCGCGGCATAGGCCTCGGTGACGGCGGCGGTCAGCTCGGGCCAGCCGAATTCGCCGTAGACGCCGATGTTGATCGCGGCCTCCGCGTCGTCGGCGGGCGGCGCGATGCGGTCGGGGTGCTGCCACGGCGTCGACCACAGGACCAGCGCCGTGGAACCCAGCACCACCGCCGCGCCGCCCGCGGTCGCCAGCCGACGCGGCGACGGGCGCAGTCCGGCGGTCAGCTCGACCAGCCCGACCGCGCCCGCGGCGAGCACCACGGCGTACATGCCCGCCATGTAGTAGATGCGTCCGCCCATCACCAGGAAGATCGCGACCAGCAACAGCAGCGTCGCGCCCAGGAAGCGGTACGGGCGCAGCGCGGGATTGCGCAGCAGCGCCCACACGCCGTACACGAGCACGACCGCGCCGAGCAGGCCCGCGGTCAGCAGCGCCAGCGGCACGAACATCAGCCGTCCGCCGAGGACGCCCTGCTCACCGCTGATCACCTCGCCCATGTGCAGCTGCGGCCAGCCGTTGCGCGCCTGCCAGACCAGCGTCGGCACCGTGGCGAGCACGACGATCGCGCCGCCGAGCCACAGCAGCGGGCGGCGCACCAGCTCGCGCGGGCCGAGGATCAGCGAGGTGACCGCGATCGCGATCCAGAAGAACGGAATCAGCCACTTCACCTGCATGTCCACCGCCGTCACGAGCGCGGCGCACAGCAGCAGCGCATCGCGGCGGGTGCGCACCCAGCGGACCACGAGCCAGGTGACGAGCACCCACAGCACGGTGTCGATCGCGTTGGTGGTGAGCATCTTGCCCTGCAACAGCAGGAACGGCGACGTCGCGTAGGCGATGGCCGCGAGCAGCTGAGCGCGGCGGTCGCCGCCGAACTCCCTGGCGAGCAGCGCGGTGAGCACCACGGCCAGCGTGGTCAGCGCGACCGCGGGCAGCCGGAGCACGAAGAAGGAGCCGGGCACGATGGTGTCCATCAGCCGGGCCAGCATCGGAAGCACCGGGCCCTGATCGGCGTACCCGAAGGACGGGTGGCGGCCCGCGGCGAGGAAGTACAGCTCGTCGCCGAAGTAGTCGTAGCGGCTCGCCGAGAACAGCAGCACCGCAAGGGAAATGCCCGCGACGACGGCGATGCCCGTGGACGCCACCGGAGGACGATCCGCCTCCGCGAGGTTCCGCTGCTGACGCTCTACGGTTTCGATCACGCCGCTCCTCGACGAATTCGGACTCCGACCGCGTCGAATCTAATGGGAAACGCCCGTTCGCCCATCCACCCTCGGGGCGAGTCGAGATCACCATTCAGGCGTAGTTCGAGGGGATCGGCATGAGCCCGACAGCGGACGACGTCGAGGGCCGGGTTCTCCGTTAAGCCGCGGCGGTGACCTTCGCGGATCGGTGGCGGCGCGCCAACAGATAGGCCGCGGCGGCGGCCGGGATGTTCATCAGCACCCCGTACACCGCGCCCGGCACGGCCATCGTGTCGTTGTGCAGGACGGAGACCGCGACGGCGATGGCGATCGCCCCGTTGTGGATGCCGATCTCCATCGCCGAGGCGACGGCCTGGTCCTCGTCGACGCCGAACACCCGCGGCGCCAGGTACCCGACCGTCAGGCTGAGCACCGCGAACACCAGGCACAGCGCGGCCAGCTCGCCGAGGTGCTCGGTGAGCGTGTCGAAGTTCTTCGCCACGGCGGCCGCGACCACCAGCGCGAGCACCACGATCGACGACACCTTGACCGCCCCGCGCATCCGCCGCGCCCAGTCGGTGAATCGCCGGTGTACCCACATCCCGACCGCGACCGGCACCAGCACGATCGCGAAGACCTGCGCGAACTTGTCCGGCCGCAACCCGATCGAGCCCTCCCCGTCCAGGAACACGGTGTAGGACAGCGCGACGACCAACGGCAACGTGAACACCGCGAGCACCGAATTCACCGCCGTGAGTGTGATGTTCAACGCGACGTGCCCACCGGCGATGTGGCTGAACAGGTTCGCCGACGGTCCGCCGGGCGAGGCCGCGAGCAACATCATGCCCACCGCGAGCGCGCCCTCCACGCCGAACAGCAGGATGAGCCCGAAGCACGCGGCGGGCAGCAGCACCATCTGGCAGACGAGCGCGATCGCCGCCGCCGCGGGATAGCGCAGCACCCTGGCGAAATCGTCGACGGTGAGTGTCAAGCCGAGCCCGAACATCACCAAGGCCAGCGCCAGCGGCAGAAAGACGGCGAAAGCCGTTGAACCCATGCGGATCTCCTCTCGAACCACCCTCCACCGAATCCGACCGTATCGGTGGAAAGGCACGGAAGGAAAGCCCGCGCGGCGAAAGTCTCACCCGCGCGGCGGGCGCCGCTCCCCGGCGTGCTGGGTCTTGCGGTATTGGATCGCCCACCAGACTCGCAGCGCCGTGTGCGCGGCGCGCAGGTCCGCGCCGGTGATTTCCTCGAAGCGGCTCAATCGATAGCGAACGGTGTTGGGGTGCACCACGAGTCGCTCGGCGGTGGCCTCGATGCGCAAACCCGTGTCGAGGTAGGCCTCGACGGTGTCGATGATCGTGCGAGCGGATTCGCCGCCGCCGAGGGACGCCAGATAGCGCCGGACGAGTTCCGCGCCGAGGTCGGTGTCGGCGGCGATCGCGGGCAGCACGCCGACGCTGTCCAGGTCGATGGTTCCGGTGCGGCCGAACAGTCGCGCGGTGGTCAGTACCCGACCAGCCAAACGGAACGAGCGCGCCAGATCCTCCAGCCGGGTCGGCGGACCGACCCCGACGACGCCGCCCACTCCCGGGCTTCTGGACTTTTCCACAAACCCGGCGACATCGCCGTCCACCGTGGTCACGAACCCGCTCGCGGGGAGCGGAGCGGTGGAATCGGGCGCGTTTTCCGTCCCGGCGCGGTACGCGCGGTACTCGGCTTCGGGATCGACGCCGAGTTGCTGCGCGCGAATCCGCAGGTCACCGGGACCGAGCGTGCCGAGGAGCACGGCCCTGGTGAACTCGGCGCGGAACTGCTCGTCGTGCCGGGCGGCGGCGATCTCCACGTCGCGGTGCCCGCCGCTGTACGGAACGACGGCGGCGTCGACGAGGTCGAGCAGGGCCGTGATCAACTGGAGCAGCGTGCGATCGGCGACACCGCTCGCGGCGGCCGCCTCGGTCAGTTCGGCCAAGATCTCGCGGACCGCGATGCGCCATCCGTTCTGGATGTCGGCCAGCGAGATGTCTTGGCGGGCACGGGTTTCGCCGAACTCGCGCAGCGCGGCGAGATCTCCGGGGCTGAGCGGATGGCCGTCGTGCAGCGCGTCGAGCAAGCGGTCGACGACCGAGGCGGTGGACGCGGCGATCGTCGCGGCGGGCAGCGCGGCGTAGGCGGGCATCTCCGCCCTGGCTCGCGCTACGACGCGGTCGACGACCGCGGGTGCGCGGCGCCGCACGCGCGACACCACCAAACGTTCGGCGGCGGTCGGGCGTCTGCTCATGGTGGGGCGAGCGTACGGGCGGGCGCTTGGAGAAATCAACAAACCCGCGACTGATAGTTCGACACGCTTTCCATGGCGCAGGTCACACTCCGCGCCGAATACTCGTCGGGACCGATCACCGCCGCTCGACGAGGACTCGACGATGTATCTGACTCAGGGCCTGCACCGCGCCGCCCAGCACAACCCCGACGGCCTGATGACCATCTGCGGTTCCCGCACCCGAACCAACCGGGAGGTGCTCGACCGGGTCGCCCGGCTGGCGGGCGGGCTGCGCGCCCTCGGCGTCGGCGCGAACGACCGGGTGGCGATGCTGTCGCTGAACTCCGACCGCTACCACGAGTACCTGCTCGCGGTGCCGTGGGCCGACGCCGTCCTCAATCCGGTGAACATCCGGTGGAGTCCGGCCGAAATCGCCTACTCGCTAGCCGATTCCGACAGCCGCGTGCTCTTCGTCGACGATGCCTTCGCCCCGATGGTTCCGGCGCTGCGGGCGCAGTATCCCGAACTTCGCGCGGTGATCCACTGCGGCGACGGCCCGGCCCCCGAAGGCGCGCTCGACTACGAGCTCGTTCTCGCGGACGCCACACCGATCCCGGACGCGCGCCGCGGCGGCGACGCGCCGGCGGGCATCTTCTACACCGGCGGCACCACCGGATTCCCCAAGGGCGTGGTGCTGAGCCACGCCAACCTGCTGACCTCCGCGCTCGGCGGCGTCGCCACCGGATATCTGATGGCCCCCGGCGCGGTCTTCCTGCACGCGGCGCCGATGTTCCACCTCGCCGATCTGGCCGGATGGCAGGGCGTGCTGATGCTGGGCGGCACCCACGTGATGATCCCGGCGTTCGACCCGGTGGCCACCCTGACGGCGATCCAGCAGCACAAAGTGAGTTCCTCCGTGCTGGTGCCGGTGATGATCCAGATGCTCGTCGACCATCCGCGCGCGGCCGAGTTCGACCTGTCCAGCGTCGAGCACATCATGTACGGCGCCTCGCCGATCTCGCAGGCGGTGCTCGAGCGCGCGATGGCCGCCTTCGGCAACGCCGGTTTCACCCAGGCCTACGGCATGACCGAGGTCGCGCCGATCGCCACCTTGCTCGGTCCGGCGGATCACCTGGCGGGTCGGCTGCGCTCGGCGGGACGGGCCGCGCCGCACAGCGAGATCCGGATCGTGGATTCCGACGGCGCCGAGGTGCCGCGCGGCACGGTCGGCGAGGTGGTGGTGCGCGGCGGCAACGTGATGCTCGGCTACTGGAACAAGCCCGCCGAGACCGCGGACGCCGTGCGGGACGGCTGGATGCACACCGGGGACGGCGGCTACATGGACGAGGACGGCTACGTCTACATCGTCGACCGGATCAAGGACATGATCGTGTCCGGCGGCGAGAACGTGTACTCCGCCGAAGTGGAGAACGCCGTCGCCGCGCACCCGGCGGTGGCCGCGGTCGCGGTCATCGGCGTGCCGGACGCCGAATGGGGCGAGCGGGTGCATGCGGTCATCGTCTGCAAGCCGGGACAGCAGGTGACCTCGGAGGAGATCCGCGGTCACGCCAAGGAACTGATCGCCGGATACAAGGCGCCGCGCAGTATCGAGATCGTGGACGCGCTGCCGGTGTCGGGCGCCGGGAAGATCCTGAAACGCGATCTGCGGCAGAAGTATTGGGACGCCGACGCGCGACAGGTCAACTGAGCCCTCCACTCAGATCGGGGCGTCGCGCCACCAGCGGTCGAACAGGTCCCGGCCGGAGTCGCCGCCGAAGGCGAGCACCTCGCAGAACCCGCGGCCGATGTCGTCGAAGACGATCGACAGCATCCCGGCGGGCGCGCCCGAGGGACCGGTGACGTCGCCGCGCACGATCCGGCCGGTGCCGGACACGCGCTCCCACCGCTCGTCGCCGGTGACTGTCTCGTCCGCGGTGACGGTGGGCCGGTCGCGCGGGCTCCGATCCGAATTGCACAGCACCACCAGCACATACAGCGGATTCTTGTCGCCGTTGCAGGAGATCCGGTTCTCCCCCTCCGCCGGGGCGTTCAGGTCCACCGGCCGTCGCTTCGCGTCGACCGCGGCACAACGGATGCCCTGGTAACCGGTCCCGCCCGGGGTCTCGGGCAGCAGACCGGGGAAGGCGCTCGCCAGATACGAATGACTGCCCCAGTTGGTGACGGCGGCGGTGGTGGTGGACGGCGGCACGGTCGTGCCGGTGGTTGTGGTCGTCGCCGTCGTGCCGGTCGTATCACGGTCGAAGGCAACGGCTCCCGCGACACCGAGGGCGGTGACCACCGCGACCGCGCCGACGGCGAGCGCCGCCCGTCGCGGAAACCGGCGTGCGGGCGGCGTGGCGTGGTCCCGCAGCACGGCAACGTCAGGCGGCACATCGATCGGGCCCACTCCGGTCAGCGCCGCCTCGGCCGCGGCCGCCAGCGCCCCGCAGGTTTCGAAACGGTGCGCCGGATCCTTGGCCATGGCGCGCGCGATCACGGCGTCGAACGCCTGCGGCAGCGCGGGATTCGCGAGGGTGGGCCGGGGTGGCGGATCCTGTAGGTGCGCGTGAACGACCGCGGCGGCGGTGGGTCTGGGGAACGGCTTGGCGCCGGTGAGCAGTTCGTACAGGGTGCCGCCGAGCGCGTAGACGTCGGCGCGATGGTCCACCCGGTAGGCCATCAGCTGTTCCGGCGCGGCGTAGGCGAGCGTCGCCAAGACCGCGCCCTCTTCGGTCAGCGCGGTCGAACCGGTTGTGGCCCTGCCGATTCCGAAGTCCGTGACCAGCACTCGGTCGGGACGGCCGTCGGCGGAGGCGACGAGGATGTTGGCCGGTTTGACGTCGCGGTGCACCATGCCCGCGCGGTGCGCTTCGTCGAGACCACGCGCCGCCTGCGCGACGATGTGCACGGCGCGCCGCGCGTCGGCGGCCGCGCCGTTGCGCACGATCGCGGCGGCGTCGCTCCCCTCGACGAACTGCATCGCGATCCACAGCCGCCCGTCCTCGACGCCGCGATCGTGCACCGCGACGACGTTCGGGTGGTTGATCCTCGCCGTGAGCTCGGCTTCGCGCAGGAACCTCGCACGGAACTCGGCATCCATGCTGTGCTCGGCGGAAAGCACCTTGAGCGCGTCGCGGCGCGGCAGCCGGGGGTGCTTGGCGAGGTACACCGTGCCCATGCCGCCACCGCCGAGGACGCGTTCGACGAGGTAACCGGCGAACACGGTGCCGGGCCGCGGATCTGCCGCCATGCGGTTACTCGCTCCGCACCAGCAGCACGTACTGCGCCGCCGCCTTCTGCTGGGCGTCTTTCACCGTGCGGCCGTAGACGATTCCCTCGTAGGCGCGGTACAGCACCCGGCAGGCGAAGCGCAGACCGTAGCGCGGCCCGGACAGCGATTCCACGCAGCGGGAGTCCGGCAGGCCGAACGGCGCGGGCGCGGCACGATGCCCGGGATCCGTCGCGTCCGAGGCGGTCTCGTCGAAGGCGCGCCGGGCCACCGCCACGTTCGGGTGCCTGACCAGATAGTGGGCGCCGTTGATCGCCAGCAGCGTCCCGTCGGCATCGGCGTCCTTTTCCCAGCTGCCCCAGCGGTGCGCGGCGCGCGGACCGTAGACGACGCCGGACACCTTGAAGTGAGTGCGCCACCCCGCGTTCTGATCGTTGCGGTCGACGATCACCGCCGGATACGGCCACACCCCTGGCGCCTCCGGCAGCACGCGCGCCAGCATCTCGTCCCGATCGAACGGCAGGGCCGCGAACCGATCCCGCGGCGTCGGCTCGAAGTCGCGCAGCCGCGCGATCTGGGCGGTGAACGCCGCGCGCGCCAGCGCGGTGAGCGCTGCCAGATCCGGCGCGGTGTGCCCGGCGAGCACGCTGACGACGAACGGTCCGTGCGCGAGCGTGGCGGCGAGGGTCGGCACGGCGGGACGCCAATGAGCATGCGCGCCAGCGTGATCCGGTACCGGGACGGCGACGTTCTCGGTGCTGACGGCGAAATCGACGGCGTCGATGTCGGCGGCCGCCCGCCGCGCCGACTCGTCGTCGGGGAATCGCAGCAGCATGACGGTCAGCAGCCGCGCCCTGCCCACCGCCACGTCTGCGGACAGCTCGCGGTCCATGCCGCCGACCGAGAACCCGGCGAGCATGCCGTGCCGTTCGAGCACCGCGCGCACCGGCTGGGCGAGGAAGCCCGCCTTCGCCGGGGTGGGGATCGGCACCGAGGCGGTCGCGCCGAGGCCGAAGGTCAGCGACGCGTCGGCCTCGATCGGGTCGATCACCGCCTCGCCCATCCGTACCGATTCCAGCACCCGGCCGTAGGCTTCGTTGTCGTTGCTCGGTGCCGTCGCGGGTTCGGCACGGTAGGGACCGACATCCAGCTTCGCCGGATCCGTCTGCACGGCAACGGGTTTCCCGGCAACCGTACAGCCTCCGAGCACCGCGAGCACCGCGACGACGGCGAGAACGCGCGTCACGCGGGCGAATCCACTGTCAGAGCGGCGCATCGGCCCACCACCGATCGTGCAGTTCGGCGCCCGTTCCGGTGCCGTTGACGCGCAGCGAGCAGTGGCTGCGCTGCGGACTGTCGAAGAAGACCTCGAGCCGCCCGCGGACCTCGCCCGCGGTGTTGGTGAACTCGCCCCAGCGCAGCGTTCCCGCGCCCGACGGCCTGGTCCAGCGTTCCTCCCCCGTGATCCGCCAGGTGGGCGGTTCGGGGGCCATCCGCGTCCGGTCGGCGTTGCAGGCGACGACGACGCCCATCACCGGCTCGTAGTCACCGACGCACAGCACCCGCCCGACCCGCGGCGGCTCGTAGAGCGAGACCGCGCCGAGCCGCTCGTCGACCGGCGTGCAGTTGACCAGCTCGTGGTATCCGATGCCGTCCACCGAGACCGGAAGCAGTTCGGGGAACGCGTCGGCGAGGTAGGCGTAGGAGCCCCAGAGCGCGGCCTTCAGTTCCGGTGAGCGGGTGGTGCTCGTCGCCGCGGCGCTCGGCGGTGCGGCCGACCGGTCACGACCGGCCACGATCGCCACCGTGACCGCGACGACCACCGCGAGCACCGAAGCCAGGACGGCGATCACCAGCCGCCGCTTCGAGCGCGGCGTGACCGCGCCGTCCCGGCGAACCGTCGTGGCCGCCGCGGCGGCGGCCGCCTCGGCCAGCTCCGCGCAGCCCGCATAGCGCTGGGTGGGGTCCGCCGCCAAGGCTTTGGCGAGTACGGCGTCGAATGCCGGCGGCACCCACGGGTTCACCTCGGTCGGCGCGGGCGCCAGCACGGTCGTCGCCGCTCGGCCCTCGGGGAACGGTTCCCGGCCGGTGAGCATCTGATACAGCACGCGGCCCAGCGCGTACACGTCCGTCCGCGCGTCCACCCGTCCGCCCGCCAGCTGCTCGGGTGCGAGCATGCGCGGCACGGTCTCGGCAACGCGGCGTTCGTCCAGTCGCACGTCGTCCGGCGCGCCGGGTCGCTCGATCACGAGAATCTCGGTGACGTCCACGTCGCCGGCCGGATGGCCGGCCGCGCGGCGTTCGTCCAGTGCGCGCGCCGCCTCGGTCACGATGCGCACGGTGCGCGCGATGTCCAGCGACCCGCGCGGGATCATCTCGGCGACGGTCGCCTGGTCGGGTCCGGTCACCGCTCCTCCCCTCGGTCACAGCGGCGCATCGCGCCACCACCGGTCGACAAGTTCTCGTCCCGTCGCCCCGCCCGACACAACGAGCTGGCAGAAATTCCGTGCGGGGTCGTCGAATTGGATCTGCAACGATCCGCTCGGGCGACCGTCCGGCGGTCTGCTGTCGCCCCACACCAGGCGTCCGCGTCCGGACGGGCGTTCCCATCGCTCGTCGCCCACGAGCGCGATATCGGAGAACGGGCGCAGCTGCGCCGGATTGAGATTCGCGTTGCACACCGCGGTCAACGTGTCCAGCGGGTCCTGGTTGCCCTGACAGGACAGGCGCAGCACCGCTTCGGGACGCGCGGCCAGGTCGATCTGGCGCAGGTCCCGGTCGACCGGCACGCAGCGCATGCCCTGGTGTCCGCCCGAGATCGGCGTCGCGGGCAGCAGCGCGGGGAACGCGGAGACGATCACGCCGTACGGTCCCCACGAGATCGGTCCCGAGTTCGCCTGTGTGCTCGGCGCTTTCGTAGTACTCGCGGTGGTGGACGGGCCTGTCGCCGCGCTGTCACCGGTCTCCCTGTTCCAGCCGAGGGCGGCGAGGCTCGCGACGACGAGCGCGAGAACCACCACGGCCCCCACGATCACGGCTCCGCGCCGTCGCCGCGGCGCACCGCCGGTCGATGCCGGAAGCGGCGGCGCGTCGGCCGCGAGCGCCGCCGACGCGGCCTGCGCCAGCGCACCGCAGGACGGGTAGCGCAGCGCCGGGTCCTTGGCCATCGCGCGGGCGATCACCTCGTCGACGGCGGGCGGCAGCGGACGCAGCGCCGTCACCCTGGGCGGCGGCTCGTGCAGGTGCGCGTGCATCACCGCGACGGCGTTGTCCCGCACGAAGGGTTTCGTCCCGGTGAGCAGCTCGTACAAGGTGCAGCCGAGCGCGTAGACGTCCACCCGGTGGTCGAGAGCGGCGGCCGAGATCTGTTCCGGCGCGGCGTAAGCGAGCGTCGCCAGCACCGCGCCCACCTCGGTCAGCGCCGTGGTGTCCGCGACCGCCCGCGCGATGCCGAAGTCGGTCACGTAGACCCGGTCCGGCTCGCCGGGCCGCGGCTCGAGCAGGATGTTGGCGGGTTTGACGTCGCGGTGCAGCAGTCCGGCGCGATGCGCCTCGTCCAAGCCGCGCGCGGTCTCGGTGAGGATGTGCAGCGCCACACCGGGTTCGACGCCGCCCGGGTTGCGCCGCAGCAGTTCCGCGACATCGATCCCGTCGACGAATTGCATGGCGAGCCAGAGGAATCCGCGCTCGGCGCCGCGATCGCGGACGGCGACGATGTTCGGGTGGTCGAGGCGGGCGACGAGGTCGGCCTCCCGGACGAACCTGGCGCGGAACTCCGGATCCCCGCCGTGTTCCTCGGCGAGCACCTTCAGCGCGTCGTACCGGGGCAGGCGCGGATGTGCGGCGAGGTAGACGGTGCCCATCCCGCCACCGCCGAGCGTGCGCTCGATGCGGTATCCGGCGACCACTGTGCCCGGCGGCCATGTCTCGGTCATCGGCTACCCGCCGTTCACCAGCAGGCCGTACTGGGCCGCCGCCTTCTGCCGCGCGCTGCCGAGTTCGCGCGCGGCGATGGCGGCGTAGTAGCGGCCGTACAGGACGCGGCAGATGAACCTGGTCATGCCGAGGGCGTCGGGCTCCGGGTTCTCCGCGCAGCGCACGTCGTCGAGCCGGTCGGGTCCGGGGATCGGCCGCAAACCGTTGTCGGCGTCCTGGCGGGTCGCGATGGTGAACGCGTCCCGCGCGGCGGCCGGATCCGGGTAGCGCGCGAGCAGGTTGAAGCCGCTGTAGCCGATCGCCTCGGCGGTGCCGGGCCGCTTGCGCGAACCCCACAGGTAGGCGGCGCGCGGTCCGTAGACCACGCCGGTGGCGTGCAGCGCGGCGTCCCAGCCCGCGTTCCGCTGCTTGCTCGTCGAGGTCACCGCGGGGTACTCCCACCGCCCTGGCGCCTGCGGCACCATCCGGCTGATCATGCCCTCCGGATCGAGGGGCAGTTCGGCGAACCGGTCGCGCGGCGTCGGCGCGAACTCGCGCAACCTCGCCAGCTGCCGGTCGAACGCGGCGCCGGCCAGCGTGGTCAGCGCGCCGAGGTCGGGCGCGGTATGCCCGGCGAGCAGGCTCACCACGAAGGACTCGTGCGCGACGGAAGCGGCGAGAGTGGGCACACCGGGACGCCAATGCGCGTGCGCCGTCGAGTGATTCGGGATCGGGACCGGCGCGTTGTCCGGGCTGACCGCCGCGTCGACCGCATCGATCTCGCGGGCCGCCCGCGTCGCCGCGTCGGCGTCCGGGAAGCGCAACACGATCACCGTCAGCACCCGTGCGGATCCGACGGCCGGGCCGCCCACGCCCGCTTGCCGGTCGCTGCCGCCGACCGCCGCGCCCGCCAGCATGCCGTGGCGTTCCAGCGCAGCCCGCACGGGCGCGGCGAGCAGGGTCGTGGCCTTCGCGGGCGTGGGCAGCGGTGTCATCGCGGCGCCGCCGATCGGCACGCGCAGCGCTGGATCGGCCTCGACGGGGTCGATCAGCGCCTCGGTCATCCGCGCCGATTCCAGGACCCGGCCGTGCCGCGCGCTGTCGCCGCGCGGCACGTCGAGCGGTTCGACGCTGTACGCGCCGACGTCCAGTGACGCCGGATCCACCCACTGCGCGGCGGGGCTACCGGTCACCGTGCAGCCCGCGGCGAGCGCGGAGACGGTCATGGCGGCCGTCAGCGCGGCGGCGATCCGCCCACCGAGCGCCGAGACGGTGCGCTCGCCCGGACGCACCGCGGCGATCCGCGCGCCGGGCGCGCGATCACAACGGCGCATCGGACCACCACCGATCGCGCAGCCCCGCTCCGCTCGGTCCGGCGCCGACCACCCGCAGCTTGCAGAAGTTGCGGCTCGGATCGTCGAAGTACACCTCGAGGACGCCCCAGGTCTGTCCGTCCAGGAAGGTGCCGGTGCCCGAGTAGAGCTCGCTGCCCCAGAAGATGTGCCCGGTCCCGGAGGGGCGGGACCAGTGTTCGTCGCCCTCGACGCGCGCGAACGAGCGGCTCGGTCCGATGGGCGACCGGTCGGCGTTGCAAGTCACCTGGACCGATTCCACCGGATCGCCGTCGCCGAGGCAGAACAGCCGCGCCACCGGGACGGACGCGTCGAGCGAGCGGTTCTCGCCCCGCTCGTCCAGCGGCGCGCAGGTCGACACGTCCTGGTATCCGGCGCCGAACGGCCACGACGGCAGCAGCTCGGGAAAGGTCTGGGCGATGTAGGCGTACGCGCCCCACTGCGCGGGCTCCACGCTCGCGGCCACCGGGCGGTGGTCGTCGTTCGCGGTGGAAGCCGCGCCGTCGCCGCCGGTCCCGAACCACACGGCCGGCACGCCGACCGCGAGCACGGCCAGCGCGGCGGCTGCCACCAGCGCCGCTCGGCGGTTCCGGCGCCGCGACGAGCCGGCCGGGGTGCTCAACGCCGACCGCGCCGCCGCCGCGAGTTCGCCGCAACTGTCGTAGCGGTCGTCGGGGAGCTTCGCCATCGCATTGGCGATCACGTCGTCGAAAGCCTTGGGCAGCCGGGGATTTCGCAGCGAGGGCCGGGGCGCGGGCTCGTGCAGGTGCGCGTACAGGACCGAGCCCGGGCTGTGCCGCGGGAACGGGACGCTGCCGGTGAGCATCTGGTAGAGCGTGCAGCCCAGCGCGTAGACGTCGGCGCGCCGGTCGACCGCGCCGCCGCCGAGCTGCTCGGGCGCCGCGTAGGCGAGGGTGGCGGCGAACGAGCCGGAACCGGTCAGCGTCGCGGCGTCGTCGGCACCGCGCGCGATGCCGAAGTCGGTGACCAGTACCCGGTCGGGGCCGTCCGGTCGCTCGGCGACGAGGATGTTGGCGGGCTTCACGTCGCGGTGCAGCAGCCCGGCCCGATGGATCTCGTCGAGCCCCTGGGCCGCCTGAGCGAGGATGCGCACCGCCCTGGCCGGATCGAGCACGGCGGGCCCGCGCCGGATCAGCTCGGTGAGGTCCACTCCCTCGACGTACTGCATCGCGATCCACAGCCTGCCCTCGTGCTCGCCGCGGTCACGGACGGCGACGAGATTCGGGTGCTGCAAGCGCGCCGCGAGTTCGGCCTCGCGCAGGAACCGCGCGCGGAACTCCGGGTCGTCGGCGCGCGCGTCCGACAGGACCTTGAGCGCGTCCGTCCGCGGCAGCCGCGGATGCGCCGCGGCGTACACCGTGCCCATACCGCCGCTGCCGAGGCGGCGCTCGATCCGGTAGCCGGCGAAGGTCGTGCCCTCGACGACGTTCAAAACGGGCCTCCCCTCCCGATTCTCGACAAAGCAACGGCATACCGTAGCGCACGTCGAAAGTGCCGCGCCAGCTTAGATTTCCGCGCACGAACGAAAGGGCCGAGCCACCAGGGTGGCTCGGCCCTTCGCGCGGAGGTTCGCTCAGCTCGCGCTGCCCGAACCCAGCAGCTGCTGGATGGTCTTGAACAGAACTTCGGCCAGGAAATCCGACGCGGATCCGGACATGGGGTGCTCCTCATCTCGATGCGGCGCGCACGGTCGGCGCTCCGTTAATCTGAAGCATGAATGATTCAGATGCTTGCCGGAGGCGTTTTCACCCGACAAACCCCGGCGAGGTGCCGCGCGCATGCCGGAAACAGGTCCTCTAGCTGGCCTTATCTTCCCAGCCAAGCATCCAGTGGGTTGGGTCACATTCCACTGAGCAGGAACCGGAATCCGTTCACCGGACACGACACGGGCCGCGCCCCCGAAGGAGACGCGGCCCGCGAACACCCACCGAACTACAGGTACCGACCCGTGTTCGAGTCGGTGTCGATCGCACGGCTGGCGCTGGCGTTCTTGCCGGTGCATCGAGCGCAGCCGGATGTAGACGATGCGCTCGCCCGACACGACACGGGCCGCGCCCCCAAAGGAGACGCGGCCCGCGAACACCCACCGAACTACAGGTACTGACCCGTGTTCGACTCCGTGTCGATCGCACGGCTGGCGCTGGCGTTCTTGCCGGTGCATCGAGCGCAGCCGGATGTAGACGATGCGCTCGCCCGACACGACACAGGCCGCGCCCCCAAAGGAGACGCGGCCCGCGAACACCCACCGAACTACAGGTACTGACCCGTGTTCGACTCCGTGTCGATCGCACGGCTGGCGCTGGCGTTCTTGCCGGTAACCAGGGTGCGGATGTAGACGATGCGCTCGCCCTTCTTGCCCGAGATGCGTGCCCAGTCATCGGGATTCGTGGTGTTGGGCAGGTCCTCGTTCTCGGAGAACTCGTCCACGATCGAATCGTAGAGATGCTGGATGCGCAGACCCGGGTTGCCGGTGTCGAGCACCGCCTTGATGGCGTACTTCTTGGAGCGGTCCACGATGTTCTGGATCATGGCGCCGGAGTTGAAGTCCTTGAAGTACAGGACTTCCTTGTCACCGTTGGCGTAGGTGACCTCCAGGAAGCGGTTGTCCTCGCTCTCGGCGTACATCCGGTCGACGACCCGTTCGATCATCGCGCGGATGCAGGCGCCCTTGTCGCCGCCGAACTCTTCGAGATCGTCGGCGTGCAGCGGCAGTTCCTCGGTCAGGTACTTGGAGAAGATGTCCTGCGCCGATTCGGCGTCCGGCCGCTCGATCTTGATCTTCACGTCCAGGCGGCCGGGCCGCAGGATCGCGGGGTCGATCATGTCCTCGCGGTTGGAGGCGCCGATGACGATGACGTTCTCCAGGCCCTCGACACCGTCGATCTCCGAAAGCAACTGCGGCACAACGGTTGTCTCCACATCGGAGGAGACGCCCGAACCGCGGGTGCGGAAGATCGAGTCCATCTCGTCGAAGAACACGATCACCGGCGTGCCCTCGGAGGCCTTCTCGCGCGCCCGCTGGAAGATGATCCGGATGTGGCGCTCGGTCTCGCCGACGAACTTGTTGAGCAGCTCGGGGCCCTTGATGTTCAGGAAGAACGACTTGGCTTCCTTGGCGTCCTCGCCGCGCGCCTCGGCGATCTTCTTGGCCAGCGAGTTGGCCACGGCCTTGGCGATCAGCGTCTTACCGCAGCCGGGCGGACCGTAGAGCAGCACACCCTTGGGCGGACGCAGCGCGTACTCGCGGAACAGATCCTTGTGCAGGAACGGCAGTTCCACCGCGTCGCGGATCTGCTCGATCTGGCGTCCGAGACCGCCGATGTCGTTGTAGTCGACGTCCGGGACTTCCTCGAGCACGAGATCTTCCACCTCGGCCTTGGGGATGCGCTCGAAGGCGAAGCCCGCCTTGGTGTCGACCAGCAGCGAATCACCGGGCCGGAGTTTGCGAATGGGCGCATCCGGATCGTCCAGATCGTCGACCTCGGCGACCTTGGCCAGCGGGCCGGCCAGCCAGACCACCCGCTCCTCGTCGGCGTGGCCGACGACCAGCGCGCGGCGACCGTCGTCGAGGATCTCGCGCAAGGTGCCGATCTCACCGACCGAGTCGAAGGAGCTCGCCTCGACCACCGTCAGCGCCTCGTTGAGGCGCACGGTCTGGCCGTACTCCAGAGTCGAGGTGTCGATGTTCGGTGAACACGTCAACCGCATCTTGCGACCCGAAGTGAACACGTCGACCGTCTGATCGTCGTACACGCCGATCAGAACGCCGTATCCGCTCGGCGGCTGACCCAGTCGATCGACCTCCTCGCGCAGCGCGACCAGCTGCTGGCGCGCCTCCTTGAGTGTGTCCATCAGCTTCGTGTTGCGAATGGTCAGCGAATCGATGCGGGCTTCCAATTCCCGTGTGCGATCCGGCGAATCGGCGAGTTGCCTTCGGAGTGCAGCCGCCTCGGCGCGTATCGCCTCGAGCTCTCTCCAGGCCGCCGAATCCGAATTCTCGATGGGGCTCATGTGCTGCTCCTCCCAGTCCCGGTCTATCAACGCTACCGGGCGCGAACCGTTCTCGCTTTCCGACATGGTTTCGTCGTGATCACATCTGTGCTGCGATCGGCGGCCGAGCAACCATGTTAGCCTGCCCTAACCCGACATGGCGCGAGGTCCCTCGACGCCCGAGCCGAAAGGTTGCTAGAGAATGCTCCTTCCCGCCAAGACCCTCCGTCTTTCCGTGGCTACCGCCGCGGCCGCCCTCGCCGTTACGGTCGGGCTGACCGCCTGCGGCTCGGACGACTCGTCCGAGACCGCCGCGACCACCACCGCGGCGGCCGCCACCACCACGGCCGCCACCACCGGCGCGGCGGGCGGCCACGACCACGCGGGCGAGGATGCGCCCAAGGCCGAGGAACTCCAGGCGACCCTTGCCCTGGTCGCTGACCCGAGCAAGCCGACGGCCGAGAAGACCGCCGTCATCGTTGACGGCGAGAAGCGCACCGCCAACATCGACCAGATGAACCAGCTGCTCGCGGGGTACGGCCAGCTCACCTTCGCGGTCACCGACGTCAAGACCGAGGGCGAGACCGCGACCGCGCAGGTCGTCATCACCTCGCCGCACGGCTCGGCGCCCGCGATGCCGATGACCTGGCAGCACGTCGACGGCAAGTGGAAGCTCTCGGACGCCACCGCGTGCACCCTGCTCGGCTTCGCGCAGGCGCCCTGCACGCCCTGACCGTGCCTCCGCCTTCGCTGCGGCAACGCGCGGTCTTTCGAAGGACTGCGTCCGGCAGCCCCGATCAGGTTCCCGCACGTCGATCGCCACACCTTCCCGGTTACCGCGCCGGTCGGCGGCGCGCCCGTGCGGGGTTTCCCCGTCATCCGACGGCCGAAACCTCGCACGGGCGGCTTGGGGCCTCAGCCCTTCGAGGGGCGGCGCTGCGGCTTGGGGGTCACCACACCCTCGGCCAGCCTGCGCGCGCTCACCAGGAACGCCGTGTGGCCCTGCATACGGTGTTCGGGGCGCACGGCGAGGCCGACGACGTGCCAGCCGCGGATCATCGACTCCCAGGAGCGCGGTTCGGTCCAGCATTCCTGCTCGCGCAGCGCCTCGACCACCTTGGACAGCTGGGTGACGGTCGCGACGTACACGATGAGGACGCCGCCGGGCACCAGCGCCTTGGACACCGCGGGCAGCGCGTCCCACGGGGCGAGCATGTCCAGCACCACCCGGTCCACCGGGTCGCCGGTGTAGCCGGCGACGTCGCCGACGGTCAGACTCCAGTTAGCTGGACGTTCGCCGAAGAACCGTTCGACGTTGCGGACGGCATGCTCGGCGTGGTCCTCGCGGATCTCGTAGGACACGACTTCGCCCTCCGGGCCAACGGCGCGCAACAGCGAACACGTCAGCGCGCCGGAGCCCGCACCGGCCTCGAGAACGCGCGCGCCGGGGAACACATCGCCCTCGTGCACGATCTGCGCGGCGTCCTTCGGGTAGATGACGGCGGCGCCGCGCGGCATGGACAGCACGTAGTCGACGAGCAGCGGCCGCAGCGCGAGGTACGGGGTGCCGTTGGTGGAGTGCACGAGGCTGCCTTCGTCGGCGCCGATCAGATCGTCGTGCTTGATCCCGCCACGATGGGTGTGGAACTCCTTGCCCGGCTCCAAGATCACCGTGTAGAGGCGTCCCTTGGCATCGGTCAGCTGCACCCGGTCCCCGGTGGTGAATGGCCCGGTCCGTCTGGCCGTCATGAATCTCCGTTCGCTGCTCGTCGTCGCGCTGTCGTCGCGGTTCGGCACCGGCGTGTCGGTGCCGCCGGATAGCCTGCCAGGTATGCCAGCGCCCGTGTCCACGCCCCCTGCCGACGCCGCATGCGCCGGGCCGCCCGCGTCCGCCGAAGCACGCCGCAGGCCCGCGCTGTCGCCTTCGCGGGCAATGGATTTCAAGCAGTGCCCGCTGAAGTACCGTTTCCGCGCGATCGACCGGATCCCGGAGCCGCCCTCCCGCCACGCGGTGCGCGGCACGGTGGTGCACGCGGTGCTCGAGGACCTGTACGGACTGCCCGCCGCGGAGCGCAGACCCGAGCGGGCCGAGGCGCTGGTGGAACCGGCCTGGGCGCGGGTGCTCGCGGCGCAGCCGGAGGTGGCGGAGCTGATCGCGGCCGACGGGCTCGAGCCGTTCCTCGGCGAGGTCCGCGCGCTGGTCGAGAGCTACTACCAGCTGGAGGACCCGACCCGGTTCGAACCGGAGTCCCGCGAGGCGCGGGTCGAGGTCGAGCTGGAGGACGGCGTGCTGCTGCGCGGATACGTCGACCGGATCGACGTGGCCCCGACCGGTGAGCTGCGGGTTGTCGACTACAAGACCGGCCGCGCGCCCGGTCTCGCGCAGGAGACCAAGGCGCTGTTCCAGCTGAAGTTCTACGCGCTGGTGGTGCTGCGCACCCGCGGCGTGCTGCCCGCCCAGCTGCGCCTGATCTACCTGGCCGACCGGCAGATCCTCACCTACGCGCCCGACGCCGAGGAGCTCGGCCGGTTCGAACGCACCCTGTCCGCGCTGTGGACGGCCGTGCGCGAGGCGGGCCGCACCGGGGAGTTCCCGCCGACCACCAGCTGGCTGTGCGGCTACTGCGACTACAAACCGCTGTGCCCGGAGTTCGGCGGCACCCCGCCGCCGTACCCCGGCTGGCCGGAGGACGACGGCGAGTCGCCGGACGAGACGCTGGCCGAGGCCGTCGCCGACTGACGGCCCGCCCGATCCGCCACCGTGCGAAAGGACGCCCCGCATAGTGACGCGCGGGCCGCGCGCGGGTCAGACCGTGAAGTCGCGGAACAACAGTACCGAGAGCCCAAGGCCCACAACCAGATTCACCGCGACGGCGGAGCCGAAGACGGCGATCGGACGCCATCCCGCCTCCCGGAGCCCGCGCGAGGAGAACTCCAGGCCGATCGAGACGAACGCGAGGATCAGAAACCAGGTGCGCAGATCGTTGACGATCGCGATGTGCGCCGAGCCCGTCTTCTTGTCCACCGAGGCGAGATAGATCGTGCCGATCGCCGACGCCGCGACGAAACCGAGCACGAACTTCGGGAACCGGTCCCAGAACTGCCGCGCCGACGGCCGCGCCGCGCCCGGCGTCCGCTCGACGCGCAGGGTGAAGTACGCGGTCAGCGCGATGGCGACCAGCCCGATGAGGGCGTTCTGGGTGGTCTTGACGATCGTGGCGATCTGCAGCGTCTGCTCACCGGCGATGGCGCCCGACGCGGCGACGGCCGCCGTGGTGTCGATATTTCCGCCGATCCAGGCGCCCGCCACCGCGTCGGAGAGCCCGAGCGCGCCGGCCAGCCAGGGCAGCAGGAAGATCGAGGGCAGGGCGAAGATGATGACCAGCGAGGCCGCGTAGGCGATCTGCTCGCGCCGGGCCTGTACCGCGCCCGCCGCCGCGATCGCCGCGCTGACGCCGCAGATCGACACCGCCGAGGAGAGCAGCGCCCGCAGCTTGTCGTCGAGGCCGAGCCGCCCGCCGAACCACCAGGTGAAGCCGAACACGGCGGTGATCAGCAGCAGCGCCTGCAGGATCGCCGGGCCCGCCGCGGTCGCGAGGATCCTCAGGTTGATCGACGCGCCGAGCAGCACCACGCCGGTCTTGATGAAGAACTCGGTGCGAAATCCGGTCGAAAGTCGTTCGCGCAGATCCAGTTTCGCCAGGATCACATTGCCGAGCAGGCCGAGCGCGATGGCGTAGACCGGGTATTCGATCGATTTGGCCACCCGCTGGAACGGGGTGTCCACCGCCCACCGCGGCACGTGCGTCTCGAAAAACCTGGTGAGCGCGCCGAGGACGAGCACGACGGCGATGCCTGCCGCGATCTGGGCCGCAGTGGGACGCGGGATCGCTTGCAGCGCCGCCGTTTCCGAGCGCACCGGCGGATCGGCGGGCGGCGCGGCATCGACCTTGGGTGTATCGGTGTCCGACATCAGGGCACCAGCCAATCCGGGATCGCCCCGAGCAGGACGAGCGCGATCAGCGCCAGCCCGACGATGGCCGCGAGCCAGTCCTCGTTCCAGGGGAAGGTGCTGCCCGGACGTTCTTCGGGCGGTATCTGCGACACGGTGGTGCTCCTTGCGTTCCTCATCGAGAGGCCGCACCGTAGCAACGCGCCGCCACCGGTCGCAGCGGTTGGATTCCGCGTGAATCGATCGGTGGGAACGGACGGCCCGGGCGGATACACTCCGGTATCCGCCCGACGTCCGGCATGGTCAGAAGGCCCGGCAGGAGCGGATGTCGGTGGCCAGGATGGCCTTGGCGCCGAGATCGGCCAGCTCGTCCATCACCGCGTTGCCCTTGCCGCGCGGCACCAGCGCCCGCACCGCGACCCAGCCGGCGTCGGCGAGCGGGGACACGGTCGGCGATTCCAGGCCCGGCGTGATCCGCACGGCCTGCTCGAGCAGATCTTTGGGGCAGTCGTAGTCCAGCATCAGATACTGCTGGGCGAACACCACACCCTGGATGCGGGCGATGAGCTGATTGCGGGCCCGGTCGTTCTGATCCGAGCCGACCGCCTCGATGAGCACGCCCTCCGAATCGCAGAGCGTCTCGCCGAAGGCGACCAGGTTGTGCTGGCGCAGCGTGCGCCCGGAGCCGACCACGTCGGCGATGGCGTCGGCGACACCGAGCTGGATGGAGATCTCGACCGCGCCGTCGAGGCGGATCACCTCGGCCTCGATGCCGCGGCGCCGCAGATCCGTGAGCACCAGGTTCGGGTAGGAGGTGGCGATGCGCTTGTCGTGCAGGTCCTCGACCTTCCACTCCCGGCCCGCGGGGGCGGCGTAGCGGAAAGTGGAGCGGCCGAAACCGAGCGCGATCCGCTCCCGCACCGGCGCGCCGGAGTCCAGCGCGAGATCGCGGCCGGTGATGCCGAGGTCGAGTTCGCCGGAGCCGACGTAGACCGCGATGTCTTTGGGACGCAGGAAGTAGAACTCGACCTGGTTCGCGGGATCGAGCACGCTCAGGTCGCGGGAATCGGTGCGCTTGCGGTACCCGGCCTCGGCCAGAATGGAGGTCGCGGATTCGGAGAGGGCGCCTTTGTTGGGGACTGCGACGCGCAGCATGGGGGTGGATGTCCTTTCGGTGTTCGACTTGGCCTGAGCGGGGGCCCTCCGTGGTCACGCTTCGTTGCCGCCTCCGGGCCTGACCCGCTCACGCAGGGAACGAAACTACGGAATGGGCGCGACCGTCACAGATGTCGGTACACGTCGTCGAGCTTCAGTCCCCGGCCCACCATGAGCACCTGGACCCAGTAGAGCAGCTGCGAGATCTCCTCGGCCAGCGATTCGTCGCTCTCGTGTTCGGCGGCGAGCCAGACCTCGCCCGCCTCCTCGAGCACCTTCTTACCCTGGGCATGCACACCGGCGTCCAGCGCGGCCACGGTGCCGGAACCCTCGGGGCGGGTGATGGCACGATCCTGCAGCTCGGCGAACAGGGTTTCGAAAGTCTTCACGGCTGGTCATTCTCTCAGACGCGCATTCCCAGCTACCGTCCCGGTCCACCACGGGACCGGGACGGCCCGCGCGCTCATCGCGCGGACGCTGGGCTCAGCGCGGCCGGTCGACGCCGGTCACTCCCCCGACGCCAACAGCTCCGCCAGTTCGCGCACCGCCTCGCGGAGGTGATCGGCGAACGCGTACATCTGATCGGCCACCGCCTTGGGTGTCGCCAGATAGAGGTTCCAGCGGTCGGGCAGCAGCACGTAGGCGACGCCGATGCAGCGCGGGCTGGTCGAGCCGAAGCCGAAGTACTGGATGTTGACCGAGGGCGCGGAGCTGGTGCTGAGGTAGTCGTCGCGCATGATCACCCAGCCCGGGCTGGTGTAGAGCGAAATCGGCTCGGTGACACCGAGTTCCGCGCCGCGACGGCGCTGGATCCACTCCAGCTCCCACAGGTGCTGCTCCGGCGCGTCGCCGGACTGGCACTGCTTGGCCCGTTCGACGTGCTTGGCCGCGGCGGTGCGCGCGGCCGCGAGGCGGGCGGCGGTGTCGGCGGCCGGGTCCAGCATGGTGTCGACGAAGGCGATCATCTCCGGCGTCACCACCCGCATGGCCTCGGTGCGGCCGTTGCGGTACTGGCGGGTCGCGATGGATTCGTAGGTCGCGCCGGTGATGCCCTTGCTGCGCCGGTGCGCGAGCTGGTAGCTCAACTGGGCGAAGGCGTCCGGCGAGATACCGAGCTGCTTGGCCCGCGCGGTGCCGAAGTCCTCGAAAGAGACCGTCTGCGTGGCGTTTTCGGCCGCATAGGTCGCGAAAGCCGCGCCCGCCGCCGCGATGTCGGTGCGCAGTGCGGCGTCGAGGGTGAACTCGATCGGCTCCACGGCGGGCAGTCCCTGCGCCTGGGCGCCCGAACGCCGCGCGTGTTCGGCGGCGGGCGTTTCCAGCAGGGTGTCGACGAACGACAGGATGGTGGTGCCGTCCAACCCGCAGTGCTCGACGTTGATGCCCGCCTGGCCGTCGCCGAAGACGATGAAGGAGACCGCCTTGTCGAACCAGCGGTTGGCGCTGTCGCCGTGCAGCAGCTGGTCGCAGGCGTGCAGGGTGTCGCGCGGGGTGAAGTCCTCCAGGCACAGACAGAACAGCGCCGTCTCGATGGTGTCGAGCGCAGCGACATTGGCGGGTTCGGCGCGCAGCGCGGCCCGGCTCGCCGCCCATTCGGCGCGCGGCTTGGTGGTGAGGTGACCGACGGCGGTATCGGTGCGCGCCGAGCGCGATCCGGCCTTGAGCACCGCGCGCAGTCCGTCGGCGAGGTCGTCGAGGGAGTACGGCGCGCCGCCGGCGCCGATCACGTCCATCCGGAACATGCTGCCGCGGTAGAAGACCACGATGTGTCGCTCCCGCGAGGGGCCGGGCCACTCGGGGCTGTAGGGCACCCGGACGGTGTCCTGCTGCTCGCCCGGGATCCTGGTCTCGGAGAACAGGTACTTGTTCTGCCACATGGACAGTTGCTGCCCGCGCTGGGTGACCGGCGGGATGGCCTCCTCGTCGAGGGCGAGCTTGTAGTCCACGGCCGCCGAGACGATGGCCGCGGCCCGCTCCACCTGGTCCGCTGCGGTGGACGTGGCCAGCGGCGTGTCGTCACGGAAGAGGAAGAAGAAGTTGGCGTTCAACGCGATTCGGTCGCGCCTGCCGAGGTAGCGCGACGGCCAGAACAGGTCGAGCCAGCTGCCGACACCGGGGGTGGCGTCGTACTCCGCCAGCGCCGCGTGCAGCGTCCGGCCCGGGCCGTCCGGCCGGAGCAGGTCGGCGACCGCCGCCTCGGTGGTGGCGAGTTCGTCGTCGCTGAGCAGCGGGGTGCACCATTCCAGGAACCTGGCGCAGCTGTCCTCCAATGTCGGCAGCGGTACCCGGGGCAGGTGGTCTTCGGCGGCGAAGGTGCGGTCGGTCAAGTCGGAGTCCTCGAGGTTCGGGTGCGATGGGTGAGTAGCGCACGGCGAGACAGCGTCCGTGCGTGCGGGTGTGGAGTGCGTCGCTCCACTACAGATCCTCGGCGACGAAGCCGAGTTTCGACAAGAGGCTGCCGGTGTTTCGGGCGAAACCTTCAGGCACGACCCTTGGGGCCCGGCCGCGACAGGTAGAGATGCGCGTACAGCCAGCCGTCGGCTTCCCGGTCTCGGGTGTCGATGCCCTTGTCGGACAACGTGTTCAGCACGCGCTGCTGTTCGTCGGCGGAGGCGAACCTGCGCTGCTGGAACAGGCCTGGCGCACGTTCGGTGCGGTAGCCGAGCGCGGCGAGTTCCTCGGCCATCGGGTCGAAGTCGAACATCCGCAGCACGAAGTGCGCCATCCACGGCCTGCGCCGCGGGTGCGCGGTGGCGATCCGCAGCAGGGTCTTCTCGGTGACGTACCCGATACACCCGGTCGACAGGACGATGTCGGCGGCGGCGAGCACCTCGCGCTGTTCGTCGGTGGGATCGGCGGATTCGAGGTCGGCGTGCACGGTGTCGTGCAGCAAGCCCGCGGCCCGCGCGTAGTCGAGCGCGGGGCGGGCCGCGTCGATGCCGACGAAGCGCACGTCGGGGTGGTGATCGCGTTCGGCGAGGCGGGCGAGATCGCGGGCGATGAGGCCGTCGCGGTCGGCGTCGGCGGCCTCGCGGTAGTGCTCGGCGAGCTCGGTGACGCCGGTGTCGAAGCGCAGCAGCGCCGCGTTCACGCCGTAGGAGCAGCCGATGTCCAGCACGGTCGGCGTCGCGACGCGGGCCGAGGCGCGATACTCCCGGATCTGCTGCTCGAAGAACGGCTTCGCCAGTTCGGGTATGCGGTAGTCCAGCTCGGACATCCGTGCGTAGTACTCGCGAGGATCGGGACGGTCGTAGATGTCGTCGAAGGAGGCTTTCCCGGTCGTGTCTAAGGGTACTGGCACGTGTTCGTTCCTCTCGGGTCGAGCTGAGCTCAGTCGAGTAGTCGGTCGCCGCGGACCAGGCGGTCCTCGGCGACGTGTTCGGGCAGGACGCGACCGAACAGCTGGCGGGTCCGCTCCACGGTGCCGATGACACCTGGCCGGTCGGTATAGGCGAAGATCGCCGAATGTCGTTGCCTGCCACCGGAAACCGGCGACACGCGGTGCAGCGAGAAGCGGCCCTGGAACAGTTGCAGGTCGCCCGGGCGCAGCTCGAGCCTGCGGACCAGGCGTTCGCCGGAACCGGTCAGCACATCACGAACGTCGCGGAGGTTCTCGGCCTGCGGCGAGCGAATGCCGGGGCAGTATTCGAAGATCCCGCCCGCTTCGGGCAGCTGGGTGAGCATGCTGACGGTGAACTCGTTGGTGTCGAAGTGCCACGGGTGCGACATACCGGGGGCGACCACGTTCAGGCACAGTCCGGCCAGCGGGTCGGCGTACTCGTGCAGCTCGGGCAGGTCGAAGCAGTCCGCGACGAAGCGCTGGAACGCGGCGCTGGTGTAGAGCCGGTGGATCAGCGCGTCGGCGGGGATACGGTCGCGCGGCACGAACGCGTTGCCGCGTTCCAGCACGATGCGGCCCGGATGATCTTGGGGCAGTTCGGTATCCAGCGGAATGTTGTAGGCGTTGACGCGCTCCACCTCGTAGTGCGCGTGCGGCGCCATGTCCTCGCCTTGCGCGCGCAGCGTCTCGGCGAGCTCGGGACGGATGAACTCGCGCAGCACCGTGCAACCGCTGTCGGCCAGGTCGGCCCGCGCCGCGTCGACCGCCGTCCGCCACCCCGCCGAGCCCGGTGATTCGAGCGGATACCTTGCGGTGTCGACGATTTCGTCCAACACACCCGTCGCAGCCATGGCGTCATTTTGGTGCAGCGCCCGACGACACGCCCGGGGATTCGGAAAAGTTGCCGGTGAGTACCGTCACACTTACTATCTGCGCGCATTTGCGTTGCGGCACAGTAACTCCCGCGCATTTCCCGGTGCTCAGCACACAATCGAACCGACCAGTCTTGTGCCCGGCGACAACCTCGAAATGAGGGTCTCGCCGCACCTCTCGCACTGCCGCGCAGAACGATCCACTGCGCCCGACGATATTCGACGAACGCCAACGATCGAAGCCTGCAGCCGGATCGCCTTCCTTTGCCCACGACGGCGGCACCCGGCCGACGGTGGCAGCG
This sequence comes from Nocardia bhagyanarayanae, assembly GCF_006716565.1. NCBI lineage: Bacteria > Bacillati > Actinomycetota > Actinomycetes > Mycobacteriales > Nocardiaceae > Nocardia > Nocardia bhagyanarayanae. The sequence goes on along the minus strand of NZ_VFPG01000001.1, from coordinate 4,469,054 downwards.
GACGCGCACGAAACGTCAGGCGCGGAGCGTTTGTTGCCCGCGGCGGCAGCGCCCGACAGCCGATGGCGGCGGACGTACCGCGGTGGATGCGTGCGGGACGTCAGGCGCGGAGCGTCTGTTCCAGATCGGTGAGGGTGAGGCCTACCAGTGTGTCGCGGAAGACCAGGCCGGGGGCGCGCGGCACCGGGATCTCGCACGGGACGACGAGAACCGCGCAGCCTGCGGCCGCGGCGGCACGGGCGCCGGTGGGCGAGTCCTCGATCGCCACGCAGTCGCGCGGGTGCACGCCGAGCAGGTCGGCGGCGCGCAGGTAGACGTCGGGCTCGGGTTTGCCCTCGGCCACCTCGTCGCCGCAGACGGAGACGTCGAAGAAGTCACGGCCCAGGGTGTCCAGGCCGTATTCGGTCAGCGAGCGCTTGGTGTTGGTGACGAGCGCCGAGGCCAAGCCCGCGTCGCGGACCAGGCCGAGCGCGTCCTTGGCGCCGGGTCGCCACGGAATGGGGCCGGTCATCAGATCGGTGACGCGCCGCTCCAGGAAGCCCGCGGCGTCGCGCAGCGCCTCCGGCGTCGGATCGAGTCCGAGGCCGTTGAACAGGATGCGCAGGGCGTTCGGGCCGGACGCGCCGATGAGCGCGTGCCGGATCTCGTCGGTCATCGCGCTGCCGAGGCGCACCGCCAGCTCGCGGACCGCGATGTCCCAGAGTTTCTCCGAGTCCAGCAGCGTCCCGTCCATGTCCCACAGCACCGCGGCGAGCGGCGCTGTCACGTGATCCCGGCTCATACGCCGGAGCCGGTGATGACCATCCGGCCGCCGTCCTGGCGGACCTGGATCCAGCGGTTCTCCCTATCCACCGCGCCGTTGGTCTTCACGTAGGTCAGGGACACCGTGGCGCCGTCGTTGCCCCTCGGCGTGACGCCGTTGACCTGGACCGAGCGGATGGTGGACCAGAAAGAGGCGTAGGAGTTGTAGCCGCCGGTCTGTGCCTGGTAGCCGGGCGAGAGCTGCGACCACGCGCCGGACACATTGCCGGGCAGCATGCCGTAGTAGCCCTGGATGAACTGGGCGATCCGGTCCGGCGTCGGCGGCCCGAACGGCGTCGTGGTGATCGTGGTCGTCGGCGGCCGCGTGGTGCTGCTCGGGCTGGTCGACGGTGCTGCGCTACCGGTTGGCGTGGTGGGCGCGACCGTCGGGGTCTCGGTGTTCTGCGGCGCGGCGGTGGGTACTTGGGCCTGGGGTTCCTCGGTCTGATCCCCGCCCGTGCCTTGCGGCGGCTGCAACGCCTCGCTCGTTCCCGGCTGCGGGGCCGCGGTGGGGTCGTCCGATCCGCCTCCGTCCCCGCCGGGAAACAGCACGAACGCCACCACGACGACCAGCACGACGGCCACGGCGGCGGCCAGCAAGGCGAGGGCCGGTTTGTTCGGTCCGGCGCCGCCAGCGGTCGCACCGGGCAGCGTGCCGCCGCCGGACGGGCCGATGGGCGGCGCCGACGACGGCGCGGCGGCGAGCGCCGCGCTCGGCACGAATTCGGTGGCGTCGGAGGCGTTGCCGGTACTCGCGGTGGCGGCGGACGTGGCGAGCACGGCGGTCGCGTCGGCCCCGGGCGCCGGCAGCACCTTGGTCACCACCGGTGCGGCCGCCAGTGCCGGAACCCGGCCCGCCGCAACGGCTTCCAGCGCCTCCTTCGCCTCGCGCATGCTCGGGCGCGCGTCGATGCTCGCGGCGAGCAGGTGCATCAGCACCGGCGCGAGCCCGTCGGCGCGCCGCGGCTCGGGCACGTCGGCCCGCGCGACGGCGTGCAGCACCGCCAGCGCGTTGTCGCCCTCACCGAACGGCGGCGCGCCCTCCACCGCGGCGTACAGCGTGGAACCGAGCGCGAACACATCGGACGCCGGTTCCGGGTTCTCGCCGCGCGCCACCTCCGGCGCGAGATAGGCGGGGGTGCCCGCGAGGAATCCGGTCGCGGTGACGGTCACGTCGCCGACCGCGCGGGAGATGCCGAAGTCGGTGATCTTCACGGTGCCGTCGTCGGCGACGAGCAGGTTGGCCGGTTTCACGTCGCGGTGCATGATGCCCGCGTCGTGCGCGGCGGCCAGCGCGGCGGCGGCCTGCGCGCCGATCTTGGCCACCTCGATCGGCGACAGGGTGCGATGCCCGGACAGCCTGGTGGCCAGGCTGGGCGCGTTCATGTACTCCATGACGAGCCACGGCTGACCGTCCTCTTCGGCGACGTCGAAGACGGTGATCGCGTTCGGATGGTGCAACCGCGCCGCGATCCGTCCCTCGCGCATCGCGCGCAGCTTCGACTCCAGCGCCTGCTCCCGGGTGAGCCCGGGACCGAGCAGCAGCTGTTTCACCGCGACGGTGCGGCGCAGTCGCACGTCGGTCGCCCGCCACACCACACCCATCGCGCCGGTGCCGATCGGATCCGTCAGCCGATACCGTCCAGCGATCAACCGGTCCGCCGTCATGTGGTCGTGCCCCTCCTGCTGTGCGCCGAGCCGTCGAGCACTCCGGCGCGCCCAGCGGGTTTCCGGCGAAATCCCTACGCGCCGAAGTGCTTTGCACCCGTCAGCAGCGAGACGAACGGCATCCGCCGACTGCTCCGGATGCAGTTGCAACTATTCGACAATGGCATACCCACCCGACAGACTCCAGCCGCGTCGACCCGCTGCCGCGGACCGGACGGTCGAATACCGGGGTGGCCTCGAACCTTAGAGCGTACCCGCCGGTACCGGATATTTGCGCCACGACTGTCAGGCGACCGATTGCTCCGCGCTTATCCGCAGGTCAGTGGCAGGAAAAAGGTGCCGAGCCCGCCGACGAGCACTCCCCCACGACCCCGGTGAGCACCATCACATCGCCCGGGTTCCGGCAGCGCCGCGCGCAACGGAAACGGCGGCGCCGCGGTGCGCGGCGCGGCCGTCCTCGCCGGACGAATCAGGCGTTGAAGTACTTCGCCTCGGGGTGCAGCAGGACGAAGGCGTCGGTGGACTGTTCGGGATGCAGCTGGAGCTCCTCGGAGAGCACGACACCGATGCGATCGGCCTCGAGCAGGTCGACGAGCTTGGCGCGGTCTTCGAGGTCGGGGCAGGCGCCGTAGCCGAAGGAGTAGCGCGCGCCGCGGTAGCCGAGCTTGAAGTAGTCCTGCACGTCGTCGGGGTCGGATTCGGCTACCGAGTGCCCTTCCAGCACGAGCTCTTCGCGGATTCGGCGGTGCCAGTACTCGGCGAGCGCCTCGGTGAGCTGGACGCCGATGCCGTGCACCTCGAGGTAGTCGCGGTAGTTGTCGGCGGCGAAGAGTTCGTTGGCGAAATCGGCGATGGGCTGGCCCATGGTCACCAACTGGAACGGCAGCACGTCGACCTGACCGGTGGCTTCGGCCTGTTCGCGCGAGCGCAGGAAGTCGGCGATGCACAGGAACCGGTCGCGCTGCTGGCGCGGGAAACGGAATCGGTACCGTTCCGGCGCGGCGGGATCGGGTTCGGTCAGCACCACGACCTCGTCGCCTTCCGACACCGCCGGGAAGTAGCCGTAGACCACCGCCGCGTGCTGCAGCACGCCCTCGGTGGACAGCCGATCCAGCCAGGCCCGCAGCCGGGGGCGGCCTTCGGTCTCCACCAGTTCCTCGTAGGAGGGTCCATCACCGCCGCGCTGGCCGCGCAGACCCCACTGGCCCAGGAACAGCGCCCGCTCGTCGAGCAGGCCCGAGTAATCGTGCAGCGACAGGCCTTTGATCACCCGCGTGCCCCAGAACGGCGGCACCGGCACCGGCAGGTCGGCGGCGACGTCCGAACGCTCGGGCACCACCACGGGGGTCTCGGCGGCCTTGCGCTGGGCGGCGATGCGCTTGGACCGTTCGTGGCGGGCCTTGCGTTCGGCGGCCTTCTCTCGCTCGGCCACGGCCTCGGGGCTGTCGGGGTCCGGACCGCCGCCGCGCTTGCGGGTCATGATGTCGTCCATCAACCGCAGACCCTCGAACGCGTCGCGGGCGTAGTGCACGTCGCCCTCGTAGACCTCGGTCAGGTCGTTCTCGACATAGGCGCGGGTCAGCGCGGCCCCGCCCAGCAGCACCGGGAACTGATCGGCCACACCGCGGGCGTTGAGCTCCTCGAGGTTCTCCTTCATCACCACGGTCGACTTCACCAGCAGCCCGGACATGCCGATGACGTCGGCCTTCTTGTCCACCGCGGCGTCGAGGATGGTCGCGATCGGCTGCTTGATACCGAGATTGACCACCTCGTAGCCGTTGTTGGACAGGATGATGTCGACCAGGTTCTTGCCGATGTCGTGCACATCGCCCTTGACGGTGGCCAGCACGATGCGGCCCTTGCCCGAGTCGTCGGTGGCCTCCATGTGCGGCTCCAGGTAGGCGACCGCGGCCTTCATCACCTCGGCGGACTGCAGTACGAACGGCAGCTGCATCTGCCCCGAACCGAACAGCTCACCGACGGTCTTCATGCCCGCGAGCAGCGTCTCGTTGATGATCTGCAGCGGCGGCACCTCGGTCATCGCCGCGTCGAGGTCGGCCTCCATCCCGGCCTTCTCGCCGTCGACGATGCGCCGCTCGAGCCGCTCGAACAGCGGCAAAGCCGCCAGTTCCTCGGCGCGCGAAGCCTTCGACGACGACGCGGAGACGCCCTCGAACAGCGCCATCAACTTCTGCAGCGGGTCGTAGTCCTCGGTGCGCCGGTCGTAGACCAGGTCGAGCGCGGTCTCGCGCTGCTCGTCCGGGATCCGGCTCATCGGCAGGATCTTGGAGGCGTGCACGATCGCCGAATCCAGACCCGCCTGGACGCACTCGTGCATGAACACCGAGTTCAGCACCTGCCGCGCGGCCGGGTTCAAACCGAAGGAGATGTTCGACAGACCCAGGGTCGTCTGCACCTCCGGGTGGCGGCGCTTGAGTTCACGGATCGCCTCGATGGTCTCCAGGCCGTCGCGGCGCGACTCCTCCTGGCCGGTGCCCAGGGTGAAGGTCAGGGTGTCGATGATGATGTCGGACTCGGCCAGACCCCAGTTGCCGGTGATGTCGGCGATCAGGCGCTCGGCGATCTCGACCTTCTTCTCGGCGGTGCGAGCTTGACCCTCTTCATCGATGGTCAGCGCGACCACCGCGGCGCCGTGCTCGGCGACCAACCGCATGGTCTGCTGGAAGCGGGACTCCGGTCCGTCACCGTCCTCGTAGTTCACCGAGTTGACCGCGCACCGGCCGCCCAGGTGCTCGAGCCCCGCTTGCAGCACCGGCGTTTCGGTGGAGTCGAGCATGATCGGCAGGGTCGACGCGGTCGCCAGTCGCGAAGCCAGCGCCTCCATGTCCTTGCTGCCGTCGCGGCCGACATAGTCGACGCACAGATCCAGCATGTGCGCGCCGTCACGGGTCTGGTCCTTGGCGATGTCGAGGCACTTCTGCCAATCCTCGGCCAGCATCGCCTCACGGAAAGCCTTGGAGCCGTTGGCATTCGTGCGCTCACCGATCATCATCACCGAGGCGTCCTGTTCGAACGGCACCGCGGTGTACATGCTCGACACGCTCGGCTCGTGCACCGGCGAGCGGCGCTGCGCGATCGGCGCCAGCGTCGGCTCGACCTCGCGCACCGCCTCGCGCACCTGACGGATGTGCTCGGGCGTGGTGCCGCAGCACCCGCCGACCAGAGCCAGGCCGAACTCACTGACGAACTGGCGCATGGAAACGGCCAGCTCCTCCGGCGTCAACGGATACTCGGCGCCCTTGGCGCCGAGCACCGGCAGACCCGCGTTGGGCATCACCGATACCGGCACCTTCGCGTGCCGCGACAGGTGCCGCAGGTGCTCGCTCATCTCGTCGGGGCCGGTCGCGCAGTTCAGCCCGATCATGTCGATGCCCAGTGGCTCGAGCGCGGTCAACGCCGCGCCGATCTCGCTGCCGACCAGCATGGTGCCGGTCGTCTCCACCGTCACGTGGGTGATGATCGGGATCCGGCGGCCCGCGCGCTCCATCGCCCGCTTGCTGCCCGTCACCGCCGCCTTCACCTGCAACAGGTCCTGGCAGGTCTCGATCAGGATCGCGTCCGCGCCGCCCTCCAGCATGCCCAGCGCCGCCTCGACGTAGGCGTCGCGCAGCACCGTGTACGGCGCGTGCCCCAGCGTCGGCAACTTCGTGCCAGGACCCATCGAACCCAGCACGTACCGCGGCGTGCCGTCCTCGCTCGGGCCCATCTCGTCGGCCACCTCGCGCGCCAGCCGGGTACCGCGCTCGGACAGATCGCGAATCCGGTCGGCGATGTCGTAGTCGGCCAGGTTCGGCAGGTTGCAACCGAAGGTGTTGGTCTCGACCGCGTCCGCGCCCGCCTCGAAGTACGCGCGATGGATGTCGCGCAGCACGTCGGGCCGGGTCTCGTTGAGGATCTCGTTGCAGCCTTCGAGCCCACGGAAATCGTCCAGGGTCAGATCCGCCGCCTGCAACATCGTGCCCATCGCGCCGTCACCGATGACGACACGCCGGCTGAGCGTGTCGAGAAGCGTGGTATCGAACCCGGCGGAATTGGACACAGACATGGGTACAAGCGTAAAGGCCGGGTACGACCGGTAACGAACAGCCTGCGGATCTCCTCGGTGAGCGTGAGCGGCGCCACACCCGACCGAGGACCGTCCGCGAGCGCTTGCCGCATCGGGGCGTCCGCCACTACGAACCGGCGCACAACACGACCCGACGCACCATCTCCCACCTCTCCAGCCACCCCGGGGGCGAGTCTTACGAGCCCGTTCCCGGCCCGTCTCGCGTCCGAGACCGCGAGGCGCATGCGACGCAGTCGGGAGACTCGCGGTCTCGGACGCGAGACACCAGGGGGCCGGGAACACGCGCGCGCCAGCGCGCCGATAGACACAGCACCGGGCGAGCGCACACCGTAGGCTGACCGGGTGAACCCCAGTGAAACTTCCGATTCGGAACTGCCGACGTTGCGGGATCCGGTGCTGGTTGCCGCCTTCGAGGGCTGGAACGACGCCGGTGACGCGGCGAGCGGCGCCGTGGAGCATCTGGAACTGATCTGGGACGCCGAGCCGCTGGCCGAACTCGATTCCGAGGACTACTACGACTATCAGGTGAATCGGCCGACGGTGCGTCAGGTCGACGGCGTGACCAGGGAGATCCAGTGGCCCGCCACCATGCTTTCGGTGTGTTCCCCGCCGGGCAGCGACCGGGATGTGGTGTTGCTGCGCGGGATCGAGCCGAACATGCGGTGGCGCAGCTTCTGCGCGGATCTGCTCGAGTTCATCGAGCAGCTGGGCGTGCAGACCGTGGTGATCCTGGGCGCGCTGCTCGCCGACACTCCGCACACCAGGCCCGTCCCGGTCACCGGTTCCGCGTACAGCAAGGAAGCGGCCGAGCGTTTCAGCTTGGAGCAGACCCGTTACGAGGGCCCGACCGGCATCACCGGCGTCCTGCAGGATCAGTGCGTCAAGGCCGGGGTGCCCGCCGTGTCGTTCTGGGCGGCGGTGCCGCACTACGTGTCGCAGCCGCCGAATCCGAAGGCGACGATCGCGTTGCTGCACCGGGTCGAGGACGTGCTCGACATCGAGGTGCCGCTCGGCGAGTTGCCCAAGCAGGCCGAGGAGTGGGAGGCCGCGGTCAACGAGATGACGGTGGGCGACGAGGAGATCACCGAGTACGTGCGCTCGCTGGAGGAGCGTGGTGACGCGGCCGTCGATCTGAACGACGCGATGGCCAAGATCGATGGCGACGCGATCGCGGCGGAGTTCGAAAAGTACTTGCGCAGAAGGGGTCCCGGTAGTTTCGGGTTGTGATCGGCCGGCTCGCCCGTATTCCCGCACGCGCGAAGGCGGCTGGATCCCCGTGTGAGCACGACATCGGCTCTTCCGCCGAGCGAGCGATACGACGATTCTGTCCCCCGTGCGAGCAACACCGTCAGGTGTTGCTCGCATCCTTCGGATCCGGGTTGCTCATGAGACGGTCGGTGGCGGGGCCGCGACGCTCGTCGCCCGCACCTCCTCGACGGTCCAGACCTGGGCCGCCGCGTCCTGGGCCAGCTTCGCGATCAGAATGTCGCGCGGAATCGTCTGGCCGGCAAAGTGATCGAGTGACGGCACCACCACGTGGTGTGCGTCGGCGCGCTTGAGTTCCTGCGTCAGCTCGGCGAACGCCGTGCCGTCACCCGCTGTCGATTCATGGAATGTTGCGGCGAAGCAAAGCCCTTCGGCTTGGGCGAGCGTGCTCATCGCCCGCTCGAGCTCTTCGCTGTGGCCGTCGGCCAGATCGTCACGCAAGTATCCATAGATCAACGCTTCCACCCGAACCTCCGTTGGATTGGGCCGCTGTTCTCTCGTTTGGATCTTCCCGTGCAGGGTACTGCCGGTGGGGCGGTCTTGGCCTTGCATCTGTTCTTACATTTGCGAATCGGGCAATCCGACCGCTCCTTCTCCAGGATCGCTGACGCAAAACTGCGAATGCAGGTGTCAACCCACTGACATCTAGATGCCCTATCCGGGCCACCGCGCGTTAACTGGTGCGATACTACAACCGTGGCCGCTGGAGACGATCGACCCGTCTGGGCAGTCCGGATGCGTTCCGAGCGCGATGCGAGGGGGTGGTCACAGGCCGACGCAGTCCGCGTGATGCGTGCGAAGTCTTCGCACAATCTGCCGACCGACAGCACGCTGCTACGCAATTGGCGGCGTTGGGAGTCGGGCGAGTCGCGGCCCGACGATTTCTACGCGCCCATCATCGCCGCCGCTTTCGACACCGTCACCGCGGCATTCTTTCCCAAGGCCAGGCCGAACCGGGACGACGAATTGCTTTCGGCCACCGGCATGGACACGCTGGAGTTCATCGGCAGGCTGCGCATGTCCGATGTCTCCGCCTCGACCCTGGACGCCGTTCGGATCACCGCCGAGCGCCTGTGCTGCGAGTATCCCTACGCCGATCCGCACGAACTGCACGCCGAGGGCACGGCCTGGCTGCGCCGTATCACCTCGCTGCTGGACGGGCGGCTGACGCTGGCCCAGCACCGGGAGATCCTGGTGCTCGCGGGCTGGGTCGCACTGCTGGTCGGCTGCGTGGACTACGACCTCGGCCGCCGCACTTCGGCGGAGGCGACCCGGCGCGCGGCGTGGTCGCTCGGCAACGAGGCCGGGCATCGCGAGATCACCGGCTGGGCAGCGGAAATGGCGGCCTGGTTCGCGCTCACCCAAGGTAACTACCGTGGCGCGGTGGAAGCGGTGGACGGCGCGTTGGAGGACAGTCGCGAGTTCGGCGTCGGCGTGCAACTCGCCGCGCAACGCGCCAAGGCGTGGGCCCGGCTCGGCGACCGCGGCGAGGTGGAACGGGCGCTCGGCATCGGCCGGGCGATCCTGGAGCGACTCGACCATCCGGCGAACCTGGACAACCACTTCGTGGTGGATCCGCAGAAGTTCGACTTCTACGCGATGGACTGCTGCCGCGTGGCGGGCGAGGATCGGCTCGCGGAAGCCTTTGCCCGCGAGGTCATCCGGAACTCCACCCGCGCCGACGGCACCATCCGCAATCCGATGCGCGTCTCCGAGGCGCACCTGACGCTGGCCGTCGTCGCCGTGCGCAATCGGGACCTCGAACTCGCCGTGGCCGAGGGCATGCGCGCCTTCGCGGGCAAACGCCGCTCGCTGCCCTCGCTGATGTGGATAGCCGGCGAGGTGGCGCGCGAGATCATCGAACGCTATCCCGGCGATCCGCGCACACGCTGTTATCTCGAGCAACTGCGCGCGCTGTCCGTCGAGTGAACGGGGCGCGGCGGACGGCGGGCGAACGACGGCGCGGCGGACACAGCCACGCCGAACGGGGGTCGGTCTTGGCGGCGGCGACCGGCCCGCTACTACCCTGTTGCCGGTGACCGACTCCGACGACGGCCCGCCCTTCGGCGACCAGCCCGGCCCAGCCACGCTGGGTGACCAGCCCGGCTCGGCCGTGCTCGGTGATCCGCGGGGCTCGGCCGTACCGGGTGACCAGCCCGGCTCGGCCCTGCTGTGGGACGAGCGGCTGCGACTGTTCTCCTTCGCGACCGCGGAGAAGCGGGCCGAATACCTCTGGGTGTTGCGGGCATTCGACAGTGCGCGCGCCGCGTATGTGGTGCTGCTGCACGCCGACGACGTGGCGGACTGGATTCGCCGCAACGGTGGACGGGCGCGGGTCGCGGAAAGCGGACCGTCGCAGGACACGGACGAAATCGGCACTGCCGAGGCGCAGCCCGGCCTCTTCCGGCGCGCCGACGCCGCGCCGCTGAGCGCCGCGGAGATCGGACCGCTGCTCGACCAGCTGCACCAGTGGGGCGTGCTGGAGCGCAGCTACGACGGCACCAGGGCCGCGACGCTGGCCGAATACCGCAACCGGCACTACGTCTATCAGTTCTCCCAGGCCGGGTTCCAGGCCTATCGCGCGGTGGCGGGCGTGCTGGAGGCGCGGCTGGACGAGGCGTCGCTGTCCCGGCTCGTGCTGCCCGAACTGCTCGCCGACCTGCACACCCTCGCCGAGGCGAATCGGGCGGGCGACGCCGAGCGCGTCTACCGCATCCTGCGCAGGCTGGACGCGGCGCTGTCCGACATGGCCGCGCGCGCCGCGCATTTCTACCTGTCGCTCGGCGATCTGGTGCGCACCACCGAGATCACCCCCGAATCGTTTCTCGCGCACAAGGACGCGCTGCTCGCGCACATGCGCGAGTTCAGCATGGATCTGGCGCGTTTCGTGCCGCGCCTGGCCGCCGCCATCGGCGAGATCGAGGAGACCGGCGTCGACGAGCTCATCGCGCGCGCCGCGAGTTGCGACGAGCGGGTGCTGCTGAGCGCCGCGGAACGCGAGGCGGACTGGCGCGCCCGCTGGCATGGTCTGCGCACCTGGTTCGTCACCTCGGGCGGCGACGGCGAGTCCACCGAGGCGGACCGGCTGCGCGAGGCCACCATGAGCGCGATCGCGGCCGTGCTGTCGCTGCTGCGACGAGTCACCGAGACGCGGCGCGGCGGGGTGAGCCGGGAATCGGCGCTGCGGCACCTGGCGGGCTGGTTCACCGCGGCGCCGACCGCGGACAGCGCGCACGCGCTCTTCGACGCGGTGTTCGGGCTCGGCAGGCCGCGCCACCTGGCCATGGAGCATCCCGACGCCGACATCGTGCCCGCGACGCGGTCCTGGTGGGAGGCGCCGCCGCTGGAGATCTCGCGCACGCTGGCCGAGACCGGACGGCCGCCCTCGGCGGGCGCGCCGGGCCGAATCCAGCGCAACGACGCGGGGATTCGCCGTTTGCGCGAGGCCCAGCTGGCCGCGCAGCGGGCCAGGGCGGAGGCGGCGCAGTCGTTGGCGGCCGCCGACGTTCACGAACGGGTGCTCGACGAACGTGAGACCGAGGTCCTGCTGCGGCTGCTCGACGCCGCCTCGACCGCCTGGGTGCCGGTCAGCGGCCGGGTCGCGGGAACCACCGGCTCGGACAGCGGCGTGACGCTCACTGTCTCCGAACACCCGGAACCGACCGTGGTGCGGACCTCGCGCGGACTGCTGCACCTGAACAACCGCAAGCTCGACGTCCGCGCGACGAAGTCCCGCGGCGGGCATCCGGAGCGCGGACGCGGGAAGGACACTGTCGCCTCCGACACCGGAACCACAGGGGGCGCGGCATGATTCACGCGCGCCGCATCGACGCGCTCGCGCTGGACAACTATCAGCGCGCCGCGCGGGTGATCCTGGCCAACCACCTGGTGACCCGCACCTATCCCGATCGGATCGCGCTCCCGCTGATCCGCCGGTGGGCCACCGAACTGCGCGAAGACCTCGCCGAACTCTTCGGCTACCGGCTCGAGGTCACCGAGACCACCGCGCGCGTCTACCCGGTGATCGACCGGCTGGACGGCGGCAAACCCGCGCGCACGGTGAACGACCGCGTCTTCGACCGCCGCCGCTACGCCTATCTCGCGCTGGCGCTGGCGGCGCTAGGCCGCGCGGGCGATCAGATCACGCTCTCCGAACTGGCCGATCAGGTCGCGGCGTACACGGCGCGGATCGAGGGGCTCGAGCTCGCGCCGGATCGCGCGGCGGATCGCGACGCCTTCGTGGACGCGGTCGGCTGGCTGGCCGCGCGCGGCGCGCTCGCCCTCGCCGACGGTGACGCGGGCGGCTGGGCGGCCGATCCCGAGGCGGGCGAGGCGCTCTACGACATAGACCGGCCGGTGGTGTTCGCGCTGTTCCGCCCGCCGCGGGCGCTCCAGCATCTGCACAGCGTCCGCGGCCTGCTCGCCGAGGATCCCGCCGTCACAGCGGGTCAGCCCGCCGCGCAGTCCGGCGAACTCGCCCGCCGGGTGCGCCGGGCGCTGGTGGAGCGGCCGGTGGTGTACGCCGCGGATCTGGCCCCCGAGGAACGCCCGGTGCTAGCGCAGGAGCGCACCGTCGCCGACGTCGAGTTGTTCACCGGTCTGCGCGCCGAACGCCGTGCCGAGGGCGTCGCCCTCATCGACACCTCCGGGCGGCTGTCCGATGTCCGCTTCCCGGGCACCGGCACGCTCGCCCAAGTGGCGCTGCTGCTGGTCGGCGAGATCGCGGACGTGGTCCTCGACATCGACCACCCGCTCCCCCACCGCCCGCGCCGGGCCGAGCCGGGCGAGACGCTGGCCGACGAGCTGGACGACGCCATCCCCGAATCCACGCTGTTCGCCCCGATGGCCGACTTTCCGTTCGACACCGAAGCGGGCGAGGCGGATTCGACGGTGGACGAACCCGAGGCGACCTACCCGTTCGTCGCGGCCGACTGGGTGCGCGACACTGTGCGCGCGCTCACCGACCGCTACGGCGTCACCTTCGCCGCGCAATGGCAGGCCGACGTGCCAGGGCTCACCGCGCAGGTCACCGCGCTGCTGGCGCGGCTGCGCCTGATCCAGGTGGTCGAGGACGGGCTGCTCGTGCTGCCCGCGCTGGCCCGCTATCGCGGGGCGGTGGTCACCGTGCGCACGAAGCGGGCCGCGGAACTGTTCGTCACCGCCGCCGACACGGTCGGGGCCTCGAGCACCGGTACGGAAGGGATCTGATCATGTCGGTCATTCACGGCGGAGTGCGTTTCATCCCGACCCGCGCCGGAATCGTCAATCTGTGGGACTACCGGGATCAGGAGTTCTGCTTCGCCGACGGCAGGCTGGTGCTGCGCGGACCCAACGGTTCGGGCAAGACCAAGGCGCTCGAGGTGCTGTTCCCCTTCGTGCTCGACGGGCGCATCGAGCCGCGCAGGCTCAACCCGTTCGCGGGCGAAGAGCGCACGATGAAGTCGAATCTGCTGTACCGCAAGCAGGAATCGGCCTACTCCTATGTCTGGATGGAGTTCGCGCGCGGCAAGTGGGACGACCCCGAGGTGGTCACCGTCGGCATCGGCATGCGGGCCACCCGCTCCTCGGACAAGGTCACACGCTGGTATTTCGTCGCCGACGGCCGGGTGGGCGTCGACTTCTCGCTCATCGGGCCCGACGACCGTCCGTTCACCCGCAAGCAGCTGGCCGAACAGATCGGCACCGACTCCATCGTGGACCGGCCGGTCGAATACCGGGCCGCCATCGACGCCCGCATGTTCGGGCTCGGCCAGCAGCGCTACGACCAGCTCATCAATCTCATTCTGACGCTGCGCCGTCCGCAGCTGGCCAAGAACCTGGACCCGCGTGGGCTGTCCCAGGCGCTCACCGACGGTTTGCGGCCGCTGGACGAACAGCTGATCCTGGACGCGGCGCGTTCTTTCAGCGATATGGAGGAGGTCGGCCGCACGCTCGAGGGCTTGGTGCACGCCGACACCGCCACCCGCGCGTTCGTCGGCGTGTACCGGAAATACCTCGCGGTACAGGCGAAGACCGATGTCGATCAGGTGCGCGCGCGGCTGGACGCGGTCACCCACGCCAGCACCGCCCTGTTCGCCGCGACCGCGCTGCGCGAGCGCCGCGAAGCCGAGCGCACCGCCGCGGAGGCCCGCGCCGACGACGCCGACCGCGCCTACGAGCAGGCCCTCACCGATCGCGAGACCCTGCAACGCTCCAGCGCCTACGAGGGCAAACAGCAGCTCGACGACCTCGCCGACGCGGTGCGCAGGCTGGAGACGTCGGCGGCGGTGCACCGCGACAAGGCGCTCAAGGCGCGCCAGACCCTGGACCAGCGAGCCGAGGAGGCCGAGCGGGCGCGCGCCGCGGTAGAGCGGGCCGCCGCCGCGCTGTCCCGTGGCGAGGACGAGCTACGCGCCGCCGCCGAGGAGGCGGGCATCGCGTGGACCGCGCTGTCGGACGACGCGCGCGGCGATCAGCTCACCGCGACCGTGCGGGCGCGCGCCGAGGAGCGCGACGCCGACGTGCGCGCGGTGCGTAAAGCGTTGGTGCTCATGGATTCCGCGGCCGCCGAGCGGACAAGGGCGGAACGACTGGCCGAGCGCGCGATCCAGGCGCGCGAGGCGGCCGCCGCCGAGGTGGCGCACGCCGAGGCCGCGGTGACCTTGGCCCGCACCGAAGCCGCCGCGGCACTGCGCGCCTGGTGGGACGCGCACCGGGAGTGCTACCTCCCGCTCGGCGGCGGTCTGTTCGACGCCCTCGACGCGGCGCTGGCGAAGGTCGGCTCCGACGACGCGGCCGGCGTGGCGGAGGTGCTTGCCGAACGCGCCGAACCGCTGCTCGACGAGTTGCGCGACCGCCGGGTGGCGGCCAAGGCGCGGGCCGCGGCGGCGACCGAACAGATCGCCGAGCTCACCGCCGAGCGCGACCGGGTCGGCGCGCAGCGCGACGACGCGCCGCGAAACCCCATGGCGCGCACCGACGACCGGGCGGGTCGTCCCGGCGCTCCGCTGTGGCGGCTGGTCCGCTTCGCCGACGACGTGCCGCCCGAGACCGCCGCCGGTATCGAGGCCGCGCTGCACGCCGCCGGTCTGCTGGACGCCTGGGTGTGCCCCGAGGAGGAACTGCCCGAGGACTATCGCAGCGATCAGTTCCTCGTCCCGCTGCCCCCGCAGGGGCGACCCGCCGGACGCACGCTGGCGGACGTGCTCGTGGTGGAGGACGACGCCGACGGCCTGACCGTGCCGCGGCGGGTCGTCGCCGACGTGCTCGCCTCGGTCGCCCTGCTCGACGACCTCGGTGCCGCCGCGGGCGTGGCGCTCAGCGCTGCGGGTGGGTTCCGGCAGGGCGTGCAGGTGGGCAGGCACCACAAGCCCGACGCCGAGTTCATCGGCGCGACGGCGCGTGCGCGCCGCCGCGAACTCCGGCTCGCCGAGTTGGCCCACGCGCTGGACGCGGCCGTCGAGGCGCAGCGCGTCGCACGCGAGGAAGCGGAAGCCGCGGCCGCGGAACTGGCCCGAATCACCGCGGCCGCCAAGGCGCTTCCGCGCCCCGCCGCGGTCACCGCCGCGCTGCGGGCGGTGTCGGAGAGCGCGGGCGTCATGCGTTCCCGCTCGGAGGCCGCGGCTCAGGCCGAGAAGGATTTGGACCAAGCGGTCACCGAGGTCGCGGCCATCGAGAAGAAGCTGCGGGCCGCCGCCGTCGCGCACCGCGCGCCCCGCGAACCGCGCGAACTCGACGCGCTCGCCGCCGCCATCCGGCATTTCGAGAACACCGGCACCGGACTGCTCCGCCTGCGCGCCGACCACGAGCGGGAGCGCGAACGCGAACGCGAGGGCGCCGACCGATACGACGAGGCGCGCGACCTCGCCGAGGCCTTCGCCGAAGAGGCCGAGGCCGCCCAGACCGGCTATCAGGAGCAGCTGCGCAAACTGGAGACGCTGCGCGAGGCGCTCGGCGCGGGCGCGGCCGACATCGACCGCGAACTCGACCAGGCCAGGCAGCGCATCGAGGCGACGAGGGCCGAACAGAAGTCCGCGCGCAAGGCCGCCAACGCGGCCATCGAGGCGGTCGGCGACGCGGAGGCCGCCTACCGGACCGCGCACGAGTCGCTGGGCACCGCGCTCACCGAGGTGCTCGCCGAGGTGAAAAGCCTTGCCCCCTATGCCCAGCCGGATCTGCTGTCGCTGCTGGGCGCCGCGCCCGACTGCCGCTGGCCGAGCAGCGACGCGGCGTGGTCGACGCCCGAACAGCTGCTCTATCGCATCACCCAGGCGGGTCCGGAACACGAACCGCAGGTGCTGCCCGACGAGGTGGCCGAGCTCTTCGAAAGCCTCGCCGCGGCCACCGCGTCGGTGCGCGCGGGCGAGGCGGCGCGCAAGTCCACCCGCAGCGCGGTGACCTCGGCGCTGCAGGAGTTCGACGCCGCGCTGGCCGCCTCCGGCCGCGACTACCGCTTGCAGTGGGACGCGGCCGACGGGCTGACCGTGGTGCAGGTGCAGGACGAGCACGGCGTCGCCGCGCTCGCCGACTTCGCCGGACGCATCGACCAGGCGCGCCACGACCAGGAATTGCTGCTCACCGACGCCGAGCGCCGCATACTGGAGGACGCGCTGCTCACCGGGCTCGCCCAGCAGATCCACGAGCGCACCAGCGACGCACGCGAACTCATCGCCAAGATGGGCGCGGAGATGAAGCAGCGGCGGATGTCCTCGGGCAACACCATCGGCGTGCACTGGGTGCTCGCCGACAATCTCTCCGACGCCGCGCGGGCGATGTGCAAGCTGCTCGATCGCGACGCCACCACCCTGAGCTCCGACGATCTCGCAGCGATCCGCGCGCACTTCGCCGCCGAGATCCGCGCCGCCCGCGCCGCGCACCCGGAACGCTCCTACCCCGAGATCCTCGCCGCCACCCTGGATTACCGCATGTGGCGGGTGTTCTCGTTCACGCTGATCTCCGGCGACGGCAGCGAGGACAAGCTCACCGTCGCCAGGCACAGCGCGCTGTCCGGCGGCGAGCAGTCGGTGTCGCTGCACCTGCCGTTGTTCGCGGCGGCGCACGTCATGCTCGACTCCGCCGATCCGCAGGCGCCGCGCCTGCTCGCGCTGGACGAGGCGTTCGCGGGCGTCGACGACAACGGCCGCAGCGAATTGCTGGGCCTGAGTGTGCAATTCGACCTCGACCTGTTCATGACCGGCTACGACCTGTGGATCACCTATCCGCACGTGCCGGGCTGCGCGCACTACGACCTGGCGCATTCCACCGCCGAGAGCACGGTGAGCGCGACGCTGCTGGTGTGGGACAGCGGCGACCTGCTCGCCGAACACGACGGCAGCGACCTGACCACCGCACTCGGCTCCCCCAACCGCCGCCGGGTGCCCACCACCATCGAGGGCGGACTCACCCTCGACGACATGCCGGGCGCCCCCGCGCCCGTCGGCTGAAACGGATCGCAGTGACCTCTGTTCCACCCCGCTCCACCGCCGTGTCCGCACCGCGCCGGGTCGCCGCGGCGACCCTGGTCGGAACCACGCTCGAGTGGTACGACTTCATGCTGTACGGCACGGCGTCGGCGCTGATCTTCGGCAAGCAGTTCTTTCCCTCGCTGAGCCCGGCCGCGGGCACCCTCGCGGCGTTCAGCACATTCGCCGTCGGTTTCGGCGCGCGTCCGATCGGCGGACTGCTGTTCGGGCACTTCGGCGACCGGTTCGGGCGGCGCACCACGCTGGTGGTGTCGCTGATCCTGATGGGCGTGAGCTCGACACTGATCGGCCTGCTGCCCACCTACGCGAGCATCGGTTTCTGGGCGCCCGTGCTGCTGGTCGTGCTGCGGCTGGCGCAGGGCGTCGGTCTTGGCGGCGAGGGCGCGGGCGCGACCGTGCTGTCCATCGAGCACGCGCCGCCGGGGCGGCTCAACAGGTACGCGAGCTTCCCGCAGATGGGAACGCCCGCAGGGCTGATCCTGGCCAACGCGATGTTCCTCGGCACGAGCGCGCTGCTGCCGGAGGCGGCGTTCCTGTCCTGGGGCTGGCGGATTCCGTTCCTGCTGAGCGTGCTGCTCGTGGTGGTCGGGCTGGTGGTGCGGCTGCGGGTCACCGAGTCCGAGGAGTACGCGGGGCTGGTGCGGCGCGGCGAGGTGTCGGCGTTTCCGCTGCGCGACGCGCTGCGCGTCGGCTTGCCGCGCCTGACGCTGATCCTGTTGGCGGCGGTGGCGACCTCGGCCGTGGTGTACATCTTCATGGTCTTCACGCTCACCTACGGCACCAAGACGCTGGGATTCAGCAGGGACTTCCTGCTGGCGGGCGTCATCGTGGCCGCGGTCGTCTGGTGCGCCACCATGCCGCTGTGGGGCGCGCTCGGCGATCGGATCGGCACCGCGCGGGTCTTCCTCGCGGGCACCGCGGCGCTGCTCGCGTGGTGCGCGGTCTACTTCCCGCTGCTGAACACCGGCGATCGGGTCGTGGTCTTCCTCGCGCTGCTCGGGATGGGCGTGGTCCTGCCGATCAGCCACAGCGTGGGCGGCATCATCATCGCCGACCTGTTCCCCGCCGCGGTGCGGTACTCGGGGACCTCGCTGATCGTTCAGATCTCCGTGATTCTCGGCGGCGGGCTCGCGCCGCTCATCGCGACGGCGCTGTGGACGGCGGGCGCCGGGTCCGGTGCGGTCGCCTGGTATGTCGTCGCCGTCTGCGCGATCAGCCTGACCAGCACATTCGCTCTGTTCTGGGTGTTGCCGCGGCGCGTGAGCCGCACCGGTGGAGGGCCGTTGCCGAGCGAACCCGAGGGCGAACCCGCGCCGGTGCGCTGACCACCGAGCTACGACTCGGGACTCGGCGGCCCGGCCCTATCGGAGTTACCGTGAAGTTCTCAGGACCGAACGGCGACGCGACGGAGGACCCGGACATGCACATGACCTACGACCCGGCTGCCGACGCCGCCTATTTCACCATCGCCGACGAGGTGGCCCCCGGTGAGGCGACCCGTCAGATCGTCACCCCGGTCGAGGGCGGAACCGTGGTGCTCGACTTCAGCGCTTCCGGCACCCTGCTCGGCTTCGAGGTTCTCGGCGCGCAGCGCATCGTGCCGACCGAAGTCCTCGGCCGGGCGCCGACACCGCCGACGCACTCCTGAGGTGACCGAGCTCCGCCCGTGGCGCGACGCACCTCACATCGGCGGAGGGAAATAGTTCCGCGCGGCGGCCCGTTGAAGCTCACTGTCGGCGTCCGGACAGCCCCGGGCCGCACCCCTTTCAGTCGCTTCGAGCGACCACTCGCCGAGAGGCGCTTGTGGGACGTCGGCACCCCGATCGTGGCACCGCTCTTCGGTGCCGCGGGACCGAGCGCCGCCGGGTGATCCTGGCGGCGCTTCGCGTTCTAGCGTTCGCTGGCGTCCGCGCGCGGAGCCGGGCAGGCGCCGCCGGGAACGGTGGCGATTTCGAAGTGCCACCATTCGTTCGAGTACGTGCGACAGAGCCCCCAGCGGTATCCGTGCTCTTCGAGCCACTGTGCGCCCTCCTGCGGACCGACGTCGACGGCCCGGCCCGCGACGTGGGTCGACTCCTCGGGCGGCAGCACCCAGCGGCGCGCCTCCTCGGGGCTGCCGTAGGTGGCGATGCCGTCCTCCCACATGGCCTGCTGCTCGGCGTAGCTGCGGTGGCCGGAGTTGATCCAGAGCGGAACCTCTTCGGCGTGCGCGGCGTTCTCGGCGAGGGTGTAGGCCACCGCGAGCACCGGATCGAGTCCCTCGGTGCCGGCGGCGGAACCGACGACCTGCCATTCTCCGGCCGGCGCCGCAAGCGCCTGCGGTGCGGCAGCGCCCCCGATCGCGGCCGCCGCCAATACGCCGACCGCCAAACCCTTTCCGATGCCCTCGCTCGTCCGCGACATGGGCGCCATAGTAGCGGCGCGCGACCACCCGCTCCCACGATCGGAACCAATCGGGCAATCCACACCACACCGGACGTGGAAGCCGACACGGCACTTCGCAAACCGGTCCCGTTCGGCCCAACACCACACCGTGCCAACCGGTCTCCATGTCGGCGTGCCATCCGGGATCGGCCTCCACTCGTCACCGACCACGGACGCCGCAGCCGGTCACCGCTGATCGACGGGAGAGAAATGGTTGCCCAACAAGGTCTTTCGGCCACCATTTCTCTACCCTCGAAACCACTTCTCTCCACTCGATAGCGAAATGGCGGTTGAGCTGGCGACCGGCCGATACTGGACGGTCCTTTCGAGCGCCCCACGAATCGGCACCGATGCCGCGCCACCATCACCGGGGGAAACCAGCAGTCCGTGTCAACTCGCGGCTCGCACCGGCGATTTCGTGTGCATTACCTGTGGAGAGAAGCCCGGCGAGCAGTCGCCCCACCCCTCGAATCCACAGGTGTGTGGATAACCAGCGGTGATAGCGGGCGGCTACATCCCGGCCCCAGATCGCCCCATCCGATCCCAAACCGTTTGCCTGCCAACCCCACTATCCACAGGAAAGATCGCTGTCCACATAGTTATCCAGTGCTGTGGATCACATCCGGGCGGGCACTGCTACCAATCCCCCACCGGCCCCGGACGACCCGCGATTTGTCCGAATCATCCGAGCCGCAAGCCCTTTTCGCCCCTCCACACAAAAAAGCGCCGAGGCCGACGAACGGCCTCGGCGCAGCGACCAACCGGTCGGCTTTCCGGCTAGATCGGCTCGCCCCGCTGAATTGCTTCGGCGGCTTGACGATTGCGACCGATCCTCGCACCGATCTCCATCCCGTATTCCCGCGCGTACGCGAGCGCGGTACGAATCTTCCTGGATTGCAGATCGGATTGTCCGCTCAGCACGGTGATCCGTTGCTCGACCGGTCCCTCCAGCTCGAGCAGCCGGGCGACCACCTCCCAGATTTCCGGCCCCGCGGCCAGCGCGGCGCGCCGGTCGTGGATCGGCCCACGGAACAGGATCCCCGGGTGCTCCAACTGGTCGACCCCCTCCCGGATCAACCTGTTCAGCAGTGCGGTCGAACTGGTTCCTTCCTGCGCGGCGCGTGCGACAAGCCGTCGCCCGGCCGATTCCGAGACGCGAAACGACGTACTCATTGCCCTCCTCGCTCGAAATTCCTCGACCTACCCCGCTAAGGGTGCCTCGGGAGGGCGGCGATGCCACACCGGTGATCATGGTGACATCGCCGTGTCCGCACGTCCCGCCCGGACGGTGCGCGACGAGGTCCGCCGACCGCCGGACACCGCCGGTGAACAGGCGAACTCGCGAGTCTCAGACCCGTTCCTTGGACCGCGTGCGCACCCGCAGCGCGATGGGCTTCTGAGTCTCGGCGAAGAAGTCGTTGCCCTTGTCGTCGACGACGATGAACGCCGGGAAGTCCTCGACCTCGATCTTCCAGACGGCCTCCATACCCAGCTCGGGGTATTCCAGTACCTCGACCGACTTGATGCAGTCCAAGGCCAGCCGGGCCGCCGGGCCGCCGATGGAGCCGAGGTAGAAGCCGCCGTGCTCCTTGCACGCCTTGGTCACCTGCGCCGAACGGTTGCCCTTCGCCAGCATGACGAACGAACCGCCCGCGGCCTGGAACTGGTCGACGTAGGAGTCCATCCGGCCGGCGGTGGTCGGACCGAAAGAGCCGGACGCGTACCCGTCCGGGGTCTTGGCCGGCCCCGCGTAGTACACGGCCATGTCGCGCAGGTACTCGGGCATCGGCTCGCCCGCGTCCAGCCGCTCCTTGATCTTCGCGTGCGCGATGTCGCGGGCGACGACCAGCGGACCGGTCAGCGAAAGCCGAGTCTTGACAGGGTATTTCGACAGTTCCGCGCGAATCTCCGACATCGGCCGGTTGAGGTCGATCTGCACGACGTCGCCCCCGAGGATCTCGTCGGTCTGCTCCGGCAGGTACTGCGCGGGCTCGCGCTCGAGCTGCTCCAGGAACACGCCTTCGGGGGTGATCTTGGCCAGCGCCTGCCGGTCGGCCGAGCAGGACACCGCGATCGCGACGGGGCAGCTGGCGCCGTGCCTCGGCAGCCGCACCACGCGCACGTCGTGGCAGAAGTACTTGCCGCCGAACTGCGCGCCGATGCCGAACTCCTGGGTGAGCTTGAAGACCTCTTCCTCGAGCTCCAGGTCGCGGAAGGCGTGCGCGGCGAGCGAGCCCTCGGTGGGCAGGTTGTCCAGGTAGTGCGCCGAGGCGTACTTGGCGGTCTTGAGCGCGAATTCGGCGCTGGTGCCGCCGATCACGACCGCGAGATGGTAGGGCGGGCAGGCCGCGGTACCCAGCGAGCGGATCTTCTCGTCCAGGAACTCCAGCATCCGCGTGGGGTTCAGGATGGCCTTGGTCTCCTGGTAGAGGAAGGACTTGTTGGCCGAACCGCCGCCCTTGGCCATGAACAGGAACTTGTACGACGGGTGCGCGGGATCGCCCTGGGTGGAGTACAACTCGATCTGCGCGGGCAGGTTCGAGCCGGTGTTCTTCTCGTCCCACATGGTGATCGGGGCCAGCTGCGAGTAGCGCAGGTTCAGCTTGGTGTAGGCGTCGTACACGCCGCGGCTGATCCATTCGGCGTCGTCCACGCCGGTCAGCACGCCCTCGGACTTCTTGCCCATGACGATCGCGGTGCCGGTGTCCTGGCACATCGGCAGGATGCCGCCCGCGGAGATGTTGACGTTCTTGAGCAGGTCCAGCGCGACGAAGCGGTCGTTGCCCGAGGCCTCCGGGTCATCGATGATCTTGCGCAGCTGGCCGAGGTGCGCGGGGCGCAGGTAGTGGCTGATGTCGTGCATCGCCTCGGCGGTCAGCAGGCGCAGCGCCTCGGGGTCGACCTGCAGGAACGTGCGTCCGTTGTGCTCGAAGGTGCTGACGCCCTCGGTGGTCAGCAGCCGGTACGGCGTGTCGTCCGCGCCGGTCGGCAGCAGATCTGAATAGCGGAACTCCGGGGCGGTCACGGATCGCACTCCTTCGGGTGAGGCTGGGGCTCGAGCGGACCAGCGGCCACAGGCGGCCTGAGCCGGGCTGGTCACAAGCACAGGGAGCCTATCCACGGGCCGCGACCGACTCCGGGTTAGGCAAACCTAATAGTGCTGGCGGACACAGTGACCCACGCCCGGCTCCCCGGCACCGGGCGTGCGGTCGCCGTTCACCCATTGGTAAGCAGCACAAAAGGTTGCACGTTCAACCCCGGTGGTGCTACCTGTCGGATTCGACAGTTTGTCACGCTCGACACGACCACAGCGGGGCAATGTAGATGACACGTCAGAGTTTGGAGGCTGTCGTGACCGATCCGCAGTGGCTCGACGATGTGGAAATGCGAGCCTGGCTGGGATTCGTGCGCACGCGCGACCTCATCGCGGCCGCCGTGGGGCGCGACTCCTCCCGGGAGTCGAACCTCACCTACGTCGAGTACTCGGTGCTGGCCAATCTCGCGGGCTCCGACGACCACCGGCTCACCTTCGCCGATCTGGCCGAGGCGCTGGAGTGGTCGCAGAGCAGGCTCTCCCACCAGATCACCCGGATGGAGAAGCGCGGACTGGTGGTGCGCGAGCCGATTCCCGACGACGCCCGCCGCACGGCCGCGCGACTCACCCCGCGCGGCGCCGACGTGCTCGGCACCGCCGCGCCCGCGCACGTGCGCAGCGTGCGCAAACACATGATCAACGCGCTGGACCGCGAGCAACTCAGCGCGCTGGCCGACATCTACGACACGCTGCTCGCGCACCACCGGCGGCAACCGCCGAGCTGAGCGGCCTCAGGCCGAGGCGGGCACCACCTTCGCCGTCGAACGCGCCGGGACACCGAGCGCCCGTTCGAAACCGTTGGGCACCACCAGGTCGTCACGGTCCAGGTCGGTGACCGCCGTCTTGCGCAGGCCGAGCAGCGCCGAGTCGATGCCGCCGCGCAGGATGTCGAGCACGTTCTCCACGCCCGCCTGCCCGTTGGCGGCGAGGCCCCACAGGTAGGCGCGGCCGATCATCACCGCGCGTGCGCCCAGCGCCACCGCCTTGACCACGTCGCTGCCGCGGCGGATGCCGCCGTCGAGCACGACTTCGATCTGGCCGCCGACGGCGTCCGCGATGACCGGCAGCGCGCGGATGGCGGCCGGGGTGCCGTCGAGGTTGTTGCCGCCGTGGTTCGAGACGGAGATGGCGGTGACACCCGCGTCGACCGCGCGCTGCGCGTCGTCGACCCGCATCACGCCCTTGAGCATCACCGGACCGTCCCACTGCTCGACGATCCAGCGCACGTCGTCCCAATCCGGCGCGGGCGTGCCCATCCACTCGCCGTAG
This sequence comes from Nocardia bhagyanarayanae, assembly GCF_006716565.1. Taxonomy (NCBI): domain Bacteria; kingdom Bacillati; phylum Actinomycetota; class Actinomycetes; order Mycobacteriales; family Nocardiaceae; genus Nocardia; species Nocardia bhagyanarayanae. The sequence goes on along the minus strand of NZ_VFPG01000001.1, from coordinate 4,444,984 downwards.
GCGCCGAAGAAGCCGGGGGCCGGGCCGTCGCCCACCGCCATGTTGGGCGCGGTCAGATCGGGGATGTGCCCGGAACGGACGTAGGTCGCCAGCCAGCGCGGCCGGGCCAGGGTCTGCGGCGCGAACTTCAGCATGGTGCGCAGATCCAGCTTCTCCGGGATCACCGGGCTACCCCAGTCTCGGCCGTGCGAGAACGACCAGTCCAGCGTCAGGATGAGCCCGACCGCGCCCGCCGCCTTCGCCCTCGCCATGCGCTGCAGGATCTCGTCCTTGCCGCCGCACCAGTAGAGCTGGAAGAAGGTGGCCGGATTCGCCGCGATCACTTCCTCGATCGGCTTGCTGGCGAAGGAGCTGAGCCCCATGGCGATACCGCGTGCGGCGGCGGCCCGCGCCACCGCCACCTCACCGTCGGGGTGCACGGCCTGCACGCCGGTCGGCGAGATCAGCACCGGCATCGACAGCTGCTGGCCGAGCACCGAGGTCGACTGGTCGCGTTCGCCGATCGGACCGGCGCAGTGCGGCGCGAAACCGAGTTCGGTGAAGGCCTGCTGGTTCTCGTCGATGGTCTGACCGCGCTCCGAACCGGCGATCAGCGCGCCGTACACCGATTTCGGCAGCCGCTTCTTCGCGCGACGCTGCGCCTCGGCCACAGTCTCGAACCAGGGATTCATGAGCAAAGTCCTTTCGGGGCGGCCACCGGCCACCAGTGCCGGGTTCTCTCGATCAGGTCGTCGGTCAGCTGGGCGAGCAGTGCGCGTCCCTCCTCGGCGTGCGCGCCCGCGGGATCGCCGAGCACGCCGTTCGGGCTCACCGCGCGCACTCCCCCGGCGCGCAGCAGCGGCAGCAGTTCGGCGAGCGAGCGGGTATCGCCCTTCGCCGCGCGGTCCGCGCGCACCAGGTCGGGACGCAGCGCCAGCTGCAGCGCGGTCTCGGCGCGGCCCGCGTGCAGACCGCCCGGATAGCTGGGCAGATGGACCCGGACGTCGCGCGATTCGCGGCGCAGCAGCTCCTCGGCGCGGCGCAGCGGTTCCAGGTTGCCGCCGTGCCCGCTCACCACGAGGACGCGGTCGAAGGTGTCGGTAGCCGAGCGGCACAGCTCCACGATCAGCAGCTCCAGTGCGGCCTGCCCGATGGACAGGGTGCCCGCGAAGCCGGCGTGCTCGCCGCTGGATCCGTACGGAATCGCGGGCGCGACAAGCACATCCGCGCGGACGGCGGCCAACCGCGCGCAGAGCGCGGCGGCGATGTCGGTGTCGGTGGACAGCGGCAGGTGCGGCCCGTGCTGCTCGGTCGCGCCGACGGGCACGGCGAGGATCGCACCGGCGGCGGCGCGTTCGCCCGCCTCCGGCCATGTGAGATCCGCCATGGTGCCCATGTCGGCGAGATTAACGTCACACGATGACAAAATCAATACTTTCAGTGACTGACAAAATTCGGCCCCGCGGCGGACATAATGACTGCGTGACGACGCGGACCACCCGGGGCCGACCCCGCGGCACCACCAAGCGCGAGCTCGAGGTCATCGCCATGCGCCTGTTCACCGAGCAGGGCTTCGACGACACCACCGTCGACCAGATCGCCGCCGCCGCGGGCATCAGCGGGCGCACCTTCTTCCGCTACTTCCCCACCAAGGCCGAGGTGCTCTGGCACCAGTTCGACGACGAGGTCGCCGCGCTGCGCGCCGACTTCGCGACGGTGCCCGACGACGTGCCGATGATGACCGCGGTGCGCCGAGTCGTGGTGAACGCCAACCGATATCGCGCCGAAGACGTGCCCGAGTTGCGCAATCGCATGCACCTGGTGGCCACCGTGCCCGCGCTGGCCGCCACGGCGGGCGCGCACTACGACGCCTGGGAGCGCGCGGTGAGCGCCTTCGCCGGGCGACGACTCGGCGAACCCGAGGACGCGCTGATCCCGATGGCCGTCGGCCGCGCCACCCTCGCGGCGGCGCGCGCGGCGTTCGACGCCTGGTTGCGCCGGGCGGACGCCGATCTCACCGTGTACCTGGACGAAGCCCTGCTCGCGCTGGAACGCGGATTCGTGACGCGCACGTGAATTGCGCACGAGCAACCCGTAGGTTTCGGCGGCGATCGGGATGGGGTATGACTAGGCTCGGACTCGGCCACGGCCGAGCGCACGACGATTACCGACCTACCCGTCGAAAGGGGCTGGAATTTCCATGTCCGAGGTGTCCATGAGCCTTTCGGCGGATTCGCTGGCCGCGGGACCGGTCGACAACCTGCTTCCGCAGCTGGTCGAGCACCTGCGCCAGAACCGCACCGCGCTGCGCGAGGAGTGGGCGCGCCGCATCACCGACGCCCAGCTGCTCACCGCGATGACCCCGGAGGAGATCTTCTCCGAGGCCACCTCCATCTACGACAACTACGTCGAGGTGCTCGAGACCGGTAGCGTCGAAGCGCTGCAGGCCTACGCGCGCGATCTGTCCGAGCGCATCATCCCGAGAGGAGTCGAGACCGACGAGGTCCTCGGCATCGTGCTCTTGCTGCGAGATGTGCTGGCCCGCTCGCTGTTCGAGAAGTACCAGTCCAACTTCGAGCTGCTCAACCACGCGCTCGACGCCTACGAACCGGCCGCCAACCGCATCGCGAGCACCGTGGCCATCTCGTTCGTGCAGGAGCGCGAGCGCGTCATCCGCCAGCAGCAGGAAGCCATCCGCGAGCTGTCCACCCCGGTGCTCCAGGTGCGCGAGCAACTGCTGATCCTGCCGATCATCGGCGTGCTGGACAGCCAGCGCGCCCGCCAGCTCACCGAACAGCTGCTACGCGCGATCCGGCACAACCGCGCCAAGGTCGTCGTCATCGACATCACCGGTGTGCCGACGATCGACTCCACCGTCGCCAACCACCTGGTGCAGACCGTCGACGCCTCCGGCCTGATGGGCGCCAGCGTGATCATCACCGGCCTGTCCTCGGAGATCGCGCTCACCCTGGTCACCATCGGCCTGGACCTGTCGAAGATGAACGCGGTCGGCGACCTCCAGGGCGGTATCGAGGAGGCCGAACGCCTGCTCGGCTACGAGGTGACCCGGGTGACCGACCGGGTTTCCGAACGCGACGGACGCTGATCGAGCGGTCCGATGCCGGTACCGATTCTCAAGCAGGGCACCTATCTCATCGCGTCGGTTCAGTCCGCACTTACCGACGCCGATACCGAGCGCCTGCAGGACGACCTGATGAAACAGGTGAGCAGATACCGCGCGCACGGCATCATCGTCGACGTGACGGCGATCGACGTGATGGACTCCTTCGCCGCGAGATCGCTGCGCACCATCGCGCACATGACCCAGTTGCGCGGGGCGGAGACCGTCATCGTCGGACTGCAACCCGAGGTCGCGTTCGCCATGGTGCAGCTCGGACTCACCTTCGAGGACATGCACACCGCCCTCGACCTCGAAGAAGGGCTGGCATGGCTGGACCGAAAGTCTTCCGTACGCCGCCAGCGAGACGGTCGTGACAGTGGCCGCTGAGAACGTGGTGATCGCGGTCAAGCTGTCCAGCGACATCGTGACAGCACGACAAGCAGGACGGGAATTGGCAGCGAAGCTCGGCTTCTCCCTGACCGACTGCACCATGATCTCTACGGCCATCTCCGAAATCGCCCGCAACATCACCAGTTACGCGGGTACCGGCGAAATCCGCCTGTCCGTCGACGATCGCGAGGGCCGCCAGGCTCTCGTGGTCCAAGCGCGGGACCAAGGGCCCGGCATCCGCGACATTCCCCGCGCGCTGGAGGACGGCTATTCGACCGGCCGCGGCCTCGGCCTCGGATTACCCGGCGCGCGACGGCTGATGGATCGGCTCACGATCGACTCCGCACCCGGTCGCGGCACGTTGGTGGAAATGTGGAAGTGGGTACCCAACGGTGCATGAAGACGGGTTCATCGGCCGAATCGAGTGGGCGGTGGCCGGTCGCGCCTTACCGGGCCAGCACATCTCCGGTGATCGCTGTGTCGTCCTGGACGCGGGCGGCGGCACGGTGCTGTTCGCGGTGCTCGACGGGCTCGGCCACGGCGCCGCCGCCGCGGACGCGGCCGACCGCGCCGCGCAGGTGCTCGCCGAGAATCGTTCCGAGCCGTTGGACGTGCTGATGGTGCTGTGTCATCGGGCCATGGCCGACACCCGCGGCGCGGCGGTGTCGCTGGCGCTGTTCGACGACACCGACATCATCCGCTGGCTCGGCGTGGGCAATGTCGATTGCCGGGTGCTCTCCGCGAGCCCGGCCGGGCTGACCGTGCGCGCTGCGGTCCTGCTGACGGGAGGGATCGTGGGCTATCGGTTACCGCAGAACCTGCAACCGCAGACAGTGCAGGTGCGCGCGGGCGACCTGCTGTTGATGACTACCGACGGCATCGTCACCGAATCCGCCGAGGGCATCGACCTTTCCAGGTCCACGGCGGAGATCACCTCCGAGATACTGTCCCGGCACGCCAAGGACACCGACGACGCCCTGGTGCTGGCCGCCCGGCACCGCGGCGGAACGACGAACGGGGCGTCATGACCGATGCAGCGGGGTGCAGGCGAGGCGGGGTCGTGATCGGCGGTCGCCGATGAGCACCGTGCTCGCCGAATTCCTGGACGCCTACGCGGACGCCCTACGCCGCCACCTGGCCGCCCCGAGCCAGGACAGCCTTTCCGAGGGCTACGACCTCGGCAGGCGCGCGCTGGTCGAGTCCATCAGCCTGCTCGATCTCACCGAGAACCACTTCCGGCTGGCCACCGAGGCCGAACAAGCCCAGCCGCGAATCGACCCCGCGCCGCAGCCGCGAATCGCCGAGACCGCACTCGAATTCCTCCTCCAGACCCTCGCCGCGCTGGACATCGCCACCCGCGGCTACCTCGACGGCACGCGCCGCTACGAGCAACAGCGTTCGCGCGCGGACGATCTCGCGGGCCGCGACGCCTTCCGCACCGCGCTGGTCGAATCGCTGCAGGACGGATTCTTCGTCGCCGACGCGCGCGGCACCATCGTCGAGGTCAACTCCGCTTTCGGCGCGCTCACCGGCTACGGCCCCGCCGACGTGCCGTACCCGGTGCCGCATCCGTGGTCGCTACCCGCCGGGCCGCGCTATCCCGATCTGGGCACCGAGGCGCTGCGTTTCGTGCTGCCGATCCGGCACCGCGACGGGCGGCAACTGTGGTTGGCGGTGAGCACCAGCGCGCTGGTCAAGCCGGAGAACAACGAGCTGATCTACGTCGGCACCATCCGCGACGTCACCGCCGAGCACGACGCGCAGGCGCGCGACCAGGCCGCCTCCCGGCTGGCCACCGCGGTGGGCGCGGCGACCAGCGTGGTCGAGGTGCTCGCGGTCGGCCTCGACGAACTGCGGCGCACGGTCGGCGCCGAGTCGGCGGTGGTCACCGTGTGGCCGAGCCGCAATGCCGATCCCGAGGTCTATGTCTCGGGGTCGGTCGAGCAGCCGAGCGGTACGGGTGTCGAGACCGACCCCGCCGCGCTGGACCACTCCGCGCGCGCCCTGCTAGAACGCGCCCGGCGCAGGCCGCCGCGCAGCCTGTTCGCGATTCCGGAGGGTGCGGAGAGCTCCGAGGGAATCGTCGCCCCGCTCGGCGAAACCGGCGACGCCGCACTGTGGTTGCGCTTCGCCGCGCCGCGCGCGATCAGCGCCGCGGACTGGACGCTGTTCTCGCTGCTGATCGGGCACCTGAGCCTGGCGGTGCAGCGGGCGCGCAACTTCGATCAGGCCCGCGCCACCTCGCTCACCTTGCAGCGCGCCATGCTCGGTCCCATCGAACTGCCGCCCCGGTTCTCGGTGCACTACGAACCGGCGCTGCCGCCGCTGGAGATCGGCGGCGACTGGTACGACGTGGTGCCGCTGCGCGACGGCACCATCGGCGTCGTGGTCGGCGACTGCGTCGGCCGCGGGCTGTCGGCGGCCGTGGTGATGGGCCAATTGCGCTCGGCGGGAAGGGCTTTGCTGCTGCGCGGCGCCGGTCCCGCGCAGCTGCTAGCCGAACTCGACACCGTGGCGGGCCGCATTCCCGGCGCGATGTGCACCACGGTGTGCGCGGCCGTGCTCGATCCGGTGCGCGGAGTGGTCCGCTACAGCAGCGCGGGCCACATGCCGCCCATCCTCGCCGACGTCGACAAGCCGGGCAGGCTGCTGGAGGGCGGCCGCTCGGTGCCGCTGGCCACCTTCGACATGCCGCGCCGCCCGGAGGCCACGACCGCGCTGACGCCGGGCTCGACCCTGGTGCTGTTCACCGACGGGCTGGTCGAGCAGCGCGGCGTCGACATCGACGACAGCTTCGCCAAGATCGCGGCCGTGCTCGCCGACACCGCGGGCAAGCTGCCGCGCGAGGTGGCCGACGCGGTGCTGTCCCGGTTGCGTCCGGCCGCGGGCTACGACGACGACGTCGCGATGGTGGTGTACCGGCAGCCGCCCGCGCCGCTGCGCTTGGACGTGCCCGCCGACGCCGACGAACTCTCCGGCATGCGCCGCAAGCTCAAGGCCTGGTTCGCCGCCGCGGCGGTGCCGCACGATCTGGCCTCCGACCTGGTCGCCGCGGCGAACGAGGCGTGCAGCAACAGCATCGAGCACGCCTACCGCAACGGCGCGGCCGCGACCGAACGGGTCCTGTTGAGCGCGGAATGCGACACCGAGCGGGTGGTCATCGAGGTCACCGACACCGGCACGTGGAAGCCGCGCTCGGCCGATCCCGGTAACCGCGGCCGCGGCATCGACATGATGCGCGCGCTCACCGAGGAATTGGAGATCGACCACAACGGACCGGGCACCCGAGTCCGCATGTCCATCACTCTGCCCGCGATCAAGTCGCCCGTGGCGAACCCGCTGCGCGGCACCAACCGACGCGTCGCGGGGTAACGCGAACGCCGCGCCCAGCATTGCGGCGCGCGTGGATCATCGCGGCGTGCCCGAGTGGCCGGAAGCCGGTGCGGCGAGACCGAACTGCGCGCACACCATGAGCGCGATCTCGACGTCGAGCCGGTTGGTGCCGAGCGGATGACCCAGCAGCTCTTCGGCTTTACGGATCCGGTAGTGCACGGTGTTCTTGTGGACGTGCATGCGGGCGGCCGCGTCGGTGAGACTTCCGCGCGCGTCCAGGTAGACCTGGGCGGTCTCGCGTAGCCGGGCCGTCGATTCGTCGTCGCGCATCAGGTCGCCGAGCACCCGCCGCGCCCACACCCGCACGTCCGGGAGGCTGTCCTTCAGCAGACCGGCGACGGCGACCCGCGGATAGAGGGTGAGCTGCCGCATCGTGGCTGCGGCGACCGCCACGGCCCGCGCGCATTGCGCGTCGTGGAACGTCTGCCGGAATCCGGCGAGCCCGGCCCCCCGATCCCCGACCGCCATCCGCAGCGACGGTTGCTTGCGCAGCTCGGCTTCGAGCACGGCCGCGTCGAGCGACGGCCTGCCCGCGGACGAGATCCAAGCCCAGCAATTGTGTTCGTCGACGAGGATGGTCAGCGGCTGCTTGCCGGTCGCGGAGGCGAGCATGCCCACGCCGGTGCGCAGCACGTCGTAGGAGGCCGCGGAGCCCGGCGGTGTCCAGATGACCGCCGCAAGATGCCAGCCGCGCAGCGATGTCCCCAGCATCTGCTCCGCCGAGGCCAGATCCAGCTCCTCCCCCTCGAGGACCGCTTTGACCTGCGCGGCGCGCGTCGCGTCCGTGCGGGCGTCCCAGCGCCGCCGTTCGTTCTCGTAGATGTCGATGACGCCTTCGATGACCCGGTCGATGTAGCGGTTGATCTGCGCCGCGATCCGGCTGGTGGTCGACAGGGCCAGATCGGCCGAGGGGTCGAGCGTCCGCAGCACGGTCATCGCCGTCTGGGCGAACATGTGCTCGCCGAGCCGGTACGCGCGCAGCAGAGCCTCCAACGACATCCCGTGCTGGGCGAACCGGCGGGCGTACTCGGCGGCGGCGGGCGGCACCGTGAGGTCGTCGAAGGAGATGCCCAGCGTCAGTACGTCGAGGATCGCGGCGAGGTTCGCGGCCGTGCTGGCTTCCATCAGCCGCCGCACCTCGTCGTCGTGCCGGAACTCCTCGATCATGTCGGCGAACATCGCGGTCATCTCCGCCAGCAGCCGCGGCAGGTCGGCTTTGATGCGTTCGGCCACCTCGCGGACGACCGACTCGACGTCGTCGTTCCTGCCCGCGTTCGCGTCGCCATTCGGTGCGGCGTGCGGCTCGGCCCCGCCGGTCGTTCGGTCATCGGGTTCGCTCATTTGTTCCGGACGATACGCCAGGTCAGCGGCCTCGGCGGGCGCTTACGGCAACCTTTTGTGCCACCGGCACAACCCGCGTCGGAAACTCTGGGACGCGGGCCCGTAGCTCCGCCGAGGCCGCGTACCTACCTTGGAAATGTAATCCCCGTCACGTACGCATTCATGGTGAGGAAATAGTGCACAACATAGCCGAAATACCGCACGTGCGGGCCCTCTGGAATCCGACCGGACCGTGCCTCGCGGACGATCGAGAAGAACTCGACAACGAGAATTTCGCGCGCCGCGTCCGCGCCGCCGCGACCATTCTGTACGCGCACGGAGTCCGGCGCGGCGACGTGGTCGCGGTGATGCTGCCGAACCGCCTGGAATTGGTGATCATCCTTTTCGCGGCCTGGCATCTCGGCGCCGCCGTCACGCCGATCAAGCCGGATTCGACATTCGACGAAGCGCACTATCAGATTTCCGACTGCGCCGCGAAAGTCGTGATCACCGAAGGCGGACGCGGCCTCGACGCGCTGGACGTGGCCGACGTGGCGGGACCCGCCGTCGCGATCGGCGCGCCCGTGCCCGCGGTGGCGATCGAGGACGACGCGACCGCACTGATCATCTACACCAGCGGCACCACGGGACAGCCGAAGGGCGTCGTGCTCGATCACGCCAACATCGCCGCGATGTGCGCCATGCTCATCGAGACGCTCGGCCTGGACGGGAGCGATCACAGCCTGCTGATCCTGCCGCTGTTCCACGTCAACGGGATCGTGGTCAGCGTGCTGTCGCCGCTGCTGGCGGGCGGCCGGGCCACCATCGCCGGACGCTTCTCCGCGTCCACTTTCTTCGACGTGGTCGAACGCGTGCGGCCGACCTACTTCTCCGCGGTGCCCGCCATCTACGCCATGCTGGTGGCCCAGGCCGCGGAGCGGACACCGGACACCTCGTCGTTGCGGCTGGTGGTCTGCGGCGCCGCACCGATGCCCGCCGAACTCATCGCGCGCTTCGAAACCCGTTTCCGTGTACCGATAGTCGAGGGTTACGGCCTGTCCGAGGGCACCTGCGCGTCGACGGTGAACCCGCCGGGCGGACCGCGCAAGCCGGGCACGGTCGGGGTGCCGCTGCCCGGTCAGACGGTGGCGGTCATGGATCCGGACGGCGACCTGCTCGGCGCGGGCGAGCGCGGCGAAGTGGTGATCAAGGGCGCGAACGTGATGCGCGGCTACCTCGGCAGGCCCGAAGCGACCGCGCGGACCATCGTCGACGGCTGGCTGCACACCGGCGACGTCGGCTACTTCGATCAGGACGGCTACCTGGTGCTGGTCGATCGCATCAAGGACATGATCATCCGCGGCGGCGAGAACATCTACCCCAAGGAGATCGAGAACGTCCTGCACGCGCACCCGTCCGTGCTGGAGGCCGCCGTGGTCGGCGCGCCGCACGACGTGCTCGGCGAGGTGCCGGTCGCGCACGTGGTCGCCATGCCGGGAGCCGAGCTCATCCCGGCGACGCTGCTCGAGCACTGCGGCGTCTCGCTGGCTCGAGTAAAACTGCCGGTCGCCATTCACCTCACCGAATCGCTGCCGCGCAATCCGGTGGGCAAGATCGACAAAAGGAAACTGCGCGCCATGGCGGCGCCCGCCTGAGCCGCGGAGTAATTCGGCTCCCGAAAAACTGAACCGGCTACCGTCCGACGCCGTCGATGAGCGAACGGATGTCGGTGCCGCGCACCCGAAAACGATCGCAAGAAAGGCTCGAACAATGGGATTCAAAACGGGAGATTTCCCACCCGTCGACGTGGACACATTTCTCGACGAACCGTTACGCGAGCGCGTCCGAGCCCTGGCGCTGCACTGGGTGAATTACGGCTTCGGCAGTCCGCGCATGATTCACACCATCTATATCGCCAAACTGCTCGTCCTCTACATCGTCGGCGGCGCCGCGCTGGCGACCTGGACCTCCGGCGTGGGGCCGTTCTGGGCGATCGGCGAGTGGTGGAACGAACCGATCGTCTACCAGAAGCTGGTGCTCTGGACCGTCTTGCTCGAAGCCATCGGCCTGGCCGGATCCTGGGGTCCGCTCGCGGGCAAGTTCAAGCCCATGACCGGCGGCATCCTGTTCTGGGCTCGGCCCGGCACGATTCGCCTGCGGCCGTGGCGGCACGTGCCGTTCACGAACGGCGACACCCGCACGATCGTCGACGTCGGTCTGTACCTGGCCTTTCTCGGCACACTGCTGTTCGCGATCGTCCGCCCCGGCATCCCGAGCGCGTCGCTGAGCGCCGCGCTGCCGGACAACACCTCCGGGTTGGTGAATCCGGCGCTGCTGATCGCGCCGATCGTGCTGTATGTGCTGTGCGGTCTGCGGGACAAGACGATCTTCCTCGCGGCGCGCGGTGAGCAGTACCTGCCCGCCCTGATCTTCTTCGCGGCGCTGCCGTTCGTCGACATGATCATCGCGGCGAAGCTGCTGATCTGCGCCGTCTGGATCGGTGCGGGCGTGTCCAAGTTCGGCGACCACTTCTCGAACGTGGTTCCGCCGATGATGTCCAACAGCCCCGCCGTGCCGTTCCGGTGGCTCAAGCGCCTGCACTACCGGGACTTCCCGCGCGATCTGCGCCCGTCCAAGGTCGCCTCGTTCATGGCGCACGTCGGCGGGACCACGGTCGAGATCGTCACGCCGCTGGTGCTGCTGTTCTCGACCAACCACTGGCTGACCCTGGCCGGCGTGGTGATGATGGTGGTGTTCCACTTCTTCATCACCTCCACCTTCCCGCTGGCGGTGCCGCTGGAGTGGAACATCCTGTTCGCCTACCTGACGGTGTTCCTGTTCCTCGGCTACCCCGCGGCCGACGGCTACGCCGTGACCGACATGTCCTCGCCGTGGCTGACCCTCGGCATCGTCGCCGCGCTGGTGTTCTTCCCGGTCGTCGGCAACCTGCGCCCGGATCTGGTGTCGTTCCTGCCGTCGATGCGGCAGTACGCGGGCAACTGGGCCTCGGCGCTGTGGGCCTTCGCGCCCGGCGCGGAGGAGAAACTGAACACCATGCCGCACCGGCCCGCCAAGAACCAGATCGACCAGTTGCAGGCCATGGGCTACCCGAAGGCGATCGCCGAGATCACCATGCAGCAGACCATCGCGTGGCGGTCCATGCACAGCCAGGGCCGCGGTCTGTTCTCGCTGCTGTACAAGCACATTCCGGATCTCGACCGGTGGACGGTGCGCGAGGCCGAGTTCGGCTGCAACTCGCTGATCGGCTTCAACTTCGGCGACGGGCACCTGCACAACATCGATCTGATCGACGCGGTGCAGTCGCGCGTCCGGTTCGCGCCCGGCGAGTGGATCATCGTGTGGGTGGAGTCCCAGCCGATCCACCGCGGCGTCCAGCGGTACCAGGTCATCGACGCGGCGCTCGGGGTCGTGGAGCGCGGAGAATGGCGGGTGCGCGACGCGGTGCAAACGCAGCCGTGGCTGCCCGACGGCCCGATCCCGCACGAAGTGACCTGGCGGCGCGAGGGGTACGAGGTGGCGACGCTGCCCGTCGCGCCGGTCCGCGAACCCGAGCCGTCGCGCGTCGGCTGACCCCGTGACCACCGGAACGGAGAGCGATATGAGCACAGCGGTCGTGGTCGGCAGCGGCCCCAACGGTCTCGCGGCGGCGATCGTGCTCGCCGAGGCGGGCCTTCAGGTCACCGTGCTGGAGGCCGCCGACGAGATCGGTGGCGGCGCGCGGACCAGGGAAGCGATCGTGCCCGGTCTGCTGCACGACCAGTGCTCGGCCATCCACCCGATGGCCGTCGGCTCTCCGTTCCTGCGGTCGCTCGACCTGGCCCGCTACGGGCTGACCTGGGCGTGGCCGGAGATCGACTGCGTCCATCCGCTCGACGACGGCAGCGCCGGTGTGCTGCACCGCTCGGTCGCCGACACGGCCGCCGGTCTCGGCGCCGACGGTCGTGCGTGGCGGCTGCTGTTCGAACGCCCCGTCCGGCGCTACGACCGGATGAGCACCGACATCATGCGGCCGCTGCTGCGCGTGCCACGCCATCCATTGAGCGTGGCGCGCTTCGGCATTCCCGCGCTGGCCTCGGCCGACCTGCTCGCGTCGGTCTTCCGCGATCCGCGGGCGCGCGGCCTGTTCGGCGGCGTCGCCGCGCACGCCTTCCACCCGCTGAACCGGCCGCTCAGCGCGAGCATCGGCCTCGGCATCCTCACCGCGGGCCACGCCTACGGCTGGGCCGTCGCGGCGAGCGGTTCGCAGCGCATCACCGATGCGATGGCGGCGCGGCTCGGCGATCTCGGCGGCAAGATCGAGACCGGGACTTCGGTCAGGACCGTCGGCGATCTGCCCGCGGCGGACATCGTGATGTGGGACCTGGCGCCCACCGCCGTCGCCGACATCCTCGGTGACCGGCTCCCGGCGCGAATCGGCAAGGCGTTCCGCCGTTTCCGCTACGGACCCGGCGCCTTCAAGGTCGACTTCGCCGTCCAGGGCGGCATTCCGTGGACGGCGGCGGCCGCCCGGCGAGCGGGAACCGTGCACCTCGGCGGAACCTACGCGGAGGTCGCCGCGACCGAGCGCGACATCCACGCCGGACGCATGCCCGAGCGGCCGTTCGTGCTCGTCGGTCAGCAGTACCTGGCCGACCCGGGGCGCTCGGTCGGCGACATCCACCCGATCTGGGCGTACGCGCACGTCCCGCACGGCTATTCCGGTGACGCCACCGCAGCGATAATCGCCCAGATCGAACGCTTCGCACCCGGTTTCCGCGACCGCGTCCTCGGCGTCGACGTCCGCACCACCGCCGAGTTCGCCGACTACAACCCGAACTACGTCGGCGGCAACATCATGACCGGCGCCAAGGACATCCCGCAGCTCGTCTTCGGCCCGCGAAAGACCTTGCAGCCCTACGACCTCGGCCTCCCCGGCCACTACCTCTGCTCCGCCGCCACCCCGCCCGGCCCCGGCGCGCACGGCATGTGCGGCGCCAACGCCGCCGACCGCGCCCTGCGCCGCCTCCGTTGATGGGCGACGTCATGCGACGATCTCGGCAGCATTCACATCGGTCGTGTCGAATCACTTTCCGTGGACTCGCGGATCCGGTCCGACGGACGTTTGTGGGCGGCGGGCGCGGGTATCTGACCGACGTCGAATTCGGTTGGGAGCGAGGTATTCCATGAGCAACTCGGCATCGGAGAGCAGGTCGGGCGCCAAGAAGTCCGTCGACAGCTACGACGACATCGAACCCTGGTTCGAGAAGCTGGCCGCGCTCGACGCCGACGACCCGCAGCGCCGCGCGCTGCGGGAGGAGATCGTGCACCGGTGTCTGCCGCTGGCGGGCAACATCGCCCGCCGCTTCGCCAACCGCGGCCAGGATCTCGACGACCTACAGCAGATCGCGCTGCTCGGCTTGGTTCAAGCGGTGGACCGCTTCGACGTCTCCCACGGCAAGCCGTTCCTCGCCTTCGCCGTGCCGACGATCATGGGCGAGGTGCGCCGTCACTTCCGGGATCACACGTGGGCCGTCCGGGTGCCGCGCGGCATCAAGGAACTGCACCAGCGCCTCGGACCCGCCACCGACGCGCTGACCCACCGGCTCGGGCGCATGCCCACCGCGCGCGAACTGGCCGCCGAACTCGGCGTCGAACTGACCGAGGTCACGCAGGCGCTCGTCGCCCGCAACGCCTACACCGCCGACTCGCTGGACACCCCCGAACGCGGCGAGGAGGAAGGCGGGACGCCGTCCATCCGGGAAACCCTCGGCGCCGTCGAACCGTGCTATCGCCTGCTCGAGGACGCCATGGCGGTGCGGCCGCTCATCGCGGCGCTGCCCGAGCGCGAACGCCGAGTGCTGATCATGCGGTTCTACGAGAACCGGACCCAGGCCGAGATCGGACGCCTGATCGGGTGCTCGCAGATGCAGGTCTCCAGGATCCTCACCAACACGCTCGACAGTCTGCGCGAACAGGCACTCGCGGAACCGCCCGCCCGCGCGACCACCGCGGCCTGAGTCCCAATGGCTTCGGCCCTCGGCGCTCATCCGGTCAGTGGCAGCTCGAAGACCGCCCGTGCCTTGCCGGGGCCCTTGAAGTCGGAGACGACCGAGACGCCGTCGACGGTCCGGTCGCCGGGCACGTTCCGGAAACCGAGCGCTTCCCAGGTGCGGTGGGCCGCGTGATTGCCCGGCATCGAGGTCAGGTAGATCCGGCGGCAGCCCATCGTCTCCGCGGTCGCGCGCAGGTGCTCCATCAGGGCGCGGGTGACGCCGCGGCGGCGGAAGTCGGGATGGACCATCAGGTCCTGGGCGTACACGTCGGCCGGTTCGTCCTGGCTGCGAAAGGCGACGAGTGCGCCCGCGATCCGGCCGTCGACGGTCGCCACCGGGCAGGTCGAGGAGAACAGGTTCGCGTAGAGCCAGTAGTCGGAGTAGGTGCGCGCGGTGATGTAGGGCATTCCCAGCTCCATCAGCGCGATCACCTCGGGAATCGCGCGCTGGCGCAACGGCTCGATGATCATCCGACCAGTTTGCCCCGCCCGGGGTGGCCGAAGCCCCGAACGGCTCGGCGGTGGGCGCGCGGTCGGGTCCGCGCCCACGGATTTCCGGCCGTCTAGCTGCGGCAGCGGCGCGGCGAGCAACAGCCGGTGGTCTGGGTTTCGATGGGGTGGGTAGTCCCTCATTCCCAGGATCAGTGAGAGGAGGGCCATGAAGATCATCGTCTTGTTGCTGCTGGCTCCGTTCCTGTGGCCTTTCTACCTCGTCGTCTGGTGCTTCCAGAACCCGGACAAGACCAAGCAAGCTTTCGGTAGCGTGCGGGAGTCGATGCGCCGGCACCCCGGCGCGTGGACGTGGGCGGTCGCGGCACTCGGCCTGCTCATCGGTATCGGCAATCTCTTCGACGCCGAGCTCGGTGGCGCCGCCGCTGGCTTCGCGCTCGTCGCGGGCTGCATGGGCGTGCTCCTCAAATTGCGCCGTAGCGCCGCCGCCGACGTGGCCGCCGCCGTCCGCGCCCGCGCCGACGCCCAGCACCTCGCGTATCTGCGCGGCGACGAATGGGGCATCTACGGAACCAGAAACCGACCGGCCCTCTGACGGAACCACCGGCGCCGCGATCCCGTGCGTGTCGAACCGCGCGGTCGCAGTCGCGACGCGGCCCCGCACGGGTCGAACCGGACCGTCGCCGGGGAGGTGCGCGGGCGTTGGTTCGTTAGCGTGGCGGAGTGGAACTGCGACAGTTGCGGTATTTCCTCGCGGTCGCCGAGGAGCGGAACCTGACCCGCGCCGCGGATGCGGTCGGGATCAGACCGACATCGTTGAGCCAGCAGATCATTGCGCTCGAACGTGACCTCGGTACGGCGTTGTTCGTGCGGGGTTCCGCCGGCATGACGCCGACTCGGGCGGGCGCGCGGCTCGCCGAACATGCTCGTGCCGTGTTGGATTCGGCACGTCGAGCACGAGAGTCCGTGCGGGAACAGCGGACTCCGCGCGTCGCCGTGACACCCGGTGCGCCGCCGTGGTCGGCCTCGGCGCTGTGGCGCGGGATCGCCGAGCCGACCCTGGAGTTCCTCGACATGCAGACCGCCGAGCAGCTGCCCGCCCTGCGCGAAGGTTCGCTCGACATGGGCATTCTGCTCTTGCCCACGGATCTGTCCGGACTGGATCATGTCGTGATCGCCGAGGCGGAGCTCGGCGTGCTCGTCGCCGCCGGTCATCGGCTGGCCGAGCGAAACGCGGTGCGGTGGGCCGATCTGGACGGTAGCGCGCTGTTGTGGTTCGCACGTTCCGCGGCGCCTGGCTATCACGACGCGATCCGCGAGTCATGGACCCGAGCGGGCTGGCAGCCCGCGGCGATCCGAGCGAGCGCGCCCCGACGAGCGCTGTTCGTGGCCGAGCTCGCGCACGGCGGGGATGTCGTCGCGCTGCGACCGGCGTGGGACGTTCGGCCTGGCGACGGGTTGGTCTGGCTGCCGTTCGTCGAAGACTCGCCGTCCATCCGCTACGCACTGGCATGGAATCCGGCCGATCCGGCGGCCGCGCGCCGGCTACGGATGGTCGCCGACCTGGTGCGTGCGGAAAGGCCGCACGCCTCTGCGGTTCTACCTCGTGGACAGCGCCACCCGGCATCGGCTTCGCTGGGCTCCGATCGGGTCGCGCCTCGATAGGTCTGCGGCCGAAGCTCTAGGAGAGGCACGCGCATGGCGCTGACCGCATGGGGATTCATCTACACCGCGACAGGAAGCGATCCCCGAAACGAAACCGTCGTCGAAACGGCCGCTTGCCGGTCGGTGTTCGTCGGCGTCGATCACCCGGAGCAGGCCGTCGAGGTGGCTCGCCGTTTGGTCGACGGAGGCGCCCAGCTGATCGAACTGTGCGGCGGGTTCGGCCCGGTATGGACGGCCCGGGTGATCGAGGCGGTGCACGGTGCGGTTCCGGTGGGCGCGGTGGCCTACGGCGCCGAGGCCGTCGACCAGGTGCACGCGATCTTCTCGTGACGGGTGTCGATGCCGCGGATGCCCGATCGAACCGCTGGTCGGCCGCTCGCAGTGGGGATTCGGCGGCTTCGGCTCGAAGTGCCTCCCGCGGGTGGTAGACCGGACACCGTGCGGTTGCTGATCATTTCCGACACCCACATCCCGAAACGCGCGCGCGACCTGCCGGAAGCCGTCTGGCGGGCGGTGGACGCCGCCGATGTCGTCGTGCACGCGGGCGACTGGGTGGAGGTGGCGCTGCTGGATCGGCTCGAAGCGCGCAGCAAGCGACTCGTCGCCGTCTACGGCAACAACGACGGGCCCGAGTTGCGCGCCCGCCTGCCCGAGATCGCCCGCGCCGACCTCGACGGCCTGCGGCTGGCGGTCGTGCACGAGACCGGCCCGGCCACCGGTCGAGACGCACGCTGCGCCCGCGACTTCGCCGATACCGACGTCCTGGTGTTCGGCCACAGCCACATCCCGTGGGACACCGTCGCCCCCACCGGCCTGCGCCTGCTCAACCCCGGCTCCCCCACCGACAAACGCCGCCAACCCCACCACACTTTCCTGACGGCCACCGTCACCTCGGGTGAGCTCACCGAAGTCGAGTTGCACACGATCCCACCCGCCAGCCGCGTTTAACCCTGCCCAGGACGGTTTCACCGAGTCCTGCGCGCATCGGTTTCGACTACGAGCACGTGTCCGAGGGCCTCCATCCGACCCTGGGCCGATACTGGTCGCATGACCTCCACGCTCGTGGATCCGGAATCGCTGCCGGTCGAGGTGCGGCCCTACCTGGAAGAGCTCGTGCGGCGCACCCGCGCCGTGTGCGAACCGCATCTCGTCAGCGTGTTCGCGGTGGGGTCCATCGCGCTCGCGGACTATCGGCACGGGCGCAGCGACGTCGACGTCACGGTGGTGGTCGGCCCGGCTCTTCCCGGACGGGCGGTGCGCGAGATGGCGAAAGTGCTCGCTCACCCCACGTTGCCCTGCCCCGCCGCGGGGCTGGAGTTGGTGATCTACGACTCCGAGTTCGCGAAGCGACCGTCCGTAGCGGCGGGGTATTCGCTGAACCTCAACACCGGTCCCCTGCTGCCGAGCCGCGCCGACTTCGACCCGACGCGGTCCCCGGCGTTCTGGTACGTCATCGATCGATCCATCGCCCACCAGTCTGGGCGGCTGCTCTACGGGAGTCCGGTACGCCAGGTCGTCGCGGCGCCGCACGACCGCGACCTCTACGCCGCGATCCTGGCCTCGGTCCGCGAACACGCGGACGGGGTAGGTCACCTGAGCGACAACCAGGTCCTCAACGGCTGCCGTTCGGTCGCGTTCTGCCGCACCGGCCGCTGGCAGGCGAAACGGACGGCGGCGCGGCTGATAGCGCAGACCGAGGAAGCGTTCCGCCCGCTCATCGAAGCCGCGCTGCACAGCTTCCAGCGCCCCCGCTCGGCGGCGGTCCCGCTACCCGCCGCCGACGTGCACGCCTTCCTGTCCTGGGTCGCCGACCGCATCGAAGACGAGGCGATAGCCCGCTGAGACAGCCTGGCGCGCAAGGCGATCAACCGGTGCGCGCTGTCTCGTCGCGCGCCCATTCGTCGGTCTGGGTGAGCCAGAACAGGTAACCCAGCGCGGGCAGCACGGTGACCGCGGCGACCGCGACGACCACCAGCAACGCGATGAGAGTCGACCGCGCCCCCGCCGCGTCGGCTATGAGCATCTCGTCGACCAGAATCCACGGCGTCTGCGCCACCGCCCACCCGATGACGATCGCCGCGACCGCCACCAGCGCCGAGACCCGCGCCCACCCGAACCGGCGGCGGTACACCAGAACCAGCGTGATCACCCCGGCGGCGGCCGACACCACGATCAACGGCAACGCCCGTCCGAGCAGGCCGTCACCGAGGGTGGGCGCGTCACGGCGGATCGGTGCGATCGCCGCGATGGCGAGCGCACCGGTGACCACGCCGACGGCGAGAGTTCGGGGCCGCAGGTATTCCGCGAGCGCGGGATCGCCGGAACGCGCGGCGTCGGCGGTGAGGAAGACCCCGGCCAGGAAGGAGCACGTGCCCACGGCGAGGATGCCGCCGATGAACGAGGTGGGGTTCACCCACGACTCCACCAGATCGCCGTATCCGGCGGCGGGCACCCGTCCCGAGGCGATCGCACCGACGACCGTGCCGAAGAAGAACGGCGTGATCAGCGACGCCCCCGCGAACAGCGCACCGAACAGCCGGGCTTGGGCGATCGTCGCCGAGTACTTGCGGAACGCGAAGTCCGCTCCCCGCAACACGATTCCAAGCAGGGCCAGACTCATCGGTATGAACAGGGTGGTCATGATGGCGGCGAACGCCGAGGGGTAGGCGGTCCACAGGAACACCAGGATGTAGATCAGCCACACATGGTTGGCTTCCCACACCGGCCCGATGCTGTGATCGATCAGTACGCGCAAGCGGCCGCCGCGCCGCGCTCCGCCCGCGGTGAGATCCCAGAATCCGGATCCGAAGTCCGCGCCGCCGAACAGTCCGTACAGCACCACGCCGGTGAACATCGCCGTGGCGACCACGTCCGACAGGTCCATCGGTCACCCCCTTTCGCCGACGGCGCGCTGCGCCTCGTCGACGGGACCGGCGCCGGGCCCGTACGGGCTGGCGATGGACTTCGCCCCCGCGCGCCAGCGGCGGGTCATCGAGCGCAGGACGACGATCGCGCCCACGGTCATCCCGAGGTAGACCAGCAGCACCCCGGTGTAGCTCCACCACAGGCCGGTGCTCGTGCTCGCCGCGTCGGCGGTGCGCAGCACCCGCCACACTGTCCACGGCTGGCGGCCGACCTCGGTGGCGATCCAGCCGCATTCCAGCGCGAGCACCGCCAAGGGCCCGGCGACGACGGCCACACGCAGGAACCAGCGATTGGCCAGCGGATCATGGCGCAGCCACCGCGCCAACCAGAACACGACCACCAGCAGCGCGAGCAGGGTGCCGATGCCGACCATGGTCTGGAAGGCGAGGTGGGTGATGTTGACCGGCGGCCGGTCCGCCGGTGGGACGGTGTCGAGTCCGGGAATGGGCGCGGTCAGCGAGTTGCGGGCGATGATCGAGCCGAGCCGCGGGATCTCCAGCGCTCCCACGACCTCGCCGTCGACGAGCAGCCCGCCCATGCGCAGCGGCGCGGGACCTTCGGTGTGGGTCGCCAATTCGAACGCCGCCAGTTTCGACGGTTGCGTGTCGTGTACCCGCATGCCGAGCACGTGCCCGATGAGCGGTTGCGCGATCGCGGCGACGGTGGCGAAGACGAACGGCACGGTGAAACCCAGCCGGTGGTGCTCGTCGCGGCGACCGCGCAACAGTCCGGCGGCGTAGACACCCGACACCACGAAGCCGACGACCATGAACGCGCCGACCCACATGTGCGCGAACTGCAAGAAGGCGCCGTCGTTGAACATCGCCCGCCACGGGTCGACATCGGTGACCTCGCCGTCGACCAGCCGGAATCCGGTCGGATTGTTCATCCACGCGTTGACGCTCACCACGCAGAACGTGCCGACCACACCGGCCACCGCCATCGGGACGAGCATCGCGAGATGGCGCCGCGGCGGCATCCGGCCCCACCCGTAGAGGTAGATGCCGAGGAAAATGGCTTCGATGAAGAACGAAAGCCCTTCGAAGGCGAACGGCAAGCCGAGCACGTCGCCGTAGCGTCCCATCAGACCCGGCCACAGCAGCCCCATCTCTAAACTGAGCACCGTTCCGGAGACCGCGCCGATGGCGAACAGGATCGCCGACACCGTCGCCCACCGCTTGGCCAGGCCGAGAGCGACCGGATCGTCGCGGACGATGCCGCGGCGGTGCACGACATAGATCATCGCGGGAAACGCGACGCCGAAGCAGGCCAGCACGATATGCCAACCGAGGGAGAACGCCATCTGCTGGCGCGCGGGCAGCAGACCGGGCGGACCCTCGCCCGACGCCAGGTAGAGCTCGGCGAACGCGCTGAACACCATCACAGCCCCTTCCGACGTGCATGGTCAGTCGTCAGCCGGTCCGATCAGCCCAAGGGCGCGTCGACTCAGTCATCGAAGGCGGACTTTCGTGCGCGCGAAGACGAAGCACGAGTCGAACTCGGCCAAATCTACCGGTCATCGGCCGGCGAGCGGGCATAGACTGCCACTGTCGGCAATGTTCTGGCAATCCAGCGAGGACCGCGCCTGGCGGTCGGTCGTCGACATGCTTCTGACGTTCGAATCGAAGGGCGCACAATGCCGCGTTACGTCAGTTCCGGCATATGAGCACACCGCGAACCGCGCTTGTCGTCGGCGCGGGCATCGCCGGGCTCAATGTCGCCCACCAGCTCGCGCACCGCGGCGTCGAGGTGACGGTGCTGGAAGCCGAGCGCGTCGGCGCGGGCGCCTCGCACGGCAACGCCGGATGGGTGAACCCCGCGCAAACCGGTCCCTTCCCCGAGCCCGGACTGATGCGCGACGGGCTCCGGCATCTGCGCTCGCCCGAGTCGGCATCGCGGATCGCCGCCCGCGACTACCCACGGCTGTTGCCTTGGCTGGCGTCCTTGGCCCGCCATTCCACCACCCGTCACTACCAGCGCGGCGTAGCGGCGCTGGCCGAGCTGGGCAAACGCTGCTTCCCGCTGCTGGATGAACTCGCCGACGAAGGCGTCGAATTCCGGCGCGTCGACGCCGGTCTGCTGGCCGTGGCCCGCCAGATCGATGCCGTGCGGGCATTCCGCCGCACCCGCGAACCGTTCCGGGCCGCCGGATTCTCGCTGCCGGAGACCATCCTGGACGCCGACGCGCTCCACGAGCTGGAGCCCGCGCTGTCGACGCTGGTCCGCTACGGCGTCGAACTGCGCGATCACGTTCAGATCGATCCAGGCGCGTTCGTCGCCGCTCTGGCCACGCATCTCCGCGGCATCGGGGTGCGCATCGAGGAAGGAGTCACCGCCACCCGCTTGACTACCCGCACCGGGGTCGCGACCAGCGCGGGCCTCCACCACGCCGATGTGGTGATCGTCGCGACCGGAGCCAGTACCGCCTTGATCGGCAGACGATTCCCGGTCATCGGCGGTCGCGGCTACAGCTTCGACGTCCCCGCCACCACCGCGCTGCGCCGATCGGTGCTGCTCTTGGACGACCACATCGCCTGCGCGCCGCTCGGCGACCGGCTGCGCATCGCCGCGGGCATGGACTTCGGGCCCTCGGCGCGGCTCAGCGCTCGGCGGCTCGACCCCATCGCCCGCTGCGCGTCGGTCATGCTCGACGGCATCGATTGGACCGACCGGCGACACGAGTGGACCGGGCAACGACCACTGACGCCGGACGGACTTCCGATCATCGACCTACTGCCCGGTCACACCGAAACCTTCCTCGTCACAGGGTTTTCCATGCTCGGCATGACGCTGGCCGCGCCCGCCGCCGAAGCCCTCACGCGCTACGTCCTCGACGGCGTCCGCCCGCCGGTTCTGACACCGTTTCGCGCCGACCGATTCCGCCGGCGCTGACCGTCCTTCTCACCTGGAGGTACGCATGCCCGTCTCGGTCGAAGCCCAGCAGGTGCACGACAGCGCCATCGTCATCGACCTGCACGCCGACACTCCGAAACTGATATCCCGCGGCTACGACTTCACCGTCCGGCACCGGCCGCGCTGGCCGATCAGCCGGTACGTCGGGCACGTCGACCTGCCCCGGATGCGTGAGGGCGGTCTCGCCGCACAGTGGTTCGGCATGTGGACGGCCCCCTACCCGCGCCGCGGCACCGCCGCCGACATCCACCGCCAACTCGACGCACTCGACGACACCGCCCGCGCCCATCCCGGCAGTTTCCGGCTGGCGACCACCGGCGACGACATCCGCCGGGCACGCGCCGAAGGAGTCAGCGCCGGGCTGCGCGGCATCGAGGGCGGCCAGGCGCTCGAAGGCGACCTCGGCAACCTGGTCGCCTTCGCGCGGCGCGGCGTGCGTTACCTGGGCTTGCTGCACTTCAGTCGCAGCGAGATCGGTTGTCCCGCAATGGGTATCGGACGGAGCCGGGACGACGGGTTGACCGGCTTCGGGTGCGAGGTCGTCGACGCGTGCGCCGAACTCGGCGTGCTGGTCGACCTCGCCCACATCAACCGTCCCGGCTTCTTCGACGCCATCGCCCGCGCCCATGGACCGGTCATCGTCTCGCACACCGGCGTGGCCGGAGTCCGGCCCATGTGGCGCAACATCGACGACGAACAAATCCGCGCCATCGCCGACACCGGCGGCGTCGTCGGGGTCATCTTCTCCCCCGCCTACCTCGGCGGCGAACTCGACGCCGTCGTCGATCACCTGCTGCACATCATCGATGTCGGCGGCCGCGAGACCGTCGCCCTCGGCTCGGACTGGGACGGATTCATCAGACCTGCCCGCGGACTGGAAAGTCCCGCCCAGCTACCACTGCTCACCGACGCGCTGCTGCGCCGCGGCCTGGCCGCCGAGACCATCCACATGCTTCTCGGCGGCAACGTGCTACGCGTGCTCGACGCCATCTCCCCCAGCCGCTGACGAATGCCGATCCGAGCCCGTCAGCGAAAACCGTTCGCCTACTGCGGCATTCCCGCCGCGATGGGTGGCGCGGTTTCGGTGAGGCCGGTCATGGACCGCGGTAGGGGGCCTCGGTGGAGGACGCCGAGGCGTTGGGTGGCCCGGGTGAGCGCGACGTAGAGTTCGGCCGCGCCACGTGGGCCGTCGGCGAGGATCCGTTCGGGTTCCACGACGAGGACGGCGTCGTATTCCAGGCCCTTCGTCTCCGAGGCGGGCACCGTGCCCGGCACGCCGGACGGCCCGATCACGATGCTGGTCCCTTCGCGACCGGCTTCGTCACGGACGAATTCCTCGATGGCGGTGGGCAGTTCGTCTGCGGTGACCTGCCTGGACCACGGCTGGACGCCGCAGGCGCGGACCGATTCCGGCGGCTCGACCCCGGGTGCGAACTCGGCGAGCACCGCGGCGGCGACGGCCATGATCTCCGCCGGGGTGCGGTAGTTCACCGACAGCGACCGGTAGACCCACCGGCCCGGCACGTACGGCTCCAGCATCGCGTCCCACGACGTCGCTCCGGCGGCCGACCGGCGTTGGGCGAGATCGCCGACCACTGTGAAGGATCGGCCGGGGCAGCGCCGCATCAGCACTCGCCAGTCCATTTCGGACAGCTCTTGGGCCTCGTCGACCACGATGTGCCGGTAGGTCCAATCCCGGTCCGCCGCAGCGCGTTCGGCGACCTCACGGGTGTCGCGTTCGAGGAATCGATCCGCGAGGTCCTCGGCGTAGAGCATGTCCTGGGCGAGCAGATGGTCCTCGTCGTCCATCAGGTCCTCGCGGCTGATCATCAGGTCCAGCACGCCCGCGGCGTACGCGGCCTCGTCCTTGCGTTGCCGCTCGGCGTCCGCGTCCGCCGACTTGTCGCGACCGAGCAGGTCGACGAGTTCGTCGAGCAGCGGCACGTCCGACACCGTCCAGGCGTCGCCGTCGGCGCGCCACAGCGCCTGGTCGGCGCCTGCCGCGCGCAACCGTTCGGGAGACGAATACAGCTCCGCCAGTATCGTTTCCGGCGTCAAAACAGGCCAGAGTTCGTCGAGTGCCGCGGTGAACTTCTCGTCGTCGGCGAGTTCCGCGAGAAGGTCCGCCCGCAGCTGCTCCCAGGCCTCGCGGTCGTCGCGGGTCAACCAGCCCCGGCCGATCCTGGCGATCGCCCGCTCGGTGAGGACGTACGTGACGATCTCGCTGAACACCGCACGAGCCTCGTTGTGCGGCAACCCACTCGCCCGCGCCTCCTCCCTGGCCCACTCGGCGGTCGGTGCGTCGATCCGCACCGTGACGTCCTTCAATTCGATGGGCAACGGATGCTCCGGCAGCCGCTGGCGATCGGCGACCGCCGCCGCGAGCACGTCCAGGATCTTCAGCGAGCCCTTGAGCCGTGCGGCTTCCGGCGCGTCCTCGGCGGTGACGTGCAGATCCGGCACGAGATCGCCGGTGGTCGTGAACACCACGTTTGATTCGCCGAGCGACGGCAGGACGCGGCCGATGTGCGTCAAGAACGCCGGATTGGGCCCGACCACGAGCACACCGTGCCGCTCCATCCGCTCGCGCTGGGTGTAGAGCAGATACGCCACGCGGTGCAGCGCCACCACCGTCTTGCCGGTGCCCGGCCCGCCCTCGATCACCAGCACACCGGGGTGATCGAGCCGGATGATCCGGTCCTGTTCGGCCTGGATCGTCGCCACGATGTCGCGCATCCCGGCACCGCGCGGCGCGTTGACGGCCGCGAGCAATGCCGCGTCACCGCGCTCGCCACCGTCGGGACGACCGAGCACCTCGTCCGTGAAATCGACCAATCGCCTACCACGCGTGTGGAATTGGCGGCGGCGGCGCATGTTCTCCGGATGCGCGGCGGTGGCGGTGTAGAACGCGCGCGACGCGGGCGCTCGCCAATCGAGCAACAGCGGTTCGAACTCGTTCTCCTCGTCGAACAGACCGATTCGGCCGATGTACAGACGTTCGCCCGACAGAGAGTCCAACCGGCCGAAACACAACCCGTTGTCGGCCACGTCCAGCCGCCGCACCTCTTTGCCCAGCGCGCGCACCTCGAAATCCCGTTCCATCGCTGACACGCCGTTTCCCCGCAACGCCGCGCTGTAGCGACTCTTCACTCGCGCGCGCTCGGCGTCGAGCCGCGCGTAGAGCCCGTCCACATAGCTCCGCTCGGACCGCACTTCGTCTTCGTACCGCTGGGTCGGCACTCGCACTTCGCGACACCTCGTTTCCGCTGGTTCCGGCTTCGGCGGGCAATTGTGCGTGACGACCGGGGCCTTGCCGCAAGCCCCCCTGTGCGCTATATGTTGAAAGTGGAAAGGAGCGGGGGACGCTTTCCATTCATCGTCCGACGCGGTCGGGCAACCTCCTCACCAAGCCGGGCGAGTGCTCCGAACGGGTGCTGATTTCGGCCCTCGACCAGGTCATTTCCGCCAGAAGAAGTGGTGCACGATACCGCTCGGGCGCGGGACCCGCTCCAGATGGAAACGGTCGACGAGTTCGTCAGGGCTCGTCCACAGTCGTTCGCCGCGACCGAGTTCGACCGGCGCGACAGCGAAGTGCATTTGGTCGATCAGATCGGCGTCGAGGAACTCCCGGACCGTGGCGACACCGCCGCCGATCCGCACGTCCTTGCCCTCAGCGGCCTCGAGCGCCCGCGCGAGCGCGTCCTTCGGCGTCGCGTCCAGGAAATGGAATGTGGTTTCCCCCAGGGTGATCGACGGCCGCTCGTAGTGGGTGAGGACGAATACCGGTGTGCGGAAGGGAGGCTCGTCGCCCCACCAGCCCTGCCAGTCGTAGTTCTCCCACGGTCCCCGCTGCGGACCGAACTTGTTGCGCCCCATGATCTCCGCGCCGATGTTGTTGCGGTAGTCGCGAGTGATGTAGTCGTCGAGGCCGTAGGTTCCGCCCGGCTCGGTCCGGGTGGGCCAGTGCGCGGTGGCGCCCGCCCAGGAGAAGAACGCACTCGGATCGGCGTGACCGAACGGACGCTCGAAGCTCTGCCCCTCCCCCGTGCCGTATCCGTCGGCGGACACCATGAAGTTCTGCACGCGGACCATCTGTGTCATCGGAACTCCCTTTCTGGTTGCAAGATGCAATCGGTTAGAACCTAACCTAGACTGATCCCGTGTCGCAACCAGTTGCCCATGACAAGCTGCCGGTGTCCCCGGGGAAGTCGGGCTGCCCGATCAACATGACGGTCGAGCTGCTCGGCGACCGATGGAGCTTGATCGTCTTGCGCGACATCATGTTCGGCGGCAACACCCACTTCCGCGAGCTGCTCACCGCGTCTATCGAGGGCATCGCGTCGAACATCCTCGCCAATCGCCTCGCCAAACTCGTCGACGCCGGACTGCTCACCCGCCACGACGACCCGAGCCACCGCCAGAAGGTCGAATACCGTCTCACCGAGGCGGCGATCCAACTCGTCCCGGTCATGGCGCAGCTCGGCGCGTGGGGCGCGCGCTGGCTGGACACGACGCCGGAACTGACCGTGCGCGCCGAGCTGCTGGCCGCGGGCGGCCCTCCTCTCTGGGACCGATTCATGGCCGAACTCCGGGCCACCCACCTCGAGGGAGCGCCGGCACCCTCCGATGGGGTGCTCGCGGAACTGACCGCCGCCTATCAAGAAGCGGCCGCCGAGGCGGGCTGACCGTGGTCGCGGGCGCGCGTCGAGTTCGAGGCGCCGCGCCGCGATCAGTCGCCCTTATCCCGCCGACATCCGTTCGGCCGCCCGGGGCCGATCGCATCGATCAGCACCGACCAGTTGCCGAATATCGTTGATCAGCGTTCCGTGCAGCTCGGAGCCAGGCGCGACGCTTCCGGCCGGTCGGACGCGAGACGGCCGCGAACGGGCTCGTAAGACTCGTCCTGAGAGCGGTCAGGAAGGAGCGACCGGGCCTGGAAGTCGGCGGGACTGGCGTCAAGGGCGCGGACTTCCGTCGAGGAAGGCAGGCGGCTGTTCCGGTGCGTATCCGCCGCGCCGGAAGCGATCCAACCCCTGTTCGGTCCCGAGTTCGGATCGCAGCCCCGGATTGCGCACGTAGAACACGAACAGGTGATAGACCCGGGTCGGATCGGTCTCGAGGTCCTTGTGGCCGATGTCGATGGTTCCGTAGCCGGTGTCGGCATCGCCGGTGACGAGCGTGATCACGTTGGTTCCGCTGCCTGCTTTGAACCCTTCTCGACGGCTGCGGGCGCCAACGGCAGAGATGTCCTGCCAGGCAACCTTTTCCGGTCCCTTGCCGTAGTCGATCGAGACGTGATGTGCCGTGAGCAGGATGCCGACGTCGTCGAGGACCCTGCGAGGACGGTATGTGCCGAGACCGATCAAGATCGCGACCAGGCCGGGCAGGGAGATCAGGAAGAAGAACGCGGCTCCCATCGACCAGTCGTCGTCCAGCGAAGCGATGAATCGCCACAGCCCGGCCACGAGCAAGCCCACCCCGACCGCCGTGCACACCACACTTCCGATCGAGGAAGGGCGCGAGACCGGCAGCACGAGCGCGGATCCGGCATCGGTGGCGCGAATATCGGCGGCCACCGGGGCGGTTCGGGGAAGTTCCGACCAGCCCCACCCGGTGAAGGAGGCGGCGAGGGGACCCAACAGCACGAACCCGAGGAGTGCCGCCCACCGATCCTCGCCCTGACCCGTCACACCTCCCCAGATCACGCCGGCAACGAGGGGCCACAAGACCAACGCGCACGCGAACGGCAGCACCGTATACCGGTATGCCCCGAACGCCTTTCGCTCCCAATCCGCCGGTAGCGGCAAGCTGGACGTACTCCGATATCTCCCCACGACGTCTCCTATGCCGATCTCGCCGCCTTACGCGTTCGCCGATCTGATGGAAGCCTCGGACGCACCCTGCACGATCTGAATCAGTTTCGGCACCATTCCGACGATCGTCGACGCTTCTTTCGCAAGCTGCAGCAGGATATTCGACAACTTCGTGCCCGCGCCCGCGATGCTCGTGCTGGCGCGGGCGACCGCCGCGAAAGACGCCGTTCCCCCGGTGCAGATGATGATCGCGGCAGCCTCGACCAGCACACCGGCCAGCCAGTTGAGGAGTTCGGTCACGACACCGCGGACACCCTCGACCAGGTCACCGAGCGCGGCATTCACTTTGCTCAGCGAGGTGGCGAGGGAGGCCTGAGCCTCGATGTCCGCCATGAACGCGTCCGCCTTGGTTTTGTAGGCCGTACTGGCGGCACCTGCCCATTCACTGACATCTTTGTCGAGTTCGGCGTTCCATGTCGCGGCGGCCTCGGTCAGCGCACCGGAGATGTTCTCCCAGGACTTGGAATACGCCTTGACCATGTCCGGGTTGCCGGTGACCCAGTCGAGCGCCTTGCGCAGCGGCTCGACATTCTCCAGCATCCAGCCCATCAGCAGGGCGCCCACGATATTGAACGGATCGAACTTCGCCAGCGGAACCCCCGCGGCCATGCGGCTCCGGTACTCCAGCACATCCGCCGCGGCGACGGCGACCGAAGAAGCTTTGAGAGCCGCGCTGTACAGGTTCTTGACCGGGTCTTCTCCGTTCAAGGCTTCCTTGACCAGCCCGCCGGCTTCCCACGTATCTCCCAGCGGCGTACCTTTCAGCAGCCCTGGTTCGGCGCCATCGCTGTTGATCCTCGGAAGCAGCGCCTTCTGGTCGAAACCATAAGCCTCGTCGTCGTCGACCTTCCCGTCGATCAGGTCATTGCCCGCAGGCGGCGCAGCATCGTTGAACGGCACGAGTCCCTCCCCCTATTCGATCTGGTTCTGTTGACGCTCGATCTCGGCTTTGCGTCCGGCATCGAGGTTTTCGAAGGTGTCCGCGCAGTACCGTAGCGTCTTCGGCAGCGTCTCGGTCGTTTCGACGATCTTCTGCAGGCTGTCGGTGATCCGATCGTGCAGCGAGCCCACCATCAGATCCGCGTACCACCCGACGAAAACCCCGTAACCGTCGTCCAACTTGGCCACGTAGTCGGCGGCCTGCTTGGCTTTGCTGACGTTCCCGAGGGTCGATTCGACCGCGCTGGCATGCGCGCGTACTTTCTCCGGATCGACGACGATGTCGTCAGGGTTCCACATCTATGTCCTCACTCCAGCCGCAACTTCCTGCCTGCGGCAGGGTCCCATGCTCATCACGCAGCTCGCATAGCAGTCCTTCGGTTCCGTCCTCTGTGTTGGACGCGCTGTCGACCCGTTCGGTTCCATCGAATGTCGAGCCCCCGACCACCATTTGGCTACCGTCGATAGAGAAACGGATTCGACGGTAGTCATATGGTGGCTTTCGAAGATCGAATAGCCACCATATGACTACCGTCGATTTTCGCCGGGCGGTCAGGAGGTGGCGCGCATGGATTCCATGAGCACGCCCGCGAAGAAGCGGCTCAAAGCCTTGTCGGACACCGGGTTCCAGCCCGGCGCGACCTGCTTCATGTAGCGCTCCAGGTAGACGACCTGCTTGCCGGCCAGGACCAGGTTGCGCGGGATCGTCATGCCGTGCTCGTCGGCGAGCGCGCGCAGTTCGGTGCCGACGTCGCCGAGCCGCAGCATGCCGACCGGCGCGTCGGCGTGCATGGCGGCCGCGCGGATGCGCTCGGCCAACTGCTCGACCGGTGCGGAGGGACTGAGCACACCCAGGCGCACCAGCGCGCGGGCCGCCGCGGTGAAGTCGCCCAGGAGCAACAGCGCGGCGATGCAGTGTTTGATCTGTAGCCGCGTCGGCTCGTCGAGCTCGCCGACGATGCCGAAATCGATCAGTACGACCCAGCCGTCCCGGTCGATCAGGATGTTGCCCGCGTGCAGATCCCCGTGGAAGAAGCCGCCTTTGAGTGCGGTGTGGAACAGCGAGAGGGTAAGCCTGCTCATGATCGACTCGCCGTCGAACGCCTCGGACTCTCCCGGCGCGGGCTCGATGATCGTCGTCCCCTCGATCAATTCCATGGTGAGCACCGAGCGCGAGGACCACTCGGGATGCACCTCGGGCACCCGAACCTGCCCGGTGAAACCAGCGGCCGCCAGTTCCGCGGCCCACCGCCGCATCGCGTCCGCCTCCGCCGTGAGGTCCAGTTCCCGCGGCAGCAGCGAGGTGAACTCCTCGATCACGCCGGACAAGTTCCATCGGCGTCCCTCGTCGGTCCAGCCGAGCACGACGCCAGCGCAACGCAGCAGCGTCACGTCGGCGGCGACGGTGTGCTCGATGCCCGGCCGGACGACCTTCACCGCGACGGAACGACCCGAGCTGGTCACCGCGCGGTGCACCTGCGCGATGGACCCGGACGCCAGCGGCTCGTCGTCGAATTCGGCGAACAACCGGCCCACCTCGACGCCCAGGCTCGCCTCGATCTGCCGCCGGATCAGCGCCGCGTCCACCGGCGCGACCCGTTCGAGCAGCGGAGCGAACTCCCGCGCCGCCGCTGGACCGAACACGCTCGGCGAGGACGCGACGAACTGACCGAACTTCACGAAGATCGGCCCGAGCGCCACGAACGCGCCGGGCAGCTCCGCGACAAGCACCGACCGGCGACCGGTGCACCGCCGCACCAGATCTCGCGCCAGCACGGGCGCGAGCACCCGGACGATGACCAGAACGCGGGCGGCGCCGCGTGCGACCGCCGTTATCCGAGTGAACACCAAGGGCCCCTTTCCGAAACTATCGCTCCGCCAATGCTTCCGATACCGTCGATCGCCCTGCGCCGATCGCCGGGAAGAGCGCGCCGACCAGACAGATCACCACCGCCGAGCCCGCCATCAGCACGGCGACCGGCTCCGGCTCGAATGCGACCGGAAATCCGGTCAGCACGCCGAGCACCCGGCAGCTGACATATTGCAGCGCGAGGCCCGCCACGAAGCCGATAGCGCCGCCGACCGCGCCCACCGCGCACGCTTCCGCGACGATCATCCCGGTGGTATGCCGCCGAAGCGCGCCGACGGCCCGCAGCACGCCGATCTCCCTGCGCCGTTCGAGCACCGCCAGGGTGAAGGTGTTCAGCAGGCCGATGGCCGCGACCGCCGCGATGGTCCATTGCAGCGCGACGGCGATGACGCCGGCCTGCGCGAGGGCGGCCGTCGTCCCGTGCAACGCTTCCGCTCCGGAGTAGACGTACATCACCGACGGCAGATCCGCCCGGATCCGTTCCATCACGTCGTCGACCGCCGCTCCGGGGCGGAGCTCGAGCTCGTAGTACGTCGCGCCCGGTCGTGCGTACCACTCCTGGAGATGCGGAAGACTCATGGCGAGAGTGCCGCCCGCCACGCTGACCGTAGAGATCACCTCTTCGACCCGCACCTCTTTCGGGCCGGACGGTGTGGTCAGCCGCAGAGTGTCGCCGACCTCGTAGCCGCGCGTGTCCGCGAGCTGCCGCGACACCGCGACCCCGGCTCCCGCAAGCACCCGCTCGCGGGCGTCGGGCGACATCGCCGCCGACGTCACGGCATTGCTGCCCGGCAAGAGCCCCTGGATGGTGACGAGCGCGCCGCCCACATCCGCGTACGCCCACTGGCCGGGCACCACGCGGGTGACATCGGGAAGCTCACGCAACCGGTCACCGATCGAGGGGTCGATGAGCGCACCCGCGGGCAGCACGTCGGCGGGCGTCCGCGTCACGTACACGTCCGTATTCACGAGAGACGCATAGGATTTCGTCGTCGAATCGGCCATGCTGGTGAGCGCGCCGGAGACGGCGGTGGCGACGGTGATCGTGACGACGACCGTCGCGACGTTGGTCCAGGTGCGCCGGGGGACCCGCGCCAAGGTGGCCGCCGCGAGCAACCCCACCGAGCCGAACGGCCGTGCGAGGCCGATGCACAGCCCGACGAGCGGCCGGGTCGCGGCGAACAGGGTGGCCAGCAGGCCGAGGGGAAAGGTCACGGTCGCCAGCAGCGCCGCCTGCCCGTCGGCCGCCATCGCCAGGTAGCCGGTCGCCGCCAGCAGCGCCACCCCGCAGACGCCCGCCGCGATGCTCGCGGGCGACACCGTCCGCACTGGACGGGCGAGACCGCCGAGCGCCTCCACCGGCGACATGCGAAACACCTGGAGCCCCGCGCCCGCCGCCGCGATCAGGCACGACACCAGCGCGGCCAGCACCGCGAGGACCGGGGCGTACCAGCCGACGCCGTAGGAGATCTCGGCCGTGATCGCCTGGATCGCGAAAGCGGGCAGGTGCCCGATCGTGTTGCGCCCGAGCAAGATGCCGGCCACGATGCCGAGGACCGCACCGACCAGTCCGTACACCGCGCCCTCGACGAGCAGATGCGCGTAGATGAGCCGGGGATCGGCGCCGACCGCGCGCAGGATCGAGATCGAGGTCCTGCGCTGGCTCACCGCCATGTGCATCGTGTTGAACATGAGGAACACCGCGACGACGAAGGCGACCAGCGCGACGAGCAGCGCCGAGGTGCTGAGCAGCCGGGTCGACTGCGCCGCCTGGTCCACCTCGTAGCCGGGGCTGGACACGAGATAGGCGTCGCCCGCGGCCGCGACGAGCCCGTCACGCACCACCGCCGGGTCGGCGTTCTCGGCGAGCACGATGTGCACCGCGCCGACCTGGTCCGGCCTACCGCTCACCTGCTTGGCGAGCCCAAGCGGCGCGAGAACGAAGTCGCCGCGGTTGAGTTCCGGTGCGTCGACCGTGCCGACGACGAACAGTGGCGTGCCGCCGATCTCGACGCGCTCCCCCGCCGCCAACCCCGAGTTCCGCCCGGCGACGATCGCGTTCTGGGTCGTCAGGATCTCGGTGTTCCGAAGCACCGCGGGCAGGATCGCGTCGGTCAGCGGGGAACGCAGCGCGGCGATCGAGCTGTCGGCGCCCATCAGCAGCGTCGTCGCGCGCTCGCCGTTCGCGCCGAACTCCACCTGCTGCTGCACCACCGGCACCGCGGCGCGCACACCGGGCACCCGGGCCAGCACCGCGGTCATGTCGGCGCCGACGCCGGCGTCGGTCGCGCCGTGCACGGTGAACGCCGCGTCGCCCGCGATCGCCTCCGACAGCCGCGCCACCGAGGCCGTGATGGACCCGTAGGTGGTCAGTACGGAGACCAGCAGCGCCGACGAGACGCCGACGATCGCCACGATGATCGCGGTGCGCTTCCAATGGATCAGGCTGTCCCGCAGGGCCAGCAGCCGGAAGCGGGCCGCGACGGTCCCGATCGGGCTCATCGCAGTTCCCGGTCGGACTGGTCGGAACGAATCCGTCCGTCCA
Organism: Nocardia bhagyanarayanae; assembly: GCF_006716565.1. NCBI lineage: Bacteria > Bacillati > Actinomycetota > Actinomycetes > Mycobacteriales > Nocardiaceae > Nocardia > Nocardia bhagyanarayanae. Next base: position 4,411,549 of record NZ_VFPG01000001.1, on the reverse strand, counting down.
GCAACGCGATTCGCCGGGTAGCGGCCTCGGCAGCGCGGGGATCGTGCGTGGCCATCAGCACGGCGCGCCCGTCGCCGTCCTCGGTGATCTCACCGAGCAGGCGCACGATGTCGCGGCCGGACTGGGAGTCGAGATTGCCCGTCGGCTCGTCCGCGATCAGCAGCGGCGGATTCATCGACAGCGCCCGGGCCACCGCCACCCGCTGGATCTGCCCGCCGGACAGTTCGGCGGGCCGGTGCTCGGCGCGCGCACCGAGACCCACCCGCTCGAGCAGGCGCACCGCGTCTCGCTTGGCGTCCTTGTAGGAGCGACCGTCCAGCAGCTGCGGCACCGCGACGTTCTCGGCCGCCGACAGCGTGGGAACGAGATTGAAGGACTGGAATACGAATCCGATGCTGCGCCGCCGGAACAGCGCCTGCCGCCGATCGTCGAACCGCTCGATGTTCTCGCCGCGGAACAGCACCGCACCGGAACTGGGCCGGTCGAGCGCGCCGACGACGTTCAGCAGCGTCGTCTTGCCCGAGCCCGAGGGCGCCTCGAGCACAACCGTTTCCCCGACGGTCACCGTCAGCGTCACGTCGACGAGGGCGGGCACCTCCTGGGTGCCGCGAACATAGGATTTGCTCACCGACCGCAGCTCGAGCAGGGGCGCGTCCACAGCGGTCACCTTAGCCTTCCCGCCCCGCGCGCGGGCCCAGCTGAACCGCTTCTCGACTCCGTCGACATCCGCCCGCCGACGGCCATCAGCCGTGGTGGTAGTCGATGTTCAACGGCCAGCCCTGGCGTAGGTGGAGCGATACGGCTTGAAACAGCTTGTGCTCCGATTCGGCGTTGTCGGGCAATTGCAGGTGGAGCGCTTGCACGAGATCGAAGCGGTGCAGTGCCACAACGGTGTTCACAAGTTCTCCGTATGTACTGGCGGCGGCGATGGTCGACCTATAGGCCAGCACGGTGAGGATGGCGGTCGCGAGCGCGACGGTGACCAGCCACCAGCCGGAAAGCAGGAAAGCGGACACGACGCCGAGCGAAGCGAACGCGACAGTGAAGCGGCAAGCAAAGTCCAGTTGATCGCGGGCGTCATCTGTGGTCGCGGCTGCGCGTTCCGGCAGCAGACTGTGCAGAAGTGGCCAGGCGGCAACGATATCGAGGCCGTAACGATCGGCCGGACGGTCTTCGGCGGCTCGGAGCGTATTGCCGAGCCGGGTGGGCAAGAGGCGTTCTCTGCTCGGCAGCCTGCTCAGCGCCGCAGCAGCGGCGAGTACCTTGCTGTTGTCGGCACTGTCCGGGTCGCGGGTTTGCTGCCGTGCGTTCAGGTGGTTCCAGCGGAATGTCCAGAGGGCCCGCATCGGCAGACCGATGATTTTCAGCGGGCCTCGGAGCAGCGGATATCCTTCGAGCGCGCGGACCAGGGCGACCTGAAACGGCTGAAGCACCAGCACAGCGACCAGGACAGTCACCGCGATCACCGTCCACTCGGTGGCGCTGAGCCCCTCGAGTGTCTTGACCAGTCGCTGACGGCTCGGCGGATGACTCGGCGCGCCGGCGGCAAGTTGCACGGCGACGCCCAGCACAACGACAAGTGCCGGGAGTGCCCCGACAACGGTGAGCCGGCGACCCAGATTCTGGCCGAGGCCAGGCAAACTCGCGGCCGTCATCGGATCTCGGCCACCATCGCATCCGAGTGAACCGGGCACCGGGGTAGCTCTGGCGCGTACAAGACGAGGCCGAGCCGCTGGGTACAGCCGGGCTGAGGACAGCGCAATGCGACAACTTCCCAGCGAGGCCGGCCTGGTAGCACCGCACGTCCCGCCAGATCGGCATCGCGCCGCAGATACTGCGGTGGGGGCGGCAACGTGTACGCCGCTGTGCGGGACAGGACACCGAGAACCTCGCCCCTGTGCAGAACGAGAACCGACGTACGATCATCGTCGTCGTCGAAGTACGTCAATGCCGAAGCCACCGCGGGATCGGCGTCGGCATCGACGTCGACGACGATGGTCGGCACGTGTTCGCTGGGTTCGGCCATACGGTCGAGTTGCGCCGTCAGCGCTGCCAGCGTGATCATCGAGGCTCCTCTGTCTGCAATACAGATCCCATGCCGCCCTGGCACACGAACGCAGCCCAATACGCCGGGTGAGGGTAGCGTCGGCGCAACGCCTTGCGTGCGTTGTCGAGCGCGATCGGTGGCGGTTCGCCTGTCCGCAACCGGGTGTAGAAATCGATCATCAGCTCGGTGGACTGCCGGTCAGGAACCTTCCACAGTGCCATTACCAGGCACCTGGCACCGGCGAGCGTCACAGCGCGGCGCAGTCCGAACACTCCTTCCCCCACGTGTGAATCGCCATGAGCTGTATCGCAGGCGGACAACACAACCAGCTTGGTCCCGGTGAGGTCCATATCCGCCAAGTCCGCTGCGGTGAGGACGCCGTTTCCGGCGGCCGGCGGAAGGTCCTGGCCCACCAGCCAAGAGTTTGCTCCCGCCAGGGCCAGACCTGACCGCAGCATCGGATCATCCACTCCCTCACCGGACAGTCGCTTGAAGTCGTCCTTCGGGCTTACCTCGACGAACTCGATCGGAGTGGACAAGACGCCGTCGAGGCTGACGAGCTGACGTTGCGCATCCGCCGCAGCGATCGTCATGCCCTCGGCGAACTGTTCGGGGCGCAGCACAGGTGGCCGCACGGCACTCGCGAAGAAGCCGTGAGTGGCGAGGTGAAGCACCAGCGGACTGCGGGCGCTGAGCACCTCCGTTTTGACCGCGTGCGCCCCTGTCACCGACGTGACTTCGAGTAACGCGGCGACCTCCTCGCCCTCGATGTACGCCCCCGGAAGCGGGGCGAATGGCCCAGTCGCGCCGGATGACGCCACCAGATCGAAATCAGGGGCGGCTATCACCATCGGCTCGGTGTGCGATGACGAAGCTGTGCCACGCGTCAAGTCCTGACTCGCGGAGACATAGGACACCAGCCAGCGATCCATCACGTGCCCGCCGTCGTCCAACGGCAGTGCCTCGAACGGCAGGCGGGTCAGTTCGCCATCCGGGGAGAGCATCAGATGCTCGACACCGTCCAGATGTGGCACCAGCGGTTCGATCAGTGCGCGGCGCAAGTCGGCAGAACTGTCCGTCTCTGCCTGCTGACCACTGAGCTCCCGCACGGAGGTGTCGACGAGGCGGTCGATCAGATCACCGTCGGCCAGATCGAGCATCACGGCATTGGTTCGATCGCGCAAGATGATCGCCGCATAGCGCGTCCCGCGCCGCATGCCTGCCTCGCTGCGGTCCTCCGAGTGGAAGTCGTAGGCGGTGAAACGGCGGAACTCGACGAGCGCGGCCTGTGACGGTATCGCAGAGACGAGCTCGCCGAGCGGCCTACCGAATAGGTCCGAATCGCTCACACGATGGGTCCGAGTAGCGATCTCCGCCTCCATGGCGTCCAGCTGTCGGCGACCGGCGAAAAGCCGATCCTCGTGCTCCTTCTCCTGCCCAGGTGCAGGCCCTGCCAGCCGCCACGCTCCGATCATCGCGCGCAATTCAGCTGCTTTCTGGGCGAGCGTGGATACCAACGGGTCGGCGTCGGACATGCGTGCGGCACGATCGATCAATGATCTTGCCGCGCGCGTGGTGAGGCCTTTGCGTCGCAGTGCCGCGCTGGCGACGATGGCAGCCGCCGCCGGATCGCCCGACAGCTCGGCGAACACCAGGGACAGCATCTGGTCCACCCGGAACTGAGACGCGCTCGCCGCCGCCAACCACTGGCGCTGTGACCCACGGCTGAACACTTCGATCAGCCAGCGATCGTCGAGGGCGAGAGCCTCGTCGAAGGTCGTGAGCGCCTTGACGGCACGACCGGTCGAGGCGAACAGCTCGGCGAGATTGGCAAGCAATTTGCTCAGTCTGTCTGCGTTGTCGGGCAACGGACGCAGCAGAGCGATGGCCTCCGTGAGCCGTTGCTCGCAGTCTCGGTCCCTCCGCATACGAAAGTCCAGCCGGGCAAGGCTGTTCAGGACCGTGACGCGTTCGGAAGGACCTGCGTCGGCCGGCTGTGCCGCTACGACCTCGCGGAGAGCAGCCGTCGCTTCCTCGTACCGGCCGCCCATTTCGTAGAGCGCACCCAACGAGGTCAGCACAGGTACGCACTGCTCCGGTGACGCCGCCGAACCGCGGAATACCTTCAGCGCGTGCTGATAGTTGCGTTCCGCGTGGTCGAAGTGCCCCATCGAGTGGTAGACCTGCCCGATCATGTGCACAGCATGGGCAACGCCAGAGCGGTCGCCGGTGTGGACGAACAAGTCCATTGCGGACTGCAGCACGTGCTCGGCCTCACGCAGGTCCTGGGCGCGGATCAGCCGAATACCTAGATGCAACAGCTCATTGGCCGCGGCCGTCGCACTCGCTTCCTCGCTCAACCAGACAGGTTCGCTGGACGCTTCCATGTGCTCGCGCACCAAGCCGTGGACTCGTACCAGAGGCTCTGTCGCCCCTGCGAGATCTCCGAAACACTGCATCAGGTGACCGATGCCCAGCAGTGCACCGATCTGCAGCGGGCGCCCTACCTCCGGCGAGAGCTGCGATGCGTAGTGCACAGTCCGCTGCCAGTGTTCTTCGGCCTTGTCGCCGGACTGGAAATAGGCGGCCAGCTTTCCTGCCAGCAAGTGACTTTGTGCGCGTAGCCACGCGTCCGCCGTGGGATCTGGCTCGCCCGGTCCCGTGCTTGTGGCCAGCTCGGTGTACAGCTCGAGAGCTCGCTCGAACTCGCCGGCATCGGCCGCCACGCTGGCCGCGTCGAACAGCGCCTGCAGTAGATCCGGATGACGAGGCGGCACCAACTCGCGCCAGCCTCGCACGATGTAGTCCGCGAAGGCCGCGGCCCGCTCGTTGTCGCCCATTTTCTGGGCGACAAGCAGCACGGTGGTCGCCCGTTCGAGCACAACCTCGTCATCGCCTCGGATCGTTCTGGTGATCTCCCATCCGGTCGTGGCTAGCATCAATGCGGCGGCGAACTCATCCTTGCCTAGGCATTCGCGTAGCAGCTCGTCATTCGCGCGCAGGAGATCGACGTGCAGTGCTTCCATGCATGCTTTCCGCAGAACCTCGGCGGCCGCACTGTAAGCACCTTGCGCTCGAAGGTTCGCCGCTTCCAGTAACGCTGCCGTACGGATCTCGTCCAACCCTGCCAATCTCCTCGTCCCCTGGCGCGAGTCGCGGCTAGTACTGGGGGGACATTATCTCAGTAGTACCGTTCGCGTCGTTGGAGGTGCCGATACGGTCGCCAGGCACGCGGCGGTTCACCTGCTCGGATCGTTGGAGACCGGTCCCCCGACGAAGGGATGGTGACGACCGACGGCGGCGAGGCGCGGGTGCGACAGCGCGAGGCGATCGACTGGCGGGAGCCCCAGCCTGCGTAGTTCGGTCGGCATGCTGAGCAGCGTCGCGCTTCGAAACCTCACGGCCGCCGTCATGTTGGCGGGTGTGCTCGTCGGCTGTGGCAGCTCCGGTCCGGAAGCGCCGAAGCCGCGCGTGCCGAAGATCGCCTTCAACGACGGATGGCAGTCGGTGTTCGTCATGAATCTCGATGGCAGCGAGGTCGTTCGGATCGGTGCGGGCAGCGATCCGGCTTTCGCTCCCGACGGATCCAAGATCGTGGTCGGCGGGCGGGCCATCGCGACAATGGATCCCGACGGCGGCAATGTCGTCGAGCTCGCCGTCGACGGGTACGGACCCACGTTCTCACCCGACGGAACTCGGATCGCCTTCGCGCGCCGGGGCGCCATCCACGTGATGAACAGCGACGGCAGCGAGCCGAAGCAACTCACCGCGACGCCCGACCCGACGGGCCCTGGCCAAGCCAGCTCACAGTCTCCGGCGTTCTCGCCCGACGGTTCCACGATCGCCTTCACCAGAAACGGGGGCATCTGGCTGATGGAAGCGGATGGATCCAACCCGCGACCGCTGCTGGCCGACCCGCACTGGAACTCCGACCCGACCTTCACCCCGGACGGGACCGGGATCGTGTTCAGCAGCAACCGCGGCGGAAAAGACCGCTCCGAGATCTACCACATGAACGTCGACGGCACCGGCGTGCGACCACTCACCGACGACTGGACCGTACATCCCACGTTCTCCCCCGACGGCACGAAGATCCTCTTCACCCGCAATCCCGCACCCGAACCCGGGGCCGAGATCTGGGTGATGAACAGCGACGGCACTGCCGCGCAACGGATTTCCGATCCGCGGCAGACCGCGCAGCATCCCGGTTGGGGAGCCGTCGCGGCGAACTAGCCGACGATGTAACCGGTGTAGACGCCATTGGGCCCCGGAGCTTCGCAGCGCGTCCATGGACTACCGGAATCGCGGCGGCGAAGCGGGGTGCGCTGCCGTGTCGGGGCTCGTCGCTAATCTGCCTGACATGGTCAGCCCCGATACGGCGGTACGTCGCCTGCTGCACGAGATAGGAAAAGCGCTGGAGCCGTATGGGTTTCACGGCAATGAACCGACTTGGACCCGAGTCGCGCCGGGTGGCGTCGCTTCCGTCGGTCGCAGCCGCGTCTCCCGCACGTGGACCGACGGACAGCAGGTTCTCGGATTCGGCTTGACCATGAACGCCACGCCTACCGCTTGGTGGGAGTACTGCAACTGGCGCAACCTCCGCCTGGGCCTGCCGCCCATCCCTGTGGAAGCGGCCACCGGCCCCGATCTGATCGGTACCGAATCCCTACCCGACGAACTGACCGAGCCGTGGACCCTGCGGCTCGACCCGGCACAAGCCGGCCGCCACGCGCTGCAATCCGACATCGACACCATCCGCGCCGAACTCCCCCGCCGCGTCCATGCCTACGCGCGCAGAGCATTACGGCTACTGGAACCGGACACCTACCTCGACGAACTATTGGCCCGACCCGACCGGCAGACCACGGCCTGGGCGGCGATCGTCGTCCTGCTCGCCGACCACGGCCCGGGACCGCGACTCGACGACGCCATAGGCCAACTCCGCCAGTGCGTCTCGGACCAAGACGGGTCGGCCTACGCGGAGGATGTCATCACCTACGCGCGAACTCGCGTCGACCAGCGTCCGGTCGCCTAGCGGACGCGGGTGGCCGGTCCGCCGCACCACGAGATGCGGCGGACCGCAACCTCAGGACGCTTCCGGCGGTTGATAAGTGACCTCTCGCGCGACGGCTTCGTCCACCTGTTCCGGGGTCAGTAGCGTCACGGTGTGCGAGATCGCCGCACCGGAGGCCGCGGTGCGGATGGCGAGCGCCGCGGCCGAAACCTCGTCCGGAGCGTCACCGATGACGAACAGATCGTCCTCGCCGAAAGCGAAATAGCAGACCTCCACATGGCCGCCCACGCTCTCGACCATTTCCGTGATGGCCGCTCGGCGGGCGGTGCCGCCCTGCGCGAGCAGGCCGCGTGCCCCATCCTCGGAGTAGCTGACCCGCCACAGGTACTTCGGCATTTCGTGTCGCCTCCTTCTCGCGGAACGATCTCGGGCAGACCCGACCCTACGGTCTCACGCGACACCCGGCGGGCACTCTCGAAACGACGTCGCGGCAATGATGCGGCACCGTGACAGTGGCGATATTGCTTCTCGCTGTCCCTCAGTTCTGGTCAGAGAGCGGAGCGTCCAGCGCGGGCGCTGGAAAACGCGCTGCTGCTCGCCATTTCCTTGAGCACGACAGCGGCCCGTCCGCCGAAGAACGCCTCGCGGACGGTGTCGTCGGCATGGGTCAACTGGGTGACCGCGTCCTTGCGTCCGAGGCAGACGCCACGCGCCCAGTAGGGGAAGGAGTGTGGCTTGGGCTTGCGGCCTCGGACCAGGCGAGCGAAGTTGTCGGCCGCGTGGATGGCCTGCGGGAGAGCGGTGTAGCAGGCGAAACGCGCTCCCGGCACGGCCGCGCAGTCGCCGACGGCGAAGATGCGTTCGTCTCCGACGCTGCGCAGGAACTCGTCGACGATCACGCGACCACGGGCATCGACCGCCAGACCGCTGAGCGCCGCGAGGGGCGGGACGTCGGCCACGATCGCCCAGAGAGTCAGGTCGGAGGACAGGTCCCACCCCGAGCGCAGGCGTACGACGTCATCGAATTCCCCTGTACCCGCTACGATTTCGACGACATCGTCATCGATGATGTCGACCGTCAGCCGCTCGAGCCCGGCGCGCACCCGCCGAGACGCCCCCTCGGACAGACCACCGGCCACCGACGAACCGATCAGCCGCACCCGCACATCCGGTCGTGCTTCGGCTATCTCGGCCGCCGTCTCGATCCCCGTCGGACCGCCCCCGATCACGGCTACCTGGCTGCCCGCGGGAAGCGCCGCCAGCGCCGTGCGCGCCTGTTGCGCGCCTTCCCAGGTGCCAACGGCGACCGCTCCAGGCATCGGCGCCACCGTGCTGCCCACCGCCAGGAAGGCGTGGTCGAAGTCGATTCGCTCGCCGTCGGCGAGAGCGACGGTGCCATCCCCGATCTTCTCGACAGAGCCCACCCGCACCGTGATCCCGTCACGCAGCATGTCCACCAGCGGGGTCGCCGCCGAGCGTGTCCCCGCGATCTGCTGGTGCAGCCGCACCCGCTCCACGAAGTCCGGTCGCGGGTTGATCACCGTGACTTCGGCGTCCTCGACCTTCTTGGCCACCCGGTTCGCCACGAGCGTGCCCGCGTAGCCGCTGCCCACTACGACAATTCTCATGTCCGCCTCCTGTTCGGGTAACTGGACGAACAAGAGACGCCTGCGGCCGGATCCCTGTGACAGGGCGGCACTGTGACCTGCGCCACCGAGGTGCGCGTGACTGGTCAGGGCCTGTCGTGTGCCGGTCAGTGTTCGAATCCGGCGGCTTGCGTGGCTTCGTCGGCCACCCGGACGCCGTAGTGGTAGGCGAGCTTTCCGCCGAGCCAGCCGGAGACCCCGAGAGCGGCCAGACTCACCACGGACAGCACCAGCGGACCGGCCGACACGGCTCCCGTCGGATCGGATCCTCGCCACAGGAAATTGATCGCGAAGGCGACCGTCACGGCGAGGTTCAGACCCATGTGCACCAAGCCCGTGCGAAAAGCGGCGGTGCCGGTGGGAATCGCCAGCAGATCCAGCAAGCCGATCGTGGCGGCGGCCAAGGCGCCGAGCACGCCGATGGCGATCAGCCAGCGTGCTCCCTCGGCCAGGAACTCGGGGTCGTCGACGAAGCGGGAGCCGATGTCGAAGATCAGGCTCGCCACCCACGCCCCGATGGGGACCGTGACGAGAATCGGATGGAACGGATGCCCGTACGGCCCCGCGAGGGCCGAGCTGACAGGTTGTTTGGCCTGTTGTGGATCACCGCGCACGACAACCTCCCACACCGTTGTAGTTGGACCAAGCGCGCCACAGCACCGATCGCCGATGCTCGGAATCGCCCGATAACACCGCCCGGCTGCACACCGGGTCTTTCGCCGGTGTGCAGCACTGGGCGGATGCGTTACCGGTTCGGCCCTCCATCAGGATCGAGAACGTCGGCCGAAATCCAGCCCGACAGCGCACCCGTTACCCGCTTACCCACTCTCGAGAGAAAACCCATCGAACGCCGAATCGACCCGGTCCGCGTATCGCGAAGCCACTGGTTTGCCATGCGCAGCGCGAATTAGGCGTTGCGCGACAGCCACACGGTCGGCCGTGCACGCGATGGCCTGCGAGCATTCACCGGAGTGGACGTGTGACGTTTGCCCTCGGTCGCGAGTGCTACTCGGTAACTGCGATTTGCCGACCGTTTCGAGGAGCGATCTACCGCAGCCGTCGCTCCGACCGAATCGAGAACCACAACCACGCATCGTCGGGGCCGTCGAAGGAGAGCAACCATGGCTGGTCTAGTGCGCCAGAGTTTCGAATCCCCGGAGGAGACTCGTCCTTTCGAGCAGAACAAAGGCAGGGTCGACCTCGTCAACATGGACCGAGGGCCGGTGGGCCGGGCGATCTTCGAACCCGGATGGCGGTGGTCCGAGCACGTCAAGCCGATAGCCCAGACCGACAGCTGCCAGTCGGCCCACGTCGGCTACTGCCTCTCGGGTCGCATGGTGGTGGCCATGGACAGCGGCGAGCAGCAGGAATACGGCCCGGGCGACTTCATGATCGTCCCACCCGGCCACGACGCGTGGACCGTGGGCGACGAACCCTGCGTCATGCTCGACTGGCAGGGCTTCGCCGACTACGCGAAGCGACCGTAGCGGCGAGCCGAAACTTCAGCAGGAGACGTCCACGTGGGCGGCCCTGTTGAACGACACATGCACATGGTCGTAGTGGTTCGCCGTCGGGCTCCCGCGGTTCTCCATGTACGACCAGCCGTTGCCGTCGTTGTACCGCTGGCGCCAGATCACGTATTTCACGCCGAGACGCTGCCGGTTCGCCAGCACGAATTCGGCGATCGCGTCGCCGTGTGCCGCATCGGATGTCATCAGATCGAGTGCCAGGCCCGCGCCGTGATCGCCGTCGCCACGGCCGACCGCGCCACCGATGTCGGTGACGCCGAACGTCTTCTTGAGCATGTGGCCCACCTGTGCCACATGTGGCTGCGTGCCAACGAGTTCCGTCGGGCATGGGATGAAGGGAGGCGGGTGCTGTACGGCCATCTTCTCCGTCAGGAGTGGCGGCTCGGCTGCCATCGCGGCAGGCGCAAGCAGAGCCGTCGGCGGCACGGTGGCCGGGGCCGAGGCGGTGGTTTCGACGGCGGACGACGGTGGTGCATCGACCGCGGCGGCAGTCTGCGCAACCGGGCTCAGCCGGATCCCCACCCCGAGCACAACGGCGACAGTTGCCACGCTGCCACACACAGCCGGAGGGGTCAGCTTCCAGGCTGCGGTCCGTTTTCGATGTTGACCAGGCATGATGTCGATCACCGGCTAGCGTGTCGGGGACAAGATCACCGATAGATTACGAAACGGTCGCGGAAAAGTCACGTCGAGCGAAGGAAGGCTGGGCGACGTCGGCACGTCGCCGCCGGGTCTGGCAGCGCTCCGCGGCTGATCGAGCACGGCGCCGTTACGGTAGGGTCGACCCGTACGAGAGCGCCCGCGGTGCACCCACCGAGCGGCGCGAACCGTCGGAATCTGCGGGACGATGCGGCAGGATCGGGCGGTTCATGGCAGATTGTTTTGCGTGACCAACACTTCCGGAGACGCGTATCCCATGGCGGACACGATGACCACCTCCGTCGCAGTGCGTGACGGTGCGACCGTGCTCACGGTGGCCGGCGAGGTCGATCTTGCGACCGCGCCCGCACTGGAGACCGCGATCGAGGGCATCCTGGCGAGCAAGCCGACGGCATTGATCATCGACCTGACCGCGGTCAGCTTCCTCGCCTCGGCGGGGATGGCGGCGCTGGTCGCGGCGCATCAGCGGGCCGGTGAGGCGACGACCATCGCGGTGGTCGCCGACGGACCGGCCACCAGCCGTCAGCTGAAGATGACCAGCCTGGATCAGGTCTTCGCGCTGCACTCGACGCTCGAGGCGGCGCTGTCCTCGCTGCGACCCAACTGAGCCGCGCCGCAACCGAGCCGCGACTCCACCAGACCCGAACGCGACGGCGTCCCGGCATGTGAGCCGGGACGCCGTCGTGTTGTCAGACCAGCTCGCGCAGCTGCTCGATCAGCTTGACTCGCTCGGCGGGCGTGGCGGCCATCGGCACGACGTTCAGCGCGGTGACGCCCGCCTCGCGGAAGGCGGCGACGCGTTCCTTGACGAACCCGGCCGGACCGACCAGCGAGATGTCGCGGACCAGCTCGTCCGGCACCACCTTGGCCGCCTCTTCCTTGCGGCCCGCCAGGTACAGCTCCTGGATGCGGTCCGCCTCGGCGCCGTAGCCGTACTTGGTGGCGAGGGTGTGGTAGAAGTTCTTGCCCTTGGCGCCCATGCCGCCGATGTAGAGGGCCAGGTGCGGCTTGACGAACTCCAGCAGCGGCGTCACGTTCTCGCCGATGGCCAGCGCCGGACCGGCGAACACCTCGAGCTCGCCGAGGGCCGGATCGCGCTTGGCCAGACCCGCGTCCAGCGACGCGCCCCAGATGTCCTTGGCCCGCTCCGGCAGGAAGAAGATCGGCTGCCAGCCTTCGGCGATCTCGGCGGCCAGCTCGACGTTCTTCGGGCCGAGCGCCGCGAGCAGCACCGGAATGCGTTCGCGCACCGGGTGATTGATCAGCTTGAGCGGCTTGCCGAGACCGGTGCCCTCGCCCTCGGGCAGCGGGATCCGGTAGTGCTTGCCCTGGTACTCGAGCCGTTCCCGCCGCCACACCTTGCGGCAGATCTCCACCAGTTCCCTCGTGCGCCCGATCGGCGCGTCGTAGGGCACGCCGTGGAAGCCCTCGATCACCTGCGGGCCCGACGCGCCGAGGCCGAGCAGGAACCGGCCCTCGGAGACGAAGTCCAGGCCCGCGGCGGTCATCGCCGTGAGGCTCGGGGTGCGGGTGTAGATCTGCAGGATGCCGGAGGCCAACTGCACCCGCTCGGTCTTGGCGGCCAGGTACCCCAGCGCGCTGACCGCGTCGAAGGAGTAGGCCTCGGGCACGAAGACCGTGTCGAGTCCGGCCCGTTCCAGGTCGGCCACTTCCGCCGCCGCTTCCTTGAAGCCGCCCGAGTAGTTGATGCCCAATCCGATCCGCATGTGCTCAACATAACCGCAGGTATGCGCGGGCTGTGCACCGGCCGTCCGACGCGGCGGTCCGGGCAGGGTGCGCGAGGCGGCAAGCGGTAGCGTGATCATCAGTTCACGCCGCCGAAGAACGAAAGGCCACCCGTGTCGCAGCCGAGCACGTCGTCCCAGGAAACCGCGTCTTCCTTCGGTGAGGTCACCCTCGCGCGGTACCTGACCGATCTGGCCGCCAAGATCCCCGCCCCGGGTGGCGGTGCGGTGGCCGCGCTGCACGCCGCGCAAGGCGCCGCGCTCATCGCCATGGTGGCCCGCTACACGACCCGCGCCAAGGACGCCGAGCACCGGCCGATCGTGGACCGGATCATCGAGGCCGCCGACGCCGCCCGTGATCGCGCGCTGGCCCTCGCCGACGCCGACGCGGCCGCGTTCACCGCCGTCGGCGCCGCGTACAAGCTGCCCAAGGGCACCGACGAGGAGACCGCGGCACGCACCGAGGCGATCAACGCCGCCTTGATGGAGGCCGCGCGGGTCCCCGCCGCGGTGGTGGATGAGGCCGACGAGGTGCTGTCCCTGGCCGCGGAACTGCTGCCGATCGGCAACCCGAACGTCGTCACCGATATCGGCGCCGCGGCCGACGCCGCCCGCGCCGCCGCGACCAGCTCGCAGCTCAACATCGAGATCAACGTGGCCTCCCTGCCCGCCGCGCTGGGCGACAAGTTCGCGCGCACGTTGCTGCGCATCGAGGAGATCACCGCGCGCGCCGACGCCCTGCACGCCGAGGTCGTGCACGTCGTCCGCAGCTGAATCGACGTCAGCGACACGCCGATAGGTAGACACGCCGACAAATTGCCGGTGTGGCGGGCCTGACCAGCGGCGTGTCGGCGGATGCGCGAACCTTCGTACCGAAGGGTCTCCCGGGTGACCATGGCCGGATCTACGGTTGATGGTCATGAGTGACGCTCCCCCGTCCTCCGAGACGCCCGGCGACCCGGCGCTGCAGGTGCGCGAGCGACGCGCGCAAGCCTGGAGCAACTACCGGGCCGCTCGCATCGCGCTCGCGGATCTGCGCATCCGTACCAACCTCCGGGGCAAGCCCGAGTGGCTCGGCCGGTTGCCGGGGGCACCGTACGAGCGCGCGGAACGGCGGCTCGACCGGCTCCGTCGCGAACTCGGCAAGCACGGCGTCGGCGCCGACGAGCACTCCTGGGGCGTGCTCTCGGGCGGGGAGACCGCCACGCTGAGCGGCGTGGTCGGAATCGAGGCGACGATCGCCGCCGTCGCGCCGCGTTTCGCGATGATCGCGCCGCAGTGGGTGCGCCAGTTGCGCTCCCTCGCCCGCGACTGCCCCTACGTGCGCGAGCAGGCCGCCGAGGGCGACCGCACGGCCGTCGACCAACTCACCTATCGACTCGCGGAGGTCGTGCGACTCGCGCCGTCCGAGGCGGCGCGGCAGCGGCTCGTCGATCACCTGCCCGGCGAACTGCGCCCGATCCCCTCCGATGTCATGCGATTACGCAGGAGCGGGTCGGGACCGATCGAGATCGAATTCGAGATCCACACCAGCACAATCGAACTCGACGGCATCACGGTGACGCCCGCGCTGCGCGGCATGGGCCTCGGCACCGCGGGCCTCGTGCACCTGTGCCGCACGGCCGACGCGCACCGCCTGCACATCGCCGGTCAACTGCTGCCCACCTTCAGCGCCGACGAGACCGCGCTCGCCGCCCTGGCCCGCTGGTGCCGCGCGCACGGTTTCACGGTGCAGGAACGGCTGGGCGGGCGCATGTCCCGCCCCCCGGCCACACCCAAGCCGGAATCCCGGCCGATCCGTCCGCTGGGCGGCACACCGCCGTCCTGATGGGTCCGTGAGCGAACCTCGAGCGAGAAGGCCTTTCGCACCGGCCCTCCAGGCTGCGGTAAAAACCGACCGGTTTCATGGTTATTCCCCCGGAATCCTGCCTCACATGATTGGCAAGCCGGGTTGATCATGAAGGCGTAGAATGGTTTTCCGCCTACCACACCATCTCGGAAGGGGTGGAGCCATGCGGAGCGTACTTCGCCACCTGTTCCTCGCGATCGTGGTCGTCGCTCTGGCCGCGTTCGGCTCCGGTGCGGCGGCGGCGACGCTGATCGGTCCGGCGACCGTCGACAGGATCACGGCGATCACACCGACGGCCGGACAAGAGGTCGGTATAGCGCATCCGGTCACCATCCAGTTCGCCGCACCCGTGACGAATCGCGCTCGCGCCGAGCGCCTCGTGAGCATCAGCTCGGCCGGTCCGCTCGACGGCACGTTCGCCTGGACGAACGACCGCGAGCTCACCTGGACGCCGACGGGCTTCCTGCCCGCGCGCTCCGACATCACGGTGCGCTTCGCCGACGCTCGTACCGAATTCCGCACGAACGAAGGCGTTTACGCCGAAGCCGACATGTCCGCGCACACGTTCACCGTGAGCATCGGCGGCCAAGTCGTGCGAAGCATGCCCGCGTCCATGGGCAAGCCCGGATTCGAAACACCAACGGGCACATACCCGGTGCTGGAGAAGTTCCGCTCGGTCGTCTTCGACTCCCGGACCATCGGCATCCCGCTGAGTTCGCCGGAGGGCTACCTGATCAACGGCGAATACGCCGAACGTCTCACGTGGGGAGGCGTTTTCGTGCACTCGGCGCCATGGTCGGTGGACTCCCAGGGCTACGCCAACGTCAGCCACGGCTGCATCAATCTCGGGCCCGACGACGCCGCTTGGTATTACGAGACGGTCGGCATCGGCGACCCGGTGAACGTGCACTGGTGAGGCCGCGTTCGGAGGTCCTTCTCTCCTCGCGACGCGCCCCGGACGTTTCGCGGAAGCCGGTTTCCTGGCAGTATCGTGCCGGGGAGCTGGTTTCGATGTGGGATGCACCCGACGGCGTGACCTGATGAAGGCGGGGAGATGGAACGACCGGACATGACGACACGACCCGGACAGGGCATGATGCCGCGGCCCGCCGCGCCCGGGACGCCGCCGTGGCCCGGTGCACAGAACTATCACGGCGAACCCGGCTATCGCGGCGAATGGGCTGACTGGGTGCCGCGGCGGCCGTACGATTCGGCGCCCGAGCCGGAGTGGGAACCCGAGGCCGAATTCGTCCCGGGGCCCGCGCATTTCCCCGAAGAGGACGTCTTCGCCGCGATGATCGACCGATCTCCCAAGCGCCCGCCCATCCGGCGCTGGGCCCCCGCGCTCGTCGCTTCCGTCGCCGCGCTGGCGATGACGGCCGCGGCGTTCCTGTACTTCCGCGGGGATCCCGCTCCCCAGCCGACCGCCGCCAACGGCCCCGTCCCGACGGCCGAGCCGGTGGCTCCCGCCGCCCGTTGCCCCGCGGAGCGCGTCGGCAACAAGATCCAGGGAAACGGCGACGGCGGTACCGATTCCGGGCCGGACGCGATCTTCGCCTTCCAGTACGCGTACTACGTGACGCGCTCCGCCGAACATGCGCGCACCGTGGTCGCGCCGAACGCCTCGGTGCCGACGGTGGAGGCCATCCAGCACGGCATCGACAGCATTCCGGCGGGCACCACGCACTGCGTCGCGATCACGCCGGGCGCCTTCGCGGGCCAGTACCGGGTGGTGATCACCGAGAACCGGCCGGGCCGCGACCCGATGACCTACAACGCCCAGCTGGTCAGCGTGGCGCGGGCGGGCGACCGCACCCTGATCACGGGCATCGCCGCCGCGGGCTGAACCCCGACCCTCACCAGAGGCGTTCTCAGCCGTTCGTTGGGCCGCCGGACGCCACGTGATCCGTGACCTCGGCGGCCCCAAGCCGACCTGCCTGCATTCGGCTGACCTGCGGAGCCCGGTTGACGACCGCAGATAGTCGGATCGAGTGTTCAACTCCCTCTACGCACTGCCTCCTCTGAGTGGGACAGTGCCAAGCTGCGCGTTAATGTCGTCCAGGAACGGTCGTGCCTTGGCATAGTCTCTGGAAAGGTCTTCGATCTGCACGACCTTGTCGACGACTTGCGTCGCGTCGCTGAATGCTTTAAGCGCCTTCGCACCGTCCCAAAGTGATTCACATATGGTCTGCGAGTATTTCTCCGCTTTGCGTGTCGTCAAATCCGGAATCGCAGGCCCAGCAACCTGACTTCTAACGATCATCAAAAGATGAAACCGCGCTGGCTTGTAAACAGAGTCGATCGCACCATTTCGAAAAAAGAATTCCAGCTTGTAATGCGCGTAAGCGGCGGTGTAGTACGGCTCCAACTTATGCAAGTCGTTGAATATTTTAGAACCTACCCATGGATCTAGTTCTCCGGAGTATCCGAGCGCCCGATGGGGCTCGTTCAAAAACATACCTGCGAATGCCTTGATCAGTTGGGGCTTGGTAACAATCCTAACCTTTTCGATACCTTGAACGGCCGCATACTGCCGAGATCGCCTCTCCAGATACAACCGCTCCTTGTCGTCATGGGCAACAAAGTAGCTTTCCAATTTTTTGGCAAACCCAAGGCGAGCATGCAGGTCGTCGGTCGTTACCTGAGTTTGCCGATTAGTGGCAGTGACGATACGATTGACTACATCCTCGTTCTGTGTGGCGATGACTTTAACAGGTACATGCACGGTTTCGTCAACGTATTCTTTCGCCTCGAACAGTACATGACTCGTTTGGCAGCCATTGACGATCTGATAGTCGGATATAATCACTTTGTCGCGAGTGGTAGAAAGAGAGCGCGCGACGATCGTGATGCCATTGTTCAGCACGACGAACCGCCCGCGGTCGTTTTTGCTCTCGATTGTGCTGTAAATTTCGGTATTCACCGGATTGTAGGACTGAAAGTCGCGCACATTGTCTGTGAAGAGCGACTTCCTGACGCCCCCCACGCCATCCTCGATGATCTTCAAGTACTCCGTCGCCGAGATCCAACCGAAGTACGCCTCATCTACACCGTCAATGGGCGGAAGCAGCACCTTGTTTGCGAAGGCAAATTCTGCAGTAACGCTATTTTTACTACGCTGATAGGCTTCCTGTAGCTCATCCGCACCCATCGGCACGAATTGCACGTCAGAAAAGAGGTTCGTGGAGCGAAGCACGTCGACGCTCTTCTCCACCTTGGCGATCAGATATGGATCATCCGTCCAACGCCCTGTTGTCGCATAACACACCCGACACACAGGTTTACTCTTTTTGAATTTGGAGCTATTGGCATATACTTCTTCCATTATCAAACGCAGCGACACCACGCGATCATTCATCGGCAGTCTCGGATTCTCCGAGAAGAATTCATCGACACCGTCCAAGAAATTCGCTATCGATTCACCGCTGAATGAACTCGAACTTTTCGCCTGGACGAACATGAACATCACGTCCACATGTCCGCTTGAGTCCATTTGGCCTTGGACCTCTTCGACCGAATTTATTGGAGTACCGTTCAGAATTATGGCGATACCATCAATTCCGAGATCCGCTCCACCACCGATATGGAAATCGGTGATGTCGACGGAATCGTGGTGAACCTCGGATAATGCGCAATAGGTTGCAAACATTTCGAAGACTTTAGATTCCTCACTGGAAGCGAGACCCTCAGACTCTTGAAACTCACCGAGAAACGCTTTTGTAATCCTATCCACTGAACCTCCCCTTTTATAGCGCTCGACGCTTGCCAATCCGAGAGATGATAACCCGTTGCGCGATGCTACAACATGCAGATCACTGGATTCGTGGCTACCTGCCGAAACACCTACTGAAGAAATGGTCCAGTTTCTAGTCGCGAACTGCTCTCGGCATCGCGGATCGCGAGAGGCCGACGCAGGTGACGGGAGCCCAACAGCGTCGAACTGTTGGCAAGGCTTTTCTCAGCCGCGCAGCTTCTCGGCGGCCGCGACCACGTGCCGCATGAGCAGCGCGGTGGTCACCGGGCCGACGCCGCCGGGGACCGGGCTGAGGCCGGCGGCCTTGCCGCGCACCGACTCCGCGTCCACGTCGCCGACGATGCCGCCGTCGGGCGCCTCGTTGGTGCCGACATCGATGACGACCGCGCCCTCGCGCACGTGCTTGCCGGTGACCAGCCCGGCCCGGCCCGCGGCGGCGACCACCACATCGGCGGCCGCGGTCACGGCCGCGAGGTCGGCTGTGCGCGAATGGCACACGGTGACGGTGGCGTCCTCGGCCAGCAGCAGTTGCGCGAGCGGCTTGCCGACGATGTTCGAGCGACCGACCACCGCGACCAGTTTGCCGCGCAGCGGGATCTCGTGGTGCTTCAGCAGTTCCACCACGGCCTCGGAGGTGGCGGGCACGAAACCGTCCAGGCCCGCGGCGAGCAGGCCGAGCGAGAGCGGGCTGACGCCGTCGACGTCCTTGTCGGCGGAGATCGCCGAGCTCACGTCGTTCAGCGAGACGCCCGCGGGCAGCGGGGTCTGCAACATGATCGCGTCGTAGGAGGTGTCGGCGCTGCGCGCGGTGAGTTCCTCGCGAATCTGTTCCGCGGTGGCGTCGGCGCCCAGATCGATGCGCTCGCAGGCGATTCCGAGCCGCTCGGCGGCCTTGCGCAGCGAGTTGACATACCAGGCGCTGGCCGGATCGTCATTGGCCACGATCAGGGCCAGCCGCGGGGCGTGCATGCCCGCGGCGAGCGCGGCGGTGCGCTCCTTGGTGTCGGCGTTGATGGCGGCGGCGAGTTCCTTGCCGGTCAGCGAAAGGGTGTCCACGGGGTGACAGCTTAGTGGGCGCGGCCGCACGCATTCCGTCAGCAACCCGCGGACGGCCGAGTCGAGCCCGGACGGCCGCCCGATTCGGTGAATCGACCGGGCGATTCGGCCCCGCAATTACCGGGCTGTACCGGGGTCCGGCCGTATCGTGGGGAGAGCTTCGCCCACGGCCAACTGTCAGCTGACGTACCGAAAACCCCCGTTTCACGCGTGGAAAGGTGTCGACTGTAGTGAAGATCTCGAGGCATTGGAGAATCCTGGTCGCGACATCGTTCGCGGCGATCACCCTCACCGGCTTGGCGGGCGCGCCCGCCCAGGCATCCCCCGAAACCGACGCCCTCTACAACTCCGCCCAGCGCCACTTCGTCGACGGCAACGAGGGCGCGGGTCTCGCCGATCTGCGGGCACTGATCGGCGCCGATCCCCATGATGCCGAAGCCCTTTCGCTGCAGGCGATCTGGTCGCACTACGCCAACGACCTGCCCGCGTTCGCCGACGCCATGGGACGGCTGCAGATCGCCGATCCCGCCCTGGCCGCGGGCACCGGCCACGTGCTCCACGCGATCGGTGCCGCGGTCGGCACGCTGCCGAATCCGCTGCCCGCGCTGATCGGCCCGCAGACCGGGATCGTCGTGCTTGGTTACGGTCTGCTGCCAGACGGCGCGCTGCGCCCCGAGCTGGTGAACCGGTTGACCGCGGCGTGGATCCAGGCCGTCGCGTCGCCGTTCTCGCCGATCGTGGTGACCGGCGGCAATCCGCAGAACGGGGTCACCGAGGCCGAGGCCATGCGCAACTGGCTTGTCGAGCGCGGCATCCCGGCCTCGCGCGTGCACGTCGAGAACCGCGCGACTTCGACGGTGCAGAACGCGCTGTACGGCAGCAAGCTGTTGCGCGAGGTCGGCGCCACCAGCGCGGTCGTGGTGACCTCGCCCAACCACATTCGCCGCGCGGTCGCGGACTTCATCGTCGCGGGCACCCACGTCGTCGGCGCCATGACGTCGCTCGAGCAGCTGGTCTCCCAGCTTCCCCCGCCCGCTCGCCACGCCCAGCGCGGCATCTACCTCGACGCCACCCGGACCTTCCAACTGGACGCGTCCCGCTAGCCACGCGCGTTCCCGCGGCCCGATCGAGACGTTCTCGGTCGGGCCGCGGCGCGTTCGGCACCTCCGCGCCCACGCAGGTCTCACTCGCGGCGAGCGCCGCGGATGGCGATCCTCGCCATCGTGCAGCAGCGCGCGGACGCGGCTCAGCGGGTGACCGTGCCCGCGCGATGGCGGTGCGCCGCATGGTCGCGGAGTATCCGTTGGCTGCGGGCGGGCCCGGTGGTGCAGGATGGCCCGGTGTCTGGAGTGGAGGTCGCCGAGGTGGCGGCGCGGTTGCGGGCGGCGGGGTGCGTGTTCGCCGAGGAGGAGGCGCGGCTGTTGATCGACGCCGCCGACGAGGCCGGGGCCGATCTGAACGGTCTTGTAGCGGAACGCGTTTCGGGAACACCCCTGGAACACCTGCTGGGATGGGCGGAGTTCCGCGAGTTGCGTATCGCGGTCGGGCCAGGGGTGTTCGTGCCGAGGCAGCGCACGGTTTTCCTGGTCGAGGAGGCACTCGCGCTCGCGAGCGCGATCGAGTCGACGCCCGTGGTGGTCGACCTGTGCTGCGGCTCCGGCGCCTTGGGCATGGCGCTGGCCACCACGCTGGTCGCCGAGGGGCGGACAGTCGAACTGTCGGCCGCCGATATCGAACCCGCCGCGGTCGAGTGCGCCCGCCGCAATCTCGCTCCGCTCGGCGCGGCCGTGTACGAGGGCGACCTGTTCGCGCCGCTCCCGGACGACCTGCGCGGCCGGATCGACATCCTGCTCGCCAACACCCCGTACGTGCCCTCGGATCACATCGCGGACATGCCCCCGGAGGCGCGCGATCACGAGCCGCGCACCGCCCTGGACGGCGGCGCCGACGGTCTGGACGTCTTCCGTCGCGTCGTCGCCGACGCGCCCGAATGGCTGGCGCCCGGCGGGCGTCTGCTCGTCGAATCGAGCCCGGAACAAGCGATCGTGGCCACCGAGATTCTGGCCGATCGCGGCCTCCTCGCCCGCGTCGCGGAGTCCGAGGAGCACTACGCGACCGTCGTCATCGGCACGCGTCCCCGTTGGTCGGACCCGTCTACTTCTTGCGTCCGGTGAACTCGTCCATCGAGTGGTAGACGCCCACCGTGTCGAGGAACAGGTCGCGCAGCTTCAGCGGCAGGATGCCGGACAGCGCCCGGTTGAGGCGCGAGGTCCAGGGCAGCACGACCAGCGCGTTGCCCGCCTTCATCTCCTTCCAGGAGGTGTCGACGACCGTGTCCTGCTCGAGGATCGGGGTGAGCCAGAATCCCTTGGCGCCGTCGAACATTCCGGTGTTGATGTAGGTCGGGCAGATGGTGGTGACCTTGACGTGGTCGTGGCCCGCCTGCTCGAGTTCCAGGCGCACCGAGTCGGACCAGCCGAGGGCCGCCCACTTGGACGCGGCGTAGACGGACATCCGGGGGTTGGACACCAGGCCGGCGGAGGAGGCGATGTTCAGCACCCGCGCCTGGCCGGTGCCGCGCACCATGGCGGGCAGGAATTCGAGGGTGATGTACATCGGCGCGAGCGAGTTGATCGCCATCGTCTTGTCGATGTCGGCGCGGTTCTCGGTCTCCCAGAAGTAGGTGTTGCCGCGCACGATGCCCGCGTTGTTCACCAGGATGTCGATGTCGCCGACCGTCTCGCGAACCGCGGTGGCGGTCTCGGCGATGGCGTCCCGGTCGGACACGTCGACCACGTAGTGGTGGATCTCCGAGCCGCGGCCCGCGAGCTCCGCGGCGGTGCCCTTCAGCGCGACCTCGTTGATGTCCCACAGCACCACCGCGGCGGCGCCCTCGCGCACCGCGCGCTCGGCGAACAACTTGCCAAGCCCCATGGCAGCGCCCGTGACCAGGACCTTCTTGCCCGCGACCGTGTCCAGCTTCATCCGTTCCCTATCCCTGCGTTCGTTTCCGGTGACGTCGCCCGCGACGACGGCTGTTTCTCCGCGCCGCCTACTTCTGTCGCAGCGTCTTCATGACGTTGAAGTAGAGCGTCATGGTCTTGGCCCACAGCTCCTCCGACATCCCGGGCAGCGGCGCGATCGGCAGCACGCGCTGCACCGCGATGGTCTGGGTGTCGATGTACTTGAGCAGTCCCTCGGGGCCGTGCCGCCGTCCGGTGCCGGAGATACCGAGCCCGCCGGACGGGGCGTCGGCGCTGCCCCACGCGGCGATGAAGCCCTCGTTGACGTTCACCGATCCCGCGTTGATGCGAGCGGCCACCGCGCGGCCGCGAGCCGCGTCCTTGGTCCATACGCTCGCGTTCAAGCCGTAGGCGGTGTCGTTGGCCGCCGCGATGGCCTCTTCGTCGCTGCCGACGCGGTAGACCGAGACCACCGGGCCGAAGGTCTCCTCGCGGTAGACCGTCATGCCGGGTCGCACGTCGGCGAGCACGGTCGGCTCGTAGAAGAAGGGACCGAGATCGGGGCGCGCGCGGCCGCCCGCGAGCACCGTCGCGCCCTTGGCCACCGCGTCCTCGACGTGCGCGCGCACGGTGTCCAGCTGACGCTGGAAGGTCAGCGAACCCATGTCGCTGTCGTAGTTCAGTTCCGCCCCCAGCTCGATCGAGCGCACGTTGGCGACGAATTCGGTGACGAACCGGTCGTAGACCGCCTCGTGCACGTAGATGCGCTCCATGGATTCGCACAGCTGTCCCGCCGAGGAGAAGCAGGCGCGGACGGCGACCTTGGCGGCGCGGGAGACGTCGGCGTCGGCCAGCACCAGCAGCGGGTTCTTGCCGCCCAGTTCCAGCGAGTAACCGATCAGCCGCTCCCCTGCCTGTTGCGCGATGGTGCGGCCGGTGGCGCTGGAGCCGGTGTAGTCGACATAGTCGGCGCGCGCGATGACCTCGCCGCCGATCACCGAGCCGCGCCCCAGCACCGCCTGCCACAGGCCGCGCGGCAGCCCGGCGCGCACGGCGGCGTCGATGGCCCACAGCGCGGTCAGCGCGGTCTGATTGTCCGGCCGCGCGACCACGGCGTTGCCCGCGACGAGGGCGGGCAGGGCGTCGGAGGCGGCCAGCGCGAGCGGGTAGTTCCACGGCGAGATCACCGCGACGACGCCCTTGGGCCGGTTCCGGACATCGACCTGGGTGAGGACGGGCAGCACGCCGCGCGGCTTGCGGGTCGCCAGCAGTTTCTCGGCGACCGAGGCGTAGTACCTGGCGTTGACCGCGACGTCGCCGACTTCGTCGAAGGCGTGCGCGCGGGACTTGCCGGTCTCGGTCTGCACGATGTCGAGGATCGCGTCCTGCTCGGCGAGCACGATGTCGTGGAAACGGCGCAGCACGGCGGCGCGCTCGCGCACCGGACGCTCGGCCCATTCGCGCTGCGCGGCCCGCGCCGTGGCGAAGGCGCGCTCGATGTCGTCGGTGGCGGACTGCGGCAGCTCGGTGACGAACCGCCCGGTCGCGGGCGCGAAGACCTCGACCGCGGGTGCGCCGCCCGCGACGGCGTGCTCGAGCAGCGGCCGCACCAGGTCGGCGGGGAGTGCGGCCGATTCGGCCAGCTTCGGGGCGGTCGTCATTGTCGGCCCTCTCGTGGGACGGAGTCGGATGCGCGCGTCCAGAGCATTTACTGAACAGTGGTGTTAGATTAATCCTTGTGACGTGTCCCGTGTCAAGCTCTCCGTCGTGCAGCACAGACATGCCCGACCTCAGGCTGTGAGGCCTCACGATGCCGACTGACGCGCCGACCCGCCGCGGCCGCCCGCCGCAGACCAGAGAGCAGGCCGAGGAGGTCAAGGCCAGGATCGTGCTCGCGACCGCGGAAGTGTTCACTCGCAACGGTTCTCGCGGCCTGAGCGTCGCGCAGATCATCGAGCAGGCCGGATTGGCGCGGCCGACCTTCTACCGATACTTCGGCAACGCCGCCGAACCGCTGCACGTGTTGCTGGCCGCCTCCAACGAGGGCCTGGTCGGGGGAATCCGCGCCGCGCTAACCGGCACCGACGAGCCCGTCGAACTCGGTATCCGGCTCATCGACGCCTACCTGGACTGGGCCCGCGGCCACGGCGCCATGCTGCGCCCGCTGTTCGCCGAACTGCACGATCCGGCCTCGCCGGTCTCCGCCTATCGCGAGCGCGCCCTCGACGACATCCGCGCGACCGTCCGCGAGACGTTCACCGAACTGGGCAGACCGGTGCCCGCCCCGCTCGATCTGGACGCCGCGCTGCACGTCTGCGAATACGTCGTCTACCGCATCTCCTCGGGCACCGCGCCCGGCGCCGAACCCGACGCCGAGACGGTCGACGCCGCGCGGCTCACCATGATCCGCGTCCTGCTGACCACCCTCGGCACCCGCGCCGACATCGAATACGCACTCGACATCCCGAACCTCTTCCCCGAAGCACCGACGTCTTCCTGACCGGGCCGAGGCCGGAAGTCGACCCCCTCCGTGGCCGATTCGGGCATGAGAGGATCGAAGGATGGTCGCCGATTCCGACGAATCCTTCGCCCGTATGCGTAACTGGCGTGGTCTGGCCCCCGCCGAGCGAATCGCCACGCGCAGAACACAACTCGTGGAGGCCGCCACCGAGTTGATGGCGACCGCCGGCGCGTCCGAGATCTCCATGCGCGGGGTGTGCAGGCAGGCCGGTCTGACCGAGCGCTACTTCTACGAGAGCTTTCCGAATCTGGACACGCTGCTCACCACCGTGCTGGAAACGGTGGTCGTCGGCGCGCGGGACCACCTGCTCGACGCGCTGACCGAGGCGCCGATCGAACGCGAGGCGATGTTCCGCCACGTCGTCGCCGCCTTCACCGACTATCTGACCGAGGATCGGCGCCGCGGCCGGATCATGTTCGTCGAGTCGCAATCCACCCCGGTGCTCGCGCAGCGCGGCGACGAACTGATCGAACTGTTCACCGCGCCCATCGCCATGACCATCGGCGCGGGCGACTACCGCGAACCCGGTCCGGACCACCTCGACAGCGTGCTCAACGCGAACGCGATCTTCGGCGCTCTCGCCTACCTGTACCGGCCGTGGCTGGACGGCACGATCGACGTCCCGCGCGAGCGGTTCGACGAGCACGCCGCCCGCCTGCTCACCGCCATCGCGCCGATCAGGTCGTCCGACGCCTAGGGCCGCTTCCAGAATGGTCGGCGCGGTAACCGACCGAAGGCCACCTTCACCCCGCAAGACCGACCGAACGTCACCTTCAGTCACCCGGCCTGTCTACCGGGTGAACCGACCGAAGGTGACATTCATCGCGATGGGCCGACCGAAGGTGACATTTGGTCGGATCGCGTGTCCAACCTTTGCGGACGCGGCACTAGACGTAGTTCCGCGTCCGCTCGAGCCGTGCGCGGTCACTCGGCGGACCTTCGCACCCGGGGCCGGGCGCGGTTCGTGGACGGGCTCGGTCGAGCAGCGCCGTTACTCGGCGGCCACCGGGTCCCGCTGCGCGGCGCGCTCGAATCGCATGGCGCCGTCGGTGATCGCACCGTGGCGCAACGTGATCAGATCGCGCACGTAGTTCATCCGCAGCGCCCACGGCGCGCGATCGCCCTGCATCGGGAACATGGTCGCGGCGCGCAGCACGTAGCCGGGCATGAAGTTGGTGAACAGCGGCGCTTTGCCGACCGAGGGATCGCGCACCGGCATGCAGCGGGCGTAGCCGTGCGCGTCCATGTGCCGCAGCAGCCGTACCACGTATTCGCTGACCAGGTCCGCCTTGAGCGTCCACGACGCGTTGGTGTAGCCGATCACGAAGGCGAAGTTCGGCACCTCGGACAGCATCATCGCCTTGTAGGCGAGGTGATCGGCCATGTCGACCGGCGTCCCGTCCACCACCAGCTCCATGCCGCCGAAGGCGAGCAGGTTCAAACCCGTTGCGGTGATGACGATGTCGGCGTCGAGATGGTTTCCGGAGGCCAGCGCCAGCCCGCGCTCGGTGAAGGTCTCCACGCGATCGGTGACGATGTCGAGCCGCCCCTTGCGGATGGCGCGGAAGAAGTCGCCGTTCGGCGCGAGACACAGGCGCTGGTCCCACGGGTTGTACTTCGGCGTGAAGTGGGTGTCGATGTCGAAGCCCGGCGGCAGCCAGCGCTGCTGCCAGCCGCGGATCCTGGCCCGCATGCGGTCCGGGTAGCGCTGGCTCAGCTGGTAGATCGCGGTCGCGATGGCCACGTTCTTGGCGCGCGCCACCGCGTAGGCCGCCTTGGCGGGCAACCATTTTCGCGCCCGATGGGCCAGGCCGTCGCGCTCCGGCGCGGAGATGATGTAGCTCGGCGAGCGCTGCAGCATGGTGACGTGCGCGCCCTGCTCGGTCAGCGCGGGGCCGAGGGTCACCGCGGTGGCGCCGCTGCCGATGAGCACGACGTGCTTGTCCGCCACGTCCAGCTCGTCCGGCCAGTGCTGCGGATGGACGATCGGACCCGCGAAGCGCTCGGTGCCCGGGAAGTCCGGTGTGTAGCCCTCGTCGTAGCGGTAGTAGCCCGAGCAGCACCACAGGAAACCGGTGGTCAGCGTGACCACCTCGCCCGTGTCGGTGCGCTCGGCGCGCACGGTCCAGCGGTTGTCGGCCGAGGACCACTCGGCGCGCACGACGCGGTGGTGGTAGCGGATGTGTTCGTCGATGCCGTTCTCGCGCGCGGTGTCACGCAGGTAGTCGAGGATCGTGTGGCCGTCGGCGATCGCCTTCTCTCCCAGCCAGGGACGGAAGCGGTAGCCGAGGGTGTACATGTCCGAGTCGGAGCGAATTCCGGGGTAGCGGAACAGATCCCAGGTGCCGCCGAGGGCGGCGCGGCTCTCCAGGACGGCGAAGCTACGCCCGGGAAACGCCTGCCGCACGTGGTACGCCGCACCGATGCCGGACAGTCCGGCCCCGACGATGAGTACATCGACGTGCTCGGTCTCGGTCGTCATCACACAGCTCCTCCGATCTCCTGCGGACGGGTGCGGCGCCGCATCCGCGATACGTCGAGCGTAGTCGGCGCCGTCCGGCGCATCGGCCGACGGTTCCCGCGCACGAGCGCGGGCGCCGCCGAGTGAACTCACTCACATGGGCCCGCGCAGCGGCTTGCGCATGACCCGTCCAGCTACTCCGAACCGCGGTTAGCGAATTGTTCGCCGTCACAATGGGCCCGCGGCACGCCGCCGTTCGACGCGCTCACGCGGCACGCCCGGAAAACTGGTGTCAGAACGGTGCAGCGCCCCCTACCGGCCACCATAGCGAGCCGCCATAGCCGGACGGTGTCCAGTTAGTGATACCACACGATACATATATCTCGAACGGCCAACTGTCCCAGAAGGATTCGTGATTTCGGGCCGTATCCATTTCTAGTTACTGTCCGGTAGTGTTCCGACGCACCGACGATCAGAGAAGATCCGGAACCGTATCTGTCAACGATTCCCAGGAGCTCACGTGTCGCATTCTCGTTTCGAATCCATCGGCGCATATCTGCCCTCGAAAATCGTCACCACCGAGGAGCTGATCGGGCGGCTGAAAGTGCCGCCGTCGTTCGATCTCGAGCGAATCACAGGAATCAAGGAACGCCGGGTGCACGATACGCGTCCGGAAAGTTACGAGGATTCCTTCGCGCTCGCCATCAAGGCCGCCGAGGACTGTCTTTCCAGGTCACGGTATTCCGCCGGCGATCTCGACGTGATCATCTCCAGTTCGATCACGCGCAGCAAGCACGGCACCCGGGTGTACATGGAGCCGTCTTTCGCCTCCTCGATCGCCAAGCACGTCGGCGCTCGAAAGGCGATCACTTTCGATATTTCGAACGCCTGCGCCGGAATGCTCTCCGGTACCTACATCCTCGATCGGATGATCCGTGCCGGCATCGTCCGAAACGGCATGGTGGTCAGCGGTGAGGCAATTACGCCGATCTCCGAAACCGCGGTGAACGAGATTTCCGAGAAATACGATCTGCAGTTCGCCTCGCTGTCGGTCGGCGATTCCGGATGCGCGCTCGTGCTGGACGAGGCGGTCGACGACGCCGACAAGATCCACTACATCGAGATGACGACGGCCTCGGAGCACTCGCACCTGTGCCTCGGCATGCCCAGCGGCCGGACCCCGGGCGTCGCGCTCTACACCGACAACCGCAAGATGCACAACGAGGCCCGGTTCATGCTCTGGCCGAACACCCAGGGCAGCTACCTGGAGAAGCAGGGCAAAACCTTCGCCGACGAGCAGTTCGACTACATCATCCACCACCAGTTCGGCGCCGCGGCGGTCCCGTACGCCAACGCCATCGCCGCGCGCGAACTCGGCACGCCGATGCCGCCGGACCTCAATGTCATCCACAAGTACGGAAACACTTCCACCACTTCGCATTTCATCGTGCTGCACGATCAGCTCAGCGATCAGAACATCCCGGCGGGATCGAAACTGCTGATGATTCCGGCCGCCTCGGGCGTCGTGACCGGCTTCCTGTCCACCACCATCTCCTCCCTGAAGGTCTGAGGTATCGACATGGGCGTGCGTATCAAGTCCACCGGAGTCAGCCGAACAGGCGACACCCACAGCATCATCACGCACAGTGGTCGCGCCGCGAAGCGCGCGATGGAGCGGGCGGGCATCCAGCCCGAGCAGGTCGGCGTGATGATCAACGCGGGCGTGCACCGCGATTCGAACATCGTGGAACCGGCGGTGTCCGCGCTGATCCAGAAGGCGGCGGGCATCGGCCTGGAGTACGAGAAGGACGATCCGACCTCGTTCTCCTTCGATCTGATGAACGGCGCGATCGGCGTGCTCAACGCGGTGCAGGTGGCCACCTCGATCCTGGAGACCGGCAGCGCCGAACACGTGCTGATCGTCTCCGGCGATACCCACCCGTCGCTCACCCGCGCGGTTGCCGACGACGAATTCCCCTACGCCACAGCGGGTGCCGCTCTGTTGCTGGAGCGCACCGACGAGCCCGAGGGCTTCGGCCGCGTACACACCGCGACCGCCGAGGGCACCCCGGCCATCGAGGCCTACGTCGACACCGCCACCATGGGCACCGTCGGCCGCGGCCTGATGACCGTCGAGCGCGAGCCCGGCTTCGAGGACCGCTTGCTCGAGATCGCGCTGGAGACCGCGCGGGCGGCGCTCGCCGAGGACGGTGCCGCCGACCTGTCGGGGACGGTGCTCATCGCCTCCACGCCGAGCGCGGAATTCCCGCTGCGGCTGGCGGATTCGCTCGGCATCGCCCGTGATTCGGTGCGTACGCCGGACCTGTCCTACGGTGACCCGCACACCGCCGCGCTGACGATCGCCTACGACCGCGCCGTGGCGCAGGAGTCGCTCGGCTCGCACACGCGGGTGCTGTTCGTCGCGGCGGGCGCGGGTCCGTCGGCCGCGGCGGTGCTGTACCAGCTGCCGGCCCTCGTCGGGGCGCCCGCGTGACCGAAGGGAACTACTGGCAGGCCATCGACCGGTTCCGTGCGTTCGCGCGCACGGAGCCGGACCGCCAAGCGGTGATCTACCCCGAGGGGAAGAATCCCGATGGCCTGCCGGCCTACCGGCACCTCGGCTATCGCGAACTCGACGAGTGGTCGGACGCGATCGCCGAGCGGCTCACCGCCTCGGGCGTCGGCACCGGCACCCGCACCGTCGTGCTGGTGCTGCCGAGTCCCGAGCTCTACGCGATCATGTTCGCGTTGTTGAAGATCGGCGCCGTGCCGGTGGTCATCGACCCGGGCATGGGCGTACGCAAGATGCTGCGCTGCCTGCGCGCGGTGGACGCCGAGGCGTTCATCGGCATCCCGCAGGCGCACGCGCTGCGCGTCCTGTTCCGCCACAGCTTCCGCAGCGTGCGCATCGCGGTCACCGTCGGCAAGCAGTGGTTCTGGCGCGGCGAGCGGTTGGCGGACTGGGGCCGCCGACCGCGGGGTCCGCTGCCGCAGCGCGCACCGGCCGACCCGGACAGTCTGCTGCTCATCGCCTTCACCACCGGAAGCACCGGGCCGGCCAAGGCGGTTCAACTCACCCACGGCAACCTCGCCGCCATGGTGGAGCAGGTCGACACCGCGCGCGACCACGTCCCGCCGGACACCTCCTTGATCACGCTGCCGCTGGTCGGCGTGCTCGATCTACTGCTCGGTGCGCGCTGCGTACTGCCGCCACTGATTCCCAGCAAGGTCGGTTCGACCGATCCGGCGCACGTGGTCGACGCCATCGCCAAGTTCGGCGTGCGGACCATGTTCGCCTCCCCGGCGGTGCTGATACCGATGCTGCGCCACCTCGAGCAGCACCCGACGGCGCTGCCCACGCTCGGCAGCATCTACTCCGGCGGCGCGCCGGTGCCGGACTGGTGCATCGCCGGTCTGCGCGAGGTGCTCGCCGAGGACGTGCGGATCTTCGCGGGCTACGGCTCCACCGAGGCGCTGCCCATGTCCACCATCGAATCACGGGAGCTCCTCGGTGGTTTGGTGACGAGGGCGCACCAGGGCGATGGCATCTGCATCGGGCGGCCGTCGGACCGGGTCGAGGCGCGCCTGGTGGCCATCACCGACGCGCCGATCCCCACCTGGGCGCGCGCCGAGGAACTGGCGGGCGAGCTCGAGCAGACCGGAGGCGTCGGCGAACTCGTCGTCTCGGGTCCGAACGTCAGCACCGAGTACTACTGGCCCGAGGAGGCCAACCGCCAAGGCAAGATCGTCGACGGCGCGCGGATCTGGCACCGCACCGGCGACTTGGCCTGGATCGATGAGCAGGGCCGGATCTGGTTCTGCGGTCGCAAGAGTCAGCGGGTGGTGACCACGGACGGACCGATGTTCACCGTGCAGGTCGAGCAGATCTTCAACACGGTGCCCGGCGTGGCCCGCACGGCGCTGGTCGGCGTCGGTGAGCGGGGTGCGCAACGGGCCGTGCTGTGCGTCGAGCTGAAGCCGGGCGCGGACCGCACCGCCGTCGAGATGAAATTGCGCACCCGCGCCACCGAATTCGAACTCACCAAGCCGATCACCGATGTGCTCGTACATCCGAAGTTCCCGGTGGACATCCGGCACAACGCCAAGATCGGCCGCGAACAGCTCGCGGTATGGGCGGACAAGCAGTTGAAAGCCGAGGGGCGACGATGAAAACTACCGCGCTACGGGCGATTCCGATTCTCGGCTGGCTCTACCTGGCCGCCGGTCTGATCGTGGCGCGTACCGGGCAGGCGCCGCGCAACCGGTGGCTGCGCGCCGCGTGGTGGATCGACGCGTTTCTCAGCGTGGTGGTGCACGCGGCGCAGATTCCGGTCGCGCTGCGCGCCACCCGCGGCACCGGGCAGTCCCCGTGGAAGACCGCGGTGCTGACCCAAATCTTCGGCCTGACCTGGTACGGCGCGAGCCTGAGCGCCGGGGCGGGCGACGGATTATCCAGCGATCATCGAGAGGACGAGCGATGAAGATTCTCGTGACCGGGGCGTCGGGTTTCCTCGGCGGCGCACTCGTGCGGCGGCTGGTGGCCGACGGAGCGCACGACGTGCGAATCCTGGTGCGCCGCACCAGTAATCTGAACGATCTCGGCGACGCGCGAGAGCGTGTGGAGATCGTCTACGGCGATCTCACCGACGCGCCGTCGCTGGTGGAGGCGACCGGCGGCATCGATGCGGTCGTGCACAGCGCGGCGCGCGTCGACGAACGCGGCACCCGCGAACAGTTCTGGGAGGAGAACGTCCGCGCCACCCAGCGGCTGCTCGACGCGGCCAAGCGGGGCGGGGCGTCGCGGTTCGTGTTCATCTCCAGCCCGAGCGCGATGATGGACTACCACGGCGGCGACCTGCTCGACGTCGACGAGTCCCTCCCCTACCCGCGCCGCTACCTGAATCTCTACTCCGAGACCAAGGCCGCGGCCGAACGCGCCGTACTCGCCGCGAACGCACCGGGTTTCACCACCTGCGCGCTGCGACCGAGGGCGATCTGGGGCGCGGGCGACCGGTCGGGGCCGATCGTGCGGCTGCTCGGGCGCACCGCCGAAGGCAGGCTGCCCGACCTGTCGTTCGGGCGTGAGGTGTACGCCTCGCTGTGCCACGTCGACAACATCGTCGAGGCCGTCGTGCTGGCGCTTGCCACCGAGAACGTCGGCGGCAAGCCGTATTTCATCGCCGACGCCGAGAAGACGAACGTGTGGCAGTTCCTCGGGCAGGTCGCCACCGAGCTCGGCTACCAGCCGCCGACCAGGCAGCCGAACCGCCGGGTGCTCGACGCGGTGGTGGCCGTGATCGAGGCGGTCTGGCGGATTCCCGCGGTGTCCACTCGCTGGTCGCCGCCGCTGTCCCGCTACGCGGTGGCGCTGATGACCCGCTCGGCGACCTACGACACCGGCGCGGCCACCCGCGATTTCGGCTACCGCCCGATCGTGGATCGGGCGACGGGGCTGGCGAGCTTCCTCGCCTGGCTCGACACTCAGGGGGGCGTCCGCGAACTGACCAGACATTTGCGCTGACCCGCGATCCCGGAGGCAATCATGAGCAGCGAGACCACCTTTCGCCGTCGCATCACCCCGACCGAGCGCCTGTACTTCGCCACGAGGGAACTGGCTCCGCCGTTCCTGATGCAGCTGGCGGTGCACGGGCAGGGCACGCTGGACCCCGCCGACCTGCAGCGCGCGGTCGACGTGGCCTCGGCGGCCAACCCCGGCTCCCGGCTGGTCCGCGACGGAGCCGAGTGGGTGGACACCGGCGTCGCGGCCACCGTGCGGGTCGTCGCGGGTCACTCGCTGACCTATCCCGGACTGGAGAACGACCCCGTCCTCAACAGCCCGATCGGTCCGACGCCCGACCGCACGTGCGAGGTCCTGCTGCTCACCGCGGATCCGGTGACCATCGTCTTCCGCGTGTTCCACGGCGTGATGGACGGCATGGGTGTGCGCATGTGGGTGGACGACGTCTTCCGCGCGCTGCGCGGCGTCGAGCCGTTCGGCGCGCCCGACCCGGTCGCGGACGCGGAACTGGTCGCGCGCATCGGCGCACCCGGCAAGCCCTCGGTCCTGCTGCCGATCTATCCCTCGGCGGCCGGGCGGGGTGCACAGGATCCCGGCGAGTCGCCCTGGTTGCTGCGGCACCGTACCGTCGCGGCGACCGGTAGGGGCATCGTCGCGCGGGTCGCCGCCGTGCTGGCCGACGCGGCGCAAGCCAAGTCGCGCTTCATGATTCCGGTCGATCTGCGCAGGCACGACCCCGCACTGCGGTCCACCGCCAATCTGGCGCTTCCGCTGTTCCTCGACGTCACCCCCGGCGACACCTGGGAATCGGTGAACGACCAGTTGCGCGCGGGCTTGAAGGAGAACCGCGAACTGAACCAGATGGACAACGGCGGGCTCACCGCGTTCCCGCCCGCGGTGGTCCGCGCGGTGCTGCGCGCGGGCAACTGGGTCGGCGCGCGGCTCGGCCGGAACTTGGTGTCCGCCACCGTGTCCCACTTGGGCGTCTTCGATTTGACCGAGATGGCGGTGCCCGGCTTCACACCGGTGAGCATTCGGGTGCTTCCGCAGCACAGCGGGATGATGCCGCTGCTGTTCGGCATCGTCGAATCGGCGGGACGGCTGGAGATCACGGTGTCGTGCCGCAACGGCGCGGGGGTCGAGCCACGGCTCGAGGCGCTGCTGGATCGCCTCGTGTCGACGTTGGAACGCGAGCTCGCCGCGTCCGCCGCGCGCTGACCCGGTCTTCACGGCACAACCACTGCGGCACAGGAGATTCCGATGATCGATCCGACCACGGGGGACGACCGTTCGGCCGGTCCGCGATGATCGCGTGGGCCAGGTTCGTGATGGCGCGGCCGCGCACGGTGCTCGCCGTCGCGGTGGT
Organism: Nocardia bhagyanarayanae; assembly: GCF_006716565.1. NCBI lineage: Bacteria > Bacillati > Actinomycetota > Actinomycetes > Mycobacteriales > Nocardiaceae > Nocardia > Nocardia bhagyanarayanae. Next base: position 4,377,420 of record NZ_VFPG01000001.1, on the reverse strand, counting down.
AGTCATGGGTTTGTGCGGGTTGTTCGGGGCGGGCGCGGCCGAGCAGCTCAGCGCGGGCGGGTTCATCGACCCGAACAGCGAGTCCGCGCTGGTCGACCGGCTCGTCACCGAGCACTTCGGCCCGCAGAATCCCGACGTGGTGGCGATCTACACGGCCCCGGAGGGCCAGACGCTCGCCGACATCGGGCCGCGGGTGCGCGCGGCGATCGCCGCCATCGATCCCGCGCTGCTGGCGCGGCCGGTCGAAAGCTATTGGAACAGCGTCCCGCCGCGCACCACCTTCCTGCGTTCCCCCGACGAACGGCAGGCGCTCGCGGTGGTGTTCACCGCGGGCGACGACACCGAGCGGGTCGCCGCCTATCCGAAACTCGAAGCGGCGCTGCGTGTTCCCGGCATCGAGACCGAGCTGTCCGGCTACAGCGCGGTGTCGACCGGGATCACCGCCCAGTCGCAGCGGGATCTGCTGGTGGCGGAGTCGATCTCGCTGCCGGTGACGCTGCTCGTGCTGGTGCTGGTGTTCGGCGGGGTCGCGGCGGCCTCGCTGCCCGTCGTGGTCGGCATGCTCGCGGTCGCCGGCGCGATGGGCGCGATCCGGGTGCTGAGCGAGCTGACCGAGGTGAGCACCTTCGCGGTCAACATCGCCTCGCTGCTCGGGCTCGGCATGGCGATCGACTACGGGCTGTTCCTGGTCAATCGGTTCCGCGAGGAGATGGCCGACGGAGGCGACGTGCCGAGGGCGATCGAACGCACGTGCGCGACAGCGGGCCGCACCGTCGCGTTCTCCGCGCTACTGCTGATCTGCGCCTTCGCGGGAACCTTCGTCTTCCCGCAGGCGGTGTTGCGCTCCTTGGGTTTCGGCGCCATCGCGGCCGTCGCGCTGGCCGCCGCGCTCTCGCTGACCGTGCTGCCCGCGATGCTCGCCCTGTTCGGTCCCCGCATTGGTCGCGCGCGGACATCCGAACGCACCGAACGGTTCTGGGGTCGCGTCGTCGGCGCCGTGCTGCGCAGGCCCGGTGTGGTCACGATCGCGGTGGGCGCGGTATTGCTCGCGCTGGCCGCGCCGCTCAGCGGCATCCGGCTCGGCGACATCGATCACCGGGCACTGCCCGAAGGCCACGCGATGCGCGAGACGGTCGAACGGCTCACCGCCGAATTCCCCGCCGCGAGCAGCGGTGTCACCGCGGTGCTGCGCGGGGTGGACGGCTCGGTCCCCAACGCGGCCGCGGTCGACGAGACGCTGCGCGCGCTCGGCGCGGTGCCCGGCGTGCGCTCGGTGTTGCAGGTCGGGCGTGCCGAGGATTTCGTGGTGCTGCACGTCTTCCTGACCGCCACCGACCGCAGCGAGGCCGCCACGGCGACGGTGCTCGACATCCGCGCGCTGGAACCCCCGCCGGACACCGTGATCCGGGTCGGCGGCGACACCGCCGCCACCCGCGACAGCGTCGACTCCATCGTGGCGCGGATGCCGCTGATGGTGCTCGCCATGGTGTTGGCGACCATGTGCCTGTTGCTCGCCGCCTTCCGATCGATCATGTTGCCGCTCAAGGCCATCGGTATGGCGTTCCTCAGTCTCGCCGCCACCTTCGGCGTGCTCACCTGGATCTTCGCCGACGGCCACCTCGCCGGTCCGCTCGGCGTCAGCGTCGGGCCGATCGCCGCGGGCATGCTGGTGCTGATCATCGCGGTGGTCTTCGGGTTGTCCACCGACTACGAGGTGTTCCTGCTCTCGCGGATGGTCGAGGCGCACAACGCGGGCGCGGACACCGCCGAGGCGGTGCGCGTCGGCACGGTCAAGACCGCGCGCGTCATCACGGCGGCCGCCGTGCTGCTCGTCCTGGTCACCGGCGCGTTCACGCTCTCGCCGCTGACGCCGATGCGGTTCCTCGGTCTCGGCATGATCGTCGCCCTCGTCATCGACGCGACCCTGGTGCGGATGCTGCTCGTTCCCGCGCTCGTGCAGCTGATGGGCGAGGCCAACTGGTGGGTGCCGGGCGGCAAGCGTCCGCGCCGCCACGTCGCCACCGTGGTGGAGAAGACCGGGGAGCCCGCGGCCACGACCTCCTGAGCGCGCTCTCGGCACCGGAATTCCGACCATCGCAAACGGTATCGTCGCGGGAGGTGGACCGATCCACCGGAGCTTTCTCGAGGGCAGGCAAGCGCGGCACGCGAGAGGAGACGGTCATGGCGAGTCCGGCGGTCCTGGTGGGCGTTGACGGTTCCGCGGGGTCGACGGCGGCGGTGATCTGGGCGGCGCAGACGGCCGCGCGTCATCGAGCGCCGGTGCACCTGCTGCACATCGTCGACGTGGTCGCCGACTACGGTCCCGGCGCGACGGAGCCGCTCACCGCGGTCGATTACGCGCGGCTCACCGAGCACGGCCGCACGCTGCTCGATACCGCGGCCAAGGAGGCCGAGACGGCGGCGGCGGAATTCGGCGGTGTCGAGGTGCGCACCGAGCTGGTGCAGGCGGTCACCACGCCGAGCCTGCTCGAACGCACGGAAGGCGCGCGGATGGTCGTCGTCGGCACCAGGGCGCGCGGGACCCTGCGGCGGGCGCTGCTCGGTTCGGTCAGCTCGGCGCTGGCTCGGCGCGCGCACTGCCCCGTCGCGGTCGTGCGCGAGGGCATCGAGCTCTCACCGCGGCTGCGCGCGCGGCCGGTGATCGTGGGCGTGGACGGCACCGAGGTGAGCGAGCCCGCGATCGGCATCGCGCTGGCCGAGGCGGCGGCGCGGGAGGTCGACCTCGTCGCGCTGCACGTCTGGACCGGGGTCGAGCTGCCGGAACGCTACGGCGTCGAACCGGACGCGACCGCCGCCGACTTGCACTACGTGTTGGCCGAGAGCCTGGCGGGTTGGCAGGAGCGCTATCCCGGCGTCGGCATCCACCGGGAGGTGGTCAAGGATCGGCCGGAGCGGGTGCTGCGCGAACGTTCCGAGGAGGCGCAGTTGCTCGTGGTCGGCACCAGGGGACGCGGCGGATTCGCCAGTATGGTGTTCGGCTCGACCAGTCAGTCGCTGGTGCTCTCCGCGAACTGCCCGCTGATCATCGCTCACGACACCGACTGACCCGCTGTTTTCCGTATCGCCGAGGCGGATCCATGTTTCGATGGAACCGGTTCCGTTGCCCGCGCGTCTGAATCATCGACGGAATCAGTGGAAGGGGCGACCGCTATGGCCGTGGCAAGCCCGTTCGGGGCATTCATCGACGCCGCCGAAGCCGGTGCGCTACACGTGCGTCTGGAACCAGAGGTCTTCCTCGACCTGGACCGCGCGTGCCGGGAGCTGGTCGACGCGCTGACGACCGCGCAGCACGACGCACGGGCGCTCGGCGAACTCGGCGGCTGGGGGCTCGGCGAGGACAATCCTCGGCTCTGGTCGGCGATCGAGCTGGTGGAGTTGTTCCGGGAGAAGGCTTTCGGCGGACCGGGCAGCGCCTACGACACTCTCGGCGAGTACATCGCGGTGGTCGGCGAGATCCAAGCGTTGTTCGGCGTCATCCGCCAGACCTTCGAGCGCACCGACGCCGAGTTCGCCGCGCGGATCCGTGAGCTCACGGGATAGTCTCCGGCGCGATCACCGCCGCCCCGGCCGCGGCCGAACCGGTGACCCACCCGCTGCCTGCGGCGCACTTCGACCACGACCCGTCGCACCCGGGCAACGGCTGCCCGCCGCCCCCGCTGGGTGCGGATGACAAGCCGCTGCCCCCGCCGCTGAGCGCGGACGGCAAGCCGCTGCCACCACCGCTCGATGCCAACAGCAGCCCGTGCCCGCGCCGCTCGGCCCCGACGGCAAGCCGCTGCCCCGGCCCGGTCACCACTGAGGCGCAGGCGAATTCGGTGCCGAGGTCGTTCTGGCCCGGCACCGCTTATACGGCTTTCGGTGCCGGGCGGTCGGGGCCTCGGCACCGCTTCTCACGCCGCGGCGACGGTGAACCTGGCGCCGCCGTGCGCCGGGCGCTCCGCCTCGTCCAGCAGCGCGACGGCGAAGTCCTCCATGGAGATTCGGGAGATGCCGTCCGGATCGCTGAGCAGTTCGTCACCGCCGACGCGGTAGTCGCCGGTCCGCTCGCCGGGCAGCAGCTCCGCGGGCGGGCTCAGGTAGGTCCAGTTCGCGGTCGGCGCCGCACGGCACACGGCGAGCTGCTCCGCGCAAGCCTGCGCGATCGGACGCAATTCCGCTGGGAAGTCCGGCAACTCCTGCAAGGTCATCCCCTCGGCGCCGGGAACGAGCAGCGTCGCCGCGCCGCCGACCACCAGCAGCCGCGCCCCGGTCCGCGCCACGCCCGCGAGGATGGCCGCCGTCGTCTCCGGCAGCTCGGTTTCCCGGCCGGGTGCGGGCCGCGTGGCTGTGATCACCAAATCCTGTCCCGCACTGAGGGATTCGACATCGCTCACGTTCGCGGCGTCACCCGTGCGGACCTCGACTCCGGCCGGTAGACCCGTCGCCCGTTCGGGGTTGCGCACCACCGCCGTCACCTCGTGCCCGCGGGCGAGCGCCTCGGCAACGACCCGGCGGCCGACCTCCCCCGCCGCACCGAACACCGTTATCCGCATGGCGAAACCTCCTCATCCACAGATACCTCAACGCTAAGAAATTTATCTCAACGCTAAGAGATCCGCAAAGGGGCAAGGGACGGCATCCCAGCTCGCGTGTTGCGACCGTAGAGATAGCTCACCGCTAACTACGATCCACACCATGTTGCGACTCATCCGGAAAGTGAGCTTGATCGCTTCACTGCTGGCTGTGCTGCCCACACCGGCCGCGCACGGGGATATCGTCCAACTTCCGCCGCACGAGAAGACCTTCGACTCGGTGTTCGGCCGTTTCATGGTCGGCGCCCGCGATGAAGTCGTCAATCGCATCGCACCGTTGAACATGGTCGGGACCACCCGGGAGGCCCTGGTCAGCGTTGTCGCCTACGGCCGGATCGACGGGCCGGCCGGGGGCCTGCTGACGACCGGTTACGCCGTCGGCTGCGGGGTGGAGATCGACGAGGGAGCGGTTGGTGTCGAATCCTCCCTGGAAGTCGGGTTCGAGGGGCCCCGGCCGAAGTACGGGTGGGAGCAGGAGCAGGCCAATACCTTGGAACAGTCGCAGTCGCGAACGCAGGAACAGTCGCAGTCGCGCACGCAGGAACAGTCGCGGTCACGCACACAGGAACAGTCGCAGTCGCGCACACAGGAACAGTCGCAGTCGCGCACACAGGAACAATCGAGTTCGGGGGAGTCCGCGCAGGCGCAGACCCAGCAGTCCGGCCAAGCACGAACCCAGCAGTCCGGCCAAGCACAAACCCAGGAATCCGGCCAAGCGCAAACCCAGGAATCCGGCCAAGCACAAACCCAGCAGTCCGGCCAAGCACAAACCCAGCAGTCGAGGCAGTGGCAGGAGCTGGAAGGGGTGAATCCGCAGGTTGCGGTGGACCCCGGTCCGGTGCTCATCCTCACCCTGAGTCCCGGTGAAGTGAAAGACGTCTTGATCGGGGAGCCGAAAGAAATCATTCCCGACACGACAGTGCAGATCATCACCCGCGACTACCACATCGCGGTCAACAACTGCGCCGGCCCGGTGACCATCAGGCAGTTCACCTACGTGTACGCCAGAAGCCCGGAGGTCGACGACAGCGGAGCAGTGTTCGGCGACCCCATCTCCCTTTAGCAGTCGCCGAACACCTCACCGGCTCACTGCGCCGTGGTCTGTCGCTTCGGCAGCTTCCAGCCCGGACGCGGGAAGTGGCAGGTGTACCCGTCCGGGTACCGCTCCAGGTAGTCCTGGTGCTCGGGCTCGGCCTCCCAGAACTCGCTCGCCTGGGTCACCTCGGTGACGACCTTGCCCGGCCACAGCCCGGAGTCGTCGACATCGAGGATGGTCTCGAGCGCCGTCCGCTTCTGCTCCTCGTCCAGATAGAAGATCGCCGACCGGTAGCTGGTGCCGATGTCGTTGCCCTGCCGATCCTTCGTCGAAGGATCGTGGATCTGGAAGAAGAACTCCAGCAGCGTCCGATAGTCGGTCCGCTCCGGGTCGTAGACGATCTCCACGGCCTCCGCGTGCCCCGGATGATTCCGGTACGTGGGGTGATCGTTGCGCCCACCGGTGTAGCCGACCAGCGTCGACAGCACGCCCGGCTGCTTACGAATCAGATCCTGCATGCCCCAGAAGCATCCGCCGGCCAGAATCGCCTTTCGCGTGTCGGTCACGCGTCCTCCTTCGCAGCTCATACTTCCCGGAAGCCATCACCGGCCCCACGTATACAACCCATACCCGTGCGGGAAAGTTCCATCTCGCCGACAGCACGCCCGCCGCCCGAGAGCGCCGGCGACGAACGGCCGGCCGAAGCCGGACGAAAACAAAAGACTGGTTCTCCCGAAATCCCCCGACTAACTTGCGTGACCGTGAACGGTGAAGTGATCATCCTGACCGGCCCGCCCGCCGCGGGAAAGACGACTGTCGCCGGACTGCTCGCCTCCGACGCCGACGTTCCGACGGTCCACCTGACGACCGACCTGTTCTATCGCTCGATCCGCACCGGCTTCGTGCTGCCGTTCCTGCCCGAGGCACAGCGGCAGAACGAGGTCGTCGTCGAGGCGATCGTCGGGACCGTCGCGACGTTCGCGCGCGGCGGATACGACGTCGTGGTCGACGGCATCGTCGGACCGTGGTTCCTGCCGCCGTTCCGCGCGGCGTCGGAGCGCGACGGCCTGACGATGTCCTACGTCGTCCTGCGCCCCGATCTGGACACCACGCTGTCGCGGGCGAAGCAGCGCGTCGGCGACGACCTGAAGGACGTCGAGGCGATCACCGGCCTGCACACCGCGTTCGCGCGACTCGGCGACCTCGAGCACCACGCGATCGACACCGCGCATCTCGACGCGCAGCAGACGGCCGAGAAAGTCCGGAATGTCCTCGCGTCGGGCGACTATCGATTGACGTGAACGCGGGCGGCGGGACTCGCGCTCGCCGGCTCACCAGTCGCTCTTGCCGCGAATGCGACACCGCGGCGATCTAGGCGAGTTGCGAACCCACCGCGCCACCGATGAGCCCGCCGACCGCGGCGGCGGGGATGCCGAGGGCGGCCGCGCCGACCGCGGCACCGACCGCGCCGCCCGCGGCCGTCCCCACGCCGCATGCCGCGAAGCCGACACCGGCGCCGATCAGCCCGCCGCCGACCCCGCCGACCACCGCCGCCGGGACGCCCGCGATCGCCGCGCCGACCAGCGCGCCCCCGGCGATGTTGCCCGCTCGACGCGCATCGACGCCGAAGCCCTGCGACGCCGCCGCCACCTGGGCCTCGAACTGCGCGACACCGTGGTTCACTCCGGCGAGCACGTCGGCGGGCACCTCGTGCGGAACCGGTGCGCTGAACGAGCCGACACGGAGCGTGGGCTGCGGCGCGACCGCGGGCGCGGCCGGTTCCTGCGGCGCTTCCGGCTCCACCGGCGCGCTCTGCGGGACAGGCGCGGGCTCCTCGACCGGGTCGGCGTAATCGAGTCCGGGATCGACCTCCGGCGCGGGAGACGGCTGCTCCGGCGCGGGCGGCACGACCGGCTGGACCGGTTCGGTGGTGACACCGGGCTGAATGGGCGTCCCCGGCGCGACCGCGGGCTGCACCGGCTGCTCGGATTGGGTGATTCCCGGCGAGGCCGGCGTGCCGGTCGGGTCCGCGGTCGCCGTTCCCGCGCAGACCACGGCTAGAGCGATCGGCACCGCGCCGACCATCGGTCGGACGGCGTTGCGCGCGCCGGAGTTCTGTACCCGTCGATGCCGACCTGCCACGGCAAATACTCCCACTGCTCGAGGTGAATCACTCGGAGAGCACTGTCGACCGCTGTCGCGGTGAACGCTGTTCCCGGCCAGTAAGTTACAGCACAAACGGTCCGGCGGACATACCGCAGGAAAGACACCCGGTACCCGCGGCAAAATGCCAGGTCGCCACCCCCTGGCGACCAACGTCGCGGCCGTGACGGGGAACTGGTCTAGGGTGTGGGTGCGCGGCGAGGCCCGCACAGTCAGTGATGCGTGAACAGCGGTACGTTCCGTGGTTTTTCTCCACCGAATCGAAAGGCGCTGCATGGCAAGGAACTTGACGCAACTCGAACTTCTGATGGAACTGGAACCGGTCGTCGCGGCCAATATCGACCGGCATCTGGCGACGGCCAAGGAATGGTGTCCGCACGACTACGTTCCGTGGGACGAGGGCCGCAACTTCGCGGCCATGGGCGGCGAGGATTGGGATCCCGGGCAGTCACGGCTCTCGGAGGTCGCCAAGGTCGCGATGATCACGAATCTGCTCACCGAAGACAATCTGCCCTCCTACCACCGCGTGATCTCCGAGAACTTCGCGCGCGACGGGGCGTGGGGCACCTGGATCGGCCGCTGGACCGCCGAGGAGAACCGGCACGCCATCGCCATGCGCGACTACCTCGTCTGCACCCGCGCTGTCGATCCCGTCGCGTTGGAGAACGACCGGATGGTGCATCTGACCCGCGGCGTGCACACGCCGCCGGGCTTCGGCGGTGTGTGCGATCAGATCGCTTACGTGACGTTGCAGGAGTTGGCCACTCGGGTCAGCCATCGCACCACCGGACAAGTCTGCGACGACCCCGTCGCCGACCGGATGTTGCAGCGCATCGCGGCCGACGAGAACTTGCACATGATGTTCTATCGCAACGTCGCCGGTGCCGCGTTCGACATCGACCCCGACCAGGCGATGGAATCGGTGACCATGGTCGTGAAGAACTTCGTCATGCCGGGCACCGGCATGCCGAACTGGCGACGCAACGGTGTGTTGATGGTCAAGCACGGGATATACGACCTGCGCCAGCACCTGGACGAGGTCGTGATGCCGGTCCTGCGCATCTGGAAGATCTTCAAGCGCAACGACTTCACCGCACGCGGCGAACGCAGCCGCGAAGAACTCGGCGAGTACCTCGACAAACTTGCCCGCGACGTCGTCCGGTTCGAAGAACAACGCGAGCGGATCCTCGCCCGCGAAGCGGCGCGGGTCGGTTAGCGCAGTCAGACGAAACCCGTCGTCAGCCCGCGCATGGCCGGAGCGAAAGGCGGAGGTACGCCTGACGCCAACGGATTTCGCCTCAGCGCGTCCGCGCCCTTCCCAGCCGGGCGACAACCGCGCCGAACGCGAGATCCATCGCGGGCACGGGGCAGCCTCGGCGGCGGCGAGGAGCCCCCGACAGCTCGAGTGCGGCCCGGCGCGCGGCGATACCCGCCGCGTCGTCGGTGCCGTGGTCGGCCCCGCTGGACGCCGCCGAAACCCGGACTTGTTGCCGGCATCCCGCGCATGCTTCGGTTACACGTCTGCGATTTCGCAGGCGTTCGCCGTATGGCGCGGATGAGGAGTACAGGATCGATGGTTCGCTCGGGCGATCGGATGCACGCCTATCTCATCGACCAGGTCAACATGATGCTGCGGCGGGTCCAGATGTACGGCGGTGAGCCCGCGCTCTGGACGACCTTCGATCACCTGTTCTTCCTCGAGGACGAGGATCGCGGACAGGCGGACCTGTGGCAGTCCTGGCGCGAGCGCAACGCCTTCACACCCACGGGCGCGAAAGGCGCTCTGCAACGCCACCTTCCAGGCGACGACCTCGCGGACGCGCTGGCATCGATGTACGCGGAGGCCGCACGGAACAGAGGGTGGCTTCGTTTGGATCGGACGTTGACATCCGATGAGTACGTCGAGATGCGCGGAGCCGTAGCTTCGTTCACCGCCCAGGACCGCACCTACAGCGAGGTGAGCGCCACCTTCGGTGAGCCGAGCGTTCTGTTCGGTAGCTCGAATCGCTTGTACGGCAAGACGCTCGCCTACGCGACCGCCGACCCCGCCGACCCGATGGTGGTCTTCCATCTCTGGAACGGCGTCGACGAGGGCGCGGAGCAACGCTGGCCGCCCAAGTATCCGGAGCCAATCCTCGTGGCAATCCGTTGCGGCACAGGCTCGTTTCCCGCCACCTTCTCCTTCACCCCCGAAGGTCGACGACTGCGGCCGCAATCCTGAACTACCACGCAGCCGAACGGCTCACCGCAGCGGACCAGAACTAGTCCCCCGCGGTGTCGAAGGCGTCGAGGATCTCTTCGGCGGCCAACGCCGCGGTGAGAGTTCCCTCGCGCACCTGCTTTTCCACTTGGGCGCGAATGGCTTTCACGTTCGGGTTGTCGGCCAACCTGCGCAGCAGCTGGTCGTGGACCATGGTCCAGGTCCAGTCGACCTGCTGGCGGCGGCGCTTCTCGTCGAACTCGCCCGCGTCGGTGAGCACCCGCCGGTGCTTCAGCACGGTGTCCCAGAACTTGTCCAGGCCGATGCCTTCCAGTCCGCTCATGGTGAGCACCGGAGGCCGCCACAGCGCGTCGTGCGGGTGGATGAGGCGCAGCGCCCCGGCCAGCTCGCGCGCTGCCGCCTTGGCCTCTACCTCGTGCTTGCCGTCGGCCTTGTTCACCGCGACGAGGTCGGCGAGCTCGAGCACGCCTTTCTTGATGCCCTGCAACTGATCTCCGGTGCGGGCCAGCGTCAGGAAGCAGAACACGTCGACCATGTTGGCGACCGTCACCTCGGACTGGCCGACGCCGACGGTCTCCACCAGGATCACGTCGTAGCCCGCCGCTTCCAGCAGCACGATGGTCTCGCGGGTCGCCTTGGCGACGCCGCCGAGTGTGCCCGCCGTGGGCGAGGGCCGGATATAGGCGTCGCGCTCCACCGAGAGCCGCGCCATCCGCGTCTTGTCGCCGAGGATGGAACCGCCGGTGCGGGTCGAGGACGGGTCGACGGCGAGCACCGCGACCCGATGCCCCTTGCCGATCAGGTACATGCCGAGCGCGTCGATGAACGTCGACTTGCCGACGCCGGGAACGCCGGTGATGCCTACTCGATTCGACAGCACCGCACTCGCGGAGCCGTGTGTCTCCGGTGTCAGCTTCAGCAACAGCTGCTGAGCCAGCGCCCGGTGGTCGGCCCTTGTCGACTCGACCAGGGTGATGGCCCGCGCCAGGGCGGCCCGCTCGTTGTTGCGGACCGCCGTGGCGAGTGCGTCGACATCGATGGTGCGGCGCGCGGCTCCCCCACGCGGAGAAGCCGAACCTGCTTCGTTCATTCCGCGGCGGACTCCGCGGCGCCGGTGCCGATTTCGTGACCGAGCTCGGCGGCGAGCTTCTTCAGCAGATCGATCGCCGCGTCGGCGATGACGGTGCCGGGCGGGAAGATCGCGGCGGCGCCCGCCTGGTAAAGCTCGTCGAAGTCACCGGGCGGGATGACACCGCCGACGATGACCATGATGTCGGGTCGCCCGACATCTGCCAGCGCCTGCCGCAGGGCGGGCACCAGCGTGAGGTGGCCTGCCGCCAGCGAGGACACACCGACGACGTGCACGTCGTTGTCGGCCGCCTGCTGCGCCACCTCTTCCGGGGTCTGGAACAGCGGGCCCACGTCGACGTCGAAACCGAGGTCGGCGAAGGCGGTGGCGATCACCTTCTGACCTCGGTCGTGCCCGTCCTGACCCATCTTCGCGACGAGGATGCGCGGCCGACGGCCTTCGGCCTCGGCGAATTCCTCGACGAGTTCGCTAGCCGTGGTGATGTTGGTGACCTTCCCTGCCTCGTCGCGGTAAACGCCGGAGAGCGTGCGGATCTCGGCCTGGTGCCGGCCGTACACCTTCTCCAGCGCGTCGGAGATCTCGCCGACGGTGGCCTTGGCGCGCGCCGCGTCGATGGCCAGCGCGAGCAAGTTGTTCTCCATGCCGCCCTCGGAAGACGCTGCGGCACGGGTCAATTCGTTCAGCGCCCGCTCGACGGCCGCGGGGTCGCGGTCGGCGCGCAGCTGCCGCAGCTTCTCGATCTGCTCGGCGCGCACCCGCGAGTTCTCGACCTTGAGGACCTCGACCTCGTGGTCCTCCTCCACCTGGTACTTGTTGACGCCGATCACCGGCTGCTGGCCGGTGTCGATGCGCGCCTGGGTGCGGGCGGCTGCCTCTTCGATGCGCAGCTTCGGGATGCCCTCCGAAATCGCCTGCGCCATACCGCCGTGCGTCTCCACCTCGGCGATGTGCGCGCGGGCGCGGTTGGCCAGCTGGTGGGTCAGCCACTCGACGTAGTACGAGCCGCCCCACGGGTCGATCGGCCGGGTGGTGTTGGACTCCTGCTGGATCAGCAGCTGGGTGTTGCGGGCGATGCGGGCGGAGAAGTCCGTCGGCAGCGCCAGCGCCTCGTCGAGGGCGTTGGTGTGCAGCGACTGGGTGTGGCCCTGGGTCGCGGCCATCGCCTCGATGCAGGTGCGCGCCACGTTGTTGTAGGCGTCCTGCGCGGTCAGCGACCAGCCCGAGGTCTGCGAATGAGTGCGCAGCGACAGCGATTTCGCGCTCTTCGGCTCGAACTTCGCGACCAGCTCGCTCCAGAGCAGGCGACCCGCACGGAGTTTCGCGACCTCCATGAAGAAGTTCATGCCGATGGCCCAGAAGAACGACAGCCGCGGCGCGAACTTGTCGACCTCCATGCCCGCGTCGATGCCCGCCCGGATGTACTCCACGCCATCGGCGAGGGTGTAGGCGAGCTCCAGATCGGCCGTGGCTCCGGCCTCCTGGATGTGGTAGCCGGAGATGGAGATCGAGTTGAACTTCGGCATCTTCGCGCTGGTGTAGGCGAAGATGTCGGAGATGATCCGCATCGAGGGCTTGGGCGGATAGATGTAGGTGTTGCGGACCATGAACTCCTTCAGAATGTCGTTCTGAATGGTTCCGGCCAGCTGCTCGGGCGCGACGCCCTGCTCCTCCGCCGCGACGACGTAGAGCGCCAGGATCGGCAGTACCGCGCCGTTCATCGTCATCGACACACTCACCTGATCGAGGGGAATGTGGTCGAAGAGCTGGCGCATGTCCAGGATGGAATCGATGGCGACGCCCGCCATGCCGACATCGCCCTGCACGCGCGGGTGATCGGAGTCGTAGCCGCGGTGCGTCGCGAGGTCGAACGCGACCGACAGACCCTTCTGGCCCGCCTGCAGGTTGCGGCGGTAGAAGGCGTTCGAGTCGGCGGCGGTGGAGAAGCCCGCGTACTGACGGATGGTCCACGGCTGGTTGACGTACATGGTCGGGTACGGGCCGCGCACGAACGGCGCGACGCCCGGCACGCTGTCGAGCGGATAACCCGCCGCGGCGACGGCGTCCCGATCGGCCTTGGTGAACACCGGCGGCACGTCGATGCCCTCCGGGGTCGACCACACCAGTTGCTCGGGCGTGTGGTTGTTGGCCGCCGCCGCGCCCGCCACGTACGCCTCGACCTGGGCGGCGTCGACCGCGGCAGGTTCGGGCGCGTGCTCGTCGAGCGGCACCTCGGCGAAATTGCCGATCACGTGCTTGATCTCACGCGTAGTCATCAGGCTCCCACCTTCTCCAGCAGGCCGGACAGCGCCGCCACCGCGTCGATCTTCGCGGCGAGGAATCCGTCCGGGCGCTGCGTGCCGCTCAGCTCGGCGACGGCCTTCGCCGCGCCCGCGAGCAGCACCGTTTCCACACCCGCCGCGCGCAGCGCCTCGACCGCCGCGCCTGCCTCCGCGCCGTAGCGCGCGTCCGAACCGCAGAGGACCGCGATCCGGGCGTCGGCTTCTTGTGCGGCGGAAGCTATTCCGGCCACGTCCAGGGGGCCGGGGTTGATCGATTCGATACCGCCGGAGGCCAGCAGGTTCGCGATGAAGGTGACCCGCACATTGTGCTCGGCCACTGTGCCGAGCGGCACGAGCAGCGCCTTCGGCCGGGCCCCGTTGGCCGCCAGATACACATCGGAGCGGTCGCGCAGCGCTTCGAAGGCCGCGCCGTAGCGGGCGACCCGGCTCGGCGTGCGGGCGGCGTCGGAGAGCGGCCGCTCGGCCAGGTTCGGGAATTCGTTGACACCCGTCACGGCGGTCTTGCGGTGCGCGACATCGGAATCGCGGGCGGCCTTGGTGGCGGCGATGCGCTCGGCGAGCAGACCCGACTCCAGCGCGGCGACGTAACCGCCCGCGGCCTCCAGCTCCTGCATGAAAGCCCAAGCCTTGGCGGCCAATTCGGCGGTCAGGTCCTCGACATACCAGGAGCCGGCGCCCGGATCCTGGACGTGACCGAGGTGCGACTCCTCCAGCAGCAGCAGTTGGGTGTTGCGGGCCATGCGATCCGCGAACGACTTGGACACGCCCAGCTCACCGGCGGGCAGCGCCGAGTCGAACGGCAGCACCGTGACGGTGTCCGCGCCGCCGACGCCCGCGCCGAAGGCCGCGAGCGTGGTGCGCAGCATGTTCACCCAGGGGTCGCGCTGGCTCATCATGGCCGCGGACGTGACCGCGTGCTGCGGTGCGCCGCCGAAGTCCGGGGCGCCGCAGGCGTGCGCGACGCGGGCCCAGAGCTTGCGCGCGGCACGGAATTTCGCGATCGTCGCGAACTGGTCGTCGGTGGCGGCGAATCGGAATTCCAGCTGGCCGAGCGCGTCCGCGATGTCCTGGCCCTCGGTGAGCGCGCGCAGGTACTCCAGGCCCGCGGCCACCGCGGCGCCGAGCTCCTGCGCGTCCGAGGCGCCCGCGTCGTGGAAGACGGTGCCGTCCACGGTGATCGCGCGCACCGTCTCCGCACGGGCGATCGACTGTGCGGCCAGCGCGACGGTCTCCGACAGCTCCGCGTCGGCGACGCCCGCGAAACGGCTGGTGAGCGGCGCCGCGCCGAGGGAGAGCTGGATATCTGCGCGCTCCGGCGCCGCATAGGAGTCGAGCACCTCGAAAAGCGTTGCGGCGGCGGAGGACACCTGCGCGCCTGCGTCGAGGGTCAGCGGCGCCAGCTCGAAGAGCAGGCCGTCCAGCGCCGCGGGCAGCTCGGCCAGGGGAACGCCGCGCTCGCCGACGCCGAGCCAGATCGCGCTGATGCCGTTCTCCAGTCCGGCCAGGATCTCGCGCTTGGCCGCCGCGCCGTCGCCGGGACCGACGAAGGCGCTGACGTACCAGCCGCGATGCACGTCGCGCGCGGCGTCGCGGCCGCGCACGAAGGGGAAGGCGCCGGGCAACGGCAGTTCCGGCCGCTCGTCGCGCCGGGTGTAGAGCGGGGCGACGGTGAGCCCGTCGTAGGTGGTCTGCGCGAGCAGCTGCTCCGGCTCGTCCGGCAACTCGGCGATGTCGACCCTGCGCGCCTTGGCGAGCACACCCGCGACGCCTTTGCGCCACGCACCGTACTGGGGAACCGGATCCGTGCCCTCCGGACGCTCCGCGAGCCCGGCGCCCGGAGACGGATCTGAAGCAATCGGCATAGCTGCTGTTCCTCTTCCACTCGACCACGGGGCGCACCCGAGGTGTGCGCCCGAACCGTCGCATTCGCCCAGCTCAGCGAGCACTTCGGTTAACGAGTATTCGTCCCGTTTCCATTGATGCTAGCGGCAGCGGCAGCGTCGGTTGACCCTGGCCGCCACTACCAACCGGTAACCTGTCGCGGGTGACCAGGCTGCTCCGTAACCCGCGTATCCTCGCCCTGCTCGTCGGTGTGGGTGCGCTGTTCGTCGCGGCGCTGCTCGTCCCGCTACCCGGTCCGACACAGATCCAGCAGTGGGCGGACTCGGTCGGCCCGTGGTTCCCACTGCTGTTCTTCGGGGTCTACTCGATTCTCGCAGTGGCGCCGCTGCCGCGCACGGTACTGACCGTCAGCTGCGGTGTGCTTTTCGGATCATTGCTCGGCACGGCGATCGCACTCTCGGCCACCGTCGTCGCCGCCGGGATGGCGCTCGTTCTGGTGCGCGCGCTGGATCGCAACAAGGTCGCGTCGCGGCTCACCCATCCCGCCGTGCGCGCCATCGACGAGCGGCTGGAGCGGCGCGGCTGGCTGGCCGTCGGTTCGCTGCGGCTGATCTCGTTCGCGCCGTTCTCGGTGGTCAACTACTGCTGCGGGCTTTCCTCTATTCGCTTCTGGCCGTATCTCGCCGCCACCTTCGTCGGTTCCGCGCCGGGCACCATCGCCACCGTGGTCCTCGCCGACGCGCTGACCGGCGGCTCCCATCCCGCGATGCTGGTGGTCTCGGGCGTGTGTCTGGCCATCGGGCTGCTCGGGCTCGTCGTCGACGCCCGCTGGCGGCCCGAGACCCGGGACGCCGAGATCGAGCGTTCCGACGAACTCCTGGTCGCGCGCGACTGACCGTCAGTCGACGGTCAGCTCGCTCGGCAGGGCGATCACGTCGACCATCGCCCCGTTGCGCAGCACGGTGACCGGAACTGGCCTGCCGATGGCGTCTGCGAACAACTGACGCTGGATGCCCTGGGCGTCGCGGACTTCGGCGCGCGCGACGCTGAGCACCAAATCGCCACGGCGCAATCCGGCGGCCTCGGCGGGTGCGCCGCGCACCACCTCCACGATGCGCACACCCGCCCGCTGACCGGTCCGCTCTGCCACGTCGGACGGCAGCGGCGCCGGGACGCCGACCAGCCCGAGGTAGGCGCGGCGGACGCGCCCCTCGGCGCGCAGGGTTGCGATGATGCGGCGGGTGGTGGCGTTGATCGGAATGGCAAGTCCCAGACCGATTCCCGCGACGGCGGTGTTGATGCCCACCACCCGTCCCGCCGAATCGGCCAGCGCGCCACCGGAATTGCCGGGATTCAGCGCCGCGTCGGTCTGGATGACGTCCTCGATCACCCGTCCCGCGCGGCGCGAGGCGACCGGCACCGCGCGGCCGAGCGCGCTCACCACGCCCGCGGTCACCGACCCCGCCAGACCGAGCGGGCTACCGACCGCGACCACGAGCTGCCCGACGACGAGCTTGTCCGCGTCACCGAGCACCGCCGCGCCCGGGCCGCCGCCGCGGGCGCGCAGCACCGCGAGATCGGAGAGCGGGTCGACGCCGACCATGTCGAACCGGGACTCCACGCCGTCGGCGAACACCACCTCCCCGTGCGACGCCGCGCCGATGACGTGCGCGTTGGTCAGCAGAGATCCGTCGTCGGTGAACACGACCGCCGAACCGGTCCCCCGCCGCGTCCGCACGCTTGCCACGTGCGGCGTGACCGATTCGGCCACCGACACCACCGTTCGCGAGTACGCGTCCATCGCATCGTCCACCTCGACCACCTTCTCGCCGTCGGCAACAGCCCCTCCCAGGATGCCCTTGCCGGACGCGGCGCGCACCGTCTTCGTGGCGAGCGCGCGCCGCGACCGAAGCGCACCCGCTCGGTCTCCCGGAAATCCGGATCGAGTTCGTAGAACACCGACAAGATCCATGATCGCCAACCGGGTGCAGCCGTTCGGCTGCGAGCGTGGGTTTTTCGCGGCGGGTGTCGGCGGACCGGTCAGGCGAGGGTCGCGAAGTAGCAGAGCGCGAGCAGGGCGATGGACAGGAGCGCGGCGGAAAGGGCGAGGATCTTGACGGTTCGGGCTTGCTGCAACTCGAGGCGGATGAGCAGCGAGTGCTGGAGGTAGCGGGCGCGGTCGTGTTCGGCGACCGCGCGCTGGCGCACGTCCTCGATGTCGGCGAGCAGGTGGCCGATCGCGCCGCTCAGTTCCCCGGCGCGGTCACCGTGTTCGGCGAGCAGGCGGCGGGTCGCGCGGGCGAGATCGCGCTGGGTGTCCCGGACCATGGTGACGGCGTCCTCCGCGGCGTCCAGGTCGGCGACCGCGGCGCGCAGTTCGGCGACCTCGCGGATCCGGTCGCCGCCGTCGACGGCGGCGTCCATCTCGCGAGCGAGCGCGGCCAGCCCCGACCGTGCGCGTCCGAGCACGCCTTCGGCGGCCTCGTTCAGCGAGCGGAGCAGGGCGTAGAGCACCCCGTGCGGCGAACCGGCGAGGGCGGGTCTGCGGCCCATCTCGGCGACGGCGCGGTCGAAGGGCGCGAACGGTTCCGCCGATTGCGAGGTGACCACGAAATCGCCGCCGAGCGCGAAGACGATCGTCTCGCGCCGAACCGTGTCGCCGCGCAGGTAGGTCGCCGCGACCGGTAGGTAGACGAAATCGCCTGTCTCCCAAATCCGGTCGTGACTGCGGGAGAAGTCGATGCCGAGGCGTTCGCGCAACACGGCCGCGGTGTCCTCGTCGGACGCCGACAGCGGAATCCAGTGCAGACCGAGCACTTCGGTGTCGAAGCGGTCGGTGGGCGTGCCGAGCGAGCTGGTCATCTCGGACTCTCGATCGGCGTTCCGATAGTGGCATCCGGCATCCGCCGCTCACCCCGCTTCGCTCGTCAGGCTGTTGTGTGGCGCGAGACGCGCCACCGTTCATTAGTAACCCGCGTCTCGGGCCCCGTCAATCGAGGCGACTGTGCGGTTCCCCACGCTTCGAACGCGTATTCGCCGGGGCCGCATCTATTTTCGGATTGCGAGATAGTCGCCGTGGCCCGCACTCGACGGAAATCCGCGGCGCGGCCCTATTCTTGGCCCATGAAGACGGAGGCGCTCGACGCGGTCGACCTCGGACTGCTGCACGCCCTCCAGGTGGACGGAAGGGCGCCGTTCAGCAGGATCGCGGAGGTCCTGTCCGTCTCCGATCGGACTATCGCGCGGCGATTCGCGCGCCTGGCCGCCGCCGGGACGGTCCGGGTGACCGGCGTTGCCGACAGCGGACGCACCGGAACGGCGGAATGGGTGGTGCGCCTGCGGATTCGGCCACACCGCGCCGACGACCTCGCGCACGCGCTGGCCGCGCGACCGGACACCGCCTGGGTGACGGTGCTGTCCAGCGGCGCCGAGATCGTCTGCGTCTTCCGCACCGCCGCCGCCGAGCCGGCGCCGCTGCCCGCGCTGGCCAGGCATTCCGACGTCCTCGGCGTCGACGCGCAGCGGCTGGTCCGCCATCTCACGCGCAGACGCTGGCACGGCCGCACGTCCGCGCTGGACGCCGATCAGGTCTCCGTGCTGCGCGCCGAGCTGCCGGTTGCCGGCGGGCCGATCGCGCTGACCGACCTGGACCGGCGCATGCTGCCCCGATTGGCCGCCGACGGGCGGGCGAGCTATCCGGGTCTGGCCGGCGCGCTCGGCTGGTCGGAATCCGCGGTGCGGCGCAGGCTGGACGAATTGCGGCGGGCGCGCGTGCTCCGGTTCGACGTCGAGGTGGACGCCGCGCTGCTCGGCTACGCGTTCCAGTGTGTGCTGTGGCTGACGGTGACGCCCCGGCACCTCGCCGCGGTCGGCGCGGCGCTGACCGAGGACCCGGAGATCGCGTTCGCGGGCGCCACCACCGGACCGCACAACATCATCGCCGTGGCGATCTGCCGCGACGCGGATGCGGTGTTCGACTACGTCGTCGAGCGGGTGGGCGCGCTGCCCGGCGTGGAACGATTGGACACCGCTCCGGTCACCCGGTACGCCAAGCGCGCGGCGCCCGCGCTCACCGCGCGGTGAAGAACAGCCCGGCTCCGTACGCGTCACGGCCGGACACGAAGAACCCGCCCGCCGTGGTGCGGGTGGGGATGTCGCCGCGCTCCACCAACTCGCGCGCCGCGGCCACGTCGTCGACGCGGATCGTCATCGCGGCCAGATAGGAAGGGGCCGGGGCGGATTCGCCGGGCAGCACGTCGGGGGCGTCGGCGGCGCGCACCAGTTCCAGGCGCACGTCCTTGTGCTCGAGGACCGAGAGCGGGCGCTCGTCGGTCCAGCCGGCGCCGAGCAGGTCGGCGTATCGCCTTGCGATGCCGTCGAATTCGTCGCCGTCGGCCACGATCAGCACCGCGGCGATGCCGCGGGCGCCGTTCGGATGCGACAGGTATCGCGGCTGGTGCACGTACTCGCGGGTGAGGTGTTGGGCGAGGCCGAGATAGCCCTCGGGCGTGGTGCGCGGGTCGAGGTGGACGGCGCGAGCCCGGACCGTGCGCGCTCCCTCGACGGTGTCGACGTCGCGCTCGAGGTCGAGCACGCCCGAGGTCCGCATGCCCAGCGCCGCGAGCCGCGCGTGCGTGGCGGCCGCGTCGTCGGTGTCGAGGTTCAGGATGCGGAAGCCTTCGTACTGATCCGCCATCGCCGTGGTGTGCCAGGGATCCGGCGCGGATTCGTCGACGATGCCGAGCAATTCGATGTAGGACCCGCCGAACAGGGCGCACAGATTCGCGGTGCATCCCGCTTGCGGTGTCGCACCGGGCCGCGCGCTCAGCAGGTGCCGCGATCGCGGGCTGAGGGTGAACCCCAGGGCGCGGTAGACGCGTTCGAGGCCGTCAAGGTCGCGGGTGAGGATGCCGGTGTGGTGAATGGCGGTGATGTCGTCGGTCATGGGTCCAGCGTGCGGATCCGCACCGCCGAGCGCTCGTGGGCCGCGGCGGCACGCCGGAATCCGACGCGGATTCGGCGGACGTGGACGGATTCCGGCACCCGGCCGGAGCCCGCGACGGTCACCGATCCGGATCGAGCAGAGCGCGCAGCGCCTCGGTGTGCACGGCCGCACCGTCGAGGAACTGCGCCTCGGTCAGCTCCAGCCTGCCGGTGACCAGATCCATGGCCATGCGCAGGACTTCGCGCTCGGTCGGCGCGACGACCTGCGACTGCTCGAGCCGCGTGCCCCGCTCGACTCGAACGCGGCAGCGCCATCCGGCACGGCCGGGAAACTGCACCGGGCGGCCGATCACCACCGACACCCGCACGCCGTCCCGGTCGAACTCCTTAGTCGCGAGATCGTCGGCACACACTACGGGCAATGACTCAGCTACAGGCCGGTTCTGCATTCCGATCTCCCGGTAACAGCTCGTATCTATCCATGGAATCGCGCGAACGACTGGCTGAACCGTAACCGGGCGAATGCGCTGCCGCAACTTTTCAGCAAACATGAGCAGCCGCCATCGTCCACCGATTCCACGACGACGACGACAAACTCGTGGTCCTCGCCGACGATGCCGCCCCGCCCGACGACGCCGCGATCCTCGCCGCCGTCGCCTTCCAGGAGACACCGGGCGAGCACGCGATCATCCGGAGCTGACACCGAAAACTCTGCCCCGGCACGTCTTTCGCGTTGTTCCGATGGCGACCAGCTCGGGCAACGCGACGCCTCATGGGCGCGGCACGTTCTCCTCGAGCGGCAGGGGCCACCGATCGATGGCGGAGCGCGGGGTGATGCCGAACCGCGTGATCGCCTCGGTGCGATAGTGGTCCGCGGTCAGCGCGGCGGGGTACAGGGCTGTGGCCTCGGCCAGCCAGCCGGTGGCCTGGTCGACCGCGCGGTCGGGTGGGCGGGTCGGGTCCGGGCCGAGCACGTCGTCGGCGCAGCACGGGTCCGCGATCACCGCGGCGGCGAGATGCTGGAGGCAGCGCGCGATTCCGTGATCGTCACGCAGCGCGCGGTACGCGGTGAGCGAAAGCCGCCAGCAGCGCAGCGCCCTGGCGCCCTCGCCGCGGGCCCACCAGACGTGGCCGAGGATCTCGTGCATGTGGGCGCGACCGTCCGGGTCGCGGCCCTGTCTGGTCAGCGCCTCGGCCAGTTCCAGCCGGTCCTGCGCGTCGTCGAGCAGACCTTGGCGCAGCAGCACCACGCCGAGGTTGATCAAGGCGCAGACCTCCCCGGGGATGTCCTCGCGCGGCAGCAACCACCAGACCCGCTCCAGCTGGACGCGCGCCCGCTCGAGGTCCGCCGCAGCGGTCTGCGACGGATTCGCCAGCAGTCTCAACGCTTGCGCGTGCTCGTAGCGCGCGGTCAGGTCGGCGTAGCGGCCACGGTCGCCGCCGCGGCGCGGCAGGCCGGCGTCCGGATCCGCGCGCAGCCGGACTTGGGCGGCGTGCGCGCCGAGCGCGTCCAGATCGGGCAGCCGGCACAGTTTTTCCGCGAGGTCGGCGTCTTGCCGTCCGGTGCGCGCGTACCAGACGTCGAGGGCATCGGCGATCCGGATCAGGCTGGGCACCGCGGTCCTCGGCAGCGCGGCGCGCAGGGACGCGCACTCGGTCACCAACCGCCGCAGGAACGGTTCCTCGGCCTCGAACCAGCCCCGCCCTGCCGCGGCGAAGCGCGGCGTGCCGAGACCGATCGCCCAGCGTTCGGCGCGATCCGCGTGATGCCGGGCGAGCGCCGTGATCGCGGCGCTCCACCGCGATCCGCCACGCACGTCGGCCGCGGCGGGTCTGTCGGGCACCGCGACGACCCAGTACTGCTGCACGCCCGCGCCGCGCACGAATCCCCCCGCCACCAGTTCGGTCAGCAGCAGCGGCGCGGTGGTCCGCGGCGGGGCGCCGTCGGACGGGTCGCGCGCGGGCGCATCCAAGATGGCCGTGAGCACGGCGAGCAGCGCGGCCGCGCTGTATTCGCGCACCGGCAGCCCACCGAGTACCGCCGCCTCCGTGTGCGTGGCGCCGTCCGACCTCGTCAGCTGCGGCGCGTCCGCGCTCGGGTTGGCGCCGATCGGGGTCTCGGCGTCGACGAAATCGCTGAGCAACTCCAGTTCCCTTGCCGTGTGCGGGCTTTCGCGCAGCCTGCGCCGTTCGGCCCGCAGCCAGCGGCTGACCAGCACCACCACGGCGAACATCGCGATCACCAGCAGACCCACCGAGAGCAGCACGCCGACGCCGCGCTCCAGGAAGAGGCTGGACACGATATTGATGACCAGCCCGAGCAGCACTGCCGCGGCCAGCGCGCCGCCACCGAAACGGAAACGCACGAGTGCCGGTGGCGCCGCGGCGATTCCGGGTGACGGCGGCGGGGCGACCGAGCCCTCCTGCCCGCTCATCGCAGCACTCCCCCGGTCAGCCCTGGCACGAGGAATCTGCGCCAAGTCGCCAGCAGCAGGACGACCGGGACGATGGCGAAGACCAGCGCACCGGCGGCCAGCTGCGGCAGGTTCTCCTCGTACTGGCGGGCCTCGCCCCACAGCAGCAGCGACCACGGGCTCGCGCCCGCACCGCTGATCATCAGGCTGACGAAGAAGTCGTTCCACACCAGGATGAACTCCAGCACCGCCGCGGTGATCACGGCGCGCCCCGCGCCGTCCCACAGCCGCCGCGCCACCGCACCGGGCCGGGCCAGCCCGTGCAGCGCGGCCGAACTCGGGTTCTCCTCGGCCGCCCGCATCGCGCCGCGCAGGATCAGCACGCTGACCGGAAGTCCGGCCGCACCGTGGACCAGCATCAGCGGGTACTGCGTCCCCGCGAGGCCCAGCGCTTCGCTCACCTCGTCGATCGGCCCGAGATACATCTGCGCGGGCAGCACGGCGAGCACCACCAGCGCGGCCATCGCCAGCCGGACGGACCACGTGTCCGACGGCGTCGCCGACAGCCACCGCGCCACCGGCAGCGCGGCCGAGACCGCCAGCACGGTGGCGACGGTCGCCACCAGGGCGGTCACCCCCAGCGTCGACGGCAGGCCAGCCTCCCAGACCCGGCCGAGCGCGGGCCAGCCCAGCCCGTCCGGCCGCCGCATCGAGACCCACGCCAGCATCAGCAGCGGCGCGAGGGAGACCACGCCCATGACCACCGCGAAGCCGGTGGCGAGCCGACCGGCGCGGCGCACCGCCTGCGGTTCGTGCGAACGCGGGCGCAGCGGCAACCGAAGTTCCCGCGCCCCACCGGTTTTGCCCAGCGCGAACGCGCAGGCCCCCACCAGCACCGCCAGCGGCACCGAGTAGATCGCGACCTCGGCCGCGGCGCTGTCGGTGGTGGCCAACCGCCACCACCGCACCGTCGCGCTGTCGCTGCCGTACTGGTAGGCGGCGGGGATGCCGATGAGGATGACGTCGAAGACCCTGGCTGCCGCGACGACGGCGGCGATCCCGGCGATCAGCACCACCGGGTGCACCAGCCGCACCCCGCGCCACGCCACGAACGCGAACCGGAAGGGCCCGGTCGGCGCGTTGAGGTAGCCCCAGCGGACCGGATCGGACTCGATCGCCCGAAGGCCCGCCGAGAACATCCCCGTGAGGAACCCGAACCAGGTCCACCAGAACGCCATCAGCGGCATCCACCGGTATCCGGACTGGAACGTCGCGACATCGCCCTCGGGCACCGCCGCCTCGAACATCACCCGGAACGCCAGGCCCGAGACGAAGGCCGCGACGCCGAACGGCAGCACCAGCGGCAGCCACAGCCACCGCACGCCGCGACTCCACCACGCGGTGCACAGCGCCACCGCCATCAGGCCGAACCCGGCGAGCACGAACAGCAGCGTCCGCCCGTAGACCTCCAGCGTGTCCGCGCTCGCGTCGGCCACGAACAGCAGCGGTCCCGCCAGCAACAGACCGACGGCGACGCCCACCGCGACGAGCCGCGGCTTGCCGTTCGTGAACAGCAGCGCCGCCACGAGCACCGCCGCGCCGCCGAGGACCAGCGTCAGCGGCACCGCGAGCCGCGTTCCCTCGGTCACCACCGTCCAGCCCGAGGCCAGGACCAACAGCGCCGCGAGCAGCCACGCGGGCACGACCCGCGCCCAGCCCCAGCCGCGCCACGGATTGCGTCCGCCGATCAACGCGCCGCGCATCCGCCGGGTGGCGAGTTCGAGATACAGTCCGTTGCTGTGGAATCCGGGTGGCGTCGTCATCGGCTCACCACCGCGCCAAGGCCAGGACCGCGTCGTTCACGGCGGGACCGATGCCGGACCGGTCACCGTCGACGGCGATCAGGAACTCGGTGAGTATCCGCCACAACCCGTTTCGCCCGCCGAGCGCTCCGATCTGGTCCGACAGGTCGAACACCACCTCGTCGCGCGGACCGAAAACCGCTGAGTCGCGCAGTCGTTCGGCCGACGGACGCAGGAACGGCGAATAGGCGGCGTCGGTCTGCTCGTTCGGCGCGAGGAACCCGTGGAACCGGTTGATCCACGGCAGCGGCGCCGCGGGGGCGGCCAGCGCGGCGAGCACCCGCTCCGCGCGGTCGTCCGCCGACGGAGTGAGCACCAGGACGTCGCCGCCGACGATGCGCGGGCGCGGGCCCGCGGGCGCGAGACCGGGAAAGTCCATCACGCCGACGACCTCGGCGGGGTTGCGTCCCGATTCGGCGACGGCCTTGCGCACGATGGGCTCGGCGAAATCGGGCGCGACCACCATCACCGCCCGCCTTCGCTGGAACACCTCCCGCACCGCGTCGGAGAACTGCATGGTCAGGGCGGTGCCGACCCCGCCGGCGAAAGCGGCGGGGTTCGCCGCCCACGAGCCGAGCAGGTGCAGGGCGGCACGCACCGCGTCCTTCTCCCAGCTCGCCGACTCCCCGCCGGCGGCAAGCGCCGCGTAGGTTTCCGGGTCCTGCGCGTAGAGCAGATTCTCGAACAGGTCGGTCAGCGCCCACCCGTCCGCCGCGGCCAGCGCCAGCAGCCGCCGGTCCGTTCCGGCGAGGAACTCGATGCGGTCGAGCCAGAAGTCCAGCGTCCACAGCGCGGGGGTCCCGACCCCGGACTCGAGCGCCGATTGCCGGTCGAACCACACCATCGACTTGTCGGCCGCCTTGAACGGCACACCGTACGGGCGTTCGTCGTGGTAGAGCAGTTCCGCCCAGACACCCGGGTAGCAAGGCTTCTCCAGCTCGTCGAGCCACAGCGATTCGGGAACGTCGCGCAGCGCGCCGCCCTCGGCCAGCTCGCGCACCCGACCGGCCTGCGGCAGCATGACCAGTTCCGGCGCGGACCGTCCGCCGGTCAACGCCGTCTCGATCTCGTCGCCGAGCGGGATCACGTCGACCGAACCGGACAGGTCCAGCGCGTCGAGCACCGCGCGGAACGCGGCTAGCTCGGAACCGCTCCAGGACACGGCGATTCGCACCGCGCCCGGCGTGCCGAGCACACCCGTGCCGCAGCCCGCCAGCGGTGCGATCGACGCCGCCCGCAGCAGCGCCCTCCGCGTCAGCATGTTCTCCCGGATGTCCGTCCCCACACGAGCACGCACCGATTATCCGTGGCGCGGAACGTTTTCGGCTGGAGACGCCGAAAACGCGCTGCCCCCGATTCCTTGGGCGACAACCCGCCACGCGAACCGCCCCGCCGCTCGGAGGTGAGCGACGGGGCGGCGCGGGAAAGAGCTACTGCCGGTAGTTCTCCGGCGGCTGCCACGGGCGGCCGTGCGGGTCGTCCGGGCGGTAGGCCAGGGGTTGCGGCGGCTCCTGTTGCGCAGGAGCGGACTCGGTCGGCGAAACGACCTGCTGGTGCGGCGAGGGCTCGGGCGAACGCTGCGGCGGGGTGGGCATCAGGCCCTCGACCGGCTGGCGTGCGGTGGCCTCCGCCGCGCGAACGGCGCGTTCGATGGTCGGATCCGAGGCGGTGTCGAACCAGTCGGCGACATCGGAATCGTCCTCGACCTTGACCGGCGCCGAGTCGTCGGCGGGCGGCTCGTAGCGGAAGACGCCGTCCTCGCCCTGCGAGCCGAAGCTCTTGGCGAAGCCTTCCAGCGCCTTGCCGAAATCGCTCGGCACCAGCCACACCTTGTTCGCGTCGCCGCGGGCCACCATCGGCAGCGTCTGCATGTACTGGTAGGCAAGCAGTTCCGGCGTCGGCTTGCCGGATTTGATTGCGGCGAAGACCTTTTCGATGGCCTTCGCCTGGCCCTGGGCTTGCAGGTAGGCGGCGGCGCGCTCACCTTGGGCACGCAGAATGCGGCTCTGCCGTTCACCTTCCGCGCCGAGGATGGCGGACTGCTTGGCGCCCTCGGCGGCAAGGATCTGCGCCTGCTTGGCGCCCTCGGCCGTCTTGATCTGCGACTCCCGGGTGCCTTCCGCGGTGAGGATCATCGCGCGCTTCTCGCGGTCGGCCTTCATCTGCTTCTCCATCGACTCCTGGATCGACGGCGGCGGATCGATGGCCTTGAGCTCGACGCGCGCCACGCGCAGGCCCCAGCGTCCGGTGGCCTCGTCGAGCACACCGCGCAGCTGGTTGTTGATCTGGTCGCGGGAGGTCAGCGTCTCCTCCAGCGTCATGCCGCCGACCACGTTGCGCAGCGTGGTGACGGTGAGCTGCTCGACCGCGGCGATGTAGTTGCTGATCTCGTAGACCGCGGACTGCGGGCTCGTGACCTGGAAATACACCACCGAGTCGATCTGCAACGTCAGGTTGTCCTGGGTGATCACCGGCTGCGGTGGAAAGGACACCACCCGCTCGCGCAGGTCCACCTTGGCCCGGATCCGGTCGGCGAACGGCACCAGGAACGTCAGCTGGCCGGACACCGTCCGCGAGTACCTGCCGAGCCGTTCGATGACCGCCGCCTCCGCCTGCGGCACCAGCGCGATCGATTTGAACACCACCACCACGACCAAGAGGACGAGCACGGCGGCGACGATCAATACAGCCATTACGGCCCCTTCCAGACGACGGCCGTCGCGCCGTCGATCTTCATGACGTACACGGTCGCGCCCGGCTCGTACACCTCGTCCGGGTTCATCGGCCGCGCGGTCCACACCTCGCCGCCCAGCTTCACCCGGCCGGAATGGGCGGCGACTTCCTCCAGCACCAGGGCCGACTTCCCCGGCAGCGCATCGACATTCGTCGGAATCGGCGGCGGCGTACCGAACTTGCGGCGCAGCATCGGCCGCACCCCGAGCATGAGCACCGCGGTGATCACCGCGAAGACCACCGCGTCGATCACCAGGGAGGTGTCCGCCGCCGCGCTCACCCCCGCCGTCCCGAGGGCCGCGATGCCGATCATCAGCAGCGTGAGGTCCCCGGTGAGCATCTCTGCGGCCGCGAGCAGGATGCCCGCGACCAGCCAAGCTATTGCGGCCACGCAACCCACTCTAACCGCAAGATCGCTGCGCCACCGGGTAGTTTCGGGCGGGTGGGTACGCGCGACAGGTATGGCGACATCTTCGCCGGACACGAGAGAACCAAGAAGCGGGCGGTGCCGAAGGTGACCGCCGAACGCGACCTCGTGGTGGAGGACGCGGCCAGCGGATTCTGCGGCGCCGTGGTCGGATTCGATCGCAGCTACGACGGCGATTTCGTGAAGCTGGAGGACGCGCGCGGTGCGGTGCGGCTGTTCGCGATGCGGGAGGCGGCCTTCCTGATCGACGGCGAGCCGGTCACCCTGGTGCGCCCAGCCGTCGCCGCGCCGAAGCAGCCGACCAGGTCCGCGTCCGGCTCCACCCGGGTGGCGGGCTTGCGCGCTCGAGTCGCCAAGGCCAGCCGGATCTGGGTGGAGGGTGTGCACGACGCCGCCTTGGTCGAGCGGGTGTGGGGCCACGATCTGCGGGTCGAGGGCGTGGTGGTCGAGCACCTGGAAGGGCTGGACAATCTGGCCGCGCGGCTGGCCGAGTTCGAGCCCGGTCCCGGCCGCCGGGTCGGCGTGCTCGTCGACCACCTGGTCACCGGCTCCAAGGAAACCCAGCTCACCACCGGTCTCGGCCCGCACGTGCTGGTGACCGGGCACCCGTTCATCGATGTATGGCAGGCCGTGCGGCCCGCGACGCTGCGCATCGACGCCTGGCCCGAGGTGCCGCGCGGGGAGGATTGGAAGACCGGTGTCTGCCGGCGTCTCGGCTGGGGCACCCCGCAGGACGGGTGGCGGCGGGTCTACGACGCGGTCGAGTCCTTCCGCGATCTGGAGGCGCCGCTCATCGGCGCGGTCGAACGCCTGATCGACTTCGTCACCGAACCGGAGTAGCCGGGCACGCGCCGCGCGACCGGTGGATGCGGTGCCGTCCCGCGGCGCCGAATCGGCGGGTGCGCGCAGCTCACGAAGGCTCGTGCGCCGATGCCCGCCGGTAGCCCGAAGCGTTTATGCTCGATAATTATGTGCTCTCCTAGTGCCACGCTGACGGTGTGGGCCGGCTCTTGGCTGGCCGGGTGCAGTGCGCCCGACGACGTCTTGGAGGCGCTGCACGCGTGGGCGCCGCGGCACACCATCGCCGCGGGCGACCCGATGACCGGCGCCCGCACCGACCTGCCGTGGTCCTCGCGCACCACGCTGCCGGGATCCGGTGTCATGGCGTTGCTCAAGGTCATTCGCGAAGCCATGGCCCAGCCCGGCGCGCAGCTGCGCCTGGTGCTTCCGGTCCCCGGCGACGTGCGCGGGCTGCCGCCGGGCACCGTGTTCAGCGCCGACGCCATCGAGGCCGAGGAGGGCTTGCTCGTCGGTGTGCCCGGCACCGAGGGCACCGGGCTGATCCCCCGGTGGCCCGACGACGACACCCTCCAGTGGACGCTCTACAGCACCCCGATCCCGCCCGCCCCCGGCCCGGACATGTCGCTCGGCGAAGCCGAATACGCCATGCGGGAGGCCGTCCGCGACGCCGCCGACGCGCTGATGCAGCTGCACACGACCGCGGTCGGCGCCGCCGATTCCGATCCGCGCGAACTCATCGAGGCCGAGCTCGCCGACTACGCCAGGCACGACTACCCGAACTCGATCCCACTGCGCGCCAAGCGCATTCTCGACACCGCCGATCACGTGGCCGCGATACTGACGGTGGCGCAACGCGAACCGGCGTCCGCGCCGACCTCGGCCAGCGCCATCGGCGCGCAGGAGACGCTGCTGCGCCCGCTCTGGGACGCGATCCGCGCGGCCCGGCTCGTCGCGGTGCACGCGGCCGCGCGCGGCGGTAACTAGTCGGCTCGAAGCCCGCGGCGTCAGGCGAAACATCGCCCATCGCAGCATCTTTCACTCCGCCGCCGACAACCCGTGTGAACAGGCCTTTTCGGTCTCGCGTTGCTTTCATGTGCTAACAAATTTTCGCCACATCGTGGGATGACCTCTCGCATTGCTGATAGCGTGGGCGAGTTGTCGAGTTCTGGACGCTTGGATCAGCGCTTGTTCGGATCGACGGTGGTCGCAGCCCAGATCGCCTGTCCGGCAGGCACTGTGCGGTGACCTCACGGATCACCGTGCGCCGCATCCTTGTTCCAGCCTCGACGCGGAGCTCATGTCCCTCGTCTGGAGTACCGTCTTTTGACCACGTCACAGTCCGCGGTCACCGCGCCGCACGCCACCGCACCCGGAGTCTGCCCGGTCCAGCACGGATCCCCGATCGGCGCCGACGGCCCCCGGATCCCGCTGCACGTCCCGGAATTCGCCGCCGACCCGCACGGCGCCTACGACGACATGCGCCGCCAGTACGGTTCGGTGGTCCCCATCGAACTGGCGCCGAACATCCCCGCGACGCTGATCATCGGGTACAGCACCGCGCTGCGCATCCTCAACGACCCGGACCACTTCCCCGCCGACCCGCGGATGTGGCAGAAGGACATCCCGGACGACTGCCCCGTCAAACCGATGATGGAGTGGTACCCGAACGCGCTGCGCAACGCCGGCGCGGTGCACGCGCGCTACCGGCAGGCCTACGTCGCGAGCATCGACGGCATCGACCTACACGCGCTGCACGCCACCATCGAGCAGATCGCCATCCCGCTGATCAACAGCTTCTGCGAGGCGGGCTCGGCCGATCTGGTCACCCAGTACGCCTTCCCGCTCGTCTTCGAGGTCTTGAACCAGATGGTCGGCTGCTCGGCCGAGCTGGGTCAGCGCGTGGCGACCGGCATGGCGATGCTCTTCGACACCGTCGAGGCCGCGCGCGGCATGGAGATGCTCAGCGCCGCGCTGATGGAGCTGATCACGCTGCGGCGCGCGGAGCCGGGCGACGACGTCACCTCGCGACTCGCGCACCACCCCGCGAAGCTGGACGACGAGGAGATGCTCTGCCAGCTGATCAGCTTCTACGGCGCGGGGATCGAACCGCAGCAGAACCTGATCACCAACACCCTGCTGCTGATGCTCACCGACGACCGGTTCGGCGGACATGTGCTCGGCGGCAGCCTCTCCACCCGGGACGCGCTCGACGAGGTGCTGTTCAACGACCCGCCGATGGCGAACTTCTCCATCACCTATCCGCGCCAGCCGATCCTGATCGACAACACCTGGCTGCCCGCGCACCAGCCGGTCCTGATCAGCCTCGCCGGGAGCAACAACGATCCCGCCGTGCGCGGCGGCGACCGCACCGGCAACCGCTCGCACCTGGCGTGGGGCGCCGGACCGCACGCCTGCCCGGCCCGGTCGGTGGCGTACCTGGTGGTGCAGGACGCCATCGATCAGCTGCTCGACGCGCTGCCCGAGCTGGAGCTCGCCGTGCCCGCCGCCGAATTGAGCTGGCGTCCAGGGCCTTTCCACCGCGCCATGGCGGCGCTACCGGTCGTCTTTCCCCCATCCCCTCCGTTGAATCTGGTGTAAGGAGCCACCGATGGAGTACGAACCGATAGTCCTGGATCTGACCGGCGCCGATATCCAGGGCGAGTCCGCACGGATCCGCGAGCGCGGGCCCGCCGCGCTGGTGGAGCTGCCCGGCGGCGTGCCCGCGTGGTCGGTGACCGACGCCGCCGTGCTCAAGAGCCTGCTGGCCGACCCGCGCGTCTCGAAGGACGCGCGGCAGCACTGGTCGGCGTTCATGAACGGCGAGATCACCGAGGCGTGGCCGCTGCACCCGTGGGTCGCCGTCGACAACATGTTCACCGCCTACGGCGCCGAGCACCGCCGTCTGCGCAAACTGGTCGCGCCCGCGTTCACTCATCGGCGCAGCGCGGCGCTGCGACCGCGCATCGAGGAGATCACCACCCAGCTGCTCGACGCGCTCGCGGCCACGCCGCCCGGCGAAACGGCCGACCTGCGTGAGGGTTTCGCCTACCCCGTGCCGATCCAGGTGATCACCGAGCTGCTCGGGGTGCCGGAGTTCCTGGGGCCCGGCCTGCGCAAGTGTGTCGACGGATTCTTCGACACCTCGCTCGGTCCCGAGGAAGGTGTGGCGAACTACCTGGAGATGTACGGGCTCGTCAGCCAGCTGGTGGCCCACCGGAGGGACAACCCCGGTGACGACGTCACCAGCGTGCTGATCGCCACCCGCGACGAGGACGGCTCCCAGCTGACCGAGAAGGAGCTCGTCGACACCCTGATGCTGGTGATCAACGCCGGGCACGAGACCACGGTCAATCTGCTCGACCAGGCAATCTTCGCGCTGCTCACGCACGAGAACCAGCGCGCGGACGTCCTCGCGGGCCGGGTGCCGTGGTCGGACGTCGTGGAAGAGACGCTGCGCTACGAGTCGCCCGTCGCGCACCTGCCGCTGCGTTACGCGGTGGAGGACATCGAGATCGGCGACATCCGCATCCCGAAGGGCGAGGCGATCCTGGCGTCCTACGCCGCGGCGAGCCGCGACCCGAAGGTGCACGGCGCGACCACGAACGAGTTCGACGTGCACCGCGCGAACAAGGAACACGTCGCGTTCGGCCACGGCGCGCACCACTGCCTCGGCGCGCCCCTGGCCCGGCTGGAAGCGGAGATCGCGCTGCCCGCGATCTTCCAGCGCTTCCCGGATATGCGGCTGGCCGTCGACCCGTCGGAGCTCCTTCCGGTGGGCAGCTTCGTCTCCAACGGGCACCGCACGCTGCCGGTGTATCTCGAAGCAGCGCAGTAGATTCCGGCTGAGCTCGGGTGGATTCTCGTCCACCCGAGCACCCGCCGTGCGGGACGTGGTCAGTAGTGCGGCGGGTACTGCTGTGGATACGGCTGCTGCTGGTACTGCGGCGGGTAGGGCTGCTGCGGGTACGGCGGCGGATACTGCGGCTGCTGGGGGTAGGCCGCCTGCTGGTACTGGTGCGCGTACGGGTCCTGCCCGTAGGGCGGCTGCTGCCCGTACTGCTGCTGCGGATACGGGGGCGGCAGCTGGCTCGGCTGCTGCGGCGGCGGCGCGCCGTTGCTGCCCTTCTTGCTGAAGTACCAGATGAGCAGGGCGATCGCGACGACCACCACGATCAGGCATACGAGACCCCCGACGTAGTCGGAGAACTCGACGTCGCCGTCGCCGCCGCTGGAACCGCCGCCTCCGCCCCGCCGGGCTTCATAGGAATCCAGCGCCGTGGTCCAGACAGCGCTCTCCGCCATCAGATCGGTCGCGGCGAGCAGCTCTAGGTACATCGAAGGGCCTCCCCGTCAAAGAGTTGTGGTCGGCCCTCCTCCCGAAGGCCGGCCACGATGCTATCGCAGGGGCAGGCGCGCATCGAAACCAGTGCGAGCCAAGGCGATTCAGAGCGGAGTGCTATCGATCGCCGGTGCGGCGAGCGGTTCGCGATTCGGGCTCAGTTCCGCGCGGGCCGACCGCCACGCGCCGGTGCGCAGCAGCCCACCGCGCACGGCTCCCCGTTGCGGGTGCAGCCGTAACCCGGCACCGCACCGAGGCGACGCGGTTCGACGCCGCCGATGTGCTCACCGATCAGCTCCACCACCAGCCGCGCGAATCGCGGGTCGGTGCCGGGCGTCGCGGCGCGGGCGAAGGCCATGCCGAGTTCGGCGGCCTTGTCCTTGGCTTCGTTGTCGAGATCCCAGATGACCTCGAGGTGATCGGACACGAAACCGACGGGACAGACCACCACCGCGGCTACGCCCTTGCCGGACAGCTCCTCGAGGTGGTCCACGATGTCGGGCTCCAGCCACGGCACCTGCGGCGGACCCGAGCGCGACTGCCAGACCAGGTCGTAGTCGCCGAATCCGGTGGCGGCCGCGCACAACCGGGCCGCCTCCGCGACCTGGCGGCTGTACAGACCGCCGCCCTCGGCGGGCGGGCCCGCGGTGGCGTCGGCGGACACCGGGATCGAATGGGCGGTGAACACCAGGCGGATCTCGGCGCGGCGCTCGGCGGGGATTTCGGCCACCGCGGAGCGGATCGCGTCGGCGAATGCCTCGATCAGCAGCGGGTGGTCGAAGTATTGGCGCAGCTTCACCAGTTGCGGCGCGCCGTCGCCGAAAGCCGTTCGGGCCCTGACGATGTCCTCGTGGTACTGGAGACAGCCGGAGTAGCCGCCCCACGCGGAGGTCGGGAACACCAGTGCGGTGCGGACACCGTCGGCGGCCATCCGCGCGACGGTGTCCTCGACCATGGGATGCCAGTTGCGGTTGCCGAAGTACACCGGCAGTTCCGTTCCGGCGGCGGCCAATTCGCGCTCGACCGCGGCGATGATGTCGCGGTTGAGCGCGTTGATCGGAGACACCCCGCCGAAGTGCAGGTAGTGCTGCGCGACCTCTTCGAGTCGCTCGCGCGGCACCCCGCGGCCCCGAGTGACGTTCTCCAGGAACGGCATCACGTCCTCGGGACGCTCCGGGCCGCCGAAGGACAGCAGCAGCAGTGCGTCGACGGCCGGTGCCACGGCATCTCCTCCGTTACGAAATCAGTTGGCCGACCAGTTCTCCGGGAACCAGGTGTTGTGGCTGGCGCCGCCGTCGACGTAGATGATCGAGCCGGTGGTGCCGGGCAGCCAATCGGAGAGCAGCGCGACGATCGACTTGGCGACCACGGTCGGGTCGTCGACGTCCCAGCCGATCGGCGACGCGCCGTCCCAGTAGGTGTTGAGCTGGTTCAGCTTGGCCGCGTCGTCGGTGGCGGTGCCAGCGATGGCCTTGGCGGCCAGGGTCTTGATCGGACCCGCGGCGATCAGGTTGGAGCGGACCCGCTTGGCGACGCCGACCTCACGGGCGACGTAGCGGTTCACCGACTCCAGCGCCGCCTTGGCCACGCCCATCCAGTTGTAGTACGGCATCGCCGTGCGCGGGTCGAAGTCCATGCCGACGATGGAGCCGCCCTCGTTCATGACGGGCAGCACCGCGCGGGCCAGCGAGGCGTAGCTCCACGCCGAGATCTCGAACGCCTTGGCGGCGTCGGGG
Organism: Nocardia bhagyanarayanae; assembly: GCF_006716565.1. Lineage (NCBI taxonomy): Bacteria > Bacillati > Actinomycetota > Actinomycetes > Mycobacteriales > Nocardiaceae > Nocardia > Nocardia bhagyanarayanae. The sequence continues at coordinate 4,342,920 of NZ_VFPG01000001.1, read as the reverse complement.
CCGGGGCCGTCCAGGAACGGGCGGGCCTCCGGGCCCATCAGGGTGCGCGGCGCGAACGCGATCGAGTGCAGGACGCCGTCGATGCCCTCCGGCGCCAGCTCGCGCAGCTTGTCGGCCAGCCCGGCCAGATCCTCTTCGCTGGTGACGTCGAGGCCGATGGCGGGCGGAACTTCCTGGGGCAGCCGCTTCGCGATCCGGTCGATCAGCCGCAGCCGCTCCGGAATGCCGGTGATGACGACCTTCGCGCCCTGCTCCTGCGCGACCGCGGCCGCGTGGAACGCGATCGACGCGTCGGTGATGATGCCGGTGACCAGGATGGTCTTGCCTTCGAGCAGTCCGCCCATGAGTTCTCGGTTCTCCTGAAGTTGAAAGTCGAGTTGTCGCCCCGCCGCGCGCGGGACATCGTCCCGGCGCGCGGCGCCGCGGTGTTCGGGGCAGCGTGCCCGGGAACGAAAGTACTAGTGGCCCATGCCCATGCCGCCGTCGACCGGGATGACCGCGCCGTTGATGTAGGAGGCGTCGTCGGAGGCGAGGAAGCTGATCGCCGCCGCTACCTCTTCGGGCTGGCCGGGGCGTCCCGCGGGCACGCCGTACTTCAGCACGACCTCGCGCATCTCCTCGGTGACTTCCTCGCGCGTCATGTCGGTCTCGATGAAACCGGGAGCGACCACGTTGGAGGTGATGTTGCGCGAACCGATCTCACGGGTGATCGAACGCGCCATGCCGATCAGGCCCGACTTGGAGGCCGCGTAGTTGACCTGTCCGGGGCCGCCGCCGAGACCGACCACCGAACCGAGGAAGATGATCCGGCCGAACTTGGCCCGCAGCATGGCGCGGTTGGCGCGCTTGGCGCAGCGCCACGCGCCGGTCAGGTTGGCGTCGATGACGCGGGTGAACTGGTCCTCGCTCATCCGCATGAGCAGCGTGTTGTCGACGATGCCCGCGTTGGCGACGAGCACCTCGACGGCGCCCTGGTGCGCCTCCACCTCGGCGAACGCGGCGTCGACCGACTCGGTGTCGGTGACATCGCACTTCACGCCGAACAGTCCGTCCGGCGCCCCCGATCCGCGATGAGTGACGGCCACCTTGTGGCCGTCGGCTGCCAGACGCTGCGCGACAGCGAGTCCGATGCCACGGTTGCCACCGGTCACCAGGACCGACCGGGATGTGATGTTCGACATAAGCATCAACCTATCTGTTCGGGTTCGTGCGCCGGGCTCGGGGCACCGCAACCTTGTGCGATGCCACAGCGAGCGCGGCGCTACGGCAGGCGTTGACGATAGAGCAAGCCGGTAACGATGCCCGCGGCGACGACCAGCATGCCGAGCAGCAGCCACGGCCTGCTCGCGTCGCCGCGGGTCGTCTCGTAGCCGATCTGCTCTTCGAGGGTGTCGTACACGGCGGTGAGTTCTTCGAGGCTGGAGGCGGTGTAGAACTCGCCGCCGGACAGCTGGGCGATCTCACGCAACGAGTCGTTGTCGACGGGCACCTTGACCCGCTGCGAGCCCTGACCGTCCTGATCCGGGATCTCCACCGAACCCCATTCGGTGCCGAAGGAGATCGTCGACACCGGAATGCCCTTGTTCTTGGCGAGGCGGGCGGCGGTGAACGCGTGCCTCGGGTTGTCGACGTCCTTGTCGTCCGGCACGGTCTGCTTGCCGTCGGACATCAGCACGACCCGCGCGGGCGGCGGGGTCTCCGCTCCGCCGAGCACGGTGGCCAGGGTGTCGATGGATTGCAGGGCCGTCAGGATGCCCTCGCCCGTCGCGGTGCGCTCGGCCAGCTTGATGTTGTCGATGGCGGCCTTGACCGATTCCCGGTTGGTCGTCGGGGACACCATGACCGAGGCCGTGCCCGCGAAGGTGACGAAGCCGAGGTTGATGCCCTGGGTGAGGCCGTCGACGAACTCCTTGCCCGCTTCCTGGGCCACCTGGAGTCTGGTCGGCGGCACGTCGGTGGCCTCCATGGACAGCGAAACGTCCATCACCAGAACGACGGTCGCGCGGTTGCGCGGGACCTTCTTGACCGCCGTCGGCCCGGCCGCGGCGACGGTCAGGAACATCAGGCCGACCAGCATCAGCGCGATAGGCACGTGCCGGATCGGACTCGGCCGCGCGGGCGCGACCTTCTCCAGCAGTTCCATATTGGTGAAGCGCAGCATCTGACGGTGCCTGCTGCGCTGCACCAGCACGTAGCCGAGCGCGATCAGCACGACGACCGCGAGGAAACCGAGCCAGATCAGTGCGGTGAAATGCGAAATACTCACTGGCGCGGCACCCGCCCGGTCGGGGCGCCGAAGCTGTGACGCCGGGTGGAAACGAACCGGACCACGTCGGCGATCCAGTCCCGATCGGTCCGCAGCGTGAGCACCGGCGCGCCGCAGCTGCGCAGCGCCTGCTCGACCTGCTCGCGGTGCCGTTGGGCGGCGGCCGCGAAATCGGTACGCAGCGTTGGCGTCACGCTGAACTCGCGGGTGCGGCCGGTCTCCGGATCGTGCAGCACCACGTCGCCGACATCGGGCAGCTCGAGATCGCGCGGGTCGAGCACCTCGACCGCGAGCAGATCGTGTCGCGCGGAGATGGCGCGCAGCGAACGCTGCCAATCGATCTCGCCGAGGAAGTCGGAGATGATCACGGCGAGACCGCGTTTGCGCTGCGGGCGGCGCAGCGACTCGATGGCGCCGCGCAGATCGCCGCGCACACCGTCGCGCGCGTGCGGGGTGGTGGCGACGCCGCGCAGCAGCGACTGGGCGTGAATCCGCCCGCTGCGCGCGGGAATTCGCACCAGTTGCTCGCCGGTGGCGACGACCGCGCCGATCCGGTTGCCGCCGCCGCTGGTGAGGTGGGTGATCGCCGCGGCGGCCGCGATCGCCAGATCGCGTTTCTGGCAGGCCGCCGTGCCGAAGTCGAGGCTGGCCGAGAGGTCGACGACCATCCAGGTCTCCAGCTCGCGATCGGCGATCATCTGGCGCACGTGCGGGTGCGTGGTGCGGGCGGTGACCGACCAATCCATCTGGCGCACATCGTCACCCGGCTGATACATCCGGGACTCACCGGGCTCGGAGCCCGGTCCGGGGATGAGGCCGAGGTGATCGCCGTGCAGCACGCCGTCCAGGCGCCTGCGCACGGTCAGCTCCAGGGTTCTCAGCGCCGCCGAGAGCCGCGGGTCGGTCAGTTCTCCGGCCCGGAACGACGGCGGTGCGTGCGATGACGTTGTCACTCGGGAAACCTCGGGCGCGGCCGACGCGGCCGTCACTTGGTCTGGTGGTTGCCGGCGGCCGGGGCCATCTGCGGCTGGCCCTGCTGCGGCGGCTGCGGAATCTGCTGCTGGCTCGGCGGCTGCGGCGCGGCGGGCGCGGGCTGGCCGCCGGAGTGCACCGCCTGCGGCGCGACCTGCGGCAGACCGACGGTCTGCAGCACCCGCTTGATGACGTCCTCCGGGCTGATCTCGTCGGCCAGCGCGTCGTAGGACAGCACGAGGCGGTGGCGCAGCACGTCCGGGATCACCTCGACCACGTCCTGCGGCACCACGTAGTCGCGGCCGCGGATCAGCGCGACCGCGCGGGCCGCGGCGATGATGCCGAGGCTGGCGCGCGGCGAGGCGCCGTAGGCGATCCAGTTCGCCACGTCGGCCATGCCGAAGTCGAGCGGCTTGCGGGTCGCCGCGATCACCCGGACCACGTAGTCGACCAGCGCGTGGTGCACGAAGGTGTTGGCCGCGACCTTCTGCAGCCGGATCAGGTCCTCCGGGCCGAGGACCTGCCTGGCCTCCGGCGGCGTGACGCCCATCCGGTAGATGATCTCGCGCTCCTCCTCGACGGAGGGGTAGTCGACGACGACCTTGAACAGGAAGCGGTCGCGCTGCGCCTCGGGCAGCGGGTAGACGCCCTCGCTCTCGATCGGGTTCTGAGTCGCCATGACCAGGAACGGGTCCGGCATCGGGTAGGTCTTGCCGCCGATCGACACGTGCCGCTCGGCCATCACCTCGAGCAGCGCGGACTGCACCTTGGCGGGCGCGCGGTTGATCTCGTCGGCGAGCACGAAATTGGCCACGACCGGGCCGAGTTCGGTGTCGAACTCCTCGCGGCCCTGACGGTAGATGCGGGTACCGATCAGGTCGGTCGGCACCAGGTCGGGGGTGAACTGGACGCGGGCGAAGGAACCGCCGACCACCTTGGCGAAGGTCTCCACGGCCAGGGTCTTCGCGATGCCCGGCACGCCCTCGAGCAGCACGTGGCCGCGCGCGAGGACACCGACGAGCAGCCGTTCGACGAGCCGGTCCTGGCCCACGATGACCCGCTTGACCTCGTAGATCGCCTTCTCCAGGGTCTGAACGTCACGCTCCAGGGTGCCCGACGCGGGCTCCGGCGCACCTTTCGCCAGATCCGCCCCGCTCACGCTGTCCGTCGAAGTCACCAACATCCCCGCTTTCGCCTTGGTCTCGTGCGTGCTCGCCCCAACTATTCCAGGTATTCGCGCAGCATGCCGCAACCGGCTCCGGTATCAGTGCAATTCGCGCCGGATCGATGGCCGATTCTCAGGAGACGATGCGCACCGCATAGGGCATGATGCCGCTTTCCCGCACCGGCGAAACCTTCACCACGTCGCCGGATTGCGGCGCTTCGACCATCTTCCCGTTGCCCAGGTAGAGCGCCACGTGCTGGCTGCCGCTCGGCCCCCAGAACAGCATGTCGCCGCGGGCTCGCTCGTCCACCGGAACGCGGGTGCCCGCGTTGTATTGATATCCGCTGTAGTGCGGCAGCGAGACGCCGATGCCCGCGAAGGCGTAGATCATCAAGCCCGAGCAGTCGAAGCCGACTTTGTTGTAATCGCCGTGGCTGTCGGCCACGCCGCCGTCGCGAATGCCGAGCGTCGGGCCGTTCTCGTCGCCGCCGCCCCAGGCGTACTGCACGCCCAATTGCGAAAGCGCCCGGTCCACCACGATTTCCACCGCCTGCGAGCCGCGCGCCGCCGGTCCGCTGGGGCGGGGCGTGCTCTGCTTCGGGGCGGGAGCGTTCTCGAGCTGGGTGTGCGGGCGCCGACCGTCGCCCGCCTGGGCGGCACGATCGCGCGCGGCCTGGTCGGCGGCGGCGCGGGCGGCGGCGGCCGACGCGGCGGCGCGGATCGCGGCCTCTTCGGCGCGGCGCTGTTCGTCCCAGGCCAGGAAGGCCTCGCGCTGGCCCTGCAGACCGGTGACGTTGGCGCGGGCGATGTCGAGCCTGCCCTGCGCGGCGTCGCGCTCGCGCAGCAAGGTGTCGCGCCGCACGGTCTGCTGGTCGAGTTCGGCCTTGGCCGCGGCGACCGCGTGCTCGGCGTCGTTCTTCTTCTGCTCGGCCACCGCGGCGGCCGCGTCGGCCTCCGATTTGGCTTGGCGCGCGGTGGAATTCCGGTTGCCCTGCTCGATCTGCGCGCGGCGCAGCGCGTCGAGCACCTGCTGCTGGTTCTTCGTGACCAGGCCGAGCACCTGGGAGCGGTCGATCGCGCCGCCGGGCGACGAGGCCGCCAGGTAGGTGACCATCGAGCCCGAGGAGGGTCTGGTGTAGGCCTGGGTGGCGAACTCGTCGAAATTGCGCCGCGCCTGCGCGACCTTGGTTCCCGCGTCGGAGAGGTCGGTCTGGGTCCGTACGACAGCGGCGGCGGCCGCGTCGGCCGCCTCCCGCGCGCTCTGCAGATCGACCAGCGCTTTGTTGACTTCCTCGCGCTTGCGCGCCACCGCGTCGTCGAGTTCCCGCAGCTGCTGATTCACCGTGCCGACCTGGTTGATCAGCGCGCCGACCTCGGTGACGCCCGCATCGACGCGGGCGCCCGCCGCGGCGATCTCACCGTCGCTCGGATTGGGCGGCGCGGGCGGCACAGCGGTGGTCGGTCCCGCGGTCAGCACCACGGCGACGGAGACGAGCAACCCCAGAGCGACCGATAGGCCCTGCGACCGACCGGTCGGACCTTTTTTGTGCATGGCACCTCCCAAGGACTCGAACGCGGCTTCGCCTCACGAGCCCCAACCGCACCATCAAGCTCATTGGGCGGCGGGTAACCCTCTACGAAACTTGTTCCCCATCGGTAACCACATGAACCGTACGACACTTCTTTCACCAAGAAAACATCAGCAACATAATGACATGCACGTAATTTGCGCATTGCCAAGAATTAGCCGGATTGCCGATCGGTGTTAGGGGGAGAAAACCAACCGATCGTTATGAAAAGGGGTGAAAGAGAGACCGCTTATCGAGCGGGAGTGCCGAGGTCGTCGCGCTCGGTGGCCGCGACGGCGGCGGATTCGGCCGTGGAACGCCGGGACTTCACCCAGTACAGGCCGGCGACGACGATCGCGGTACCGGCCAGCAACACGCTGGTGATCGCGGTCCACGAGAAGGTTTCCGGCTCTTCGAGGCGGCCGACGAAGATCCGCGCGGCCTCGACCGAGTTGCCCTGCTTGCTCTTGGCGGCATCCTCGGCCCACTCCAGCTTCACCCGGCTGATGGAGTCGCTGTAGGTGCCGACCCAGTCGTCGCTGAGCACCACGACGGTGCCGTGTTCGGTCTTGCCGATCTCGGTGGCCAGGTCCCGTAGATTGGAGTCGTGACCGGGATTGCCGGGAATCACCACGATGCTGAGCGGGATCCCGTTGGATCGCGCCTCCGCCACGATCGCCTCGAGTCCCGCCTGATCCTTCCCCTTCGGCGTCGCCACGTGATTGTCGGCGACGTCGGCCTTGATGGTCCGCAACGCGCTGTCGTTGATGGTGGGCGGCAGCTCCGCGGCCATGGGGGAGAACACCGAGGTGTACGAGGGGGCCATCTTCCATCCGGTCTGTCGAGCCGCGTCAGCGAGCGCTGCGACGGGCATCCAACACTGCAGGGTGAGCTAACTACAACCCCGGCTAGCTCGAAAGCACAGTACGCGACCCGATGTTCGGACAGTGCCACCCGCCACGCCGACCGGCCCCCGCGTGTTTCACAGGACAAGCGTACTGTTAGAGTCGTGGCGCGAGGAACCGGCGCTCTCCCAGGCGCAGGAGCCCCTCCAAAGACTCGAGTCGCCGGCACAGCCCCGCCGGTGGCCAACCCTCACAGACGAGTGGAGCTGACGTGACGACAAGTATCGATACTTTCGGCGCCAAGGGCACCCTCGAGGTCGGAAGCAACTCCTACGAGATCTTCCGTCTCTCGGCCGTGCCCGGCACCGAAAAACTCCCCTACGCACTGAAGGTCCTCGCGGAGAACCTGCTCCGCACCGAGGACGGCGCGAACATCACCGCCGACCACATCCGCGCCATCGCGAACTGGGATCCGTCGGCCGAGCCCGACACCGAGATCCAGTTCACCCCGGCCCGCGTGATCATGCAGGACTTCACCGGCGTGCCCTGTGTCGTCGACCTGGCCACCATGCGTGAGGCCGTCACCGCCCTCGGCGGCGACCCGAACAAGGTCAACCCGCTCTCCCCCGCCGACATGGTCATCGACCACTCGGTCATCCTCGACGTGTTCGGCCGCGCCGACGCGCTGGAGCGCAACGTCGAGCTCGAGTACGAGCGCAACGGCGAGCGCTACCAGTTCCTGCGCTGGGGCCAGGGCGCCTTCGACGACTTCCGCGTCGTCCCGCCGGGCATGGGCATCGTGCACCAGGTCAACATCGAGTACCTGGCGCCCACCGTCATGGTCCGCAACGGCCAGGCCTACCCCGACACCTGCGTCGGCACCGACTCGCACACCACCATGGTCAACGGCCTGGGCGTGCTCGGCTGGGGCGTCGGCGGCATCGAGGCCGAGGCGGCCATGCTGGGCCAGCCGGTCTCCATGCTCATCCCGCGCGTCGTCGGCTTCAAGCTGACCGGTGAGATCCAGCCCGGCGTGACCGCGACCGACGTCGTGCTCACCGTCACCGACATGCTGCGCAAGCACGGTGTGGTCGGCAAGTTCGTCGAGTTCTACGGCAAGGGCGTCGCCGAGGTGCCGCTGGCCAACCGCGCCACCCTCGGCAACATGAGCCCCGAGTTCGGCTCCACCGCGGCGATCTTCCCGATCGACGCCGAGACCATCAACTACCTGCGCCTCACCGGCCGCACCGACGAGCAGCTCGCGCTCGTCGAGGCGTACGCCAAGGAGCAGGGCATGTGGCACGACGCCGACCGCGAGCCCGCCTACTCGGAGTACCTGGAGCTGGACCTGAGCACCGTGGTGCCGTCCATCGCAGGCCCGAAGCGCCCGCAGGACCGAATCCTGCTGTCGGAGAGCAAGATCGCCTTCCGCAAGGACATCTGCAACTACGTCACCGAGGGTGAAGGCGCGCCGCACACCCAGCTGGACGAGGCCGTCGAGGAGTCCTTCCCGGCCAGCGATCCGGCCGTGCTGTCCTTCGCCGAGGACGACGCCGTGCTGCCCACCGCCGCCAACGGCTCCGAAGGCCGCCCGACCAAGCCGGTCAAGGTCTCCGATCCCGAGCGTGGCGACTTCGTGCTCGATCACGGCGCCGTGGTCGTCGCGGGTATCACCTCCTGCACCAACACCTCCAACCCGTCGGTCATGCTCGGCGCCGCCCTGCTGGCCCGCAACGCGGTGGAGAAGGGCCTGTCCTCCAAGCCGTGGGTCAAGACCAACATGGCCCCGGGCTCGCAGGTCGTCGCCGACTACTACGAGAAGGCCGGCCTGTGGCCGTACCTGGAGAAGCTCGGCTTCTACGTGGGCGGTTTCGGCTGCACCACCTGCATCGGCAACACCGGCCCGCTGCCGGACGAGATCTCCAAGGCGATCAACGACAACGACCTCTCGGTCACCGCGGTGCTGTCCGGCAACCGCAACTTCGAGGGTCGTATCTCGCCCGACGTGAAGATGAACTACCTGGCCTCGCCGCCGCTGGTCATCGCCTACGCGCTCGCGGGCACCATGGACTTCGACTTCGAGACCGACGCGCTCGGCAAGGACACCGAGGGCAACGACGTCTACCTGCGCGACATCTGGCCGTCCCCGCAGGAGATCGACGACACCATCAAGTCGGCGATCAACCGCGACATGTTCACCAAGTCCTACGCCGACGTCTTCAAGGGCGACGAGCGCTGGCAGAACCTGTCCACCCCCGAGGGCGACACCTTCGCGTGGGACGAGAACTCGACCTACGTCCGCAAGGCGCCGTACTTCGACGGCATGGAGCTGGAGCCGTCGCCGGTCACCGACATCAAGGGCGCTCGCGTCCTCGCGCTGCTCGGCGACTCGGTCACCACCGACCACATCAGCCCGGCCGGTCCGATCAAGCCCGGCACCCCGGCCGCGCAGTACCTCGACTCGCACGGCGTGGAGCGCAAGGACTACAACTCCCTCGGCTCGCGTCGCGGTAACCACGAGGTGATGATCCGCGGCACCTTCGCCAACATCCGGCTGCGCAACCAGCTGCTCGACGACGTCTCGGGCGGTTACACCCGCGACTTCACCCAGGAGGGCGGCCCGCAGGCCTTCATCTACGACGCCTCGCAGAACTACCAGGCCGCGGGCATCCCGCTGGTCGTGCTGGGCGGCAAGGAGTACGGCTCGGGTTCGTCGCGCGACTGGGCGGCCAAGGGCACCCGCCTGCTCGGCGTGAAGGCGGTCATCACCGAGTCGTTCGAGCGCATCCACCGCTCCAACCTCATCGGTATGGGCGTGATCCCGCTGCAGTTCCCGGCCGGTGAGAGCGCCAAGTCGCTGGGCCTGGACGGCACCGAGGTCTTCGACATCGAGGGCATCACCAAGCTGAACGAGGGTGTGACTCCGAAGACCCTGAAGGTGACCGCCACCAAGGAGAGCGGTGAGAAGATCACCTTCGACGCGGTGGTCCGGATCGACACCCCCGGTGAGGCCGACTACTACCGCAACGGCGGCATCCTGCAGTACGTGCTGCGGAACATGATTCGCGGCTGATCTCGATTTGCTCAGCCCGGTCCCCGCGCACGCGGGGATGATCCCATGATCCGCGGCTGAAACTCCCCGCGCACGCGGGGATGATCCCGTGATTCGCGGCCGAGTCGGTTATCCGGCTCGCCGCCCGTGTGGAAGGTCCGCGCATCGCCCCGGCGGTGCGCGGACCTCTCCGCATCCCGCAGCGTCACTCTTTCGGAGGAGCCACGCCCATGCCCAAGGTCAGCGATGACCACCTCGCCGCCCGGCGCAGCCAGATCCTCGACGGGGCGCGACGCTGCTTTGCCGAATACGGCTACGACGGCGCCACCGTGCGCCGCCTGGAAGAGGCCATCGGACTGTCTCGCGGCGCCATCTTCCACCACTTCCGCGACAAGGACGCGCTGTTCCTCGCGCTCGCGCAGGAGGACGCCGAGCGCATGGCAGACGTCGCGGCCAACCAGGGCATCGTGCAGGTGATGCGCGATATGCTCGCCCACCCCGAGCAATTCAATTGGCTCGGCACCCGTTTGGAGATCGCGCGCAGGCTGCGCACCGATCCCGAGTTCCGCGCGGGTTGGACCCAGCGCTCCGCCGAGCTGACCGCGGCCACCCTGGCCCGCCTGGAGCGGCGCAAGGCCGCGGGCGCGCTGCGTGACGATGTCCCGACCGACGTCCTGCTCGGCTATCTCGACTTGGTCCTCGACGGTCTCATCGCCAGGATCGCCTCCGGCCACACCAACGAGAACCTCTCCGCGGTGCTGGATCTCGTCGAAGCGTCGGTCCGCCGCAAGGACTGACCCGGCTCAGTAGGTGGCGTTGAGGTAGTCGGCCGCGTGGGTGGTCCAGAGGACGTTCGTGCCGGGCATGTTGCGGCCGGAATACAGGACGTGCTGGCCGTCGGGCCACGGGGTGAGGTAGCCGATGACGCCCTGCACGGCCTTGCTGTAGCGGTCCAGATTCGCCAGCGGGTTCTGCAACAGGAAGCGCAGGAGTTCCTCGAAGATCAGCGGGGTCACGTTGCCGAAGCGCGCGCCCTCGACGAACGAGAACGGGGAGATGCCCACATCGATCACGCGCAGCGGGGAATCCGGCGGCGAGGAGGTGATGATGTCGCCGGGGTTGGCGTATTCCCGGACGTCGAGGCCGGGCCACGCGCCGCGCTGGCCGTGCAGTCCGTAGGTGGACGGCGGGCACAGATTCCCCACGGACTGACCGGCTTTGCGCATCGGATTGGCGATGTTCACCACGAACGCGATCTCCAGCGGCGAACCGTCGAAGTTCTTGTACTTGCCCGACCGCACACCCTCCAGTATCCGGCTCGCGCAGATGCCGCCGAGCGAATAACTCAGCAGCCCACAGACATTCGGCGAATCCTGAATGGCGCGCACCCCGGCCGCGACGCCGAGCCGGACCGAGGTCTCCAGCGAGGGACCCCACACGTCCGGCGTCGGCCCGACCGAGGCGGGCCAGTTCGGCTCGAACGCGGTGAACTTCTCCGGGTCGAGCAGTTTGGTGACGTCGCGCAGCATGCCCGCGGGCGCGCCGTCCGGGTTGCGGGGCTCGCCGGTGCCCCGGAGGGTGATGATGTCGATCATCGTTTCTCCTTGACCGCCTGAAGGTCTGAAAGCAGAGCCACACGGTACTTCGGCGCGCCGCCCGGCACACGAGTAGCGCACTACTCGATTTCGCGCGACGGTTCCCCCGACGCGCCCGGCCGAATGTCAGTCGTCGCCTTCGAGACTGGCGAGCAGACGCCGCGCGATGCGGTCCAGGTCCTTGCGGTCCTGCGCGGAGAGCACCGAGAGGATGCGGGTCTCGTTGCGGGTGTGCTCCGTTACCACGGTGTCGACCAGTTGCCTGCCCTCGTCGGTGAGCGCCACCCGAACGGCGCGCCGATCGGCCGCGTCGGCGATGCGGCGCACCAGCCCCGCCGATTCCAGCCGATCCAGGCGGCCGGTCATGCCCGCGCGCGAGAGCATCAGCGTGTCGGCGAGCACCGACGGGTTCAGCTGGAACGGTTCGCCCGAACGCCGCAGGGCGGCAAGCACATCGAATTCGCCGCGCTGCAATCCGTGTGCGACGAAGACGGCTTCGATCGCCTGCTGCGCCACGACCATGAGCCGCCCGAGCCGCCCCACGATCGCCATCGCCTCCAGATCGAGATCGGGCCGCTCGCGCCGCCACTGCTCGGCGATGGCGTCCACCGCGTCCGGTTTCACTTCGGTCATGGACGGGATTCTATTCGCCGGTATATAGTTCGGTAGCGAATTATCAAGCACCGAACTACAGGAGTCGTCATGACCGCCGCCCTTCCCCACCGCGACCTCGCCGTCCGTCAGCCGCAGGACGCGGAGACCTTGCGGACCGACACCGTCCGGATGCGTCTGCTGATCGACGCCAACGAGACCGGCGGGTCGGTCAGCAGCTTGGAGGTCACCCTGGCCGAGGGCGCCGACGGCGCCGCGCCGCACTACCACACCAAATCCGACGAGCTGTTCTACGTGGCCGAGGGCGAACTCCAGGTGCTGGCAGGCGATCGGATCGTCACCGTGGGCGCGGGCGGCGCGCTGGTGGTGCCCAAGTTCATGCCGCACGCGTTCGGCGCGGCGCCCGGCAGCGCGGCCCGGCTGCTGATCGCGCTCATGCCCGGCGTCGAGCGTTTCGAGTACTTCCGCCTGCTCGACCGCATCGGCAAGGGCGAGGCGACGCTCGCCGATCTCGCTGCGACACAAGAGGAATTCGACAACCACTTCGTGGACGCCCCGCGGTGGTGGGCCGAGCGAACCGCCAACCGGCGGTGATGCGCGCGGCCAGCGGAGTGTGGCGCAGACGTCAGCGAACGCGGGAACAACAACGGACTGCGACGAGTTCGCTTTTACATGACCTTTTCCGTCCCCGTCGTCGTCCGCGGTTACGAGCTCGACACCCAGGGCCACCTGAATCAGGCGGTGTACCTCCAATACGCCGAGCACGCCCGCTGGGAGCTGCTGCGCGCCGCCGGGCTCGGCCAGGAAAAGCTCATCGAATCCGGCGTCGGGCCGGTGGTCCTGGAGACGAACATCAAGTATTTGCGTGAGTTGCGCGGCGGCGACGAGGTGACGATCAGCTGCGAATTCGCTTGGACCGAAGGCAAGATCTTCCGGATGCGCCAGCAGATCCGCAAGCTCGACGGCACGGTGTCGGCCGAGGTCGCCGTCGTCGGAGGCCTGCTCGATCTGGCCGAGCGCAAGCTGGTCGCCGATCCGGGCGAGCGTTTCCGAGCTCTCGCCGAGCGACCGGATCTGCTCGGCCTGTAGCGCGGCGCGGCGGTCGACATGGCCGCCAATCTTGGGCAATACTCGTCCGCTACCCCCAATCGGAATTAGCTAGAAGATTGCGGTAGGGCCATTTTCGGACTGCCGAAAATCTTTCGGCGCTAGCGCCTTCCGTGTCCGGATCCGGTTTGCCAACGGCCGTGAAATCTTTCGATCCGGGCCGGGGCCGCCCCCTTCCGCGTTATGATCCAGTTCACGCTCGGGGGTCCTGGCAAATCGCGAGCAGATCGGAGAGCAGACCATGGCCGACGCAATCCACCGACCCGGTGTCACGTCGACGGAAGACCGCGCACCCGCACTGCAGGGCCTTTTGGTGGCCGAGTCGGAACGCGAGATCTCCGTCCGCGTCGCCGAGGGCACGTGGACCTTCCGCCGTGACGATGTGCTCCGCATGCTCGACAACGTCGGCGACGACCAAGCGAGCGACGGCCGGCCGGTTCTGGTGGACATCCGCCCCGGCGCCACCGCCGACTTCACCCAGCGACTGCGCATCGACCTCGTCGACCGGCCGATGACCATCGCCGCCGCGCCCTCGGAAGCGCTGGGTGACGAACTGCTGCAACAACTCACGGCCACCTGGGCCGACCGCCTGCGGCTCGTGGACTATCCGGCGGGCACCGGCGCGACCTATACCTATTGCCAGACGAAATCCTTCGCGACGAGTGACGACGGCATCAACTGCGACAGCCTCGACTGAGCGGACCTGCCCATGGTGAGCCGGCTCCCAGGCTCGGTCCTGATCGTGTCCGAAACCGATGATCTGCACGCCACCGCGATGGCGGCGACATTGCGAGAACACCACGGGCTCAGTCCGATACACCTCGACCTGCGCGACTTCCCGCGCGAGTCGGGCAGTTTCCGGCTGGACCGGCTCGGCACCACGCGCTCGCTCTCGCACGTCATCGGGCTCGACACCGTCCGTTCGGTGTGGTGGCGGCGGCCGCACCCGTGCCAGGTGCCCGGCGGCGTGCGCGCCTCCGACGACGCCTACCGCCAGGCCGAGTGCGACGGCTTCATCCAGGGCCTGCTGTGGTCGATCCCGGCGTTCTGGATCAACGATCCCGGCGCCGACCGCACCGCGGCGCGCAAGATCGTCCAACTGGAGACGGCACAGCGCGCCGGGTTCGCGATCCCGGAGACGCTGATCACCAACGATCCGGACGAGGCGCGCAGCTTCGTCGAATCACGGCCCGGCGCAGTGGTTTACAAGCGCACCGGCACGGGACGCGCGGAATTCGCCGAGACCAGGATCATCACGGCCGCCGATTTCGGCAAGCTGGCCGGCATCCGGTCGGCGCCGACCACCTTCCAGGACTACATCCAAGCCGAGTGCGACCTGCGGGTGGTGTGGGTGGACGGCATCGCCTGGACGGTGCGCATCGACTCCCAGGCGGGCGTCGGCCGGGTCGATTCCCGGCTGGACACCTCCGTCGAGTTCACCCGCGACCAGCTGCCCGCCTCGGTGAGCAAATCCCTGGCCACGCTCATGGGCGCGCTCGGGCTCAGCTTCGGGGTCCTCGACCTGCGCCTGGGCTTGGACGGCGAGTACTACTTCCTGGAGGTCAACCCCCAGGGACAGTTCGCCTACCTGGAGATCAAGACCGGCCTGCCGATCTTCCAGAGCCTGTCCAACCTGCTCGTGCACAGCGACGGCATGGTTCCCGGATACTGACCGCCGGCACGCGTCTCCCGCTCCTCCTCTCGTCGGCGCCGTCCCGGCGAAGGGACGACGCCGACGCGAAGAACTTCCCGCGGTGGCTGCCAAAGACTTTGCGCTGCCACCGATTCGAGCGGGCGCGGGGCGTTACTTTCCGGGGCTCTTACGCCGGTTCGCGCCACCCCTGCTGCGGAGCTGCACGTGCGACTCCACCAGCACGTTGTGGATGAAACCGTAGGAGCGTCCGGTCGACCGCGCCAGCGAACGAATGCTGGCGCCCGCCTCGTATTGCTTCTTCAGCTGCGATTGCAGACGGTCACGCGATTTCCCCGTGACGCGTGTGCCCTTACCCAATGTGGCCTTGCTTTGTGTGGCCCTGTCGCTCATGGCTTCCTCCGAGTCGCCGAGCAGCGCGTCTTTCCAGGCTAAGCACTGAGCAGGCCGTGATCAACGGGTTCGTGTGATGAAACTCACGCGAGCTGAATCAGTTCCAAATATTCCGCGGACCAGTGGTCCTCGGTGCCATCGGGGAGGAGAATGACCCGCTCCGGCGACAAAGCCTCCGCGGCGCCCGGATCGTGGGTCACCAGAACGACCGCCCCCGCGTAGGTGCGCAGCGCGTCGAGCACCTGCTCACGGGACACCGGGTCCAGGTTGTTGGTCGGCTCGTCGAGCAGCAGCACATTGGCCGCCGAGGACACCAGACCGGCCAGCGCCAAGCGGGTCTTCTCGCCGCCGGAGAGGGTGCCCGCGGGCTGGTCGAGCTGCGGACCGGTGAACATGAACGCGCCGAGCAGGCCGCGCAGGTCCTGTTCGCCCGCGTCCGGCGCCGCGTGCCGGATGTTCTCCCACACCGTGGCGTCGTCGTCGAGGGTGTCGTGCTCCTGGGCGAAGTAACCGATCTTCAGACCGTGCCCCGGCACCAGCCCACCCGCCGTCGGCTGCTCCACCCCGGCGAGCAGGCGCAGCAGCGTCGTCTTGCCCGCGCCGTTGAGGCCGAGCACCACGACCCGGCTGCCGCGGTCGATCGCCAGGTCCACGCCGGTGAAGATCTCCAGCGAGCCGTACATCTTGGTCAGATTCTCGGCCATCAGCGGCGTCTTGCCGCAGGCGGCGGGCTCGGGGAACTTGATCCTGGCCACCTTGTCGGCGACGCGCACGTCGTCCAGCTCGTTGAGCAGCCGCTCGGCGCGCTTGACCATGTTCTGTGCCGCAACGGCTTTCGTCGCCTTGGCGCCGAGCTTGGCGGCCTGCGCCTTGAGCGCGGACGCCTTCTTCTCGGCGTTGGCGCGCTCGCGGCGGCGGCGCTGTTCGTCGGTGGCGCGGGCGTCGAGGTACTTCTTCCAGCCCATGTTGTAGACGTCGGCCTCGCCGCGCACGGCGTCGAGGAACCACACCTTGTTGACCACCGCGTCGAGCAGTTCGACGTCGTGGCTGATCACGATCAGGCCGCCCTCGTGGCTCTGCAGGAATCCGCGCAGCCAGGTGATCGAGTCGGCGTCGAGGTGGTTGGTCGGCTCGTCGAGCAGCAGGATGCGATCCGAGCGTCCGCCGCTGCCGTCGGAGGCGGAGAACAGGATGCGCGCCAGTTCGATTCGGCGGCGCTGACCGCCGGAGAGCGTGCGCAGCGGCTGGCCGAGCACCCGGTCGGGCAGGCCGAGGCTGTGGCAGATCCGCGCGGCCTCGCTCTCGGCGACATAGCCGCCCAGCGCCGAGAACCGTTCCTCGAGCCTGCCGTACTTGCGGACCGCCTTCTCGCGCTCCTTCTCGTCGGCCACCTCGGCCATCAGCGCCTGCTGCTTCTCCATGTCGCGGATCAGCGTGTCCAGGCCGCGCGCGGAGAGCACCCGGTCGCGCGCGAGCACGTCCAGGTTGCCTTCCTTGGGATCCTGCGGCAGATAGCCGATCTCGCTGGAGCGCAGGATCTTTCCGGCGTACGGCTCGCCCTCGCCCGCGAGGATGCGCAGCGTGGTCGTCTTGCCCGCGCCGTTGCGCCCGACCAGTCCGATGCGGTCACCGGCCTGCACCCGCAGCGCGGGACCGGGCGCCGACAGCAGGGTCCGGACTCCGGCCCGAACCTCGAGGTCGGTCGCGGTGATCACAGATGGGCTCCTCACGGATGGTGGTGGTCGTGGCACGGCGGGGCCGGGCAGTCGCTGCTCGATTGTGCGCCCCTCGATGCACAAGAACCACCGATTTTACCCGGGCCCGCGACGGGCCCCGCAGCCGAGGAAGCCGGTGTGACCGCGATAACTGCCGTCGGTCCGGCTTCGGTAGCGTGCGATGCCATGAGTACCGATCTGTTGGGCAAGAGCGCGCTGGTCAGCGGGGCCAGCCGGGGCATCGGCAAGGCCGTGGCGGCCGAGCTGCTGCGCCGCGGCGCGAACGTGGTGATCACCGCGCGGAAACCGGAACCGCTGGAGGAGGCGGCCGCCGAGCTGCGTGCCTTGGGCCACCAGGGCCAAGTCGTCGCGCTGGCGGGCAACTCCGGTGACGCGGAGAGCCGCGCCGCGGCGGTCGAGCGCGCGGTCTCGGAGTTCGGCTCGCTCGACATCCTGATCAACAACACCGGCATCAACCCGATCTACGGCGCGCTGATGGACGCGGACCTGGACGCGGTGCGCAAGATCTTCGACGTCAACGTGGTCGCCGCGCTCGGCTACATCCAGGAGGCGTACAAGGCCTGGATGCGCGACAACGGCGGCGCGATCGTGAACGTCGCCAGCGTCGCCGGCATCCGGTCCAGCGGCGTGATCGCCGCCTACGGCGCCTCCAAGGCCGCGCTGATCCACCTCACCGACGAGCTGGCCTGGCAGCTCGGCCCGAAGATCCGGGTGAACGCGGTGGCGCCCGGCGTGGTCAAGACCAAGTTCGCCGACGCGCTCTACTCCGCCGACGAGGAGCGGGCCGCGGCCGTGTACCCGATGAAGCGGCTCGGCGTGCCCGAGGACGTCGCGCGGCTGATCGCGTTCCTGGTGTCCGACGAGGCCGCGTGGATCACCGGCGAGACCGTGCGCGTCGACGGCGGCCTGCTGTCCACCGGCGGCATCTGATCGACGGCGAGCCACGGCCGGTCGGCGCCGGACTACGGCGGCCGATCGTCAGCGAGCGGCGACGGCCGACCGGCACCGCACGACGGCGGCCGATCATCGTCGAGCGGCGGCGAGCGACCGCACGGCAGCAGCCGACCGAAACTACACGGCGGCTGATCGGGCCCGAAGGTCGGAGAGCGTCGTGACCGACATCGTCATCTGCGGTCTCGGCCCCGCCGGGCGGGCGCTGGCGCACCGCTGCCTGGCCCGCGGCATGTCGGTCACCGCGGTCGACCCCGCCCCCGCGCGGCCGTGGACCGCCACCTACGCCGCCTGGGCGGACGAACTGCCCGGCTGGCTCGATCCGGCGGTCACGGCGGCGACGGTGGCCCGCCCCACCGCGTGGGGCGCGCGCCGCCACGAACTGGACCGTGCGTACGTCGTGCTCGACACGGGGCGGTTGCGGGACGCGCTGGACCTGACGGGCGCGGAGATCGTCGCCGACCGCGCCGTGCGGCTCGAACGGCACGGCGTGACGCTGGCCTCGGGCCGGACGCTGACCGCCGAGCGAGTGATCGACGCGCGCGGTATCGCCCGCTCCCCCGCCCGCGCCGAGCAGACCGCCTACGGCGTGCTCGTCGACGAGACGGTCGCCGCGGGAATCGAGCCGCTGTTCATGGACTGGCGCGCCGACAACGGCGCGCATCCGGCCGCGCCGCGCTCGTTCCTGTACGCGGTGCCGCTCGGCGGCGGCGCGATGCTGCTCGAGGAGACCTGCCTGGCCGGGCGGCCCGCGCTGGACACCGGCGAACTGCGCACTCGCCTTCGGCGCCGGTTGCGCGCACGTGGCATCGCGCTCGGCGGCGACGAGCCCGTCGAGCGGGTTCGCTTCCCGGTGCAGGGTGGCCGACCGGGCGCACGCTCGTTCGGCGCGGCGGGCGGATTCACCCATCCCGCAACGGGATACAGCGTGGCGTCGGCACTCGCCGCGGCGGACGCGGCGGCGGCGGGAGCCGACCTGTGGCCGCCGTCGGCCCGCGCGGTGCGGGCCCTGCGCGCGGCCGGGCTGCGCGCGCTGCTCGCGCTGCCGCCCGCCGAGCTCCCCGCGTTCTTCGACGCCTTCTTCGACCTGCCGGCGCCGCTGCAACGCGCCTACCTGTCCGGCCGCACCGACCTCGGCGGCACCGTCGCGGCCATGCGCGCGCTGTTCGCGGCGCTGCCCGCCGGATCGCGCATCCGAATCGCCGCCGCGACCTCGGGGATTCCGGTTCGCTCGCGCGGGCGGGGTGGTTCGGCCATCATGGAGTGATGGCACGAGCTATCTGGAAGGGCTCGATTGCATTCGGGCTGGTAAACGTCCCGGTCAAGGTGTACACCGCCACCGAGGACCACGACATCAAATTCCACCAGGTGCACGCCAAGGACGGCGGCAGGATCAAATACCAGCGCGTCTGCACCGTCGACAACAAACCGGTGGAGTACGTCGACATCGCCAAGGCGTACGAGTCGCCCGACGGCGACCGGGTGATCCTCTCCGACGAGGATTTCGCCCGTCTGCCCGCCGCGGAGAAACACGAGATCCCGGTGTTGCAGTTCGTGCCGTCCGAGCAGATCGACCCGATCCTGTTCGACAAGAGCTACTACCTCGAGCCGGACTCCACGACGCCGAAGGCCTACGTGCTGCTGGCCACCACGCTGGAGCGCATCGACCGGACCGCGCTGGTCCACTTCACCCTGCGCCAGAAGACCAGGCTCGCCGCGCTGCGGGTGCGTGAGGGCATGCTCGTGCTCCAGACGCTGCTGTGGCCCGACGAGGTGCGCGCGGTCGAGTTCGAGTCCTTGCAGGACGCCTCGGAGCCGCGGCCGCAGGAGATCAAGATGGCCGAGACGCTCGTCGAGTCCATGTCCGACGATTTCGATCCGAGTCAGTACACCGACGAGTACCAGATCGAACTGCAGAAGATCCTGGACGAGGCGATCGCCAGCGGCAGCGACCGGGTCACCACCAAGCCCGAGGCCGTGCCCGCCGAGATGGACGCCGAAGTGGTCGATCTGGTCGCCGCCCTGCAACGCAGCCTCGAGGCCAGCGGCAGGCGCGCGGCCGGTTCCGGCGGCGCCGCGCAGAAGAAGACCGCGAAGAAGGCCGCGCCCGCGAAGAAGACCGCCAAGGCGACCAAGAAGACGGCCGAGAAGCCCGCCAAGAAGGCAGCGAAGAAGACCCCCGCCCGCAAGGGCGCGTAGAACGCCTCGGAGAACTGGACGCGGGCGGCCGCGTCGGTGATACAGTGCCCGACGAGTTTTCGACAGAGAGGACTCGACGTATCACCTACCGGGCACGGCCCGGCGCTCTACGGGGGGACGCATGCACCACCTCGGCAGGACGGTCATCGGTTTCGTCGCGGTGGCCGCGCTGCTGTTCTCGGTCGTCGGCTGTGGCGACGACATCGAGAGCGCGCGCGATTTCGTCGCCGCCAAGTATTCCCGGGCCACCTCGCTGGACCAGGCGAACGACGGCCGCGCCTATACCGCCGCCCTCGCGCCCGCCGCCGTCGGCAGCGCCATCGCCGCCGCCTCGCAGCCGCTGGACAACCGCCGCGTCGGCGACCGCACCTATCTGCAGTATCGCAACGACATCATCACCGTCGCCCCGCACGGGACCGGCTCGATGATCCTCGTCGACCAGTACGGCAACGGCTACCGGCGCCACCAGCCGACGGTGTCGGGTTTCGGCTGGCCGAGCCAGCCGCCGGGCAGCGAATACCGCGGCCAGAGCGGCAAATAGAAGGAGAAACACATGCTGGCAGACCTCGCGGCCGACGCGGGCGCGGCGCTCGCCTACACCGGCGTGGGCATCGCGTTGATGGCGCTCGGTTTCGTGCTGGTGGATGTCATCACGCCGGGCAACCTGCGCGAGCAGATCTGGATCGAGCGCAACCGCAACGCGTCGCTGCTCGTGGCGTCGAACCTGCTCGGCGTCGGAATCATCGTGGCGATGGCGATCTGGACCTCCCAGGGCGCGATCGGCGAGGCGCTGCTGGCCAGCGCGGTGTACGGCGTGATCGGTCTCGGCGCGATGGCGCTGTCGTTCCTGCTGCTGGACCTGCTCACTCCCGGCCAGTTCCGAGACGTGGTGGCGGACGGCGCGATTCACCCGGCCGTCTGGGTTACCGCGGCACTGCACCTCGCGGTGTCCTTCGTGGTGGCCGCGGGTCTGTCCTGAGCATGGGGGCGGGCACCGAGACCGCACCGCTACCGCCGCGGCTGCGGCGCCGCCCGGCCCGGATCGCGCTGCTCGTCACCGCGTTCGTCTGCGCGGCCTGCGGCCTGGTCTACGAACTGTCGCTGGTGACGCTGGGCAGCTACCTGCTCGGCGACACCGCGGCGCAGGCCTCGATCACGTTGAGCGTCATGGTTTTCGCCATGGGCATCGGCGCGCTGGCCGCGAAACCGCTGCGGCGGCACGCGGCGGCGACGTTCGTGGCGGTGGAGCTGATCCTCGCGTTGCTCGGCGGGCTTTCGGTGCTGATGCTCTACGCCGCCTACGCCTGGCTGAACATCTACACCACGGCGCTGATCGCCATCGCGAGCGTTCTCGGCATTCTGGTCGGCGCCGAAATCCCGTTACTGATGGAGCTTTTGCAGCGGATTCGCCGGCAGGAGCCGGGCAGCGCGGTGGCCGACCTGTTCGCCGCGGACTACGTGGGCGCGCTGCTCGGCGGGTTGGCTTTCCCGTTCCTGCTGTTGCCCGTCTTCGGCCAGATCCGCGGCAGCCTGATCGTCGGCGTGGTCAACGCCGCGGCGGGACTCGCGCTGGTGTTCCTGTTGTTCCGCACCGAACTCCGGCCGCGGGCGCGGTGGGGCTTCGGCGCGCTGACCGCGCTCGTCGCGGCGACGCTGTTGGGCAGCTACCTCTACGCCGACCGGTTCGAGGCGACCGCGCAGCAGGCGCTGTTCGCCCACCCGATCGTGCTGCACGAGCGGACCAGGTACCAGAACATCGTTCTCACGGAGTCGATCTCGCCGTTCGGCACCCCCGACACCCGGTTGTTCCTCAACGGCGATCTGCAGTTCTCCTCGGTGGACGAGTACCGGTACCACGAGGCGCTGGTGCATCCCACCCTCGCCGGCCCGCGCCGCGACGTGCTCGTCCTCGGCGGCGGCGACGGTCTGGCGCTGCGCGAGATCCTGCGCTACCCCGACGTCCAGACGATCACCCTGGTGGAGCTCGACCCGGAGATGATCCGGCTCGCCCGCACCGACGCGCGGCTGACGACGTTGAACCGCAACGCTTTCGACGATCCGCGGGTGCGGGTCGTCAACGCCGACGCGTTCTCCTGGCTGCGCGGCTCCCCCGGCGCGTACGACGCGGTGCTCGTCGACCTGCCCGATCCCGACCAGACCTCGATCGCCAAGTTGTACTCCAAGGAGTTCTACGCGATGGCCGCCCACGTGCTCGCTCCCGGCGGCACGCTCGCGGTCCAGTCCGGTTCGCCGTTCTTCGCACCGCGCTCGTACTGGTGCATCGCGAACACGATCCGTGCCGCGGGCCTGCGCACGCTGCCGTACCACGTGGACGTGCCCAGCTTCGGCGACTGGGGCTTCGTGCTGGCGACCAGGGACGCGGATCCCCGCCTGCGCCTCGACCCGCCCGCGCCGCTGCGCTCGCTCGACGAGGCGACGCTGGCCGCCGCGGCGGTGTTCGCGCCCGACCGCCGTGACACCGGCGCGCCCGTCTCCACCCTGATGCATCCGGTGATCGTCGACTTGGAACTGCGGGAATGGCGGCGCTGAGTCCCGCCTGAGCGCCATAGCGGTTGGCTACTGGCAAACTGTGCGCCATGGACACCGCCACCGTGATCGTCCCCATGGGCCTCGGCCATCTGCGCCAAGTGCTCGATCTCGGCCATCAGGTCTTCGACACCGGCACCAAGCCCTACACCTCGTGGTCGCTGACCAGCGTTGCCGAGCACCTCGACAGCCAGGACAACGCGTGCTGGGTCGCGCTGGATTCCGATCGAGTCGTCGGATTCGTGCTCGGCTCGATGGAATTCGAGCTGCGCGACGACTGGGGCTATCTGGAATGGATCGCGGTGGCCCCCGACATGCAAGGGCACGGCATCGCGCGCAGGCTGGTCGACGCGTGCTCTACGGCGCTGTTCGCACGCGGCGCGCGGCGCATCGTCACCGACGTGGAGAACAACAACACCGCCTCGGCGACGCTGATGACCCGCAGCGGTTTCCGTCCCGCCGCGGCCGTCACACTGTTCGTGCGGCCCAACCCCGACGAACCGGCGGCCGACGCCGACGCGGCGCTGCCGCCGATCGCCCCCGGAACCAAACGCGATCTGATCCGCCGCGGCAGGCTCGCGGGCGAGGGCCGCGGCGGTCGCTGAGTACGCTCAACTTTCCGCGAATCGCATTGCATGCCCCCAGTTTTCGCGGCTTGACCACCATTTACCGTACCGGCTTCTCACAACCACGTTTCCGATCCTTGCGGTAAGTGTTAACGGATCGGGAACATTCGAAGCCTAATTGTGCGCTGCGGAACAACCGGGTTGTGGAGCGCACCGTTAGCGGATAGGGTCACTTCCTATAACCGGTCGCAGGTTCCAAAAGCCAAGTGTCGGTAGTCCTTTCGATACCGATCCGGGGCGGGGCCGGTTTTCTGGTTCATCGTCGAACGAAATCCAGCGGGTTGATGCCGCGTGCTGTCGTGGCATCGGCCGACGGGTCGGTCACACGCCGGATGTCGTCCTCGTGACGACCGCCGGGTCCGACTCAGCAACCCCGAGGTGGATGGTAGAAAAAATGAGCGGAACCGCCCGAATGAGACGCACGGCAGACGTGGAAAGCGCGATAACGGACGCCGTTTCGGAATGCTCCGCTCCACGCCTCGTCTCGGTGATACCGACAAACGGTCTGCCGCAGCGCGTAGTCCACATTCAGATTGTCACAGACAACTTCCTCACGCGCGAGATGCTCTGCGGTTTCTTGAATTCCGAACAGGATTTCACGGTTGTCGGCGACGTGTCCTGGAACGAGGCCAGCTATCTCGCCGCCGCCGTGCATCCGGACGTCATCGTGCTGGACAACGACGAAATCGGCAGTGCCACCGTGCGCATGGTGCGCGCGCTGACCCGCGCCTGCCCGTCCGCGGCCGTCGCGGTGCTCAGCTCGACGGGCACCGAGACCCTGCTCTACGACATGCTCGACGCGGGCGTGCGCTGCTTCCTGCACAAGAAGATCTCGCGCAGCGAGCTGGTCAGCGCGATTCGCGGGATCGCCTCGGTGGAGGACCAGATCACCGTCAGCGTGCCGCGGGATTTTCTCACCGGCGCCGGAGCGAACAGAGGCAGGCTCTCGGCGCGTGAGGAACAGGTGCTGCGCCTGGTGTCGGAGGCGATGACGAATCGGCAGATCGCCAATGCGTTGTCCATCACCGAGGGCACCGTGAAACGGCATCTGCGTAGTATTTTCGACAAGCTCGGCGCGGTCTCCCGAATCGACGCGGTGAATCGGTATCGCGCCCA
Source organism: Nocardia bhagyanarayanae (assembly GCF_006716565.1). Lineage (NCBI taxonomy): Bacteria > Bacillati > Actinomycetota > Actinomycetes > Mycobacteriales > Nocardiaceae > Nocardia > Nocardia bhagyanarayanae. Next base: position 4,318,519 of record NZ_VFPG01000001.1, on the reverse strand, counting down.
CATCGGCCAGCAGGATTCCGCGTGACGGCGCCTTCGGACGCGATCCCTCCGAAGCCCGCGCACGGCCGTAGCTAGCGGGAAAGGACGTCCTGGCGGCCGGAGCATTCGAACAGCTACCGGAACTGGCCGCTATCCGCCTGACCTACACTTGGGCGACCAGTAGTAGCCGCGGACGGGAGGCGGATATGCGCATCGCCGAATTGAGCAAGGTCTCGGGCGTGCCTGCACCCACCATCAAGTACTACATGCGCGAGGGGCTGCTCTTTCCCGGTGAACGTACCAGCCCCAACCAGATGCAGTACGACGACTCACATGTGCGGCGGCTCAAGCTGGTTCGGGCCTTGATCGAGGTCGGCGGACTGTCGGTGGCGGCGACCAGGGAAGTCCTCGACAAGATGCGGACGCCGGGGATGACGGTGCTGGAGTCCGCGGGCAAGGCGCAGTTCGCGATGAGCAAGCCGCCCACCGCGGAGCCGGACGACGCGCAGCTGGCCGCCGCGGATCAGGTCCGCGACCTCATCGCCCGCCGCGGCTGGCAGGTCCGCGAGACGAACCCGGCGCGCGGCACCCTCGCCGCGGTGCTCGCCACCCTCGGCAGGCTGGGCCAGCAGCACTGGAACCTGCTCGACGACTACGCCGAGCTGGCCGAACGGATCGCGGCCAAGGAGATCGACACGCTGCTGCGCCAGCCGAACGCGGAGAGCATGGCCGAGGCGCTCGTCGTCTGGACGGCGCTCGGCGACGCGATGTTCAGCGCTCTGCGCCGGCTGGCGCACGAGGACGCGGCCTCGGCCTACATCGCGACACCCTCGGCGACGAGCTGACGCAGCTCGGCGTCCACCTCGGCGGTCGCGGTCGCGGCGTCACGGAACAGCACCGCGCGCCACCCGGCTGACCTCGCGCCCGCGCAGTTCTGCGGCAGGTCGTCGATCAAGACGCAGCGGTTCGGTTCGACGCCGGCGCGCGCGGCCGCCAGTTCGAAGATCTCGGGGTCGGGCTTGCGGCAGCCGACCTGCGCCGAGTTCACGATCTCCTCGAACAACTCCTCCGCGACGACCATCCGCCGCCAGTGCGGTTCCCAGGCGGGCGGCATGTTCGACAGCATGCCGACGAAGTGCCCGGCGTCCCGGTAGCGCCGGAGCGCGTCGTCCCACTGCGCGTTGGCCTTCCGGCCGTCGAACCAGGTCTCGGCGAGGCTGGGCACCTCCGTGTGCACGCCCTGCCTGCGCAACGCCGCGCGCACCAGATCCAGCCACTCGTCCTCGCCGATCAACGGCGTGTCCAAGGGCAGCATCATGTCCTCGGTGCCGAACGTCGCGGTGACTTCCGCGATCGCGCGGCGCAATGGATCCGGCGCCAATCCCGTCTTCGCGCAGAATGCCGCGAATGTTTCGGCTACCGGCGGCGTGAGCACTCCCCCGAAATCCGACCAAATGGCGATGCGCTCCCGCGCTGTGCTGCTCGTCACAGTTCTACTCCGCTCTGTGTTCGGCAATTCTTCGGTGCAGCGGGACCGTATCTGCGAGACTGCGTCGGTCGCCATGACACCAAGGTGACAATCCCTCCGGACTATTCCTTCCGAGAGTTTTCCGTCCGAAAGTGATATGTCTTCCGATCGCGCGCGCGTTGCCCTTCGGACCACGTTCTCAGCCTGTCCATTTCGCCGCCTGCGCCCGTAATGTCCCTGTTCTGTCGGCACCGTCGTGATGGTTGCCGGCTGATCGAGGAGGGATTGCGATGGAAACCGAACTCCGGGCTCGAACGCTCGCCGAGGCAATTTCGCAGCGCGCCGCCGACGCTGCCGACAGAATCGCGTACACCTTTTTGCCGGACGGCGAAAAAGAATCGCATTCCTGGACTTTCGCGGAACTGGAGCAACTGACCCGCGCACTGGCCGCGCGTATTTCGCGGGAGGTCGCGCCCGGCGACCGGGCGCTGATCGTGGCGCCGGATTCGGCGGATTTCGTGCTCGCGTTCCTCGCCTGCCAGTTCGCGGGCGTGATCGCGGTGCCGGTGTACCCGCCGTTCCCGGTGACCTCGCCGCGCCGGGTGGAGACCCTGCGCACCATCGCCGCGGACTGCGGCGCCGCCGCGGTGCTGTGCGCCGCGCCGGAGCAGACCCGCGGCCTGCTGGTCGAGGCCGCCCCGGAACTGGACCGTCTGCGCTGGATCGGCATCGTCGCCGATGCGGACGGCGCGGCGGGTTTCGAGCCGGTGCCGGTGACCGGCGCGGACGTGTCGTTCCTGCAGTACACCTCGGGATCGACCTCCGCGCCGAAGGGTGTGGTCGTCACCCATGACGCGCTCATGCACAACCAGGAATTGCTGTGCCGGACAATGGGTTACAGCGCCGAATCGCGCATCGTCGGCTGGCTCCCGCTGTTCCACGACATGGGCCTGATGGGCATCGTGGTGCCCGCCGTCTACGCGGGCAGCCGCACGGTGCTGATGCCGCCGCTGACCTTCGTGCAGCGCCCGGTCCGCTGGCTGCGGGCGGTGACCCGCTACCGGGCCACCATCACCGGCGGTCCCAATTTCGCCTACGAGCTGTGCTGCCGCCGCATCCCCGCCGCCGATCGGGTGGGCATCGACCTCAGCTCGCTCGAGGTCGCGTTCAACGGCGCCGAGCCCATCCGCGCGGAGACCCTCGCCAAGTTCGCCGCCGAATTCGCCGGGCACGGCTTCGATTCCACCAGCTACTACCCCTGCTACGGGCTGGCCGAGTCCACGCTCATGACCACCGGTTCGCGCCGCGGCGCGGGCGCGGTCACGCTGACGGTGAGCCGCGAGGAACTGGCCGAGGGCCGCGTCACGCCGGGCACTGATCAGACCCTGGTCGGTTCCGGCCGCGCGTCGCTGCACCGCGAGCTGCTGATCGTCGATCCGGACACCAGGATCCCCCTCCCCGACGGACAGGTCGGCGAGATCTGGATCGGCGGCCCGGACGCGGCGCTGGCCTACTGGGAGAACGAGGACGCCACGCGGGAGACGTTCCGCGCGGAAACCGTTGCGCCGCAGTCGGGTCCGTATCTGCGCAGCGGTGACCTCGGCGCGCTGGTCGACGGAGAGCTGTACGTGGTCGGCAGGCGCAAGGACTTGGTCATCATCGGCGGGCGCAACTACTACCCGCAGGACATCGAGCACACCGTGGAGAACGCCGACCCACGGATCCGGCGCGGCTGCACCGCCGCGTTCGCGGTCGACCGCGAAGGCGGTGAGGAGCTGATCGTGGTGGCCGAGGTCAAGGCGGACGCCGATCCCGACATCGCCGCGCTCACCGCGTCGTTGCGCGCGGCGGTCAGCGTCGACCACTCGATCACCCCCGCGCGGGTCGTCCTGGTGCGGGCGGGCACGGTGCCCAAGACCTCCAGCGGCAAGTTGCAGCGGCGCGCCACCCGGGCGGCGTTCGAGGCGGGCACGCTCGACGAGATCACCGCCGCCGCGACCGAGGCGGTGCAGCTATGAGGTCGGCGGCGGACATCGAAGCCTGGCTCGTCGCCAGGATCGCCGAGCTGCTCGGCGCCGATCCGGCCGGTCTCCCGGTCGACGTGCCGTTCGCGGCGCTCGGCCTGTCCTCCCTGCAGGCGGTGGAGCTGTCCGACGATCTCCAGCGCTGGGCCGAAACGAGTTTGTCGCCGACCTTCGCCTACGACCACCCCAGCGTGGCCGCCGCGGCCGCCGCGCTGGCCGCCGCACTGAGCGGCGCGGGCGAGACGGCGGAACAGGCGGCGATCGCCGCCGATCCCGACGACGCCGTCGCCATCGTCGGGATCGGCTGCCGATTTCCCGGCGCCGACGGCCCACGGGAGTACTGGGACCTGCTGCGCGCGGGCGTGGACGCCATCACGGAGGTCCCCGCGGATCGCTGGGACGCCGCGGCGCTGTACGACCCCGACCCGGACGCGCCGGGCCGGATGACCACCAAGTGGGGCGGATTCCTCGACGACGTCGAGCATTTCGACGCGGAGTTCTTCGGCATCGCGGCCAAGGAGGCCACCAGGATGGACCCGCAGCAGCGGCTGCTGCTCGAGGTCGCCTGGCACGCGATCGAGGACGCGGGCATCGGCCCGAGCAGGCTGGCGGGCACCTCGACCGGAGTCTTCCTCGGCGCGTCGTCCTACGACCACGGTGTGGCCGTGCTCGCGCCAGGCACCGAGGTGTCGGCGCAGGACGGCACCGGCTCGGCGCTGAGCATCGTCGCCAACCGGCTGTCCTACTGCCTGAATCTGGCGGGCGCGAGCATGGTGGTGGACACCGCCTGCTCGTCCTCGCTGGTCGCGGTGCACCTGGCCTGCCAGTCGCTGCGCGCGGGCGAGTCGGAGGTGGCGCTCGCCGGCGGGGTGAACGTCATCGCGGCGCCGCGGGTCGCGCTGAGCTTCAGCAAGGGCCGGTTGATGGCGCCGGACGGGCGCTGCAAGCCGTTCGACGAGCGCGCCAACGGCTACGTCCGCAGTGAGGGGGCGGGCGTGGTGGTGCTCAAGACGCTCGCGCGGGCTCGCCGCGACGGCGACCGCGTCTACGCCGTGATCCGCGGCGGTGCAGTCAACCAGGACGGCCGGACGAACGGGCTCATCGCCCCGAGCCGTCCCGCGCAGGAGCGGGTGTTGCGCGCGGCCTACCGCGCCGCGGGCGTGGACCCGGCCCGGGTCGCCTACGTGGAGGCGCACGGCACCGGAACCGCGGTCGGCGATCCGATCGAGGTGGGCGCGCTCGCGGCGGTGCTGGGCCAGGGCCGCGATCCCGGGAACCCGCTGCGCGTGGGCTCGGCGAAATCGAACCTCGGCCACCTGGAGGCCGCGGCCGGTGTCGCCGGAATCATCAAAACCGCACTCTCCCTGCATCATCGGGAGCTGCCGCCGACCATCCACTACCGGCGGCCCAACCCGCTGCTCGAGCTGGACCGGGTGCCGGTGGCGGTGCAGGCGCTGGTCGAGGCGCTGCCCGTCGACGCCGACGGCGCCGCGATCGCCGGGACGAGCTCGTTCGGATTCGGCGGGACCAACGCGCACGTCGTGCTGTCCACCGCACCGGCGACCGAGCACGACGAGGACTCCGGCGTAACGGATTTCGTGCTGTTCCCGGTGACCGCCCGCTCCGCGGCGGGGTTGCGGCGACGGGCCCGCGGCTGGGCGCGCGCCGCCGAGCGGAACCGCGACGATTCGACCTGGCTCGCCCGCGCGGCCGCCACCGCCGCGTTGCGCGGCGACCACGACGGTCACCGCGCCGCGGTGGTGGCCCGCGACCTCGAGGAATTGATCGACGGCCTGACCGCGCTGGCCGACGGGGAACTGGTGCGCGGGGTCTGCGAGCCGCAGTCGCCGAGCCGTCGCGAGCGGCGGACGGCGCTGGTCTTCCCCGGCCAGGGCTCACAGTGGGACGGCATGGGCCGCGCGCTGGCCGCGTCGGTGCCCGCGTTCGCCGAGGCGATGCGGCGCTGCGCCGCCGAGCTGGAGCGCCTGCTCGGGGTGTCGCTGTGGTCGGCCGAGCGCGGCATCGTCGCGCACGGCACCGCGCAGGTGCCGCCCGCGCTGTTCGCCATGCAGGTCGCGCTCGCCGAGACCTGGCGGTCCTTCGGCATCGAACCCGCCGCGGTCTGCGGGCACAGCATGGGCGAGATCGCGGCGGCGCACGTCAGCGGCGCGCTGTCGCTGGCCGATGCCGCCCGCATCGTGTGCGTGCGCAGTGCGCTGCTCACCGAGATCTCCGGTCGCGGCGGTCTCGCGCTGCTGGAACTCGATGCGGCGCAGGTGGATTCGGCGCTCACCGAGTACCGCGACCGAGTGTCGGTCGCGGCGGTGAACGGTCCGCGCGCGACCGTCATCTCCGGCGAGCCGCAAGCGCTGGACGAGATCGTGGCGCGGCTGGAGGCCGACGGGGTTTTCGCCCGGCGCATCGCGGTCGATTTCGCGGCGCACAGCCCCGCCGTCGAGCCGCTGCGGCCACGGCTGCGCGAGGCCGTGCGCGACATCTCGGTGCGCGAGCCCAGCGTGCCGCTGTACTCGACGGTCACCGGCGGCCCGCTGACCGACACGCTCGTCGACCCGGACTACTGGGCGCGCAACCTGCGCGAGCCGGTGCTGTTCGACACGGCGATCACCGCTCTGCTCACCGCCGAGCACGACACGTTCGTCGAGATCGCGCCGCATCCCGTACTGGCCCGCTCGCTCACCGAGATCGCGGCCGAGAACGCGCCCGGCGCGGACGTGGTCGCGGTGTCCTCGGCCCGGCGTGACGAGGACGAGGTCTTCTCCTTCCTGCACGCGCTCGGTGTGCTCTACACCCGCGGCGCGGACCTGGACTGGACGCGGCTCTACCGGTCTGGCACGCCGGTGCCGATTCCCTCGCAGGGCTGGAACGCGCAGCGGTTCCCGCTGATTCGCGCCGAGAGCGCGGCGGCCGCCGTCGCTCCGGTCGGCGGCTGGCTCGGTCCGCGGGTGCGGATCGCCACCCGCCCCGAGCTCGGCGTGTGGCCGCTGCAAACGGACGCCGCTCCCGAACTCGCCGATCACGTGGTGGACGAGGTGCCGGTGGTTCCCGGCGCGTACTGGCTCGGCGCGGCGGCGCAGGCCGCGCGCGATCTGGCCGGTGGTGGCACGCCGACCGTGGTGCTGACCAACGTCACCTTCGAAGCGCCGCACGTCCTGCTGCCCGGTACGGTTCCGTCGCTCCAGCTGGTCGTCGAATCGGCCGGCGGCCGTTCGGAATTCGTGATCGTGTCCGATTCGCAGGGCGCTCCGGTCACGCACGCGCGGGGCCGGCTCGACCAAGCGCCTGCCCCGCTCACCGATCGACCCGCACCGGAGATCGGGGAACTGCTGGCCCGGTGCGCCGAGCCGGTGCCGATCGAGGAGTTCTACGAGCGCCTCGCGGGGAACGGGCTGCACTACGGACCGGCCTTCCGCGCGCTGACCCAGCTCTCCCGCGGCGGCGACGAAGCCGTCGGAAAGCTCACGTTGCCGATCCAGCTCACGGCGGACGCGGGGCTGCATCCCGCGCTGCTCGACGCCTGTCTGCACACCGTCGCCGCGGCGGCCGGACCCCGGCTGACCGACGCGCTCGCCCTGCCCGCGGGCGCCACCCGCGTGCAGTTCGCCACCCCGGCCGCCCCCGTCACCGACGTCTGGTGCCACGCGCGCATCGTGGAATACGGGGAACGGGATCTCGTCGCCGACCTCGTCGTGCTCGGCGCCGACGGCCGAGTCCTGTGCTCGGCCATGGACTTCCGCGTCACCACCGCCGAAACCGCCACCGCCGAGCGCGGCAGGCTGTACCGGCTCGCCTGGCAGCCGTGGGAATCCCAGGGCGGGCGACCGCCGCGCGGCGGCTGGCTGATCCTCGGCGGTGCGCATCCGGCGCTGGACGCGCTGGCCGAACGCCTCACCGCCCGGGGCGACCGCGTCGTGCGCACCGCGGCGCACGAGGCGGCCGACTACGAGACCGCCGCGGTCGAACTGACGGAAACCATCGAAGGATTGCGCGGGGTCATCGACGCACGGGCCTATTCGAGCGCGGGCGAGGACCCCGTCGAGTCGGCCGCCTACACGGCGGACTCGGTGGAGCTGGCCAAGTTCCTGATCGGCCGCACCTGGCGGGAGACGCCGCGACTGTGGCTGCTCACCCCGGACACCCAGCGCGCGGTGCGTCCGTCGCGGTTGTCCACGGCGAGCCTGTGGGGCGTGAGCCGGGTGATCGCCACCGAGCATCCCGAAACGGCCTGCGGCGTCCTCGACCTGCCCGCCGCTCCCAGCGGCGCCGACATCGATCGGCTGGTGACGATCCTGCGGGATCCGCAAGCGCCGCAGCAGGTTTCGATCGACCGAGCGATCCTGGCTCCCCGGCTGGTTCCGGTGCCGCGGGCCCGCACCTCGGTGTCCGTCGATCCGGAACTGTGCCAGGTCGTCACCGGCGGTCTCGGCGCGCTCGGCTTACGTGTCGCCGATTGGCTGAGTGCGCGTGGCGCGCGGAATCTGCTGCTGCTCGGTCGTTCCGCGCCGGACGCCGCGGCCGAACAGGCGATCGCCGACCTGCGGGCGCGCGACGTGCGAGTCACCGTGGCGGCGGTCGACGTGGCCGACAGTGCCGCGCTCGCCGCGGTGCTGGCCGACGCCGGACGGATCGGCGGTGTCTTCCACCTCGCCGGTGTGCTCGAGGACGCGGTCGTCGCGGATCTCGACGAGGCAAGGCTGGCCCGCGCGCTGGCCGGTAAGGCGCGCGGCGCCTGGCACCTGCACAATCTCACCCTCGAGCAGCCGCTCGCGCATTTCGTGCTGTTCTCCTCGCTGGCGGGGCTTTTCGGCTCGCCGGGCCAGGGCGCCTACGCGGCGGCCAACACCTACCTGGACGCGCTCGCCGCCGCGCGCGCCGCGCAGGGGCGGCCCGCGCTCAGCATCGCCTGGGGCCCCTGGGCGGCGATCGGCTTGGCCGCCGCGGTGGGCAGCGAACGCCGCCTCGCCGCCATGGGCGTGCCCGCGCTGGAGACCGAGGCGGCGATGGACCTGCTGGAGGCGGCACTGGCCGACCCCTGGCCGGTCCTGGCGGCGGCGGCCTTCGACCTGCCGACGCTGGCCGGTCCCGGCACGCCACCGGCCGCGCGCGAGCTGCTGGCGAACCTGCTGCCCGACGAGCAGAACCCCGGCGCCGCCGCCGAACAGGCGCTGGCGCTGCACGAGATCGATGATCCCGGCGAACGACTGGAGCTGGTGCGCGGCTTCGTGCTCGGCCAGGTCGCGACGATCGTCGGAACCTCGCGGCCGGTCGACCCGACCATGCCCTTCCGCGATCTCGGCTTCGACTCGCTGATGGCGGTCGATTTGCGCAATCGACTGGAAACCGGCCTGGGCCAACGGATTCCGGCCAGTCTCATCTTCGCCCACCCCACCGTCGACCAGCTCGTCGAGGAGCTGGCGCAGCGGATGCTCCCGCCGCGGGAGCCCGCGCCCGATACGCCGCCACAGCGGCACGCCCGGCCCGAAATCGATGCGGACCTGGACCAGGCCACCGATGACGAACTCGCCGATCTGCTATCGGCGGAACTGGATCTTTCCACCGAAGGGGACACCCGATGACGACCGAAACCACCGACGATCGGCGCGCGCTACTACGCAAGGCGCTGAGCGAGATCCGTCACCTGCGAGCCGAAGTCGACCGCCGCACCGAGCCGGTGGCGATCCTCGGCGCGGCGGTGCGGATGCCCTCGGGCATCGAAAATCTCGACGACTACTGGTCCGCGCTGCGCGACGGCCACGACGCCATCACGCCGCTGGTCGACAGCGAGGACGGCCGCCGCACCGGCCATGCCGCGGGCACGGGCCGCTACGCGGGACTGCTCGCCGAGGTCGACGGCTTCGACGCGGAGTTCTTCGGCATCTCGGCCGCCGAGGCCGAGCGGATGGATCCGCAGCAGCGGCTGGTGCTCGAAGTGGCCTGGGAAGCCATGGAGGACGCGGGACTCACGCCCGCCCAGCTGCGCGCCGCGACGACGGGCGTCTTCCTCGGGGTGTACAGCAGCGACTACCTGATGATGCAGTTCGCCGACCCGTCCGGCATCAACGCCTACACCGCGCCGGGCGGCGCGCACAGCATCGTCGCCAACCGGCTGTCCTACCTGCTCGACCTGTCCGGCCCCAGCCTGGCGGTGGACACGGCGTGCTCCTCCTCGCTGATGGCGGTGCACCTGGCGGTGCGGGCGCTGCGCAACGGAGACTGCGACATCGCGCTGGTCGGCGGCGTCAACACGATCCTGTCGCCGCTGTCCACCACCGTCACCGAGAAGGTGCTGCCGCTGGCGCCCGGCGGGCGCTGCCGCACTTTCGACGCGGGCGCGGAAGGCATCGCGCGCGCCGAGGGCTGCGGCATGGTGGTGCTCACCAGGGAGTCGCTGGCCGAGGCGGAGGGCAGGCCGGTGCGCGCGTTCATTCGCGGCACCGCCGCCAACCACGACGGGCGCACCAACGGCCTCACCGCGCCGAGCCCGCGGGCGCAGACCGAGCTACTGCGCCGCGCGCTGCGCGATGCCGCCGCCGACCCCACCGAGGTCGTCTACATCGAGGCGCACGGCACCGGAACCCCGCTCGGCGACCCGATCGAGTTCGACGCGCTGCGCGCGGTGTACGGCGCGGGTGCGGAGCCGTGCCCTGTCGGCGCGGTCAAGACGAACTTCGGGCATCAGGAAGCCGCCGCCGGCATCGCGGGACTGGTCAAAGCGATGCTGGTGCTCGAACACGACGAGGTCCCGCCGAACCTGCACCTGGAGCGGCCCAACCCGGAGCTCGATCTCACCGGAACCCGGCTGCGTCTCCCGACGGAGCGCACTCCGCTCGGTGGCGGGACCGGACCGAAGCTGGCCGCCATCAGCTCGTTCGGCTTCGGCGGCGCGAACGTGCACGCCGTGCTCGCCGCCGCGCCGCGCGAGGAGGTCGATCCGCACGCCGAAGGCGCTCTGGTGCTTCCCATTTCGGCGCGCAGCGCGGCCTCCGCGCGGGTACTCGCCGGGCGCTACGCCGATCTGCTGGCGGCCGCCGACCATTCGACCGCGGCCGAGATCTGCGCGGCCGCGGCCACCCGGCGCGCGCACCTTCCGGTACGGCTGTGCCTCACCGCTGACACGGTCGACGCGCTGGTGGACCGCGCGCGAACCGCCAAGGCGGCCAGGCACATCGGCGCCGCGGCGCGGCACCGGACGCTGTTCGTGTTCAGCGGGCAGGGTTCGCAGTGGCCGGAGATGGGCCGTCTGCTCGCCGACGAACCCGCGGCGAGAGCCGAGCTCGACGCCTGCGACGCGCTCGTGCGGCGGCTGGCGGGCTGGTCGCTGTGGGAGGAGCTGCTGGCGCCCGAGCCCGACAGCAGGCTGCACCGCACCGATGTCGCGCAGGTGTGCATCGCCGCGGTGGAGCTGGCGCTGGCCGCGCTGTGGCAGTCCTGGGGCGTGCGGCCCGCCGCCGTGGTCGGCCACAGCATGGGTGAGATCGTGGCCGCGACCGTCGCCGGAATGATCAGCAGGGAGCAGGCTTTCGAGATCCTGGTGCGCCGGGCGGCGCTCACCGAGCGGCACGCCCGCGGTGGCGCGATGTGCAGCATCGCACTGCCCGCCGCGGCGGTGACCGAGCTGCTGGCCGGACAGTCCGAAGTCACGATCGGAGCCGTCAACGGCCCGCGCTCGACCGTGATCACCGGCCCGGCGGACGGCGTGCGCCGCATCGCGGCGGAGGCGAGCACCCGCGGCGCGTCGGTCAAGGACCTGCCGGTCGAGTACGGCTTCCACAGCACGCTGCTCGCCGCGTGCGCGCCGGAATTCGCCGCGCACGCCGACGCGGTGCGCGCCACGCCGGGATCGATCCCGATGTATTCGACCGTCACCGGCAAGCGCGTCACCGCCGACCATCTCACCGGCGCGCACTGGGCCGCCAACCTCGCCGACGCCGTGCTGTTCGCGCCCGCGCTCCAGGCGGCGCTGGCCGACGACCACACGCTGACCACCGTGCTGGAAGTCGGCCCGCACCCGGTGCTGATCCGCGATATCGCCTCGGCGGCGGGCGAACTCGACCGTTCGGTCATCCTGGCGGCGAGCCTGCGCCGCGGCCAGTCCAGGTCCGCGTCCCTGGATCACAGCGTCGCCGAGCTCTACCTCGGCGGCCACGAGCTGGACTGGTCCGCCGTGCTCGGCACGCCGAGCGGGCGGCCGCCGCTGCCGCACTACCCCTGGAACCGCAGCAGGCACTGGCTGCCGGAACGACGGGTCGTCGAGGAGCAGCACGTGCACGCCACCGTCCGCCCCGCGACGGCCAAGCGCAGGGCGTCCGGCCCCGTGGCGCTGGCGCGCGTCCACCACGTCGACCGGCCGACCAGGCTCGACGCGCTCACCGGATTCGTCAGGGAACGGATCGCGCGTGCGCTGCGCAAACCCATCACCGAGATCGACGAGGCGACGCCGATCCGCGATTACGGGCTGGAATCGCTGGTGGTGGTCGAGATGAAGAACGAGATCGAGGCCGAGTCCGGCACCGTCGTGCCGCTGGCCCAGCTGCTCGAGACCCTCGAACAGGGCAGCGCGCGGGACCTGGCCAAGGTGATCGTCGAGGCCGAATCCGCCGCGGCGGTGACGGGCGACGAAGTCGGAAGCGGGCCGCTGTGAAGGCGGCGCCGCTGCCGACCGGGCACCGCGGCGTGCTGAACTGTCCACGCCCGCAACCGAACCCGGCGGTCCGGTTGGTGTGCTTCGCCCACTCCGGCGGGAATCCCCGGATGTATCAGCGGTGGGTCGATCAGCTCGCCCCCGAGATCGAGCTGTGGTGGGTCACCCTGCCCGGGCGCGGGCCGCGGTGGCGCGAACCGCACGCCAGGGCATGGGACCCGCTGGTCGCCGACATCGCCGAGGCGATCGTGGCGCACGTGCCGCGTCCCGTCGCGCTGTTCGGGCACAGCCTCGGCGCGTTGCTCGCCTTCGATGTCGCGCTGCGCCTCACCGAGGCCGACCTGCCGCCGCGGCATCTGTTCGTGTCCGCCCGCGCGCACCCGCGCAGGCAGTTCACCCTCGACCTGCCCGAGGACGACACGGAACTGCTTCGGCTGGTCGACCGGGTCTACCGCGGCGTGCCGGAGGCGATCCTGGACTCGCCCGAACTGGCCGAGCATTTCGCGCCGACGCTGCGCGCCGACCTGATGCTGGGCGCCGACTACCGCTATCGCGGCGCGGGCACCCTGTCGGTCCCCATCACCGCGCTCGGCGGCGTGGACGACCCGATGACACCGACCGAAGAGCTGGCCGCCTGGCAGGACCGCACCACCGCGACGGCGCGATGGCGTCAGTTCCCCGGCGGCCACTTCTACCTCGACGAGTCCGAAGCGGGCGTGCTCCGGACGATCCGCCGCGCGCTCGACGCACCGATGGGCAAAGGAGCAGAACGATGACAGAGACCGAAATCCGTTTCCCCACAGCGCCTTCCGCACTGAGTTTCGATCGCACCGTACCGCGGGCGGAGGCGCACCGCCGCGCGCTCGGTGAGGTGTTCGTCGCCGACTCGGTCGCCGACGGCGACTCCACCTTCTACACGGCGTTGCAGATCCCGCGCGCGCACAGCCTCTGGTACGACAGGACCACCGTCTACCACGACCCGTTCGCGATGGCCGAGGCCGCGCGGCAGGGCTCGTTCGTGATCCTGCACCGGCACGTCGGCGTCCCCGTCGGGCTGCCGTTCAGCATGCAGCGCTACGACTTCGCGGTCACCGACCGGGAGGCCTTCCGCGACGACGAGAAGTCGCCGCTGGAGGGCATCCTGCGCTACGAGATCGTCTCGCGGGTCGATCGCAGCACCGATTTCAGCGACCTGACGCTGGCGGGCGAACTCGTCATCGGGGGCCGCGCCGCCATGGAATTGAGCGCCGACGTGGTCTTCCTGGCCCGCGCCGACTACGAGGCGCTGCGCGCCTACCAGCTCGGGCGGGTCGCCGCGGGCGGACCCGACTACACGGCGGCGCCGCTGCCCGCCGCGGCCGTCGGGCGACGGGACTCGCGCAACGTGGTGATCGGCGCGCCGGTCGCGGTCGGGCCCGCCTGGGACTATCCGCTGCTGCCGGACCGCCGCCACCCGGCGCTGTTCGACCACGACTACGACCACGTACCGGGCCCGTTCATCATCGAGGCGTTCCGGCAGGCCGCGCTGGACACCGCGGTCCGCGAGGGCATGCTCGGCACGCCGAACGCCACGGTCGTGTCCTGCTCGTCCCGCTTCACCCAGTTCGCCGAGTTCGGCGCGCCGATCGAATGCCGTTGCACGCCACTGGATCCGACCCGGCCGGGCACGGCCCGCATCGATCTGGAACTGCGCCAGTTCGACCGGGTGCTCACCGTCGGCACGCTGGAGCTCGCCGAGCTGACCGGCGCCGAGGACAGCTACCTGAACCGGACGGAGCGGTCATGACCGACACACTGCACGTGCTCGTGGTCGGCGCGGGACCGACCGGACTCGCACTGGCCACCGAACTGCGCAGGCACGGACTGACCTGCCGGATCATCGATCGCGCCGTCGACCGTCCCGCCAATCAGGCTCGCGCGCTGACGATGTGGGACGGCGCGCTGGATGTGCTCGACCGCCACGGCACCGGCGACGCGGTGCGGGCGCGGGGTCTTCCGATGACCGCCGCCCGCTACTTCTCCGGCGGACGCCCGGTCGCGCAGGTGCGTTTCGGACCGGAGACGGGCAACGACGCCGAACCGCTGATCATCACCCAGCCGTCGGTGGAATCCGTTCTCGCGCAGAACCTCCGGACGCTCGGGGTCCCGGTGGAGTGGCGCACCGAGCTGGTGGAGCTGACCGATCGGGGCGAGCACGTCGAGGTACTGCTGCGCCACGACGACGCCGACGAACGACTCACCGCCCAGTGGGTGGTGGGCTGCGACGGTGCGCACAGCGCGGTGCGCGCCCTGAGCGGCATCACCTTCGAGGGCAGCACCTATCCGCAGTCCTACACGCTCGGCGACGGCGTCATCACGGCGCCGGTGCCGCCGGGCGAGGCGCACTATCACCTGCACCCGGACGGCGTGCTGGTGGTCGTGCCGCTGCCGGACGGTCAGGTGCGGGTCTTCGCCGACGCCAGCGGCATCGGCGGCGATCCGGACGCCGCGCCCACCGTCGACGACCTGCAACAGCTGGCCGACAAGCGCGCGCCCTATCCCATCCGCATCCACGAACTGCGGTGGGCCACCAGGTTTCTGGTGCACATGCGGCACTCGGCCGCCTTCCGCAAGGGCCGCTGCGTGCTGGCGGGCGACGCCGCGCACGTGCACAGCCCGGCGGGCGGCCAAGGCCTCAACACCGGCATCCAGGACGCGGCCAATCTCGGCGGAAAGCTGGCGGCGATCATCAGCGGCGGCGCCGACGCCGAGGTGCTGCTCGCCGGTTACGAGTCCGAGCGGATGCCGATCGCGCGCGAGGTGATCCAGGCCGCCGACCGGCAGACCAAACTGTGGACCGTGGGTTCGCGTCCGGGGCGCGCGGTGCGCGATCTGGTGCTCGGCACCCTGAGCCGCAGCGGGCTGTTGGAGAAGCGGCTGGTGCCCTCGCTGGCCCAGTACGAGCTCGACTACCGGCACAGCCCCGCCGTCGGCAAGCGCGGCGGACGGCGGGCGCTCGGGCGCGCGATTCCCGAGGCGGCGGTCGTCGGACCGGACGGCGCGGCGACCGGGCTGCGCCAGTTGCTCTCCGGGCCGGGGCACGTGCTGCTCGCGGTGCTCGACGCGACGCCGTCGGCGGACGACGCCGGTCGGGTGTCGATGCTGCGCGCCCAAATCACGGAGTCGGGCTTGCCTTTCCGGTTGCACGTGATCGTGCCCGGTGATCCGTCGGCCGAGACCGCGCCGGACCTCGGCGAGGTGTTCTACGCCCCGCCCGGCTTCGCGCCCAAACACGAACTCGCGGGCTGCAGGCTGATCGTGATCCGGCCGGACGGCTACGTCGCCGACGCCTCCCCCACGCTCGACCTCGACGAACTGCTCGGCAAGCTGCCCGGCTTCCGCGCACCGCACGGTGTCGCGCCCACCCCGCTCGGACGGAAGGTCTCCTGACATGTGCTCCCCGCAGATCCTCGCCGCCGCCCTGGCCGAGGCGCCGCCGCACGACGACCTGTGCACCGGGCACGGACACCACGCAGGCGCGCACCACGAGCACGACGAGGGCGCGCGCCACGACCACGGTGTCCCACCGCACAACGCGCGCAGCACCGCCGCACACCATGGCCACAGCGCCGCGGACAGCCACAGCGTTGCCGCGGACCACCGGCACAGCGCGACCGCGCACAACGGACACGGCGCCGCCACGTACAACGGGCACGACGCCGTCGATCACCACGGATACCACGCTGCCGCGCACAACGGACGCGGTGCGCGAGCCCCGCGTGAACTCGGCGCTAGGGCGACGCACGAGCACGGCCATGGCGCGATCGCCGCCGAGGGCATCGGCCGTCGCCGCGCGCTGCGCACCGCACTGGGCGCGGCGCTCGGCATCGCGGGCGCGTCGGCCGCCGCCGGGGTGGTCGGCGCACCGCGCGCCCAGGCACAACCGCTGAACCTGAGCGGTTTCACCGTGCGCGACCTGACCCACGCGGTGGGGCCGGACTTCCCGGTGTTCAACCTGTATGTGCGCCGGCCGGTGCAGCGTCAGGTGATGTTCGAGGAGATCATCGGCTTCAACACCGCCGAATGGACCATGAACGAGCACACCGGAACTCACATCGACGTGCCCGCGCATTCCCAGCGCGGCCTGGCGCGCGCCGACGCGATCCCGGTGGAGAACCTGGTCGCGCCGCTGTGCGTAGTCCGCATCGCCGAGCGAGCGGCCCAGGACAACACGACCGAACTGCACGTGGAGGACCTGCTCGACTGGGAGCGGCGCAACGGCCGCATCCCCGACGGCGCGTTCGTCGCGATGGACACCGGCTGGTACCACCGCGTCCACGATCCCGCCGCCTATCTGCCCTTCGACCCGCTGCGGCTGGCCCTGCTGATTCCCGGCATCGGCCCCGACGCCGCCGAATTCCTGCTCACCGAACGCTCCATCGTCGGCTTCGGCACCGACACAAGCAGCCTGGATGTCGGTACCCGATTCGAGCCGATGGTGCACCGGATGCTGCTGCGCTCCGGCCGGTACGGCATCGAGAATCTGGCGGCGCTGGACACGGTCCCGGAAAGCGGCGCGACCCTCGTGGTCGGCGCCGCGAAGCTGCGCGGCGGCTTCGGCGCGCCGGTGCGGGCGCTGGCCTTCGTCTGATTGCTGTTGCCGCGCTTGGCAACCGGCCGTAGCATTCCAGAAATAGATAGCAGCACTACCTGTAGTGGATAGTACGACTCTATATAGGTGGAGGAATCGTGTTCGAGAAACTCGGCAGGTGGTCCGCCGCCCATCGCAGATGGGTGGTGGTAGGCACCGTTCTGTTCATCCTGCTCGGCGGTCTCTGGGGCTCCGGTGCGGGAAACCTGCTCGGCGGCGGCGCCGGACTGGACGATCCGACCAGTGAGTCGTCCCACGCGGACGAGATCCTGGAAACCACCCTCGGCAGGCACGTCGCCGACGTAGTGGTCATGTACGAGAGCGCGGAGATGACCGTCGACGATCCGCGCTTCCGCGCGCAGGTCGAGGACGCGGTCGCCAAGGTCCCGCGCAGCTCCTACACCTGGCTGGAGACGTTCTGGACCACCGGCTCGCCGGACTTCGTCTCCGCCGACCGGCACAAGACCTACATCTCCATGCAGTTGCCCGGCCAGATCGAGGAAGACCGGGTCGTGGTGTGGCGCGAGATCGAGCACCTCTTCGACCAGCCCGGCCTCGAGGTCCGCTTCGGCGGCCTCGTCGCGGTGAACGATCAGTTCAACGACATCACCGAGGAAGACCTCGCCCGCGCCGAGCTGATCTCGTTCCCGCTGCTGCTGATCCTGCTGATCATCATCTTCCGCAGCGCGATCGCCGCGGCGCTGCCGCTCGCGGTCGGCGTGGTGGTCTCGGTCGGCTCGCTCGCGGTGCTGCGGGTGGTCGGCACGTTCACCGACCTGTCCACCTTCTCGATCAACCTGGTCGTCCTGCTCGGCCTCGGCCTCGCCATCGACTACGCGCTGCTCATCGTCAACCGATTCCGTGACGAGCTGGCCGCGGGCCGCACGGTCGACGACGCCATCGGCACCACCATGGCCACCGCGGGTCGCACCGTCGCCGTCTCCGGCATCACCGTCGCGGTCACCCTCGGCGGCCTGGTGATCTTCCCGTCGCGGTTCCTCACCTCGCTCGGCTACTCCGGCGTCAGCGTGGTGCTGTTCGCGGTGCTCGGCGCGCTCATCGTGATGCCCGCCCTGCTGCGCTTCGCCGGCCTGCGCATCAACTCCTTGCGGATCCCGCTGCCGTCGTTCGGCAAGCGCGGCGGCGAGCCGGGCGCGCGCTGGTACAAGGTCGCGCACGCGGTCATGCGCCGTCCGGTGCTCGCCGCGGGCAGCATCGGCCTGGTGCTGGTATTGCTCGGTCTGCCGCTGCTGGGTGCGACCTGGTCGCGGCCCGCCGACTGGGCGTTGCCCGCGGGCACCGACAGCCGGGTCGTCTCCGAGGAGCTCGATCGCGACTTCCCGCTCGATCCGACCAAGGTGATCACCGCGGTGGTCGACATGCCCGGCGATGCCGCGAGTCCGCAAGCCCAGCAAGCGCTTTCGGGCTATCTCGACCGCCTGCGCGCGGTGCAGGGCGTGGACAGCGCCGCCGTCACGGGAACGGCGGGCGACCTGGCCCGCGTCACGCTCGGCTACTCGCTGGACTCGATGGACGCGCCGATCCGCGACGTGGTGCGCCAACTGCGGGCCGTCGAGCCGCCCGCCGAGGCGACCGCGTCGTTCACCAACCGCCCGGCGGCGGTGGCCGACCTGCTCGACATGCTCGCCGAGCGGCTGCCGTGGATGCTGCTGATCGTCACGGTGGTGTCGTTCGCGGTGCTGTTCCTCGCCTTCGGCTCGGTGCTGCTTCCGCTGAAGTCGGTGCTGATGAACCTGCTCTCGCTGTTCGCCACCTTCGGCATCGTCGCGCTCATCTTCCAGTACGGGTTCCTTTCCGGCCCACTGAATTTCGTTCCAGCGGGATTCATGGACGCGAACATGCCGATGATGATCATGGCGATCGCCTTCGGTCTGGCCATGGACTACGAGGTGTTCCTGCTGGCGCGCATTCGCGAGCACTACCTGCGCAGCGGCGATCCGGTGGAGTCGGTGGCCTTCGGCGTGCGGCACACAGCGCGACTGATCACCAGCGCCGCGCTGCTGCTCGCGGTGGTGCTCGGCGCGTTCGTGTTCTCCGGCATCACCATCGTGAAGATGATCGGCGTCGGCCTGGTGCTCGCCATCTTCCTGGACGCCACCATCGTGCGCGGTCTGCTGGTGCCCGCCACGATGCGGCTGCTCGGCGACAAGGCCTGGTGGGCGCCCAAGCCGCTGGCCGCCTGGTGGCAGAAGTACGGAATTCCCGAACCTGGAGCCGACGCGGCTCCGGAGCCCGGCGGTGCCGGCCGGCCGAGTGGCATCGAACCGGCAGATGCGCTCGGCGCCACGGCGGCGACCTCGACAGCGCTGTCGCGGTGATCGCCGGTTTCGTGGCGGGCCCGGTCGACTCCTCTGGCCGGGCCCGCCGCCCCGGAAGGACATAGCTCATGGCAGCGAAGTACCAAGCCGGTCCGGTCCGTAAGGTCCTCAACCGCGCCGTGATGGCGTTGGCCGCGCGCGGCGCGGGACCGGACGGCATGTACATCCTGGAGACCATCGGAAGGCGCAGCGGCCTCGCGCGCCGAAATCCGGTCCGCATCATCGAATTCGACGGACAGCGGTGGCTCGTCTCCCCTTACGGGGAGGTGGGCTGGGTGCACAACGTGCGCGCACGCGACGTCGTTCTGTTGCGCCGCGGCCACGACGAACAGCGGGTGTGGGCGGAGGCCGTGCACGGCGACCGCGCGGGGCAGGTGCTGCACCAGTACGTCAAGAGGGCGCCGGTGACGATCCCGTACTTCGACGCCTCGCCGCGCTCGGCGCCCGCCGTGTTCGCCGCCGAGGCGCACAAACACCCCGTCTTCCTACTGCACGGCTGGAGCGAGACCCCATGACCACCACACGCCCCGTCACCACGGCGAGTTCGGCGGCGCTCGAACCGGTGCGCGATCCGAGCCGGTGGTGGGTGCTCGCCACCGTCTGCGTCTCCACCTTCATGCTCACCCTGGACATCACCGTGGTGAACGTGTCGCTGCCCGCCATCCAGGCCGACCTGTCGGCCAGCTTCGGCGCGCTGCAATGGGTGGTGGACGCCTACGCGCTCGGCATGGCCGCGTGCCTGCTGACCAGCGGCTCGCTGGCGGACCGGGTCGGCAGGCGCAGCCTGTTCGCCGCCGGCCTCGTGGTGTTCACCGCGGCGTCGGTGGCATGCGGTGTCGCGGGAAGTCCGCTCCTGCTCAATCTTTCGCGCGGCGTCCAGGGCGTCGGCGCGGCCATCCTCTACGCGGTCGGCCCCGCGATGCTCGCCGCGGCCTTCACCGGCAAGGAGCGCGGTACCGCGTTCGGCCTGTTCGGCATGACGACCGGAGTCTCGGTCGCCGCCGGACCGCTGGTCGGCGGCGCGCTCACCGAGATCGATTGGCGCTGGGTGTTCTACCTGAACGTGCCGACCGGGCTGGTGGCGTTGCTCGTGGTGCTGGCGAAGGTGCCCGAGAGCGCACGCCGGGGCGGCAGGCCGGTGGATCGGGCCGGACTCGTGCTGTTCTCGTCCGCGCTGTTCCTGTTGGTTTACGGGATCATTCGCGGTCCGGTGACCGGGTGGACGGCGGGTTCGACCATCCTGTGCTTCACCGGCTGCGTCGTACT
Organism: Nocardia bhagyanarayanae; assembly: GCF_006716565.1. Classification (NCBI taxonomy): domain Bacteria; kingdom Bacillati; phylum Actinomycetota; class Actinomycetes; order Mycobacteriales; family Nocardiaceae; genus Nocardia; species Nocardia bhagyanarayanae. The sequence continues at coordinate 4,298,154 of NZ_VFPG01000001.1, read as the reverse complement.
GGTCGCCGCGTTCGTACTGGTGCAGCGCCGCGGCAGGCATCCCATGCTCGATCTCGGGCTGTTCGCCAACCGCACCTTCGACGCGCTGTCGGCGGCGACGTTCGTCCTGAATTTCGCTGTCATCCCGGTGATCCTGTTCGGCGTGCTGTGGATGCAGGGCGTGCTCGGCCACTCCGCCATCGAGACCGGGCTGCGCTTCCTGCCGCTCACCGCGATGCTGCTGGTGGCGGGCGTGCTCGGCGGCGTGCTGAGCGTGCGGGTCGCGACCAACCGGTTGATCGGCGCGGCGCTGATCCTCACCGGTATCGGGTTCCTGCTGCTCAACGCCATCGGCCCGGAGGACGATTGGACCGCCGCCCTGGTGCCGTTCCTGGTCGCGGGCATCGGCATGGGGTTGTTCAATCCGCCGCGGGCCAACGCCTCGGTCGCCATCGTCGCACCGGAGGACTCCGGCATGGGCTCCGGCGTGAACGAGACCTTCCAGCAAGTGGGTTCGGCACTGGGCGTCGCGGTGCTCGGCGCGGTCGCGCACGCGCGGATCGCCGACAGTCTGTCCGGGCAGCCGGTGCCCGCCGCCGCGGTGGACGCGGTCGCGGCCGGATCCATCGACCGGCTGACGACCGAGACCTCGGCCGCGCACGCGGCCGAGTTGACCGACGCCGCGCACCGAGCGTTCGTGTCCGGTCTGCACGCCGTGGCGACCATCGGCGGGCTGGCCAGCGTGATCGTCGGCGCCGCCGCGCTCTTCCTGATCCGCCGCCGGGATTTCGTCCAGGATCCGGCGGCGCCCGAACACGACGACGCACCCGCCCCGTCCTGACGGGCGGGCCGAGATCGAAGGGTAATCATGAACTGTCGCAAGCAGATCGGACGAGCCACAGCGGTGGTGGCGACGGGTGTCGCCGCACTCGCCTGCGGCACCGCGGGCGCCGACGTGGTGGTGCCGCTACCCGGCGCCCACCAAGTGCAGACGCTCATGGACGGGACAGTGGTCACCGTGCGCCTGACCGGCGAATCGGTGACCATCAACCCCTCCCTCGGCGGAACGCCGCTGCACCGCAACGTCTGGGTGTCCGGCAGCGCGCACGTCGAGGTGACCGGCGCGGGCGACCGGCCGGGCGGCAAGCTCATCCCCGGCTACACCGTCGGCTGCCAGGTGGACATCTCCGGCGGCGGGGTGGAGGGGGGCGTGGAAGGCGGGCTCAGCTGGCGAGACGGGCAGAACGTCCGCCCGAACGCCGGCGCGGAGTCCGGCGGCGCGCTCTCGCTCGGGCCCGGCCAGACCCGCTCGTTCTACCTGCTGGACGTCGAGGTTCCCGACGACTTCGGCAACGAAGATCACAAGCCCGTCAACCGTTTTCGCGGCAACACCGCCTCGGTCACCTGGGCCGACTCCACCATCGCGCTGACCGGCTGCGCGGGCTACGCCCAAGCCCGAGCCTTCATCCGCGTCGAAATCGAAACCGCGAACGTCGCCTCCCATCTCACCGTCTGGGGCGCGCCGTTCAGCCTCGGCTAGGGCTGCCGGATCGTCCCCTCGCGCCGGTACTGCGGCCCGGCGATCAGCAGCTCCGCCGTCCCGTGCGGGGAGTTCCCGGTCTCCCGGTACGTCGCCTCGTCATTCACCGTCGCGGATCGGCGCACAGCGGTTTCGCGGCATCGTCGGCTTGTCGACCGGAGATTCGGCCGGGCTCGTCCCACCGGCGCTCACCGGGCGAGGTCGCACAGGACCATGTCGATCACGTCCTGCACTCCCCCGTGCGGAGCCAGCGAGGAGATGAGGCTGGGGAGCTGATTCATCGCGATGGTGACCGCGTGCCGTTCGGTGGCCGCACCCACCACGCTGCTGCCCGCGATCGAGCCGCCGTGGCCCCACGTCTCGATGCCGCACCGATTCACCCTGCGGAACAGCCCGAGCCCGATCTCCTGGTCGAGCAACGGCACCCCGCTGGGAATCGTCGTGCGCATCTGCTCGAGTTGCGCGGGCGCGACCACCCGGCCCGTGATCAGTGCCATGAAGAAGCGGTTCAAGTCCCGTCCGCTGGCGACGATCGCGCCGTCGGCGAGGCCCCAGTTCGGATCGATGTCGGTGATATCGACGCGTTCCGCTCCGACGACGAGGTAGTTGCGAGGATGCGGTCCCCGCACCACCTGCTCCAGCGGATACAGCGGCCAGTAGGTCTCCTGCAGTCCGAGCGGCAGGATGATCCGCCGCGTCACCTCGACGCCGACCGGCAGGCCGGTCAGCTGTTCGATCATCGAGCCGATGATCAGATAGTTCGTGTTGGAGTAACCCCATCGGGCGCCCGGCTCGAACTCGGCAGGCCGGTCCAGCGCGGTCTCGATCAACTCGGACGCCGGACGGTAGCGCTGCATGCCCGCCACGCTGTCGAGGTCCACCTCGGTCAGGTAATCGGGGATGCCGCTGGTGTGCTGGAGCAGATTGCGCACGGTGATGCGGCGCCCGTCGCCACCCGGCCCGGTCACCACACCCGGCAGGTAGGCCTCGATCGGCGAGTCCAGCTCGACGCGCCGCTCGCCGACCAGCTGCAAGGCGACGGCGGCCACGAACGACTTCGTGTTGCTCGCGATGCGCACCCGCGCGTCGTCGGGGAACGGGGCGCCGGTGCCGACATCGCCCACCCCGCTGTTGAGCCGCATCTCGCCCGAGTCGCCGCTCACCACCAGCTGCGCGCCCGGCACCCCGGAGGCGAGCACGACCCGATCGAGCTCCGATTGCCAGTTCGCGCCGACCGCGGGTTCCGCGCCGACGGAACTCGGCACGGGCCACACCATCGACACGACCAGAAGGAACGCCGCCGCGAACCAGCGCATGATCTCCCCTCTCCCCCAACCCACCGCGATCGCAGGCTCGAGTCCGGCGATCATGGGGATCGGATACAGAGCGAACAGTCTCGAACGTCTGTTTGCACATTCGATTCGAACAACCGTATGGACGGTCTACCGCTTCGGACTCGTCCGACATCCCATCCCCCAGCCTCCCTCATGTCGAGCGCTCGAGATAGCCCCCTCCGGTCGGCGATTTACGACCCGCCGAACGCTATGCCGCGGCGTTCGCGAGCCGCCGATAGAGCCGCGCCAGCTTCGTGGCGTCCTTGCGATCGAATCCGATCCCCTCAGCGATCTCGCGGGACAGCAGCTCGAACCAGTCCGCGATCGCCGCGTGCTGTGCGGGGCGGAGGCCGCGCAGGGTCGTCTCGCCGTCGCGCCGCGCACTCCCCAGAAAGCTGCTGAGATGGATCCACAGCTCGAAGTCGTACGGTTGGATCAGCATCAGCTTCAGCACCGCCGGGAGGTAGTACTCGACCGCCTGCGCGGTCATGTATGTGAAGTCTTCCATGTGCAGGCCGGGCAGAAAGCTCGAGCGGTCGATGTCCGCGCGCGACCGGCCGTGAAAATGCTCGATGACATACGGCGCGTCGATGCTCGGCGGTGTGAGTTCGTCCTCGGTGAGTGGCAGCGAGCCCGCGAACACCTGATCGATTCGGTCCATGACCTCATCGCGACTCCTCATAGCCGCCACAACCTACCGCACCATCGCTCGCAAGCGCTGCCGCGCAATCTCTCCGTTGTAACGACTCACCGTTGGAAATCGATGGCCAAGCGACAGTGCAGCAATGTGGCAGAAGGGATTTCGCATGAGAACGACGACAGCTGTAGTTGCCGCCGCCGTGATTTCCGGTTTCGCCACGGTGCTCGGATCCGGTGCGGCTCATGCCGCGCCGCAGGATTGTGTTGTCACGCGGGACCTGGTCGGCGCGACGGCGAAGTGCCACGACGACGGACCCGCTGGGCGGGAATACGCCCTGGTCGTCGAGTGCTTCGGCCTGCACGGCGTGCCCAACGCCTTTCCGCTCATGGCCATCGGCCCCTACCAGGGTTCGTGGAGTGGTTCCTTCGGCCCGTCCGGCCAGGGTACGGCCTCGTGCTTGGGCCCGATGAGTATCGGGACCGCGACGAACGCCTATGTAACGATCTACCGGGACTGATCCATCGCGCGGCGTCGAGCGCGAAATCGGCGCGTCCCGCGTCGGCCGACACCATCGCTCCAGCCGATCCCGTCCGAAAACTTTCGCGGACAGCGATGAATCCTCCGACGGTGCTCCGTCCTATTGGTTGAACGCGCTACCAACCCGGCGCGACCGACCAGAAGGACCAGAAATGACCACCGCCACCGCCACGTTCGCCAACCACCTCACCTACCGTCCCGGCAAGATCCGCAACCGCGTCCTGTGGACCCTGCAGATCCTGCTCGGCCTGTTCTTCATCATCGCCTCCGGCGGACCCAAGCTCGTGATACCGAACACCCTGGCGGACAACGCCCCCGAGAATCTGACCATCCCCCTCGGTCTGCTCATCTTCATCGGCCTCGCCGAGGTCGCCGGCGGCATCGGCCTGATGGTGCCCCGCCTCAGCGCCCTCGCCGCCGCGGGCCTGTCCGTTCTCACCGTGCTCGCCGCCGCAACCCAGGCCTTCATCGCCGACAAGCCCTCGATGGCGATCTTCCCCCTGGTCCTCGCCGCGATCTTCGCCTGGATCGCCCACGAGCGCCGCACCACCCTCACCGACCTGCGCAACTCGCTGTCGCGATGAAAACTCCCTGAGCACGACCGGCGATCGGTGGCCCACCCACCGATCGCCGCTCGCGCGTCCCCGGAACGATCGCCCGTCGGGTTGGCGGCGATCGATCCAGCGGCCGTCTGCCGAACTACCCTTCCAGCGAAGCGACCGTGATTGTCGGAGGAGGGTGCGGTGGATCTCGATCTCGCGGCGGTGCGCGCCTTCGTCGCGGTGGCCGACGAGGGACAGTTCAGTTACGCCGCGGACGTTCTCGGCATCAGCCAGCAGGCGGTGTCGAAACGCATCGCGAAGCTCGAAACACAGCTCGGTGCAACGTTGTTCGAGCGCGGACACGGAAGCACCGTGCGGACCGCGGCGGGCGCGCGACTGCTGCCGCACGCGCGCACGCTCCTCGCGGCCTCGCACGCCGCGGTGCGCGCGGTGCGGGAGGAGGTGCGGCCGTTGCGGGTGGCGGTGCTCGGCAAGCGCATGGCCGCCACCGAGCTGATGGATTTCTATCTCGCGCAGCACCCGCACATCGACACCGAGATCGTCGTCTCCAACGCGATAACAACCTCGCGAGATGCCCTGCGCGGCGGACACGTCGACGCGGCATTCGCCCGCGCCCACGGCGGTCCCGTCCCGCTCGGGTCCGACATCACTTCTGCCCCAGCATATTTGGAACCACTGCACCTGCTGGTCGGCAAGGATCACCCGTTCGCGGGCCGCACCTCGGTGACATTATGTGAGGCCGCCGAGTATCCGGCTTGGGTGCCGGGGGCAGCGGTGCCGTCGGAATGGGCCGATTTCTACCGAGATCTCTCCGCCTACAGCGGAATTCGCATCGACACCGGCGGGCGGTTGGAGGGCCTTACCGAGATCGTCGAACGCATCGCGGAATCACCGTCGTTGATGACCTTCACCGGCGACGGCGGCCGCACACCCTGGCATCCCCACATCCGCCGCGTCACCATCCTCGACCCGACGCCCGCCTATCCCCTGGCGCTCCTGTGGTCCGCCCGCAACCCGCACCCCGGACTTCCCCACCTCGTCGAGCACGTCGCGAGAAACTACAACCGCGACACCGCGGCGGAGAGCTGGATCCCGGACGCGGACCGCGCACTGTTCATGTTCTGAACACAAAGGCGAGCGCGAGGTGGAGCCGCACCGAGGCGAGGCCCCACCGCATCACGGGTCGATCATCATGCTCGTCCCCTCCGCGCGCCGATGTCCAATGGTCGATCGTCTTCGCGCGCAGGCCCGTTACTAGCCCGATAGACGAGACCGAAACGTTCCGGGGAGCAACGCACCCCCGGAACCCGTGGCGTCCGCTCTGCTGAACCGGGGCTGCCGGGCCGAAAACGCCTGAGGGCCACGCTTTCGATGGATATGCTTGTTCGGCGTCGCCCATGGGGTATGGGGCAGCGAAACTTGTTCTGGGCCAGAGGCCATCGAGTGTGCACATTCGGAGAGGGGTGTCCGATGGACCCCGTAACGCTCATTGCCACAGCGCTGGCCGCAGGAGCCGCTGCCAGCCTCCAAGAGTCGGCGACGGATGCGGTCCGAAGCCTGTACGCCGGGCTGAAGGCGCAGGTCGCCCGGTTGTTCGCGCGTCGACCGGGTGGTGAACTCATTCTGGCTCGACACGAAGAGCAACCCGACGTTTGGCGCGGGCCGTTGGAAGCGGAGCTCACAGCCGCCGACGCCGCCAAGGATGTCGAACTCGTCCGCAAGGCTCGAGAATTGATGACGCTGCTCCTCCCTGAGGAGGCCGAGGCCGGAAGATTCCAGATCGCCGTCGCGGGCGATGTGCAAGGACTGGTCCAGGGAAATAGCAATCAGGTGTCCATGACGTTCGGTCAGCAGCCTCCGTCTGGAAGCTGAGTTCCATGGCGACTTCGGCTGGGCGGCCCAATCAGGTCGTGGCGGAGACAGTGCAGGGAGTCGTCCAGGGAAACAACAACACAGTCACCCTCGTTTTCGACAACGGTCGATCGACCGTCCCGTACCTGGCACCGCCCATGGCGGAGAATTCGCTTGTCGGGCGTGATGGCGATTTCACGACCCTCCGTGAACGTTTGCTGTCGGGTGCGAATCTGCCGATTTCCGCGGTGAACGGATTGCCGGGTGTCGGGAAGACCGCCGTTGCCATCGCGCTGGCGCACGATCCGGTGGTGCTCGGCAGATTTTCCGATGGCGTCCTCTGGCACGGGTTGGGGCGCGAACCGGACCTGCGCGCGGCGCTGGCAGCCTGGTCGTCAGCACTGGGATTGGCACAACAAGCCGGCGAGCAGGTGGCGCTGACCAGCCGCGCCGCCCAAATCCGCGATGCGATCGGACTCCGGCGCATGCTCATCGTGATCGATGACGCGTGGCATATCGAGGACGCGCTCACGCTGCGCATCGGCGGGCCGAACTGCGCGCATCTGCTGACGACTCGGATTCCAGAGGTTGCGCTCCGATTCGGTGACGGCGAACTGTGCACACTGAGGGAGCTGAGCGATACCGATTCGAGAGAGATGCTGCGTCGGCTGGCCCCCATCGCAGTCGCCACCGAACCCGACGCAGTAGGCGATCTGATCCGGCTTTCCGGGGGATTGCCGCTCGCGCTGTCTCTGATCGGTAGGCAGTTGCGGGTGGCCGAGCACACCGGACAGCCACGGCGAATCCGAACCGCGGTTCGCCGACTGAGCCAGGATCACGGCGATCTGCTGCGGCTGACTGCGCCGATCGGCATCCTGAGCCGGCATCCCGGCCTCGGCGAAGGCACACCACTGTCGCTGCAGTCGATCATCCAGCTCAGCGTCGACGCTCTCACCGAGCCGGCTCGGCGCTTACTGGGCGATCTCGGTGTCTTCCCGCCGAAGCCGGTCAGCATCGGTGAGGATGCGGTGATCGCCGTCGGCGGTACGACGGAGGCGGAGCTGGATGAGCTCACCGACTCGGGCCTACTGGAGCCTATCGGTCCTGGGAGATACACACTGCACCAAACGATCAGCGATTACGCACGGGCGGCTCTGACACCACATCCCGAGGTGAACATCCGGATGATCAACTACTTCGTCGAGTACGTCGAATCCCATCGGGACGATTTCGAGGATTTGGAACGCGAGCTGCCCGTGATCCTCGAGGCGTTCCGCACGGCCAGTGAGCAGCGGGAGAACGATCTGGTCAAGCGCGGCGTCCTGGCGCTGTTCGACTTCTTGGACGCACGCGGGCTGTACACGCTCGCTGGTGAGCAGCTCGAGCGAGTACTTCCCACATTCGACCAGCTGGGGCCCGACGACGCGCGACTCGTGTACTTCCTCGGTCGCGTGCACGACAAACGCGGCGATCTCGCCGAGTCGAACCGGTATCTCACGCAGGCGATGCGGCTGGCGCGGCCCCATAGTCAACTGTCGATCGACATCCGAATCGGTCTGGGCTGGGTGACCGCCATGCAGGGTCGGATCCCGGAAGCAATCGATCACTTCGAGCAGGCGAAGAGCACTGCGGAGCAGATCGGTTCAGTACGGTCCGAGGCACTGGCGCTGCATGGACTCGGCTGGTCGCTGGGTGTGAGTGGTCGGCTCGAGACATCATTGGCGACCCTGGACCGAGGCGTTGAAGTCGCGCGCTCGGTGGGCGAGCCCGCGGTCGCGGCGGACTTGTTGCAGGTGCGCGGCTGGATGCAGGTCACGGCCGAAGATGTGGGGGCGGCCGAGGAAAGCTTCCGCGAATGCCTGGCACTCGCTCGGGCCGAAGGTCGTGCCGACCGGATGATCGACGGTTTACAGGGACTGGCGGTAGTGGCGCGCCGGCGGTGCCAATACGGTGAGTCGATCGAGTTCTGCCGTGAGGCGATCGTGCTCGCCGAGCGCACAGGCCACCGGGAGCGAATGTCGCTTGCGGCGAATCTCGGCCACGCGCTGCGCGACGCCGGACAGACTGATGAGGCCGAGCAGCAGTTCCGGTATGGACTCGAACTCGCGCGCCGTTTCGGTCACGAGGAGAAGATGAGCCGATGCCTCGGCGCTTTGGCCGACATCGAGATCGATGCGAAAAGGCCGGAGGCTGTCGAGCACCTGGAACAAGCGGAGAACATCGCACGGAAGGGCGCGATGTCGGAGCCACTGCTCGACGCCTTGGAATACCGCGCGCGGATGTACCGGCTGGCCGGACGGTTCCCGGAGGCATTGGCTTCTCTGCGGGAGGGACGGGAGCGGGCAGCACGGGAACCGGGCGGGATTCACACGGCGCTGATAGAACTCGAGTTCGGCGAGGTCTTTCTGTCGACGGGCGATGTCACGGACGCTCGAACCGCATTCGAGCAGGCCAGACGCATCGCGGAGCAGCGTGAACGCCGAGACCTGCTGGGGCTCGCATTGTTCGGGCTCGCACGGGCCGGAACAGGCGAACAGGGACGCCGCTTCGGGGAGGAGGCGCAGATGATTCTGGGCGAAATCGGACACCGCAGGGCTGCGAGCGTGGCGGAATGGCTGACGGCGCGATGAAGGAAGCCCTTCGGATAACTGTCGTCACCAGCCATCTGCCCCATGTGGCTACCAGCGGCGGACGACGCCGCGAACTGGAGCTGATGGAGCGTATAGCTGACCAGCATCACGTCGAAATGATCTGTGTGACAAAGACGTTCGACGAGGATCGCCAGTTGGTGAGGCGCCTGCGCTCTCGGTGTCACGGAATAAGATTGGTGCCGACTGATATTCAAGCCCCCGAAGTGCCACCGATCGGCGGCGATGCACGACCATGGCACGTTGCGCGTCACGCGTCGGCATCCGCATCGGCGGAGATAGCACGTGGTCTGCGTCGGCACAGGCCCGACGTCGTCCACGTCGAAGGCTACTACCTCATGCAGCATCTGCCCGGCGGTTGGCCCGGGCCGATCCTGCTCGGAACTCAGAATGTCGAGCATGCGCTCTTACTACAGCGAGCAGAGTTGACGATTGATCGCATGCGCCGAAAGATGTTGCTGGAGCAGGTGCTTCGGACCAGGACTTTCGAGCGGGAGGCGTGGCGGCGCGCCGAATCCGTTGTCGCTGTCAGTCCGGAGGATCGATTACGGATGCTGACCGACGAGGCGAACCTCGATGTCCACGTGGTGGGCAATGGCGCCGATCACGAGCCGACGCTACCGCGAGGGGTGGGCACTGAAGGCGCGCCGGTGAGCACGACCGGACCGCCTCTGATCGCCTATGTCGCCAATTTCGACTACTGGCCCAGCCGTGACGGAGCGGAATGGTTTCTCGACGAGATCTTGCCGCGGTTGCGTTCGGGAACAACGGATATCGACGTCGCGTTCGTCGGGAATACGAGCTCGCGGACATTGGCTGATCGCGCTGCTGCCGCCGGTGTGCGAGTAGTCGGGCTCGTGCCGAATCTCGACGCGCTCTACCGCTCGGCTCATGTCGTGGTATGCCCGATCCGGGTAGGTGGCGGCGTGAAAGTCAAAGTGCTCGAGGCACTTCGAGCAGGCGCGGCGATTGTCACCACCAGTGTAGGCGCCGAGGGTCTCGCCTCGGCACAGCGAGAAGTCCTGAATATCGCCGACGATGCGGCGGAGTTCGCCGACGCGGTCAAAGCCCTGGTGTCGGTGCCGCGGCAGCAGCGTGGTAGCGGTGGGCCGCTCCCGACTTGGGGCGCGGCCGCACAGGAGTTGGAGCGTTGTTATCAGATGATGATCGACCGTGCGGGCGCGTCCCGTTCGAGCACGAGCAGGTCGTAATGCTGGCCCGACGTGCGCTGCCGGACAGCTACCGCCGATGGAATCTCCAGTGGGGCGCGCCCTTCGGTTTCGGCAGCGAACGGCTGCGATTCGACCGCGTCGTGTCGCGCGATGACGCTCTGTCCGCAGGCTGTTTCGCAGCACAGCGCAACAGTACGACCCGATCCGTGGAGTATCCGTGGGCATTTCACGCCCGGCCGGTGCAACCAGGGCTGAACGTAGTGGAGGTCGGCGGCGCGTTATCCGGTTTCCAATTCGTCCTCGCGCAGTGCGGCGCTTCCGTTCTCAATGTCGACCCGTTTCTGCCATTCGGTGCGCCGGAAGCTCCGATAACGGATCCCATTGCGGCACATCGGCAAATGAACCAGTGGTTCGGCACCCAAGTAAGGCTGCACCTTGGAACACTGCGGGACGCCCGCATCGCGGCGGACTCGGTCGACCTGGTCTACTGCCTGTCGACCATAGAACACCTGGCGCTCGATGAAATCGTTGCGGTTCTCACCGAAGTAGGTCGTATTCTGCGGCCCGGTGGGGCATTCGTGGTGTCTGTGGATCTGTTTCTGAACCTCGAGCCGTTCACTCTCAGGCGCCGCAATGAGTGGGGAACGAACGTGTCGGTGCGGTGGCTTGTCGAGCAATCCGGTCTGACACTCTGCCATGGCGTACCCGCCGAGTTGGTCGGGTTCGAAGATTTCGACGCACAGGCGGTGTTGTCGAACCTGGAGCGATATGCCATCAACAACAGCTACCCGCAGTTGGCGCAGATGTTCGTGCTGAACAGGATCTGATCCCTCATCGGCCGGTCGCTGGAGAGTGAGGTGGTCGACGACGACCAGGACCAACTCGGCCTGGGCGGCCCGCTTCTCGGAGAACCCGATCACCTCGTCGCCGATCGAGAATCGGTCGACTCCGACGCCGACCCCGGCGGGATCGCTACCTTGCCGGCACCGGTGTGCCCGTCACCAGGGCACCGTTCCGGCGTCGTCGAAGAATCCGCCGGTCGGTCCGCCATCGGGCAGGGTCGCGAGGTGAATCGCGATGGCCGCGCCCTGTTGCGGTGTGCGGACGCCGCGAAAGCCGTTGAGGTCGGTGGCGGTGAAACCGGGACAGCCGGAGTTGATCAAGATGTTGGTATCGCCCAGTTCCTTGGCGTATTGGATGGTGAGGGCGTTGAGGAAGGTCTTCGAGGCCAAGTAGGCGGCGGGAACCTGGCCCATGTCGATGCCGGGTGTGGTTTGCAGGGCGAGCGAGCCGACGCTGCTGGACATGTTGACGATCCGCGGTGCGGACGAAGCGCGCAGCATCGGCAGCATCGCGTTGGTGACCCGGATGACCCCGATCACGTTGGTTTCCACGACAGCTCGCACGGTCGCGGGACCGACCGTGGTCGGTGTCTGCGGCATACCGCCGGTGATCGCGGCGTTGTTGACCAGAACATCGAGCCCTCCGGCATGGCCGGCGATCAATTCGGCCGCTGCGGCCACACTCGCGTCGTCGGTCACGTCGAGCGGCACACCGAACGCATCGGTGCCGGCCGCGCGCAGCTTCTCCACCGCGGTGTCGCGGCGTTGCCGATCGCGCGCGCCCACACCGATTCGCCAGCCGAGAGCGCCCAGGCCGGCGGCGATTTCGTATCCGATTCCCTTGTTCGCGCCGGTCACCAGCGCGATCGTCTGTTCACTCACACCGCCGATCCTGCTGCGGCTGCGGGTGCGGCGTCCAAGACCGATCGGGTGGGCGGCGATACCGCACGGGTATCGGTCGTGGTCAGCGCCGAATACCATGACGTGGTGGAGACGCGGGAGATGCGATACTTCGTCGCCGTCGCCGAGGAGTTGCACTTCGGGCGGGCGGCACAACGGCTCTCGATGGCGCAACCACCACTGTCGCGAGCCATCCAGCAGCTCGAACGGCGGCTCGGAGTCGTCCTGCTACACCGCACCGCTCGCGCCATCACTTTGACCGAGGCCGGGGCGGTGCTGCTGCGGGAGGCCCGGACCGCGCTCGACGCGGTCGAAGCCGCCGAGCGGCGAACCCGCCGTGCCGCGGCCGACCAGCCCGGTGTGGTGCTGGCAACCAAGGCCGGAGCGTCCAGCGAACTGTTGTCGAAGCTGCTGCACGCCTACGCCGCCGAACCGGGCGCCGTGGCAGTCGAGGTGATGCTCTGCGGGCCAGGCCAGCCGGAAAGTCTGCTACGCAACGGACGTGCCGACGTTGCTCTGCTCCACCGGCCTTACGACACGACAGCCGGATTCGACACCGAGGATCTGCACACCGAACAGCAGGTCGTGGTCCTGCCAGCGGGACATCCCCTCGCCGACCGGGGCCATGTGCGGTTGTCCGAGGTCGACACCTTGACGGACCTGCCCCTGCCGCGCTGGCCTGCACGGGATGGCAGCTATCCGGACGGCCCCGGCCCGCAGGTGCGCGACCACACCCAACTATTCCAACTGATCGCACTCGGACTGGCCTGCGCGGTCGTGCCCGAGTCACTGCGAACCCAGCTACGCGACGATCACGCCGTCGTGCCCGTGCCGGACGCACCGGCCGTCACGACCGTCATCGCTTGGCCGCCACACAGCAGATCCAAAGCCGTTGCCGACCTCGTCCACACCGCGACACACCTCTAACCGACACCACTGTTCGCCGACCGTATCTCGCCCTCGCCGTCCCCTTTCTTGCGCAAGATGAGATCGAGGAGGCAGAGCCCCTGGTACCGCCGCGCCGCCGATGCGGGCAACGCCAAGGCGATGTACGCACTCGGGCTGGTGGCATCTCGCGGTCTGGTTGCGGCTGTCGTGGTCAATTCTCTACGACAGCCGTCAAGGCCGCGATATTGAAGGTCTCGTTCGAGCCCTTGATCCAGGCATCGATGTCGAACTCGGTCGGATCGGCCACCTTTAGACCCTGACTCAGCGCTACCGATACATGGTCGGCGACCATTTCGTAGGCACGGAAAGGCACGGGCCAGGCGACCAAGCGATGCCAGTTGACCGACTCCCCGTCAACCGGCCCGGCCCAACCTTGTTCCTGCAGAAGTGCTTCGACTCGCTTCGGCATCCGCCGTTCTTCGGCGAGTTGGTCATTGTGAACGATCTCGCACCACAACACGGGCGTACTCACATAGAAGCGGGCATACCGGCCATCAGAGGCGTTGAGCACCAAGTACGCCTCGGCGGGCATACACGACAAGGCCAACGCCAACCCCGCGGAGAACTCCCGCCACGCGGTATCGAGGCTCATCGCGTTCATGTCGGCACCCCGAATGCTCACCAGTCACCGGCCTCGTATCTTGCTTCAGCATCTGCTGTCGCTTGCCATTCCTGACTGATGAGGTTCAAGTTGACGGTGTTGTACACAACTTTCAGCTCGATCCATACGCGCGGATGTTCCCAACTCATCATCGCGTCTTCGCCCGGCGCCAATCGGGTGGGACTACCCATGACTGGAAACAGTCCGTCACCAAGGGCCGCGAAGCCATCGACCAGAGATCGCTGCCTTTGTGCCCATGAAGCAGAAGAGGCGATCTCGTCGCTGACGAGCACTGACATCTCGTCGAACATTCGTTTCCGTCGAGTGACCGACGCATGGGGCCGTTGCAGCCGCAGATTCGTATGCAGGGTCGTGCGGTACTCGGTGGATTCGCCGAGGCTCCACCCCGCGACATCGCAAAATCCGGGAAGATCCTTGTCGAGGTACCAAGTCCAGCCGAACTCGGCGGCCATGCGCGCGGTTCGAACCGCGCCTTCGATGTCGACGTGCAATGAAAGCTTCCTTCAGAGCTGGACTGGTCGAGCCCCGTACCGACCCGACCGGTACGAACAACCGGCTCGGGACAACACGGATGCCATGCGCGGGAAGGTATCTGATCTCCCCGACACAGCACATTCTCATGCCGCTGAGCGCTCGGCCACGCTACCGGGCCCCGCGTCGGGCTGAGACGCCCCCTCATGCCGGGTGAGCGCGCCCCGTCGTCAGTTGCTTGGCACCGAGAAGTAAAGGCGCCGTTCACAAGTCGGAGTCGACCTGGTCTGTTCCCGTCGATTACCTCGTCCAGCGCCGCACGGCTTCACTGGTGAATCCCAGCGCGGTTTGCTGACGAATCTCCGCCGACCTGGCGTGTCGGGCAGGTCGATACTGGTGAATCTCCGCATAGTCTCTGCCTGGTCGGGGTGAGCATGGTGGGCACGATCCGACTCGACGAGCGTGTCCATGGCGGCGGGTTTCGAAGGTCGAGTTGTTCGCGGCGGTCCTACGACCGAGCAGGGGGGCACAGCCTCGTCCAGGAGTTCTATCGGTGTGTGACCCGGCGGGCGGACGCGGTGTTCGAGCTGGTGGATGCGGTGTTGTGCGGACGGCGAGAATCCCGCACCGAAAATGGCGCCGACAACCGCGCGCACTGCCGGGAGGCAGGCACCCTCCTCACGACGGGCACGCGTCACCTCACCGATGCGAGCCCGGACACAGACCAGTCATTCGACGGACGCGACCGGCACCGCGGTCGTCGTAGCGTTCGGCTATGGCAAAACGATCCGAACCCCGCTCAGCGACCGTCCTGGTGACCGGTGCCTCCACCGGTATCGGGCGGGCCACCGCGCTGCTGTTGGCCAAGGAGGGCTTCACCGTCTACGCCGGCGTGCGGAAGGTGCCCGACGGGCAGGCGCTCGGCGATACCGTCACCCCGATCCAGTTCGATATCACCGATCCGGACCGGATCGCCGAGGTCGCCGAACGCTTGGGCCGCCTCGACGCGCTGGTCAACAACGCCGGAATCGGTGTGACTGGACCGGTCGAGTTCGTTCCGCTGGCCGAGTGGCGCAGGCAGTACGAGGTCAATGTGTTCGGCCAGGTCACCGTCACCCAGGCTATGCTGCCGATGCTGCGCGCCGCACACGGCCGACTGGTCACCATCGGCTCTGTGGGCAGTTGGATCACCCTACCCTTCGGCGGTCCGCTCTGCTCCTCCAAGCACGCCATCCGCTCGATCAACGACGCACTGCGCATGGAGCTGAAACCCTTTGGCGTGCGAGCGGTTCTCATCGAACCCGGCTCGATCCACACCGAGGCTGTGGACAAGCTCGAGGATGAGGTCGAACCCCGCTTGGCCTCCCTCGGGCCCGAGGGCAGACGGCTGTACGGCAACGACTACCGGACAATGGTCAGCAGCGGGCTCGACGAGGAACGTTCGGGGTCGAGCCCGGACGTGGTCGCTCGCGCCGTGCTGCACGCGCTGACCGCACGCAGGCCGCGTTCCCGCTATCCGGTCGGCAAGAAGTCGCGGTTGATGGGCACGCTCGGCCGCATCGTCCCGCAGTACACCCTCGATGCCCTGCGCCGCCGCGGGCTGGGCCTGTCCTGAACGGAGCACCCATGACCCAGCTCGCCGGAGCCGACGCACTGACCGCCCTCGACCCTGTCTTCGCCCAGCTCGCCGTCGGTGCGGGGCAGAACCTGTGGGGTCTGCCGCATTTGACGATGCGCGAGAAAGCCTTCGTCTGTTTGACTTCCGACCTGTGCCACCCGCACCTGGACCTGCCCCTGGCCATGCACGTGCGGATGGCCCTCGCCAATGGCGTCGAACCCGAGGGCATCCGGGAGCTCTACCGTCACCTGGCCCCCTACGTGGGCTACCCCATCCTGGTTCCCGCCTTGCAGCGCTTGCGCGAACTCGGCCTGCCCGAAGCGCAGGACGTCGAGCCGGTGGAGCCGGTGCCGCTGACCGGTGCGCTGGCCCGCGCGGTCCGCGTACTGGAGGATGTGGATCCCGGTCTGGCCGCCTTCACCGAGGACCAATTGGCTCAGCGTTGGGCTCGCCCGCATCTCAGCGTCCGGGAACGGGCGATCGCGTGCCTGACCGTGGATGTCTTCTATCAGACGCTGGGTGAATCGATGCGCCTGCACGCCGAGCTGGCCAGGGCAGCCGGGGCCACCGAGGAGACCTTCCGCGACCTGCTACGCGGCCTGGCCGAGTTTGGGCTCGCCCGGGCCTGGGCCGCCGCACGGGAACTCCTTTCCTGAACGAGGCCCATCAGCGTTTTCCGACAGTCGGTCCGATATCGCCGCCGCCGTTGCCTTCGCTCGGGAACATGAACGCATCGACCCCGGCAGGGTGCTGCTGTGGGGCAACTCGCTGGGCGGCGCACACGTAATCACCGTGGCCGCAAGCGATCCCCGGATCGCCGCCGTGGTGGCGCAGATCCCGTTCAACGGATTCCCGAAGAAGGTCGAGGGACGCTCGACCGGTGACACGCTGAAGCTGCTGGGTGCGATCCTCTGGGACGCACTACGAGGCAGGCTGGGCGTGCGACCGTACTACATCCCCATGGTGGGCC